>NZ_JBVIBD010000005.1:292004-506707 GCF_055573595.1 Streptomyces sp. NPDC030165 | reverse complement strand
CCGACGCACCCATCATCACCACCGACGCCCGCCACCGCAGCGAAGCCAAGAGCGCCCTCATCACCCTCGTCGAACACGCCCTCATGGCCCGCCTGCGCTAGCCGGACACGACGACGCCCAGCCCCCGTGCCGGAAGGTGCGGGGGCTTTGTGTTGCCGGCGGCCACGGGCGCGCGCCGCCGGTCAGCGGTTCAGGTGCTCGGCGGTGGCGGTGAGCAGGAGCGACAAGGACATCGCGCCGGGGTCCGGGTGGCCGTGGCCCAGGGAGCCCATGCGGGCGGCGCGGCCGCGGGACGGGGTGAGGCCGACGGTGGCGGCCGCGGCACGTGTGGCGTCCTGGGCGGCCGCCTTCCAGGCGCCGGGAAGGGGGTCGCCGACGCGGGCGCGGAGTTCGGCGCGGAACGGGTGCAGCGCGTCGAGCAGGGTCTTGTCGCCGACCCGGGCGCCGCCGAGTTCCGATACGGCCCGCTGCGCGGCGTCGGCGGCGTCCGCGAGCAGGGCGGTGGAGCAACCGTCGGCCCGGGTGAGTACGGCGCCGGTCTCGGCGAGCAGCGCGCCGTACAGGGCACCGGACGCGCCGCCCGAGGCGTCGGCCAGGGCGAGACCGGCGGCGCGCAGCCGGCGGTTGACCTGCCGGTGGACGACGAACATCTCCTCGTACTCGGTGCGGCCGAGGCCGTTGAGGAGGACGGCGGCCCGCCCTTCGTTCCCGGCGGGCGGCTCCGGGAGTTCCTGGAGGAGGTTGTCGACGAGCGCGTCGGCGGTGCCCGGATGGGCACCGCGGTCGGCTGGTTCCACGTCACCTTCACCGGCGGGCTGCCCACCCTCGGTCCGCTCGTCGCCGGTGTCACCAATCCGTGGTTCGGCCGGTTCGGCACCCTGTGGGTGGCGCTCGGCATCATCGCGCTGGGCGGCGCCTGCTGTCCGCTCGGCGTCCGGGAGCGCACCGGGTACGCGCGACTCGCGCCGCCGGAGGTCCGGCCCGTGCAGTCGCTGCTGTCCAGCCTGTCCATCGCCTGGACGCATCCGAAAGTCGCCGTCGGGCTGTACCTCAAGCTGCCGGAGCGGCCTGAGCGGCCCCGGGGTCCGCGTACATCGCTGTACGCGGGCCCCGGGGCCGTACGGGCGCCTGCCGAGGTGCCTACTACTTCGGGCACTGCTTCCAAGCGAAGTGGTACTTGGTGTTGATGCTGCCGTCGGTGGAGTCCATCGCCATGAAGCTGGTCAGCTTGGGGTCGGAGCCCTTGGCGTCCACCCGCAGTTCGGTGTTGATGTTGAAGTACCGTTTCTCGCCGCAGGGGGCGTAGACCAGCGCGTCGATCTCGGTCTCGTCGGAGGCCTGCCAGTTGGCGTCGTACGGGCCGGTGAAGCGGTGGCTCTTGCGGGAGGTCTGGGAGCTGCCCTGGAAGTAGTAGCCCGCCTGCTCCAGGCCGACGGCGCCGGGCGCGAGCTGGGCGTAGCCGCGGTAGTCGGCCTTGGCGATCGCGTAGGTGAAGCCCTGGGGGACGTGGACGTTCAGTGCGATCTGGCAGTTCTTGCGGGAGTCCGTGGGTCTGGTGTCCTTGCCCGCCTGGGCGAGGTATTCGCTGTACGTCACGGTGAACGCGGTGTTGTCGGGCGCTACGGCCACCGCGGCGCTGCCGGGCCGGCAGCCCGAGCCGTTGACGGTGGCGACCGTGATGGTGATCTGGCCGGTCGGCGGCGCCTCTTCGCCGTACCCGGAGGTCTGGGCGGAGGCGGGGGACGCCGACGCGGCGAGGAGCAGCAGCGATGCCGCGGCGGCACCGGTACCCAGTGTGCGGAGCATGGGTTTTCCTTCCGGTCGTCCTGGGGACGGCCCCCGCCGCCCGGGGTGCGGGACGGCGGGAGCGTGATGACGAGCGCATGTCAGCACGGGGATCACGTCTTGGACAGCTCCCGGCCCCGGAGTCGGTGCGAACCTACGCCTTGTTTCGGCCGCCGCAGCAACGGCGTACGACCCGCGAAGAAAGCAGTCGGGCCCGGTACCCACGAGGAGTACCGGGCCCGGGTGCGACGGCTGTGCTCAGCGCTGCCAGCTGCCGGCACCGCGGAAGCCGTGCTGGCGCTCCAGCCGGCGCCAGCGCGCGGCGGTGGCGCGGCGGCGGCCCGGCACGGCGGCCTCCGGCCGGTGGGCGGCACGGGCGAGCAGGACGGCGGTCAGCGCCGCCAGCTCCTCCTCGCTGGCCTCGCCCTTCTCCACGCGGATGGAGCTGGTCTGAACGGGAGTGGTCACGTCGTTTCTCCGGTCTTCGAAAGGTCCGGTCGGGGGCCGGTCGGGTGGCTGCCGCGCCTTACTGGGGCGGGTTGCCGTGCTTGCGTGCGGGCAGGTCCGCGTGCTTGTTGCGGAGCATGTCCAGGGAGCGGATGAGCACCTCGCGGGTCTCGGCGGGGTCGATCACGTCGTCGACCAGGCCGCGCTCGGCCGCGTAGTACGGGTGCATCAGCTCGGACTTGTACTCCTTGACCATCCGCGCCCGCATCGCCTCGGGGTCGTCCGCCTCCGCGATCTGCTTGCGGAAGATGACGTTGGCCGCGCCCTCGGCGCCCATCACCGCGATCTCGTTGGTGGGCCAGGCGTAGGTCAGGTCCGCGCCGATGGACTGCGAGTCCATGACGATGTACGCGCCGCCGTACGCCTTGCGCAGCACCACCGAGATCCGCGGGACGGTGGCGTTGCAGTACGCGTACAGCAGCTTGGCGCCGTGCCGGATGATGCCGCCGTGCTCCTGGTCGACGCCGGGCAGGAAGCCGGGCACGTCCAGCAGGGTGACGATGGGGATGTTGAACGCGTCGCACATCTGCACGAACCGCGCGGCCTTCTCGCTGGCCTCGATGTCCAGCACCCCGGCCAGCGACTGCGGCTGGTTGGCGACCAGACCGACGACCTCGCCGTCCATCCGCGCCAGTGCCACGATGATGTTGGTGGCCCAGCGCTCGTGGACCTCCAGGAACTCGCCGTCGTCGACCAGCTCCTCGATCACCGTGCGCATGTCGTAGGGGCGGTTGCCGTCTGCCGGAACCACGTCCAGCAGCGTGTCGCCGGAGCGGTCGGCGGGGTCCTCGCACGCCACCGACGGCGGGTTCTCCCGGTTGTTCGACGGCAGCAGGGAGAGGAGGTAGCGGACCTCTTCGAGGCAGGTGGCCTCGTCGTCGTAGGCGAAGTGGCACACGCCCGAGGTCTCGGCGTGCACGTCGGCGCCGCCCAGGCCGTTCTGGGTGATCTCCTCGCCGGTGACCGCGCGCACCACGTCGGGGCCGGTGATGAACATCTGCGAGGTCTCGCGGACCATGAACACGAAGTCGGTCAGCGCGGGGCTGTAGGCCGCGCCGCCCGCGCACGGGCCGAGCATCACGCTGATCTGCGGGATGACGCCGGAGGCCTTGGTGTTGCGCTGGAAGATGCCGCCGTATCCGGCCAGCGCCGAGACGCCTTCCTGGATACGGGCGCCGGCGCCGTCGTTCAGCGAGACCAGCGGGGCACCGGCCGCGATGGCCATGTCCATGATCTTGTGGATCTTTGTGGCGTGCGCCTCGCCCAGCGCGCCGCCGAAGATCCGGAAGTCGTGGGCGTAGACGAACACGGTCCGGCCGTGCACGGTGCCCCAGCCGGTGATCACACCGTCGGTGTAGGGCTTCTTGGCCTCCAGGCCGAATCCGGTGGCCCGGTGCCGCCGCAGCGGCTCCACCTCCCGGAAGGAACCCTCGTCCAGCAGCAGCTCGATCCGCTCACGCGCGGTGAGCTTGCCCTTGGCGTGCTGCGCCTCGGTCGCCCGCTCGCTGGGGCCGCGCCGGGCCTGCTCGCGGATGGCGTGCAGCTCGGCGACCCGCCCGCGGGCGTCGTTCGCCTCGGCGGGCACATCTTCGACAGTGGTCATGCATCGACGGTACGTGGCCGGACCCTCCAGAACCGATGTCGGTTTCGTACAACGTCGGAAGCGATTTGGTGGGCAGGCAGGACAGAAGCGCGCTGTACGTGGCCTGCGTACGGCCTCCTGGGCACGTCCGACGGCCTCAGCGGTATGTATGGGCCCGACAAAGCCCGCCCGCGTGGCGTTGTGGCAGTCCGCTGCTTGACCGGGCGCCGCGGAACCGTGGCCGGCGCGTCGGTGCCGCCGTGATCAGGCGCAACGGCCGGTCAGCGCGGGGCGACCGTGCAGGTGTGGGTGGTGCAGGCGGTGCCCGGAGTGACGCGCAGCCGGAGCACCGGAGTGGTCGCCAGGGCCGTGACGGAGGGGTCGGTGGCGAGCACGGCGCGGACCGGACGGTCCCAGACCACCTCGAAAGGCCTGCCGGTTCGCGACGGCTCGGCGACACACAGTGACGCCGTCCGGCCGCCGTGCCGCCCGTACGCGGCATGCGCCGGCCGCTCGCGCAGCAGGACGCTCGCGGGCGCCGAGACGGTCAGGCCGCCCGCCGAACCGGGCTGCCAGAAGGCGGCGGCGGTCAGGCCGAGCGAGGGGATCGCGACGGCCTGCCGCTCGCCGGTGTTGACGAGGACGGTCAGCCAGTGGCGGTCGGCGGCCCGGGCGGCGAGGGCACGCGGACCCGCCCCGGGCATCAGCAGATACGCGTAAGCGGCGTCCGTCGGGTCGGTGCCGTGGTCGATCCACAGGGTCAGGTAGCGGCGGGTGAACGGTTCGGGCGAGCCGCCGGTGTTGATGTCGCTCCACGCACCCGTCCGGGTGTCGCGCAGCGCGTGCGGGACCGTTTCTCCGCCGCCGGGGACGCGCGGGAAGACGTACCCGCCGTGCCCGGCCAGGTGGATCCAGCGGGCGCGCGGGAAGGCCAGCGGACGGCCGGGCACCGCGGGCTGCCGTACGCCGTCGACGGTCAGCGCCGACGCCCCCGCCGCGCCCAGATTGCGGTTGTCCACGACCGTCTCGGCGGGCACCCCGTCGCGGGAGGTGATGCCGGCGCCCAGGCAGACGACGCAGTCCGCGGCGAAGAACCACGACTTCTTGGCGCGCAGGGTCGAGGAGAGGCCGCGTACGTCCTGCCCCACCACGGCGTACTCCCCGTCGGTGGTGCCGCCGACCCACCGCGCGGCGGGCTTGGGCTCGCCCCAGCCGCCGCCCTCGTTGTCGGCGAGCCGCTTGGCGGACACGGTCGTGCCGGGCAGGCGGTACGGGTCGACGGTGGGCCAGAAGGCGTCGGTGTACTGGTCGTTCGCGAAGTCGCGGCCCCACCAGTAGAGCATTCCGGCGCCGGTGTGCCAGCCGCGCGGATTCTCCCCGTTGCCGTTCTCGTAGTACGTGATGCGGTCCGAGGCCATGGCCAGACCGGCGGCCCAGCCGGGGCGGCGGTGCACGGCCCGGTCCATGGCCGGGAAGAGCCGGTGGGCGACGGGTTCCGGCGCGACCGGGCCGGCGTCGTCCGCGAGCGCCTTGAGGCGGGCGAGGTCGGCGATCTCGAACTGCCGGTCGGCGAGCACGGGGTAGCCGGTGTCGCGCCGGATCCAGCCCCGGACCATCGCCTGCCAGCGCTCCCGCTCCCCCGCTCCGGCCGCCTGCGCCAGCAGGGCTACGGCGGCGACCAGGGCGTGGCCGTGGAAGTGGTCGCTGCGCATCACCTTGCGTTCGTCGGCCCGCAGGTAGCCGCGGCTGACGGCGCGTCCGTTGACGCTGTCCATCATCAGGCCGTTGTAGAGCAGGGGTGCGTAGGCGTGCTCCACGCTGTCGAAGATGATCTGGCGCTCGGGGTCGGTGACGGCCCAGTCGGTCCCGCCGAGCAGGGTGAAGAGGCGGCCGAGTCCGTCGAGGAGGACGAAGCCGTAGGTGCCGGAGTAGGCGACCCAGGTGTGCTGGACGAAGGAGCCGTCGGCGTAGAGGCCGTCGCCCTTGGTGACGTACGGGAAGACCGGGGACAGCGCGTCGCGGGCCAGTGCGATCTTCGCCGGGGCCCGGCCGAGGATGCCGCGCAGCGCGACGACGCGGCACAGGTCGACGCGGTTGGCGCCGGTACTGGTGCCGGTGTAGTCACCGAGCATGGTGTCGGGGACGAAGTGGTCGACGGCGGCCAGGTACCGGGCCCGCCGGTCCTCGCCGAGCCGGCCGTACAGCATCGCGACGGTGTCCAGCAGGAGCCGGGGGCTGCCGATCTGCCACTCCCACCAGTTGCCGTATCTGGCGGTACCCGCGTGGTAGACCGTGTCGTGCACGTGGTCCAGGCCCTTGACGACGTCGGCGGCCAGGCCGGCGTCCCCGGTCAGGCCGGTGCCGGGCTGGGCGTGGGCGCGGACCATGGTGGCGAGCCGGCTGTAGCTGCGGGTGATGCCGGCCGGCGGGTCGAAGGGGCTGTCCGGCCAGAGCGAGCCGGCGGCCGGGCGCATGGACGCGCGGAAGCCGCGGGCCAGCTCGCCGGTCTCCTTCAGGCGGGCGGCGTACGGTTCGGCGGCCGGGTCGTAGCCCGTGCCGAGCTGGAGGCCGAGCCAGCGGCGGCGCAGGGGCTCGTACGGGTCGCCGTCGGCGGCGTACGCGGCGGGGCCGGGTCCGGCGAGCGCGGGCGTCAGCGCCAGGCCGAGCGCGCCCGCTCCGGAGAAGCCGAGGAAGCCCCGGCGGGACCAGACGGGGGAAGGCGGCACGGTCCGTCCTCTCCGTGAGCGTCAACTGCGTACGGATGGGGTGCGGTTGAACGGTGTCCGACGGCCCAGACCCTGCCACGGGCCGCACACCGCGACAATGCCCATGACATGCCCGCCGCGGGACATCCGCATCACTCCCCGATGAGACAGATGTTGAAACTTGAACTAGATCGCGGTAGGCTCAATCTCATTGAAGGTTAAACAACCTTGATCGAGCACCCGCCTTCGAGGAGGAGCCATGGCTCTGTTCCACCGCAAGCGCGCCGCCGACGCCGGCCACGCCACCACCGACCGGGCCACCGCCGTCCTCGACGCCGACCCCGCCCTCGCCGCGCTGACCGGCGACTACACCATCGACCCGGCCCACAGCCGGATCGGCTTCACCGTCCGGCACGCCATGGTCACCAACGTCCGCGGCGCCTTCGGCACCCACGAGGGCACCCTCCACCTCGACGGCGCCGACCCGGCCCGCTCCACCGCCTCCGTAGACGTCACCATCGCCTCCGTCGACACCGGCATCGCCGACCGCGACGCCCACCTGCGCGGCACCGACTTCTTCGACGCAGGCGCCTTCCCGCTGATGACGTTCCGCTCCACCGCCGCCGAGCGGGTGGGCGGCGACACCTACCGCGTCACCGGTGACCTGACGATCAAGGACGTCACCCGGCCGCTCACCATCGACCTGGAGTTCCAGGGCGTGGCCACCGACGTGTACGGCGCCGAGCGCGTCGGCTTCGAGGGCAGCGCCGAGATCCTGCGCTCCGACTGGGGCCTGACCTGGAACGCGGCACTGGAGACCGGCGGCGTGATGGTCAGCGACAAGGTCAAGCTCACCTTCGACATCTCCGCGGTCAAGGCCGCCGCCTGAGCCGAAGGCTCCTGAAAACCCCGCGGCCCCGTACCGGCTCCTCTCCAAGGACCGGTACGGGGCCGCGGTTGTTCCCGCGCGCTCCGCGGCTACTCCTGCGGCTCGGCCCCGGCCCGCATCAGCCCGTACGCGTACGCGTCGTCCAGCGCCTGCCAGGAAGCCGCGATGACGTTCTCGGCGACGCCGACCGTGGACCACTCCCCCTGCCCGTCACTGGTCGACACCAGGACGCGGGTGATCGAACCGGTGCCCAGCCGGCCCTCCAGGATGCGGACCTTGTAGTCCACCAGCTCCAGCCCGGCCAGCTGCGGATAGATCCGCTCCAGGGCCACCCGCAGCGCCCGGTCCAGCGCGTGCACCGGACCGTTGCCCTCGGCGGTGGCCACCAGCCGCTCGCCCTTGGCCCACAGCTTCACGGTCGCCTCGTTGGCGTGCGTGCCGTCCGGCCGGTCCTCGACGATCGCCCGCCACGACTCCACCCGGAAGTACCGGAGCGGCCGGCCCTCCGCCTCCTCGCGCAGCAGCAGTTCGAAGGAGGCGTCGGCGGCCTCGTACGTGTAGCCCGCCAGCTCGCGCTCCTTGACCCGCTCCACGACCCGGCTGACCAGCTCCCGGTCGCCGCTCAGGTCGAAGCCCAGCTCCTTGCCCTTCAGCTCGATCGAGGCGCGGCCGGCCATGTCGGAGACCAGCATCCGCATGCTGTTGCCGACCAGCGCCGGATCGATGTGCTGGTACAGGTCCGGATCGACCTTGATCGCGGAGGCGTGCAGTCCGGCCTTGTGTGCGAACGCCGAGACACCGACGTACGGCTGGTGGGTGGAGGGCGTGAGGTTGACGACCTCGGCGATGGCGTGCGAGATGCGGGTGGTCTCGGCCAGCTTCCCCTCGGGCAGCACCCGGCGCCCGTACTTCAGTTCCAGGGCCGCCACGACCGGGAAGAGGTTGGAGTTGCCGACCCGCTCGCCGTAGCCGTTGGCGGTGCACTGTACGTGCGTGGCGCCCGCGTCCACCGCGGCGAGGGTGTTGGCCACCGCGCAGCCCGTGTCGTCCTGGGCGTGGATGCCCAGACGCGCCCCGGTGTCCGCCAGCACCGTCCGCACCACGGCCGCGACCTGCGCGGGGAGCATGCCGCCGTTGGTGTCGCAGAGCACCACCACGTCGGCGCCGGCCTCGCTCGCGGTCCAAACGACCTGCTTGGCGTAGACCGGGTCGAGGGCGTACCCGTCGAAGAAGTGCTCACAGTCCAGGAAGACCCGGCGGCCCTGCGCCCGCAGGTACGCCACGGTGTCCCGCACCATCGCGAGGTTCTCCTCCGGCGTGGTGCGCAGCGCCAGCTCCACGTGCCGCACGTGCGATTTGGCGACCAGCGTCACGACCGGCGCCTGCGACGCCAGCAGCGCGGCCACCTGCGGGTCGTCCTCGACCGGCACGCCCGCCTTACGGGTGGCGCCGAAGGCGACCAGCTGGGCGTGCCGGAAGTCGATCTCCTTGCGGGCCCGTTCGAAGAACTCGGTGTCCCGGGGGTTGGCGCCGGGCCAGCCGCCCTCGATGAAGCCCACGCCGAAGTCGTCCAGGTGCCGGGCGATGGTCAGCTTGTCCGCCACGGTCAGGTTGATGCCCTCGCGCTGGGCTCCGTCGCGCAGCGTCGTGTCGAAGACGTGGAAGGCGTCGGACAACGCGGGTTCGGGTGCGTCCGTCATGCTGGTCTGGCTCCTGTCGGGGTCTCGGTTTACCGGAATGACCGGTTCCACCGCCCCCTCATGGTCCCGCGCGCTCCGCCTCCGGCGGCAGGTGGGCCGGAAACGAAAAAACCTCTCGCGGATGCGAGAGGTCTGCGCGCGGGTCTGGGGCGACGGTGACCGCGCCGTACTCGGTGCGTACGGGGCGGTCACTGCGGACCGGCGCGCCTGCTGCCAATAATCGTGGCGAACGGGAGCATGGGGGCAGTTTGCCACACGTTCCCGGAGGGCGGCCGGGCGTCTCACAGTGCGGGCCGCCGGGGTGGCCCGTTCCTGCCCGTCCTCAAGCGCCGGACGGGCAGGATTTCGCCGGCTGCGGGCCGTCGGTGGTGACGGTTCCTGTGGCCTCGAACGCCGGACGGGCTTGCGCGTGCCGGGCGTGGAGGGATCAAGCCGGGTCCGGGACGGTCGTCCGCTCCCGCTCCGGCTGCTTCACCCGATGGAGGTCGATCGTCTTCGTCTCGCGCATCGTGATGTAGACGATGAGGGAGACCGCCGCGCAGCCCGCCACGTACCAGTAGTAGCCCGACTCGATGCCGCCCTTCTTGAACCACAGGGCCACGTACTCCGCCGTGCCGCCGAAGAGGGCGTTGGCGATGGCGTACGGGAGGGCGACGCCGAGGGCGCGGATGCCGGTGGGAAAGAGTTCGGCCTTCACGCAGGCGTTGATCGAGGTGTAGCCGGTGACGACGAGCAGAGCGAGCAGGGAGAGGCCGAGAGCGGGCCAGAAGCTGCCGGCGTGCCGGAGCAGCGTCATGATCGGCACGGTCAGGAAGGTGGAACCGACCGCGAAGGTGATCAGCAGCGGGCGGCGGCCGATGCGGTCGGAGAGCTTGCCCGCCAGCGGCTGGATGCACATGAAGACGAACAGCGCGCAGAAGCTGACCAGCGAGGCGGTCGGCTTGTCCATGCCGGCGCTGCCGGAGAGGTACTTGGTGAGGTAGGTCGTGTACGTGTAGTACGCGACGGTGCCGCCCATGGTGAGGGCTATGACGAGGAACGCCTCGCGCCTGTGTGCCCACAGGGCCTTGATCGTGCCGCGCGCCGGGTCGCTGTGCGCGCTGTCGTCCTGCGCGTACACCTCCGTCTCCAGCATGTTGCGCCGCAGGTAGAAGACGATGGCCGCGCCGAGCGCGCCGATGATGAAGGGGATGCGCCAGGCCCAGCTGTGCAGGGCCTCCTCGGACATGGTGCGCTGGAGGACGATCTGGAGGCCGAGTCCGAGGAGCTGGCCCGCGGTCATGGACACGTACTGGAAGCTGGAGGCGAAGCCGCGCCGGCCGGGCGCGGACGCCTCGGTGAGGTAGGTGGCGCTGGCCGCGTACTCGCCGCCGACCGAGAGCCCTTGCAGCATGCGGGCGACGAGCAGTACGGCGACGCCGCCGTACCCGGCCACCGCGTAGGTCGGCGCGACGGCGATGAGGACGGCCGAGGCGGACATCAGGGTGACGGTGAGGGTCAGCGCGGCCTTGCGGCCCTTGCGGTCACCGACCCGGCCGAGCACCCAGCCGCCCACCGGCCGCATGAAGAAGCCGACCGCGAAGATCCCCATGGTGTTCATGAGGTTGGCGGTGTCGTTCCCCTTCGGGAAGAACGAGTCGGCGAAGTACACCGCGAAGCTGGCATACACGAACCAGTCGAACCACTCGACCATATTGCCGGCCGAGCCGACCCAGATCTTCTTCCACTGCTCTCGTCCCATGACGGATCACGGTCTCCGACGCCGCCCGCCGCGGCAAGAGCCCGACGGAAACGATCACGCTTCGTTACCTGCGGGGTATGCGTGCGAGCGGCGTACGAACACATCACCGCGCCCGTTGGTGTCATCCGGAACGAGGTCGTCCGCCCACGAGGCGAAGACGACGGTCCGGGCGTGCGCGTCCAGGTCGGCGTCGCGGAGGTCGGTGGCGGGCTGCACGAGCCGCGTCCGGCCGTCGCGCAGATCGCGTACGGACAGCCCGTCGGCGGACCGGAAGGCCAGGTACCGGCCGTCGGCGCTGAGGTCGTCCAGAGTCGAGTACCGGTCCGAGGGGGTGCCGTCGTACGGCACGTCGGCCTGCCGTGTCCCGCCGGTCGAGCGGTCCGTGACGTACACGTCCATCTGCGGCCTGCCGGACACCTTGGGGACGTTGGTCCGGTACGCGACGTAGCGGCCGTCGGCGCTGATCCGTGGTGTGTCGGCCTCGGTCGCGCCCTGCGGCGCCGGGCCGCTGACCCGCTCGGTGGTGCCCGTCACCCGGTCGCGGACGTACACGCGCACGTCGTGGTTGGGCTGGGCCGGGTACCGGGCGGCGCGGGAAGCGGCGACGGCGGTGAACAGTACGTACCGGCCGTCGGCGCTGACCGCCGACCGGTACGAGGCGGTGCCGAAGCCCGGTTCGAGGCCGGTGTCGATCCGCTCGGTGCGGCCGGTGCGCAGGTCGCGGACGTGGACGTGGGAGGCTTCGCCGCACGGGCCATGGCCGTCGCAGACGCGGTGGGAGGCGGTGAAGGCGACCGTGCGGCCGTCGGCGGTCAGTGCGGGCTCGTGGGACCGGGCACCGGCGGGCGCTCCGGCGGCCGCCGCGTCCACCCGGGTCAGCGCGCCGGTGCGGATGTCGCGGATGTCGCGGACGAAGACGTCGTGGACGAGGGTGCCGTCGTGGCCGTCGCCCGGCACGAGGTTGTCGGCCTCCGAGTCGTGGACGACGTACCGGCCGTCCGGGCTGATCGCGGCGTTGTACGAGCCGCCGCCGACCGCTTCCGAGCCGTCCGGCGCGGTGTTCACCCGCTCGGTACGCGGCCCGTGGCCGCCCGCGGCCGTCGCGGGCGTGCCGAGGCCGCCCGCCGCCGACCCGACGAGGACGGCGGTCACCACCGCGCTCGTCGCCGTGCGTCTGCCGCCGCTGCCCGTGCGCACGCCCATGCTTCCCCCGGAAACATCCGCCGCCGGCCCTGCGCCGGAGCGCCAGGGGATACAACCGCACCATCGGCGACAGGTCAATGCGCTCTTTTCCGTCCAACCTGGGCCGGGTGCCAGGCGTCCGCGGTCACCGGTCTCCCGCGGGCAACAGCCCCTCGTCCAGGAACTCCCCCACGTGCCGCAGCACCTGCTCCCGGTCCAGGCCAGGCAGTCCGACGACGAGGTGGGTGCCGAAACCGTCCAGCAGCGCGCGCGTACGGGTCGCGAAGCGGTCCGCGTCCACGGTCCGCAGCTCCCCCTTCGAGACGCCTTCGGCCAGCAGCGCCACCAGGTCGCGGTGCCAGGCCAGTTCCAGGTCGAGCTGGCGTTCGCGGGTCTCGTCGTCCGCGTGCTGCGAGCGGTTCCACACCTCCAGCCACAGGGTCCAGCGCGGGTCGCGGTGTCCCTGGGGGAGGTACAGATCCACCAGCGCGTCGAGGCGTTCGCGGGCCGGGACGCGGCGGGCGAGCGTGGCCCGCCGCCGGGCGCCGAGTTGCTCCTCGCTCCACTGGAGGGTCTGGAGCAACAGCTCGTCCTTGGTACCGAAGTAGTAGAGGATGTGCCCGCTGCTCATCCCGACCTCGCGGCCCAGCCCGGCCATGGTCAGCCGGTCCAGGCCCGCCTCGGCGATGGTGGCCATGGCCGCGGCGAGGACCTGCTCGCGCGGCTGGGTGAGCCGCCGCCGTGGTCGGCGGACCGGTCCGGGCACGGGTACCTCCGGGAACGTCAGACTGTGCCCACCTTGGGCTGCTGCTGGGTGATGCAGTGGATGCCACCGCCCGCTGCGAAGATCGTACGGGCGTCGACGGGGATCACCGTCCGCTCCGGGAACAGCCGCCGGAAGATCCCGGCGGCGTGCTCGTCGCGCGGGTCACCGAACGCGCACAGCACCACGCCGCCGTTGCACAGGTAGTGGTTGATGTACGAGTAGTCCACCGGCTCGCCGTCCGCCTCGACGACGGTCGGAGCGGGCACCTCGACCACCTCCAGCCGCCGGCCGCACGCGTCCGTCGAGGAGCGCAGCAGCCCGACGATCTCCTGGCACACCTCGTGGTCGGGGTGGGCCGGGTCGGGCTGGACGTGCGCGACGACGACGCCGGGCCGGGCGAACGCGGCGACGATGTCCACGTGGCCGCGGGTGCCGAACTGCCCGTAATCGGCGGTCAGTCCGCGCGGCAGCCAGATCGCCTTCGTGGTGCCGAGGTACGCGTGGATCTCGGCCTCGGCCTCCTCGCGCGTACGGCCGGGGTTGCGCCCGGGGTCGAGCTGCACGGTCTCCGTCAGCAGGACCGTCCCCTCGCCGTCCACGTGCAGGCCGCCGCCCTCGTTGACCAGCGACGACCGGTACGTACGGGCCCCGGCCAGCCCGGCCACGTACGCGCCGGCCCCGGCGTCCCGCTCCCAGCGGGCCCACTCCTGGCCGCCCCAGCCGTTGAACACCCAGTCGGTGGCGGCCAGCCGCCCCTTCCCGTCCGTCAGGAAGGTCGGCCCGATGTCCCGCATCCACGCGTCGTCCAGGGGCCGCTCGACGACCTCGGCCTCCGGGCCGAGCAGCCGCCGCGCCCCGTCGCCCTGTCCGGTACTCGCCACGACCGTGACCGGCTCGAACCGGCGCACGGCCCGCGCGACCGCGGCCCAGGCCCGGCGGGCCCGCTCCAGCTCCGCGCCGTCCTCCTCGCCGAAGGTGGCGTTGGGCCCGGGCCAGGCCATCCAGGTCCGCTCGTGCGGGGCCCACTCGGCGGGCATGCGGAAGCCGTCGGCGGCGGGGGTGGTCATGGGTCCTCCGGACTCGGGGCGGGCGGGAGCGAGGCGGGGCGGGCGTCGAGGGTGAAGGCGGGGCGGCCCCCGTCCGGACCGCCCCGCGGCCTGTGCACGACGCCGCCCCACCTCGCATTAGTGCGGCACTCTAACGGGATTGGCTCCAGGCGCCAACCATTGACCGCGGACGCGCCCGTGGGCCAGTTCGAGCGACACTCAAATTCTTCTCGATGTCCCGGACCGGCGCGCCCCGACGGCACACGCCCCCGCGAGCGCCTCCTCCCTCCCGTTGGAGCCCCCATGCCGATGGAGCAACACGGAGTCGACACCCTCCCCGACGCGGAACGCACCAGCCGCCCCCGCGACCTGGTCTCGATCCTCGGCGGATCGAATCTCGCCCTCGAAGTGGTGGTCTACGGATGGCTCCCGGTCTCCTTCGGCCTCGGCCTCTGGGCGTCGGTCACCTCACTCCTCGCGGGCACCCTCGCCGGCACGGCGCTGACCGCGCCCCTCGCACTGGTCTCCCTGCGTACCGGCACCAACCTGTCCGCCAGCAGCGGCGCCCACTTCGGCGTACGCACCCGCCTTCACCACCGCTCCCCCGCCCGGCACCCCGCTGCTCCTGCACTCCTTCCGGCCCGCCTGGCTGCTCGCCGCCGTCTCCGCCGGTCTCAGCGGTCCCCTCGCCTTCATCACCCTGCTCGGCGACTACACCCGCCACCTCTCGCCGCGCCGCCACTCCGCGCGCAGCGTCCTGCGCGCCACCTGGCTCGGTCTCGCGGCGGGCCTGCTCCTCCCCCGGCTGTTCGGCACCTTCACCGCCCTGGCCGTCCGCGCCGCGACCGACTACGCGCGGCCCCTGGTCCTCGCCGCCCCCGTCTGGTTCCTGGTGCCCCTCCTGATCGGCGCCTCGGCCGGCTCGGTCGGCAACGCCGGCCTGATGCTCTATTCCATGGGCCTCTACGACTCCGAGGCCCTCCAGGTCTACAACCGCCTCGCCCGGGGCGGCCGTTACTGGTACCGGTCCGGCCGGCACCCGCGGGCCTGCCTCGCCTGGGCCGCCGGCTCCGCGCTCGGCCTCGCCGCCGTGGACACCCCCTCCTACCGGGGCACGCTGCTGCCCTGGACCGGCGGCACCGACATCAGCTTCCTCCTGTCGGCGGCAGCGGCCGGCCTGGCGTACACGGCCGTGACGGGACGCGAACGGCCGCCCGGCGAGGAGCCGGGCGGCCGTGTCGGAGCGGGGGCGGAGGTCAGCCCAGGGGGTGCATCCAGCCGTGGGTGTCGGGGGTCGCGCCGGTCTGGAGGTCCAGAAGAGCCTTGCGGAGCTTCATGGTGACCTCGCCGGGCTTGCCGTCACCGACGGTCCACGAGGCGGCCTCGGACTTGACGGAGCCGACGGGAGTGATCACGGCGGCGGTGCCGCAGGCGAAGACCTCGGTCAGCGAGCCGTCCTCGGTGGCGGCCTTCCAGTCGTCGACCGAGATGCGGCCCTCGGCGGCCTCGTAACCCAGGTCGGTGGCGATCTTCAGGAGCGAGTCGCGGGTGATGCCGGGCAGCAGGGAACCGGACAGCTCCGGGGTGACGATCTTGTTCCCGTACACGAAGTACAGGTTCATGCCGCCCATCTCCTCGATCCAGCGGCGCTCGATGGCGTCCAGCCAGACGACCTGGTCGCAGCCGTGCTGGGCGGCCTGGGCCTGCGCGACGAGGGAGGCGGCGTAGTTGCCGCCGGTCTTGGCGGCGCCGGTGCCCCCGCGCACGGCGCGCACGTACTCCTGGGAGAGCCAGACGGAGACCGGCTTGACGCCGCCGGTGAAGTAGGCGCCCGCGGGCGAGGCGATGATGATGAACAGGTACTCGTTGGCGGGCCGGACGCCCAGGCCGACCTCGCTCGCGATCATGAAGGGGCGCAGGTAGAGCGATTCCTCACCGCTGGCCGGCACCCAGTTCTTGTCCTGCTTGACCAGCGCGTCGCAAGCCTCGATGAAGGTCTCGACGGGCAGCTCGGGCATACCGAGGCGGCGCGCGGACGCCTGGAAGCGGCGGGCGTTGGCGTCCGGGCGGAAGGTGGCGACGGCGCCGTCGGGCTGGCGGTACGCCTTGAGCCCCTCGAAGATCGTCTGCGCGTAGTGCAGCGTCATGTTGGCCGGGTCCATGGACAGCGGGGCGTACGGCACCAGCTGGGCGTCGTGCCAGCCGCGGCCTTCGGTCCACTTGATCGTCACCATGTGGTCGGTGAAGTACCGGCCGAAGCCGGGGCTGGCCAGGATCCGCTCCCGCTCCGCGTCGGAGAGCGGGTGGGAGGAGGGCTTGAGCTCGATCGTGGGCGTCGTCATGAGTGCGTGTCCTTCACCGGTGAGGTTGTGGGGCCGCGCTCACGAAGTCCTTGTCGGTACAGGACGTCCGGTATTCCCCTCGTACAGCGGCTCCGCGTTCGATTATCGCTCCCGAGGTGCCGGGGACGGAAATGCCGTGTGCGGGGAGGGTGGGACGCCGGGGTTCCGAAGGCGGATCCGTGTGCGCCTGCCAGGGGTCGATGGTCGCACCCAACCCGGCGGTAGCACAGTCGCGGACATGCGGGACAGCGCCGGGTCGGTGCGGCCCGGCGCTGTCGTCAGCTGAGGTGCGTACGGTGCGCGGCGGGCGTCAGCCCGCTACTCGCGCGGCGAGCGCGTCGCCGATCTCGCCCGTGGTACGGGGGGTCTGGTCCCGCGCCGCGAGATCGGCGGCGACGGCCTCCTCGATACGGGCCGCCTCGGCCTCGTACCCGAGGTGGCGCAGCAGGAGGGCGACGGACAGGACGGTGGCCGTGGGGTCGGCCTTGCCGGTGCCCGCGATGTCCGGCGCGGAGCCGTGCACCGGCTCGAACATGGACGGGAAGGCGCCCGTGGGGTTGATGTTCCCGGAGGCGGCCAAGCCGATGCCGCCGGTGACGGCCGCGGCGAGATCGGTGAGGATGTCGCCGAAGAGGTTGTCGGTGACGATCACGTCGAACCGCTCTGGCTGCGTGACGAAGAAGATCGTCGCGGCGTCGACGTGCAGGTAGTCGGTGGTGACCTCGGGGTACTCCTCGCCGACCTTGTCGAAGATCTTCTTCCACATGTGGCCGGCGTGCACCAGAACGTTGTTCTTGTGCACCAGCGTCAGCTTCTTGCGCGGCCGCGCGTCGGCCCGCTCGTACGCGTCCCGGACCACCCGCTCCACGCCGTACGCGGTGTTCAGGCTGACCTCGGTGGCGACCTCGTGCGGGGTGCCGGTGCGCAGGCTGCCGCCGTTGCCCGTGTACGGGCCCTCGGTGCCCTCGCGGACGACGACGAAGTCGATGTCGGGGCGCCCGGCGAGCGGCGTCGCGGTGTTCGGGAAGAGCTTCGAGGGGCGCAGGTTGACGTAGTGGTCGAAGGCGAAGCGCAGCTTCAGCAGCAGGCCGCGCTCCAGGACGCCGGAGGGTACGGACGGGTCGCCGATCGCGCCGAGCAGGATCGCGTCGTGCTCCTTGAGCGACTCCAGGTCCGCGTCCGGCAGCGTCTCGCCGGTGGCGTGCCATCGCCTGGCGCCAAGGTCGTATTCCTTGGTTTCCAGCTTGACGTCCTGCGGGAGGGCCGCGCCGAGGACCTTCAGTCCTTGGGAGACGACCTCCTGGCCGATACCGTCACCGGGGATCACTGCGAGGCGAATGCTGCGAGACATGTCTGGACCCTACTCTTCGTCCCATTGCTTGACACTTGGTGTCCGGGATACGGACAGATGAGCAGCCGGACACCTGCCGTTCACCCGCAGGCCCCCGACCCGTCGAACGGTGATGCGACGTTGCGCTCCATGGACACACCACGCGTGGGCATTCCCGAACCGCTCGCGAGCCGTATGAGCATGCCCGAGCAGCACGAGTACCTCCGGACCGAACTGACCCGCCGCGGACTGCTGCGCACCTCCGCCGCGACCGCCGGCGCCGTCGCGGGCGGCGGCCTGCTGGCGGGCCCGGCCCAGGCCGCCTCCCCCACCCTGCTCTCCTCCCCCGCCACCGGCGCCGTGCACGGCTCGCTGGTCGCGCCGTTCGGCCGGCACCTGGCCTTCGGCGCGGACCCCAAGCACCAGATGCGCGTCTCGTGGCAGGTGCCGTTCGCGGTCAGGCGGCCGTTCCTGCGGGTGGGGCTGCGGCCCTGGGACCTGAGCCGGAAGATCCAGGCCGAGGTGCGGGAGCTGCACACGCCCTCGCTCAGCAAGAAGCTGCCCGCGGTGGACCAGTACTACCTGCACGCGGCGCTCGACGGCCTGCGGCCGGGCACCACGTACTACTACGGCGTCGGCCACGACGGCTTCGACCCCGCCGACTCCCGGCACTTCGGCACCCTCGGCACCTTCCGCACCGCCCCGGCCCGCGCCGAGCGGTTCGTGTTCACCGCCTTCGGCGACCAGGGCGTCAGCTACCACGCGCTCGCCAACGACCAGCTCATCCTGGGCCAGAACCCGTCCTTCCACCTGCACGCCGGCGACATCTGCTACGCCGACCCGGACGGCACCGGCACCGACCAGGACACCTACGACGCGCGCCAGTGGGACCAGTTTCTCGCGCAGACCGAATCGGTGGCCAAGACCGTGCCGTGGATGGTGACGACCGGCAACCACGACATGGAAGCCTGGTACTCCCCCAACGGGTACGGCGGCCAGCACGCCCGCTGGAGCCTGCCGGACAACGGCCCGGACGCCGAGCAGGCACCGGGCGTCTACTCCTTCACGTACGGCAACGTCGCCGTCGTCGCGCTCGACGCCAACGACGTGTCGTACGAGATCCCCGCCAATTTCGGCGTCACGGGCGGCAAGCAGACCACGTGGCTGGACCGCAAGCTCGGTGAGCTGCGCGCCGCCCGGGGCATCGACTTCATCGTCGTCTTCTTCCACCACTGCGCCTTCTCCACCACCAACTCGCACGCCTCCGAGGGCGGGGTGCGCGACGCCTGGCTGCCGCTCTTCGAGAAGCACCAGGTGGACCTGGTGGTCAACGGCCACAACCACGTCTACGAGCGGACCGACGCCCTCAAGGGCGGCCGGGTCTCCAAGAAGGTGCCGGTCGGCGAGACGGTGGACTCCTCGCGCGAGGGCATCGTGTACGTGACGGCCGGCGGCGCGGGCAAGTCGCTGTACGACTTCCCGGTGCCGGACAGCTACGAGGGCCACGTGCAGGACCTCGACCACGTGGACACGTACCACTGGGCCGAGGGCAAGGTGAAGGTCAAGGAAGCCGTGCAGTGGTCGCGGGTGCGCTACACCGGTTATTCCTTCATCGCGGTCGAGGTGCTGCCGGGGCACCGGCCGCGGATGAAGGTCACCGCGCTCGCCGAGTCCGGCGAGAGCATCGACCGCTTCGAGGTCACGCGGCGTCGCTGACGCGGACGGGGCGGGCGCGCCAGCGCCCGCCGCTCGCCGCGCGCCGGACGGCTCCCGGGCTCAGTGCCCGGTCGAGCCGCCGTTGTCCCGGCGGTCGAGCGCCCGCTGGAGCGCCGCCGCGGCGTTCTTGCGGTCGGCCTCGCCGGTCGCGCGGGCGGAGTGACGGATCCTGCGGACAGCGGTCTTGGTCATGATGCGCCTCCAATGCCAAAGCCCCGAGAAGATGAACGGAAGCGTCCTTCCGGAAACGGCCGACAGACGCGGGGGCCGCGGCATCAGCAGGGATCACCTGCGCGCACACACCGGGCCGCACCCGCCGCCGCTCGATCGAGCGGAACGTTCGGCTCCTACAAAGCTAAGCCAGCATCGCCGTGCTGTCTGCACCATTACTTGGGCTTCCTACTATCTGAGACAGGCTCTGGCCTGAGGTGCGTGCTCGAGTGATCGACCGAGGCCGGCGGACCGGGGTACGTCCGGGGGGCGAAGCGGTCGCCGCGCGACGAAGGCCGCGACCGGTGAACACGGGACCCAAACCGCCCAATCTGTCAACATAGACCCGATCCGGACATTCGGGGTCGAATTCCAGCCTGGGGCACCGAAGAAGATTGCCACCTACAGCGGCTTTACAGGATCGTCTTTTTTGTCAGCACGGGGCAGCCTTAGCCGGTTGCCGCGTGCCCTCCCGGTTCGGCATTCGAATTAAGGAGAACCCCCGTGATTTCCAAGAAGAAGAGGGTCGGACGTTCCGTCGCCGTGGCATTCGCCGCGGCCGCCGCGTTCACCATGACCATGCCTACCGGCAACGCCTTCGCGATCGACAAGGTCGAGTGCCGCGGCGGCGAGAACTTCCTGAAGATCTGGTCGCACAGCGGCGGCCGCCAGAGCGTGGACTGCTACGCCAACCGCGGGCGGACCAACTTCGGCGGGTGGTGGGTCGACAAGATCTCCACGGGCAACAACGACCTGATCTACTACGACGCCAACGGCGATTCGGTGCGGGTCAACCGCTGGACCGAGATTTCCTTCCCGAACCGCCCGCCCAAGGTGAATTCCATCGAAATTCTGTGACACCTTGACGGCCCGGCGCCCCGGAACGGCCTTTTTCCTGACTGGCCATTCCGGGGCGCTATCGCTTTTCGGGCGGGTGTCGGAGGGGTCGATTCCGAATCGGCCGACCGGATACCTGGCCGATGGACCGTACGCCGGCCATCAGGACGTGAACGTGGTCCACGGCCGCGAGGTCTGGATTCCCGATGTGGTCATCGCGCTCGAGGATGCCGAGGCACAGGACATCACCGAGCAGGGCGTGGGGATCAAGGCGTCCGCTGTCCATGTGGCCGTCGAAGTGGTCTCCCCGGTCACAGCAGCACCACCCGCGTCCGCAAGCGCTGCGCCTGCGCCCGCGCCGGCATGCCCATGTATGTCCTCATCGCCGACCACAACTTCGGCGGCACCGTCACGGTGTTCACCGACCCGGCCCCCGACAAGGCTGACTACGCCGCCGAGCCCTGCGTCCCCTACGGCGCCGACATCACCATCCCCGAAGGCCCTGCCAAGGGCTTCGTGATCGGGGAGGCGATCACCGGCCCGCCACGCAGCGGCTGACTCCACGCCGACGGCCCGGCACCCCACCGAAGGGGCGCCGGGCCGTCCGCATGGTGCCGCCGGCGCGTCAGCCCATGTGCGGG
Source organism: Streptomyces sp. NPDC030165 (assembly GCF_055573595.1). NCBI lineage: Bacteria > Bacillati > Actinomycetota > Actinomycetes > Kitasatosporales > Streptomycetaceae > Streptomyces > Streptomyces sp. NPDC030165. Next base: position 485,728 of record NZ_JBVIBD010000005.1, on the reverse strand, counting down.
TAGCGGTAGTCCGTCGGGGCGACCATCGTCTCCTTGATGGCGCGCGGGGACATCCATCGGAGCAGGTTGAACTTCGAGCCCGCCTTGTCGTTGGTGCCCGAGGCGCGGCCGCCGCCGAAGGGCTGCTGGCCGACGATGGAGCCGGTGGGACGGTCGTTGAGGTAGAAGTTGCCGGCGGCGAAACGCAGCTTCTCCGAGGCGGCGACCAGGACCTGGCGGTCCTGGGCGAGGACGGCGCCGGTCAGGGCGTACGCCGAGGCGGACTCCATCTGCTCCAGCATCGCGTCGAAGTCGGCGTCCTCGTAGACGTGGACGGCGATGATCGGGCCGAAGTACTCGGTCTTGAAGACCTCGTTCTCCGGGTCGGAGCAGACGATCACGGTCGGGCGCACGAAGTAGCCCACCGAGTCGTCGTACGTGCCGCCGGCGACGATCTCGCAGGTCGGGTCCTGCTTCGCCCGGTCGATCGCTGCCTTGTTCTTGGCGAAGGAGCGCTCGTCGATGACGGCGCCGATGAAGTTCGCCAGGTCGGTGACGTCACCCATGGTCAGGCCCTCGACCTCGGCGACGAGGTCGTCCTTGAAGCCGCTGTCCCAGGTGGAGCGGGCGATGTAGGCGCGGGAGGCCGCCGAGCACTTCTGGCCCTGGTACTCGAAGGCGCCACGGGTGATGGCGGTCTTCAGGATCGCCGGGTCGGCGGTCGGGTGGGCGACGATGAAGTCCTTGCCGCCGGTCTCGCCGACCAGGCGCGGGTAGGAGCGGTAGTTGGTGATGTTCTCGCCGACCGCCTTCCACAGGTACTGGAAGGTGGCGGTGGAGCCGGTGAAGTGGACACCGGCCAGCTCCGGGTGCGGCAGCGCGACCTCGGAGACCTCCTTGCCGTCACCGGTCACCAGGTTGATGACGCCCTTGGGCAGGCCGGCCTCCTCCAGGAGCTGCATGAGCAGGATCGCGGAGTGGGTCTGCGTGGGGGACGGCTTCCAGACGACGACGTTGCCCATGAGAGCGGGCGCGGTCGGCAGGTTGCCGGCGATGGCGGTGAAGTTGAAGGGCGTGATCGCGTAGACGAAGCCCTCCAGCGGGCGGTGGTCCAGGCGGTTCCAGACGCCGTTCGGCTGGACGGGCGGCTGCTCCTGGAGCAGTTCGCGCGCGAAGTGGACATTGAAGCGCCAGAAGTCCACCAGTTCGCAGGGCGCGTCGATCTCGGCCTGCTGGGCGGTCTTGGACTGGCCGAGCATCGTGGAGGCGGCGATGGTCTCGCGCCACGGTCCCGACAGCAGGTCGGCGGCCTTGAGCAGGATCGCGGCGCGGTCGTCGAAGGACATGGCGCGCCAGGCGGGGGCGGCGGCCAGGGCGGCGTCGATGGCGTCCTGGGCGTCCTGGCGGGTGGCGTTGGCGTACGTGCCGATGACGGCCTGGTGGTTGTGCGGCTGGACGACGTCGAAGCGCTCGCCGCCACCCATCCGCTTCTCGCCGTTGATGGTCATCGGCAGGTCGATCGGGTTGCCGGCCAGCTCCTTGAGCTTGGCCTCCAGGCGGGCGCGCTCCGGGGAGCCGGGGGCGTAGCCGTGCACCGGCTCGTTGTACGGGGCGGGGACGTGGGTCACGGCGTCCATGTCGGCCGTCTCCTTCGGTCGGGGGTGTGCGGGTGCGTCAAGTTGTGGGGGCGCCCGGCCGTGGGCGGCCCGGCGCGTGCGGTCCGGCGGGGGGCCGGACGCCTGGCTCAGCCCTTGGTGGCGAGCGAGCGCAGGAAGAACGCGAGGTTGGCGGGGCGCTCGGCGAGGCGGCGCATGAAGTAGCCGTACCAGTCCGTGCCGTACGGGATGTAGACGCGCATCCGGTGGCCCTCCGCGACCAGGCGCTGCTGCTCGGTCTCGCGGATGCCGTACAGCATCTGGAACTCGTACTCGGCGGGCTTGCGGCCGTAGCGGCGGCCCAGTTCCTGGCCGATCGCCACCATGCGCGGGTCGTGCGACCCGATCATCGGGTAGCCCTTGCCCGCCATGAGGATCTTCAGGCAGCGTACGTACGCCTTGTCGACCTCCCGCTTGTCCTGGAACGCGACCGTCGCGGGCTCCTTGTAGGCGCCCTTGACCAGGCGCACACGGGATCCTTCCCCGGCGAGCGCGTGGCAGTCGTCCTCGGTGCGGAAGAGGTAGGACTGGAGCACCGCGCCGGTCTGCGGGAAGCGGGCGCGCAGTTCGCCGAGGATCGCCAGGGTGGAGTCGACCGTGGTGTGGTCCTCCATGTCCAGGGTAACCGTGGTGCCGGCCTCGGCGGCGGCCTCGACGACCGGGGTGACGTTCTTCAGGGCCAGCTCGTGGCCGCCGGGCAGCGCCTGTCCGAAGGCGGAGAGCTTGACCGACATCTCGGCCCGCTCGCCCAGGCCCAGGTCCTTGAGGGCGGCGGTCAGCTGGAGGTAGGCGTCGCGGTTGCGCAGCGCCTCGGCGGGGTCGGTGATGTCCTCGCCGAGGTGGTCGAGGGTGACCTCCATGCCGCGGTCCGCCAGGGACCGCACGGCGGCCATGGACGCGTCCAGCCGCTCACCGGCGACGAACCGGTCGACGACCGGGCGGGTGACCGGGGCGGCCGAAACGATACGGCGGATGCTGTCGCTGCGGGCTGCTGCGAGAAGCACGGGACCCAGCACAGGGCACCTCCACGATTCAAGATGACAAGCCGGGCGGGCGCCTGACCGGCGGGCGCGACGGCGAGATGAGCCACCTGAAACTTAAGGATCTCGCTACTTCGCGGCCATCGACAGCTGTCTGGCCTTCGTGGCCGGGATCTCAGACAGATGTATGAGAATGGGGAGGAGCACAACGGCACCGGCGGACCCACCTCCCCCGGTGACCGCACGGACACCGGCGGCCGGACGGGCCGGCAGCGCGACCGGAAAGGAGCCACGCGGCGTATGCGGGGCGATTACCAGCAGCTCGTGGACGAGATCTCGGCCGCCCTCGGCGCCCCGGCCACCCTGGAGGACCGCGACTTCGGCCTGATCGCCTTCGGCGCGCACGAGGGCGACGACGACCTGGTCATGGACCCGGTACGGACCCGGTCGATCCTCCAGCGCCGCTCGACGGCGGCGGTACGGGCCTGGTTCGAGGCGTTCGGCATCGCCCGCGCGAAGACGGCGCTGCGCATCCCGCCCGACCCGGCGGCCGGAGTCTTCAGGGGCCGCATCTGCCTGCCGGTGCGCCACCGCGGCATCGTGCACGGGTACGTCTGGCTGCTGGACGACGGCCACCTGACCGACCTGGAGCTGGGCGGTGGCGGCGCGCCGCCGGACCCCCGTATCGAGCAGGCGATGGAGTCGGCCGCCGGCATCGGCGCCCTGCTGGCGGCGGAGGCCCGGGCAGGTGCCGAACTGGGCGACCTGCTGCGCACGCTGCTGGTCTCGCGCCCCTCGGAGCGCACCACCGCGGCAGCCGCGCTGCGCGACGGGCTGCGGTCCGCGGCGGACGCGCCCCTGCTGGTGGTCGCGGTGACGCCGTGGGACGTGCCGGAGGCCGATCACGCGCCGCTGCCCAATCTGCCGGGACTGCTGGCCGCCTGCGCGCTGCCCGCCGCGAACGGGGCCGCCGAAGAGGCTCCGGGCCCGGCCCTGGCCACCGCGTCGGCCGCTTCCGGAGGGCGGCGCTCCGCCCCCGTAGCGCCGCCGCGTGCGACGGCCGGCGCCCCGTCGCTGGCCGCTCTCGTACGGCTGCGTTCGCCGTCGACCCTCGCCACGGCCCATACGGTGGCCGAGCACCTGCTGCGCTCGCCGCGCGCCGGCGCGGGACTGACGCCGTCGGGGGCGGAAGCCCGTACGCTGCCGGGCGCCGCCGGACTCGGCACGCCCGTACGGGACTTGGCCGCGCTGCCCACCGCCTGGCACGAGGCGCTGGCCGCGGCGCGGGCCGCGCGCGCCGAACCCCGGCTGGGCCCGGTGGCCGAATGGACCGGCATCGGCTCATACCGCCTGCTGACGGGCCTGCCGTCGGCCGAACCGGACACGACGGTACGTCCGCTGCTGACCCCCTCGCACAGTGAACTCGCCCGTACCGCCGAGGTGTTCCTCGACTGCGCGGGTCAGGCGGGCCGCGCCGCCCAGGCCCTCGGCATCCACCGCCAGACGCTGTACTACCGGCTCGGCCGTGTCGAGAAGCTGACCGGGCTCGACCTGGACGAGGGCGGCGACCGCCTGCTGCTCCACATGGCGCTGAAGACGGCGCGGCTGTGAGGCACCCGCCAGGGACGCGAAGAGCCGTGGCAGCCGGACGGCGGGTGCCTGCCCGGCCGGCGGGCGGACGCGCCCGGTCCGCTCGGCGGTCAGCGAGTGCCCGGCGCCCGCGAACGGGATTTTGTTGAGTACTGGACAGACAGCAGGTCCGCACGCACGATGAGAATCTGCGGCCCCGGAGCCCGACGGGGCAACGGGCGGCCGCGGAGGGTGCGGCCGCCGCCGGGAGAAGAACCGGAAAACCGGCGGCGACCGGCTGCCGGGCGACGGGGCTCCTCTTCCCCCTCACCTGGCACTGCCGCCCTTCCTGGTGGCCGGGGGCACGCGGGAGGCCCCCTGGCTGAACGGGCCGGGAAGGGCGGGGCCGGAGGCGCGTGTTCGCTGCGTGGCGCGGATCTCCGGCCGGTCTCGGGTACGGACTGCTCGGCGACCTCTGGGTCTGGGAGATCCGGGCCCGGCGGCAGCTGCTGCCTGGTCCCGTACGGGGAGCGTAGAGCGCGGCGGCGCGGCCGGACAAGAGCCGGTCGGTCAAATACCGAACGCCTTCGGCCGGTTGGCCGACGCGAACCGACACGGACCGGGCCGGCGGGCGGCCCGCGTACGGTCAGGAGGCGGCAGGTCCGTCACTCATGCGTTCCGGCCGGTCACCTGCACGCCCCGGCCCGCCACCCGGACGTTCACGCCCCTCGCGCGGCCCGAGCACCGAGCCGGACAGCACCCGCCGCATCGCCGTCACGAGATCATCACCCGAGGGCAGCGCCTCCGGGGTGACCAGGGACTGCACCATCAGCCCGGTGAGCAGCGCCTGGTAGAAGGAGCCGACGACGCGCGCCGACTCCGCGTCCACCTCGGAGTCCGGCACGCCCTCGAAGACCGCGACCATCCCCTCGCCGCCCTCCGGCAGGACCGTGGCCAGCGCCGCGCGCAGTTCGGGGTCACGGGGCAGCAGGCCCAGCACCTCCACCTGGGAGGCCGCGAAGTCGCGCCGCTCCAGGAAGCTCCGCAGGATCCGGTCCCACACGGCCGCGAAGCGCTCCACGGGGTCGCCGGCCGGTACCCCGCCGACCTCCTCCGTACCGGTCAGTCCGGCGCCCCACTCCCCGACGGACTCCACCAGCGCCTGGCGCATCAGGACGTCCTTGGAGCCGTAGTGGTAGCCGATGGACGCCAGGTTGGTGCCGGAGGCGGCCACGATGTCGCGGGCGGTGGTGCGCGCGTACCCCTTTTCCAGGAGGCAGCGCTTGGCCCCTTCCAGCAGGTCTTCACGGTGTCCCATGCGATCAGCCTATGCCCGGCGGACGGCGGCACCTGACGGGGCCCTGTACGGGCGTCTCATACGACCGTACAGCGACGTACGGTCATCCGTCAGGGAGCGACTGTCCACCGGCGTACGGCCGCCGCCGGCAGCACGGAGCCCGGCCCGCCGCGCGGTGGCTGCGGCGGGCCGGGCCCGGGGAACAGCGGACTGCCGGAAGCGGCGGCGCCCAGATCTCCGGCGGTCTACCGGCCCCGCTCGGAATCCGGTCCGCCCCGGCCCCGCCGGTCGCGCCGGCCGGTGCGCTTGCCGTCGTCGAACTCCACCTCTTCCCGGTGGACCTCGGTGTTGACCTCCTGCTGCTCGGTGACCCGCTCGGTCTCCAGCCGGATCCGCTCGACCGGCACGTTCTCCTTGCGGACGACGACCTGCTCCTCGTAGAGCGTGACGTCGAGTTCGCCGTCACCGAGTTCCGGCTGCCGGTCGCGCCCCTTGCGGCGGTCCTCCTCGCTGATCTTCTCGCGCCGGATGCGCGCCTCGTCGTGGCTGACGGGTACGGTGCGGTGCACCTCCTCCGTCGTCACGTGCTTGCGCAGCCGGGCGTGGCCGCTCTCGTGCGACTCGGTGCCCAGCTCCACGTGCTCCTCGGAGATGAGCATCTCCGGGTTCTGCTCCTTGGCCCGCGCGGCGTCCGTGTCCCGGCCGCGGGACATGGCCATCGCCCCGGCGCCCGCGCCGGCCAGCGGCGCGGACTCGGTCCGGCGGCGCTCCTCGGGCCGGCGCGTACCGGCCGCGCCCGCCGCCCCGGCGGTGCCCATGCCGGCGCCGGTGGCCGTGGTGCGGCCCGGCACCGTGCCGGACGGTGAGGTACCCGGCCGCGCCATCCCGTAGTGCCGGTACAGCCGCTCCTCCTCGGCCGGCTCCAGATGGCCGTCCGCGTCTATCCGCGGCGCGTCCTTGATCTGTTCCTTGGTGTACGGGACCTGCATTTCGTCGCCCACGCGCCGGCATCCGGCGAGCGGTACGAAGGTCTCCTTCATGCCGAACAGGCCGGTGCGCACGGTGATCCACTCGGGCGCGTCGGTGGCGTCGTCCCGGTAGACCTGCTGGACCGAGCCCACCTTGGTGCCCTCCGCGTCGACCACGTTCATACCGGTCATGTTCTGAGGGTTCTCACCCAGGGGTGCGTTCATGGCGTCGCTCTCCTTCCGCACGTACCGGCAGGGGGCACGCGCAGTTCCCATTGCGCGCCGCCGCGCGGCACGCAGCGAGTCGGAAAACCCCCGGAACACCGGCCGCACGGCGAGTTTGCGGGCCGCCCCGCTTCGGCCCGCATTACGCCGAACGGGTGATTGGTTGACCGCTCATCCAGACCGCACGGCACCGGGCCCGGACCTCGCCGTGGCAAGGTCCGGGCCCGGTGGTGGAACGCGTTTGGCCGTGGGTCAGTCCGCGAGGTTGACCGCGCGCGCCGAGGTGGCGCCGATCTCCTCGGCGATCTCGGCGAGCACCGGTGCCGGAATCGTGTCGTCCACGGTCAGCGCGACCAGCGCCTCGCCGCCCGCGTCGGCCCGCGAGACCTGCATGCCCGCGATGTTGATACCCGCCTCGCCGAGGATCCTGCCGAGCGTGCCGACGACGCCGGGGCGGTCGCCGTAGCGCAGGAAGGCCATGTGGTCGGCGAGCGCGAGGTCGATGGAGTGCTCACCGACCGCGACGATCTTCTGCTGGTTCTTGTTGCCGGCCAGCGTGCCGGAGATGGAGATCTCGTCGCCCCCGGCGAGGGTGCCGCGCACCGTGACCACGTTACGGTGCTCGGCCGACTCGCTGCTGGTGGTCAGCCGCACCTCGACACCGCGCTCCTGCGCGAACAGGGGGGCGTTGACGTACGAGACGGTCTCGGCGACCACGTCCTCGAACACGCCCTTGAGCGCGGACAGTTCCAGCACCTTGACGTCGTGCTGGGTGATCTCGCCGTACACCTCGACGTCGAGGCGGACCGCGACCTCGCCCGCCAGCGCGGTGAAGATCCGGCCCAGCCGCTCGGCCAGCGGCAGGCCCGGCTTGACGTCCTCGGCGATCACACCGCCCTGGACGTTGACCGCGTCCGGCACCAGCTCGCCCGCCAGCGCCAGGCGCACCGACTTGGCGACCGCGATGCCCGCCTTCTCCTGCGCCTCCCCCGTCGAGGCGCCGAGGTGCGGGGTGGCGACGACCTGGTCGAACTCGAACAGCGGGGAATCCGTACAGGGCTCGGTGGCGTACACGTCCAGGCCCGCACCGGCCACCCGGCCCTCCTTGAGGGCGCTGGCCAGCGCGGTCTCGTCCACGATGCCGCCGCGCGCGGCGTTGACGACGCGCACCGTCGGCTTGACCTTGTGCAGCGCCTCGTCGCCGATCAGGCCGAGGGTCTCGGGGGTCTTGGGGAGGTGGACGGTGATGAAGTCCGCGACCTCCAGCAGCTCGTCCAGGGAGACCAGCTTGACGCCCATCTGCGCGGCGCGGGCCGGCTGCACGTACGGGTCGTACGCGACGATCTTCATGCCGAAGGCCGACATGCGCTGCGCGACCAGCACGCCGATCCGGCCGAGCCCGACCACGCCGAGGACCTTCTCGGACAGCTCGACGCCGGTGTACTTGCTCCGCTTCCACTCGCCGTTCTTCAGAGCGGTGTTCGCCTGCGGGATGTTGCGGGCCGTGGCGAGCAGCAGGCCGCAGGCCAGCTCGGCGGCGGTGACGATGTTGGAGGTCGGCGCGTTGACGACCATCACGCCGGCCTTGGTGGCGGCGGAGACGTCGACGTTGTCCAGGCCGACGCCGGCCCGGGCGACGACCTTGAGCTTGCGGGCGGCGGCGATGGCCTCGGCGTCGACCTTGGTCGCGCTGCGCACGAGGATCGCGTCGACGTCGGCGATGGCGGGCAGCAGCTCGGCGCGGTCGGCGCCGTTGCAGTGCCGGATCTCGAAGTCCGGACCGAGTGCGTCGACGGTGGCGGGCGACAGTTCCTCGGCGATCAGTACGACAGGTTTCGAGCTCACGTGGTCTTCAGTCCTCACTAGTCCTGGGGGCCCCTCCCGTGCCCCTGATGGCTACGGGGGAGGACGGCCGTCCCGACGGCCGAAGGCGGTGAAGGGGGCAGCCGCGTGGAAGACGCACGACGCTGTGAGCCTGACGCGCTTGTGGTGTGCAGTGTAGTGGCGGCCCCCGTCCGTTCATCCGCCGTTTCGGAAGGATCACCCGGTAGTGGTGTGCCGGGATGGACAACCTCGCGCACGGCGCTGACGGTCCGCTGACCGCCCGCTGACGTGCCCGGTCATGGCGAACGGGGCCGCGGCGGCTGCCACGGCCCCGTGCCGTACGGCTCACTGCTCGTCGTCGACCCAGCTCATCAGCTTGCGGAGCTTCTTGCCCGTGGTCTCCAGCAGGTGGTCCTCGTCGGCCTTCTTGTACTCGTTGTACTTCGGCAGGCCGGCGTTGTACTCCGCCATCCAGTTGTTGGCGAAGGTGCCGTCCTGGATCTCGGCGAGGACCTTCTTCATCTCGGCCTTGGTGGCGTCGTTGACGATGCGCGGGCCGGTGACGTAGTCGCCCCACTCGGCGGTCTCGGAGACCGACCAGCGCATCTTCTCCAGGCCGCCCTCGTACATGAGGTCCACGATCAGCTTCAGCTCGTGCAGGCACTCGAAGTATGCGATCTCCGGCTGGTAGCCGGCCTCGACCAGTGTCTCGAAGCCGGCCTTGACCAGCGCCGAGGCGCCGCCGCAGAGCACCGCCTGCTCGCCGAAGAGGTCGGTCTCGGTCTCCTCGGTGAAGGTGGTCTTGATGACGCCGGCGCGGGTGCCGCCGATGGCCTTGGCGTACGACAGGGCCAGCGCGAAGGCGTTGCCGGAGGCGTCCTGCTCGACGGCCGCGATGCACGGCACGCCGCGGCCCTCCTCGTACTGGCGGCGCACCAGGTGGCCCGGGCCCTTGGGGGCGACCATGCACACGTCGACACCCTCCGGCGGCTTGATGAAGCCGTAGCGGATGTTCAGGCCGTGGCCGAAGAACAGCGCGTCGCCGTCCTTGAGGTGGTCCTTGACGGACTCCTCGTAGACCTTCGCCTGGATCGGGTCCGGCACCAGGATCATGATGACGTCGGCCTCTTCGGCCGCCTCGGCCGGGCTGACCACGCGCAGGCCCTGCTCCTCGGCCTTGGACTTCGACTTCGAGCCCTCGTGCAGACCCACGCGGACGTCGACGCCGGAGTCACGCAGGGAGAGGGCGTGGGCGTGGCCCTGGCTGCCGTAGCCGAGAACCGCGACCTTGCGGCCCTGGATGATGGACAGGTCGGCGTTGTCGTCGTAGAACAGCTCGGCCACTTCGGGTATCTCCTTGGATCTAGCTGGTTGCCCGACACATTACGTCGGGCGGGGAAGGAAGGGTTCGGGGGTCTCGCGATACGGTCCGGGCGGGCCGGACCGGCTCAGGCGGAGCGGTCCAGCGCCCGCAGCGAGCGGTCCGTGATGGAGCGGGCGCCGCGCCCTATGGCGATGGTGCCGGACTGCACCAACTCCTTGATGCCGAACGGCTCCAGCATCTTGAGCATCGCTTCGAGCTTGTCGCTGCTGCCGGTCGCCTCGATGGTCACCGCGTCCGGGGAGACGTCGACGGTCTTGGCGCGGAAGAGCTGGACGATCTCCACGATCTGCGAGCGGGTCTCGTTGTCGGCGCGCACCTTGGCCAGCACCAGTTCGCGCTGGACCGCGGAACCGGGCTCCAGCTCGACGATCTTCAGGACGTTGACGAGCTTGTTGAGCTGCTTGGTGACCTGCTCCAGCGGGAGCGACTCGACGCTCACGACGATGGTGATGCGGGAGATGTCGGGGTGCTCGGTGACGCCCACGGCGAGCGAGTCGATGTTGAATCCGCGGCGGGAGAACAGCGCGGCGATCCGGGCCAGGATGCCGGGGGTGTTCTCCACCAGGACGGAGAGCGTGTGCTTGGACATGGTCGGTCTTCTCTCTTCTATCCGCGTCTCTCGCGCGTCCCGGGTCTCAGTCGTCCGTGTCGTCGCCGAAGTCGGGGCGGACCCCGCGGGCCGCCATGACCTCGTCGTTGGAGGTGCCGGCCGCGACCATCGGCCAGACCTGGGCGTCCTCGTGGACGATGAAGTCCACCACCACCGGACGGTCGTTGATCGCGTTCGCCTTGGCGATCACCGCGTCCAGCTCGGCCGGGTCCTCGCAGCGCATCGCGACGCAGCCCATCGCCTCGGCCAGCTTCACGAAGTCCGGGACACGGGTGCCGGCGCCGGCCACCTCCGCCGTGGCGAGGCACTCCTCCGGACCGCTGTGCAGGACCGTGTTCGAGTAGCGCTGGTTGTAGAAGAGCGCCTGCCACTGGCGGACCATGCCCAGCGCGCCGTTGTTGATGACGGCGACCTTGATCGGGATGTTGTTCAGCGCGCAGGTGACCAGTTCCTGGTTGGTCATCTGGAAGCAGCCGTCGCCGTCGATCGCCCAGACCGTACGGTCCGGCTGCCCGGCCTTGGCGCCCATGGCGGCCGGGACGGCGTACCCCATCGTCCCGGCGCCGCCCGAGTTCAGCCAGGTGGACGGCGTGTCGTAGTCGATGAAGTGCGCGGCCCACATCTGGTGCTGGCCGACGCCCGCCGCGTAGATCGTGCCCTCGGGGGCCAGCTCGCCCAGGCGCTGGATGACCTGCTGCGGGGCCAGGCTGCCGTCCTCGGGGTGGTCGTAGCCCAGCGGGTAGGTCTCGCGCCAGCGGTTGAGGTCCTTCCACCAGGCGGTGCAGTCGCCGGTACGGCCGGCCGCGTGCTCCGCCTGGAGGGCCACGACCAGGTCGGCGATGACCTCGCGGGCGTCACCGACGATCGGCACGTCGGTGGCGCGGTTCTTGCCGATCTCGGCCGGGTCGATGTCGGCGTGCACGATCTTGGCGAACGGGGCGAAGGAGTCCAGCTTGCCGGTGACACGGTCGTCGAAGCGGGCGCCCAGCGCCACGATCAGGTCGGACTTCTGCAGAGCGGTGACGGCGGCGACCGCGCCGTGCATCCCCGGCATCCCCACGTGCTGCGGGTGGGTGTCGGGGAAGGAGCCCAGGGCCATCAGGGTGGTGGTGACGGGCGCGCCGGTCAGCTCGGCCAGCACCTTCAGCTCGGCGGTGGCGCCGGACTTCATCACACCGCCGCCGACGTACAGGACCGGGCGCCGGGCCTCGGTGATCAGCCGGGCGGCCTCGCGGATCTGCTTGGCGTGCGGCTTGGTCACCGGCCGGTAGCCGGGCAGATCGGTGTGCGGCGGCCAGGAGAAGGTGGTCTGTGCCTGGAGAGCGTCCTTGGCGATGTCCACCAGGACCGGCCCGGGGCGGCCGGTGGAGGCGATGTGGAACGCCTCGGCGATCGTGCGGGGGATCTCGGCCGCTTCGGTGACCAGGAAGTTGTGCTTGGTGATCGGCATCGTGATGCCGCAGATGTCCGCCTCCTGGAAGGCGTCGGTGCCGATCGCCTTGGAGGCGACCTGGCCGGTGATCGCGACCATCGGGACGGAGTCCATGTGGGCGTCGGCGATCGGGGTGACGAGGTTGGTGGCACCGGGTCCCGAGGTGGCCATGCAGACGCCGACCTTGCCGGTGGCCTGCGCGTAGCCGGTGGCGGCGTGGCCCGCGCCCTGCTCGTGGCGGACCAGGACGTGGCGGACCTTCGAGGAGTCCATCATCGGGTCGTACGCGGGGAGGATGGCGCCCCCCGGAATGCCGAACACGGTGTCGGCCCCGACCTCTTCGAGCGAACGGATGAGGGACTGCGCGCCCGTGACGTGCTCCACGGCGGTCGTGGGCTCTCCGCCGGAGTTACGGGCCCGCGGCTGCGGATGGTGGGCCCCGGTGGCCTGCTCGGTCATCTGCGTCTCTTCTCGAAGCTGAGGGTTTTGGTGGGGTATGGGAGTGGTTATGCAACAAAAAACCCCTCGTGCCGGGAGGCAAGCGAGGGGAGCGCGCCGGTGCGGAGCGCCGGGTTTCTTGAGTGACCCAGCTTCAGCCGACGCGCTTTCCAAGTACGAGAATTCGGGTGCGCATGGAACTGACCCTCCCCCCGGGGCCAGCCGAGTGTCAAGTGGGTGGGACGGAGGTCTCACTATTTGGGCGCAGCGGAGGCCGCGCCATCGCCGCCTCCGCGCCGTCCCGGCCGTCACCCGGCCCGAATCGCCTGGGAAGTTCGCCCAGCACCCGTCCGGGTGACACCGGTTCACGGCCCGCCTTGACGTGACGTACCGGCAGGCCCGTACCGCTGAGCACCACCGCCCGGCCCTCGCTGCCCGGACCCGGCACCGGATAGCTGCCCTGCGTCAGCGCGCGGCGCAGCCGGTGCTCGTCCAGCGGCCCGGAGAAGGCCATGCCCTGGCCGTGCGTGCAGCCCATGGAGCGCAGCGCGACGATCTGCTCGGGCAGGTCCACGCCGTCGGCGACGGACTGCATACCGAGGTCGGAGGCGATCCGCAGCAGCCCCGATGTGATCTTGTGCAGCCGAGCGGAGTCCACCACCCCGTCCACCAGGTCGCGGTCGAGCCGCAGGACGTCGACGGGCAGCCGCCGCAGCGCACCGATGGCGGCCGCGCCGCTGCCGAAGCCGTCCAGGGCGATGCGTACCCCCAGACGGCGCAGGGCGACCAGGCGCCGCTCCAGCTCCTCCAGAGGTATCCGTGGATCGGTGTCCGACAGCTCCAGGACCAGCGACCCGGACGGCAGGCCGTGCCGGGACAGCAGGGCCTCGATGCTCTTGGGCGGCAGCGCCCGGTCGAGCAGCCGGTGCGCGGAGATCCGGACGGCCACCGGGACCGGGTGGCCCGCCCGGTGCCGGCCGGCGGCCTGCTGCACCGCCTCCTCCAGCTGCCAGCGGCCCAGCTCGGCGGTACGGTCGCCGTCCTCCTTGAGCCGGCCGCGGTCGCCGACCCGCAGGAACTCCGCGGGGGTGAAGAGTATGCCCTGGGCGGAGCGCCAGCGGGCCAGTGCGGCGACCGCCGTGATCCGGCCGCCGGCCAGCTCCACCACGGGCTGGTGCAGCAGCGCGAACTCGCCGTCGTGCAGGGCGGTGCGCAGCTTGGTGGCCAGTTCGGCGCGGCGCACCACGTCGGCCTGCATCTGCGGTGCGTACAGCTTGACGCAGCCCTTGCCGGCCTGCTTCGCGCGGTACATCGCCAGGTCGGCGTTGCGCATCAGGGGGCCGGGGGTGATGCCCGGCTCGGCGAAGGCGACGCCGATGCTGGCGGCGACCCGCACGTCCCGGCCGTCGATCTTGTACGGGTCGGAGAGGCGGATGCGCAGCCGGTCGGCGACCTCCAGGATGCGGTGCTCGCGGGCCGTGTGGTCGCGGGAGCCGTCACCCATGATCAGCGCGGCGAACTCGTCGCCGCCCAGCCGCGCGGCGGTGTCCCCGGCCCGTACGGATTCGGCCAGTCTGCGGGCGGCCTGGATCAGCAGTTCGTCACCTGCCTGGTGGCCGATGGTGTCGTTCACCTGCTTGAAGCCGTCGAGGTCGATGTAGAGCACGGCGGTGCCCGGGTCGGTGGCACGGCGGCCGGTCAGCGCCTGGCTGACCCGTTCGGTGAACAGGGCCCGGTTGGGCAGGTCGGTGAGCGCGTCGTGCGAGGCGTTGTGCTGGAGCTGGGCCTGGAGGCGGACGCGTTCGGTGACGTCACGGGAGTTGAAGATGAGTCCGCCGTGGTGGCGGTTGACCGTGGACTCGACGTTGAGCCACTTCTCGCCGCCCGCACGGTGCTCGCCCGCGCGGAAGCGGCACTCGATGCGCGTGGTCGGCTCGTCCTCGGGCCGGGCCGCGAGGAATCTGCGCACCTCGTGCACCACGCGCCCCAGGTCCTCGGGATGGATGAGGGAGGCCAGCTCGGAGCCGACCAGTTCCTCCGCGTCCCGCCCGTAGACCCCCGCGGCGGCGGGGCTGACGTAGCGCAGTATCCCGGTCGGCGCGGCGATCATGATGACGTCGCTGGAGCCCTGCACCAGTGACCGGAAGTGGTTCTCCTTCTGGGCCAGTTCCTGCGTGAGGGTGATGTTGTCCAGCAGCATGATCCCCTGGCGTACGACCAGGGCGAGGACGACCGTGCAGCCGGTGAAGAGCACCACACGGTCGATGCGGCGGCCGTCCAGGACGTTGTACAGGATGCCCAGCGTGCAGACGGCGGCGGCCAGGTACGGGGTGAGCGCGGCCAGCGAACCGGCGATGGGACGCGTGGCCGCCGCGGCGGCCGCGGTCGTCGCCGTGGCCGGCGGGGTACGGGGGGCGGCGCGCTCGGGAGCGGCCGCCGCGCTGTCGCCGCCGGGCAGCCGCCGGGCGACCCAGGGCGCGTAGGTGAGCAGCATCGAACCGGCGAACCAGCCGGCGTCCAGGATCTGCCCGGAGCGGTAGTGCTCGCGCAGCAGCGGCGAGCTGAACAGCGCGTCGCACAGCACCGTCAGGGCCAGCGCCGCGATGGCGGTGTTGATCGCCGAGCGGTGCGCCGAGGAGCGCTTGAAGTGCAGTGCGAGCACCATGCTCACCAGCACGATGTCCAGCAGCGGGTACGCCAGCGCGAGCGCGCCCTGCGGCACACTCTGGCCCTGGAAGTGCGCGGTGTGCGCGAGCGCCAGGCTCCAGGACAGCGTCAGCAGCGAGCCGCCGATCAGCCAGGCGTCCAGCCCCAGGCACACCCAGCCGGCCTTGCTCACGGGCCTCTTGGCGAGCACGAGCAGGCCGACGATGGCCGGTGGGGCGAAGAGCAGGAAGCAGAAGTCGGCGAGCGACGGGCTCGGCACCGGCTCGCGGAGCACGACCTCGTACCAGCCCCAGACGCCGTTGCCGATACCGGCCATCGTGGAGGAGGCGGCGAACAGCAGCCATGCGGGTCGAAACCGGCCGTGGTGCCTGCGGGCGTACAGGAAGCAGGAGACGGCCGCGGCGAAGGCGGCCGCGCTGAGCCCGAAGTCGCCCATGAAGAGCGCCAGTTCGGCGGAGCCCCAGCCCAGGGCGGCACCCACGGCGTACCCGCCGCAGACGACCGCGAGCACGACCTGCGGAACCACGCCCGGAGCTCCGCCGGCCTGCACCGGCGGCCGGGTGAGGACCGCGCCCGTGGCGCTCACCGCTCTCTCCTCCCGTCCGCCGCACGGCATCGTGGTGGTCGGTGCGCGCACCGCGCCCGGCGCACCCGGGAACCCGGAGGTGTCCCCCCGGGAGATCGCGGATTGCCTGTTTCGCGAATCGTCCATCGGCCGTACATCGCCCGTCGCCCCCCTAGGTTCCGGTCTCTCGCGCTGCGCCGTATCACTGCCCGGCACGGTCCCCGCTCGGACGATACACCAGATCCGTCACTCAGGGACATAGCTTCTCTACGCAGCGTGACTGTCGATGGGATGCGGATACCCAGTGCAGTCGTACGGCCCCGTAGAGCTACCCGCAAGGGGTCCGGGAAGGTTTCACCCGGCCGTAGCCACGACGTTGCGCAAGGGATCACCCGAGGCGAAACGTGCCAGCTGATCCCTGACGAGGCGCTTCGCGCGGGGCAGGAAGGCAGAGCTGGGGCCACCGACGTGCGGAGTGATGAGCACGCCGGGAGCGTGCCACAGCGGGTGCCCCGCGGGCAGCGGTTCGGGATCGGTGACGTCAAGGGCCGCCCGCAACCGCCCCGATTCGAGTTCCGCCAGAAGTGCCTCCGTGTTGACGACGGCGCCGCGCGCGACGTTCACCAGCAGCGCTCCGTCCTTCATGCGGGCCAGGAAGTCGCTTCCGGCCAGGCCACGGGTGGCGTCGGTGAGCGGCGTGGTGATGATCACGACGTCCGCCTCGGGCAGCACGGCGGGCAGTTCGGCGAGCGGAAGCACGGGCCCGCGCACGGTCTCACGTGCGGTGCGCGCAATGCGCGCCACCCGCGCGCACTCGAAGGGTGTGAGCCGGTCCTCGATCGCACTGCCGATCGAGCCGTACCCCACGATGAGCACCGTCTTGTCGGCGAGGGCCGGCTGGAACCCGTTGAGCCACCGCTCCGCGTCCTGGCCCCGGACGAAGTCCGGGATGCCGCGCAGCGAGGCGAGTGTCAGGGTGAGCGCCAGCTCGGCCGTGCTGGCGTCGTGCAGGCCGCGGGCGTTGCACAGCTGGGTCCCGGGAGGCAGCCGGGACAGCGCGGGCAGCATGTGCTCGACCCCGGCGGTCAGGGTCTGCACTGCGCGCAGCCCCGTCATCTCCGTCAGCGGGCGTATGCACGCCTGCGGATCCTTCATGTAGGGGACCACGTAGAAGGCGCAGCGTGCGGGGTCGGCGGGGAACTCGGGCCCGGCGTCCCAATGGACGTAGTCGAAGCCGTCCGGCAGTCCGCCGACCTCGTCGGGAGGGATCGGGAGCCATACGTCGTTCGCGGCGGTGCGCGGGTCTGCAGATGCCATGGCCAGAGGCTATGCGATGCCCTTCGTGCTCAGACGTTAGTTTGGTCTGGCCCTTGATCGGGGGCGAGGGGATGGAGGCACGACCACGTGGAGCGCAGGACAATCGGGGCCACGGCGCTCGAAGTGGGTGCAATCGGACTCGGCTGTATGCCGATGAGCTGGGGGTACACCGAGTCGCAGCGCAACGGCGAGAGCTCGCTGCGCACCGTGCACACCGCGCTCGACCGGGGTTGCACCCTGCTCGACACCGCCGACATGTACGGGCCGTTCACCAACGAACTGCTGGTCGGCCGGGCTCTGAAGGAGCGCCGCGCGGAAGCCTTCGTGTCGACCAAGGTCGGGCTGCTGGTGGGCGAGCAGCACATCGTCGCCAACGGGCGGCCCGGTTACGTCAAGCGGGCCTGCGACGCCTCACTGCGCCGCTTGCAGACCGACTGCATCGACCTGTACCAGCTGCACCGGACCGACCCCGAGGTGCCGATCGAGGAGACCTGGGGCGCGATGGCGGAGCTGGTGGCCGCCGGGAAGGTGCGGTCGCTGGGGCTGTGCGCGGTGGGCGCGCGCGCCGGACGCCGCCGGGGCACACGGCTGTACGACGGGACGCTGCGGCAGCTGGAACGCATCCAGCAGGTGTTCCCGGTCAGCAGCGTGCAGGCCGAGCTGTCGGTGTGGTCGAAGGAGGCCCTGGAGGCGCTGCTGCCGTGGTGCGTCACGCGCGGCGTGGGATTCCTCGCCGCCATGCCGCTGGGGAACGGCTTCCTCACCGGCACGCTCACCCCCGGCCAGGGCTTCGAACCGGAGGACATACGGGCCCGGCACCCGCGCTTCACGGCCGAGATGATGGCCGCCAACCAGCCGGTGGTGGCCGGGCTGCGCCGGGTGGGCGCGCGGCACGGGGCCACGCCGGGGCAGGTCGCGCTGGCCTGGGTCCTGGCGCAGGGGCCGCACGTCGTACCCGTACCGGGGACGAAGAAGGAACGCTGGGCCGCCGAGAACGCGGCGGCGGCCGGGCTGGCACTGGACCGCCGGGACCTGGCGGAGATCGCCGCGCTGCCGCCGGCGCGGGGGTCGTGGGACTGAGCGTCCGCGTGCGGCCGGAGAACCTGGAGCGGCGGGGCCGGAGCCGCGGTGGCCGGGCGACGGGCCCGGGGCGGGGAGGGCCGGGTGGCGGGCCCGGAGCCGCGGGGCCGGTGTGAGGGCCTGACGGGAGGGGTGCGGTGTGGTGTCGTAGGCGGGTTCCGTCGACGAGAGGACTTCGCCGTGCAACGACGCTCCGTGCCCTCCGTGTTGGCCGCTGCCGCGCTGCTGCTGGCGGTGGGGTGCTCCTCCGGGGGCTCCCCGGGCCCGGCCGGCTCCCCCGCCGCTTCGTCCGCCGCTCCGTCCGAGGGTGGCGCGCGGGTCTCCGCGTCCGCCTCGGTGCCGCCCGCCGAGGGATCGGTGAAGGTCGTCAGCACCCTGACCACCGACCTCACCTCACCCTGGGGAGTGGCCGCGCTGCCCGGAGGTGACCTCCTGGTGTCCTCGCGCGACACCGGGAAAATCTTCCGGGTGACGGCGGACGGCGGCCGCAAGACCGAGCTGGGCACGGTCCCGGGCGTCGCGCCGGGCGGCGAGGGCGGGCTGCTGGGGATCGCGGTGGCGCCGTCGTTCGGCCGGGACCACCAGGTGTACGCGTACTTCACCACCGAGTCCGACAACCGCATCGCCCGGATGAACTACGACGGCAAGAAGCAGCCGGGCAGTCAACTGGGCGCTCCCGACACGGTGCTGAAGGGCATCCCGAAGGGGCAGATCCACAACGGCGGCCGGATCGCGTTCGGCCCGGACAAGATGCTCTACGCGGGCACCGGCGAGACCGGTGACACCGGCCTCGCCCAGGACCGGACGTCGCTGGGCGGCAAGATCCTGCGCATGACGCCGGACGGCGAGCCGGTGCACGGCAACCCCGACGCCGGATCGGTGGTGTACACGTACGGGCACCGCAACGTGCAGGGCCTGGCCTGGGACACCGAGGGGCGGCTGTGGGCCGCGGAGTTCGGGCAGAACACCTGGGACGAGCTGAACCTGATCGAGCCGGGCAAGAACTACGGCTGGCCCGAGGCCGAGGGCAAGGGCCGGGGCGACGCCCGGTTCGTGGACCCGGTGGCGCAGTGGAAGACCGCGGACGCCTCACCGAGCGGTATCGCGTACGCCGAGGGCTCGGTCTGGATGGCGGGGCTGCGCGGCGAACGGCTGTGGCGGATCCCGCTCGACGGGCGGCGTGCGTCGGCGGCGCCGCAGGCGTTCCTCCAGGGCGAGTACGGGCGGCTGCGTACGGTCGTGGCGGCCGGGGACGGCGGGCTGTGGCTGGTCACCAGCAACACCGACGGGCGCGGTGAGCCGAAGAAGGGCGACGACCGGATCCTGCGGCTGGAGGTGAGCTGAGGGGCCTGGCGGCGACGGCACGGCGGCGGGCCGCGCGCCTGTCCGGTAGGGGTTCGCCCGTGACCGTCCGTTTCGTTCCGGTGATGCCTACACTCGTCGTACGGAGCCGTCCATGTCGTCAGGGGGCTGAATGTTCAACCTGGTGGACGAGTTGTTCGCGCCGGGGCGCAAGCACACCGACGAGGAACGGCGACGGCTGACCCTGGTGGTCACCGACACCGGCAACAGCGATCCGGGCAAAGGGCCGATAGACCTGTCCTCGGGCAAGGTCACCGTCCGCCTGCCGGAGCAGGAGCCGCCGCGGCACGCCTGACGGCAGACCGCGGGCGGCAGACCGCGGGCGGCAGACCGCGGGCGGCAGACCGCGGGCGGCCGGGACCGTCCCGGCCCGGCCCCCGGTCGCGTCCTCCCCCGTCACCCCGCCGGCTGCTCCGCCGGGTCGAACAGCCGCAGCCGGTGGGCGAGCGCCCCCGCCTCGCCGCGGCCGGAGACACCCAGCTTGGCCAGGATGTTGGAGACGTGGACGCTGGCCGTCTTGGGCGAGATGAACAGTTCCTCGGCTATCTGCCGGTTGCTGAGTCCGGCCGCGACCAGGCGCAGCACGTCCCGCTCGCGCGGAGTCAGGCCGAACGCCTCGGCGGGCCGCCCGGCGGCGGGACAGCCGTCGGCGCGCTGCCCGGCGTCCGGGCCCGGCGCCGCGAGCGCTATCCGGGCACGCCGCGCGAGCCGGTCGATCCCGTCGCCGAGCGGCCGGGCGCCCAGCCGGCCGGCCACGCCACGTGCCTGGACGAGGAGCAGCGCTGCGGCCTCGCGCGCCGTACGGCCCTCCAGCCCCGCCGTCGCCCGGGCGGCGTCGAGCAGCAGCGCCTCCGCCCAGCGGTAGCGGGCGACGGCGAGTTCGTACGGACGCTCCACCTCCTCGAAGGCGGCGGCCGCCGCGGCCCAGGCGTCCGGCGCCGGGCGGCCGGCGGCGCGCAGCAGTTCGGCCTCGACGGCCCGGGCGTGCGCCGCCCACACCGGTGACGCCGCGGGCGTGTGCTCGGCGGCCTCCCGTATGCGGGCGAGGGCGGCGGGCCGCTCCGGCTCGGCCGCGGGCAGTCCCCGCAGTTCCGACTCGGCGGAGGCCGCCGCCCACAGCAGCGGCCAGACATACCGCTGGGTGCCGGGCGGGAAGCCGGCCTCGACGGTCTGCCGGAGAATGTCGCGTACCTCCGGGACGCGGCCCCGGGCGGCGGCTGTCTCCAGGGCGTAGCGGGCGAGGGGGATGGTGTGCTGGGGCTGCGGGTCATGCGTGCCGTAGTGCTCGCGGGCGACGGCCAGTTTCCGTTCGGCGCGGTCCAGGTCGCCCTGGGCCAGGGCGAGGGCCGTCAGGCGGTTGGTGGCCAGGGCCAGGGACCGGGCGCTCAGCGAACGGCGGCGGGCGTCCAGCGCCGCTTCCCGCGCCTCCTGCCAGCGGCCCAGCGACTGCAGCGACTCGGCGCGGTTGCCGCTCACCCAGCTCGTGCTCTCCTTCAGGCCGTAGTGCTCGGCGAGCGCGATGCCCCGGTCCGCGACCTCGACGGCTTCGGCGGAGCGGCCCACGCCCTCCAGGGCCGAGGAGAGGTTGATGTGGCCGCGGGCGACCACCGGGGAGCAGCCGCAGGCCACGGCCCGCTCCAGGGTCGTACGCAGTTCGGCCAGCCCGCCGTCCACGTCGCCCGCGTCCACCCGCAGCCCGGCCAGGGTGACGAGGGAGTTCAGCTCCTCCTCCTCGTCGCCGACCAGCCGGGCCAGCTCCACGGCGCGCTCGGCCGTGGCGAAGCTGTCGGGGCCGGGGTTGTGCAGCACCGCCCACGCGGCGGACTGGGCGAGCACCGCGGCGTGCACCGAGGACGGCGGCAGGCCGCGCACCAGCTCCTGGGCGCGGGCCAGTTCGGTCCAGCCGTCTCCGCGGCCGGTGCTCTGCACCAGGCGGGAGCGCTGGAGCAGGAACCACGCCGTGCGCAGGGTGTCGGCCTCCGTGTCCAGGGAGCGCAGGGCGCGCTTGGTGATCGTGAAGGCCCGTTCGGTGTCCCCCGACAGGCGTGCGGCCACCGCGATCTCGGCGAGCAGGTCCATGAAGCGCAGCGCGTCGTCGTCGACGCCGCAGGCCGGGTACGCCTCGGCGTAGTCCACCGGGCGCACGGCCAGGCGGACCTCCTTGGGCGCTTCGTCCCACAGCTCCAGGGCCCGGTCCAGCAGCCGCAGTTGCTCGGTGTAGGCATGGCGGCGGCGGGCCTGGACGGAGGCGGCGAGGACGGCGGGCAGCGCCTTGGCCGGGTCGTGGGCCTTGTACCAGTAGCTGGCCAGGCGGGCGGCGCAGGTGTCGGCGCGCACCAGCGACGGATCGGCCTCCAGGGCTTCGCCGTACCGGCGGTTGAGGCGGGTGCGCTCACCGGGCAGCAGGTCGTCCACGACGGCCTCACGGACCAGGGCGTGCCGGAAGCGGTAGCCGGTGCCGTCCCGGTCGGGCACCAGGGTGTTGGAGCCGACGGCGGCGCGCAGCGCCTCGATGAGGTCGTCCTCGGACAGGCCGCAGACGGCCGCGAGCAGTTCGTGTTCGACCGTGGAGCCGCCCTCGGCGGCCACCCGCACCACCCGCTGGGCGTCCTCGGGGAGCGCCTCGACCCGGACGAGCAGCAGGTCGCGCAGCGGGTCGCTGAGCCCGGTCAGGCAGCCGTCCTGGATGCCGCGGGCCAGTTCCTCGACGAAGAAGGCGTTGCCCTCGGAGCGCTTGAAGACCCGGTCGACCAGCGCTTCCTCGGGGGCGCTGCCGGTGATGCCGGCGATCTGGGTGCGGACCTCGGAGCGGGTGAAGCGGGCCAGTTCGACGCGGCGGATCGTACGCGTCCGGTCGATCTCGGCCAGGAAGGGGCGCAGCGGGTGGCGGCGGTGGATGTCGTCGGAACGGTAGGTGGCGACGAGGAGGATGCCGGCGTCGTGGAGGGCACGCAGGAGGTAGGAGAACAGCTCGCGGGTGGAGCGGTCGGCCCAGTGCAGGTCCTCGATGACGACGACGAGCGGGCGGTGGGCGGCGAGGCGCTCCAGGAGACGGGCGGTCAGCTCGAACAGGCGGGCCCGGCCCTGCTCGTCGTCATGGCCCTCGCCAGCGGGCTCGCCCAGCTCCGGCAGGATGCGGGCCAGTTCGCCCTCCTGTCCGGCGACGGCGGCGGCCAGCTCCTTCGGCAGCCGCGCGTTGAGCAGGTGCAGGACCGCGGAGAACGGGGCGAACGGCAGGCCCTCGGAGCCGATCTCGATGCAGCCGCCTATGGCGACCAGGACGCCGTCGGCCCGCGCGGCCTGCGCGAACTCCTCGATGAGCCGGGTCTTGCCGACCCCCGCCTCACCGCCGATGAGCAGTGCCCGGGGCTCGCCCGACTCCTTGATACGGGCGAGAGCGCCGCGCAGCGTGCCTAGCTCGCTGCCGCGGCCGACGAACACCGGACTGACGGACCTGGTTTCCACGTCGCTGAGCATCGCACAGGGGTCTGACAACGCGGCAGTGATCACCGCCACGTGAGACGGCCCGCGGGGCGGCGCGGGCGACCGCGGGATGGCCGGCGCGGAGGGCGGCACGGGCCCTTCGCACCGGTCAGGCGGCGCGGGTGAACCGGTCCGGCGCGCCGTTCACCCGTCCTTCCGCGTCGCCGGTCCCGAAGCCGCCGCCCCGGCGCGCGGCCCGCCGCGCCTCCCGGGCCTGGCGGGCCAGCCGTTGCCGGTCGGCCTCGCGGCGCAGTTCCTCGTAGCGGGCCCGGAGTTCGAGTTCCCCGTAGTACATGCTCTGCTCCCTGGTGACGGCGTCGGCACGGTGACACCTGATGACGGTGTCCTGTTGACGTGCTCAGCCTGCTCGCCCAGGGGGGCGCCCCGCATCGGGAAGGTTCCCGATCTTGTGGGGTGCGGGGGCCTTAGACGGAACGGGGCCCCGGACCGGCAGTTCCTCAGGCGGCCGCGTACGGCCTTAGGTGCTGCCCGGCTCCGGGGCCCGCCGGTGCCTACGGCCTTAGGAACCGGGAGTTCCGGCACCGGCCTTCGGCAGCGTGGGCAGGCTCGCGAACAGGTCGAAGTACATGCCCGCGGAGACGATCAGGCCCAGTACGCCGAGGACGAGCCCGCCCCAGGCCACGGCGCGCATCCAGGCCGGGCGGGGCCGGGTGAGCACCAGGCCGGCGACGACGACGGCGAGCAGCGCGAAGAGGCCGTTGACGAGGGCGTGGGTGTGCCAGGGAGCGCCGTAGACGGTGCCGATCTGGTCGGTGGCCTTGCCGGTCTGCAGCTTGATCTGGCCGAGCAGCGTCTGGCGCTCGGCCAGCACCGTGCCGACCCAGGTGCCGGTGAGTGAGGCGAGCCCCAGCCCGGCGGCGACGACGGCTCCGGCGCCGGACGCCACCGAGCCGGTCGCGGCCGCGGCGGCGGGCGCCGCGTCGGCGTCCGCGGTCTCCTCGCCGTCCTCCTCGTCCGCCACGTCGGCGTCCGCACCGCGCGGGGCGTCCGCGTCGGCCGCGGCACCGGCCGGGGTCTTCCCTTCCGTCCCGGCGGCCTCGGACGCCCCGTCGGCCTCCGTCGTCCCGGTGGCCGCCTTGGCCTCGTCGGCCTTCGTGTCGTCGGTGCGCTCTTCGGTCTTGGTGGTGTCCATGGGCGCGACGGTAGGTGCCCCGTCTGAGAGACGTATGAGAATCCCCGGGGCGCAGGGGAAACCGGCCGCTGCGGCGGACGCGAGGGCCGTACGGGACGTACGGAGGCGGCCCGCCCCGCCCGCTACTTCCGTACCAGCCCCTCGCCGCCCCGCCGCGCCTCCGGAACGGCAAGCGGAACCGCAACCGGAACCACCGGCGTGCCCTCCGGACCCGGCTCTGCGGGGCCCTCCCCCGGAGCCGCGAGCGGTTCCCGCTCCGCCGGCGGCTCGATGCTGATACGCGGCAGCCGCCGCTCCAGCCACCCCGGCAGCCACCAGTTCGCGCCGCCGAGCAGGTGCATCAGGGCGGGTACGAGCAGGGTGCGCAGGACGAAGGCGTCCAGTGCGACGGCGGCGGCCAGGCCGATGCCGAACATCGCGATGATGCGGTCGCCGCTGAGCACGAACGCCGCGAAGACCGCGATCATGATGACGGCCGCCGAGTTGATCACTCGGCCGGTCTCGGCGAGCCCGACGCGTACCGCGCGGCGGTTGTCGCGAGTCAGCCGCCACTCCTCGTACATGCGGCTGACCAGGAAGACCTGGTAGTCCATGGAGAGCCCGAAGAGGACCGAGACCATGATCACGGGCAGGAAGGGCTCGATCGGGCCCGCGCTGCCGAGCCCGAGCAGTTCGCTCCCCCACCCCCACTGGAAGATCGCCACCACGATCCCGAAGGAGGAGGCGACCGCCGCGATGTTCATCGCGGCGGCCTTCAGCGGTATGCCGATGCTGCGGAACGCCAGGAGCAGCAGGACGCAGCCGAGGCCGATGACGACGCCGACGAAGAGCGGCAGCTTGCCGACGATGACGGACGCGAAGTCGTCGTAACTCGCGGTCACCCCGCCCACGTGCACCTGCATGCTGGTGCCCTCGGCCGCCTTCGGCAGCACCCCGTCGCGCAGCCGTTCCACCAGGTCGGAGGTCTGACGGGACTGGGGGGAGCCGTCCGGTACGACCGTGATCACGCCGGTGCTGCCGCTGCCGTCGAACTCCGGGCCCTGTACCCGGGCCACGCCCGGTGTGCTCCGCAGCTCGTCCGGCAGCCGGTCGAAGGCGAGCCGGTCCTTGGCCCCGTCGAGGTCGCCGACCAGGGTCAGCGGCCCGTTGGAGCCCGGTCCGAAGCCCTCGCCGAGCAGGTCGTACGCCTGCCGGGTGGTGCTCGTCGCGGGATTGTTGCCCTGGTCGGAGGTGCCCAGGTGCAGGGAGAGCGTGGGCAGCGCGAGGATCAGCATGACGGCGGCCGCGACCGCCCCCAGCAGTTTGGGGTGGCACTCCACGAAGCCGGACCACCACGCCGCGAAGCCGGCGGGCGGCTCGGGGCTGGGCCCGTCGGCGGCCAGCTGCCGCCGTTCGCGCCGGCTCAGCGCCCGCGGCCCGATGACGCCGAGCAGGGCCGGGAGCAGGGTGACGGAGGCGGCGACGGTCAGGACGACGGTGAGTGAGGCGGCGATGGCGACGCCGTTGAGGAAGCCCAGCCGCAGTACGAGCATGCCGAGCAGGGCGATGCAGACGGTGGCCCCGGCGAAGACCACCGCGCGCCCCGACACGCTGACCGCGCGCTCGGCGGCCGCCTGGACGGTGAGGCCGGATTTCAGTCCTCTGCGGTGCCGGGTCACGATGAAAAGCGCGTAGTCGATGCCGACACCGAGGCCGATGAGCATGCCCAGCATCGGGGCGAAGTCGGCCACCGTCATGGCGTGGCCGAGCAGCGAGATGCCCGCCGCGGCGGTGCCGACCGAGACCACCGCCGTGACCAGCGGCAGGAGGGTGGCGGCGAGTGAGCCGAAGGCGAGGAAGAGGACGACGGCGGCGGCGCCGAGTCCGATCAGTTCGGCGAGCTGGGCGCCCGAGGACTCGGTGACCGCGATGCCGGTGCCGCCCAGCTCCACCCGGAGTCCGTCGCCGGCGGCGGCTTCGGCGGTGTCCACGACACGCTGGACCCGGGCCTTGTCCAGGTCCTCCGTGGGGGCGTCGAAGGTGAGGCCGGCGTAGGCGGTGTGCCCGTCCTGGCTGATCTGCCCGGCGCCCTGCGGCCCGTAGGGGCTCTGTACGGACGCGACGCCCGGCAGCCGGGCGATCGTGTCGAGGGTCTGCTGGAGCTCCTTCTGCACGGCGCTCGCGCGTACGGTGCCGGACTCCGTGTGCCACACGATCGTGTCGCGGTCCCCTGACCGGTCCGGGAAGGCCCGCTCCAGCAGGGCTCCGGCCTGTCCCGATTCCGTACCGGGGACATCGTAGTGGTCGGAGTAGGCGGAGCCGGCGGCTCCGGCCGCGGCGGCAGCTCCCGCGAAGGCGGCGAGCCAGAGCACGATCACGACGATGCGGCGCCGCAGGCACCACCGGGTCAGTCCGGTCATCAAGCTCTTCGTCTGCTTCCCGGGTCAGGCGCCGATGTCTCCCGGGATGTACCCGTGGTGCCGAACGCGTAATGGAGGGGGAAGCACGGGACCGCCGCCTGCCGACGAAGGGGCGGCGGGCCCGTACCTCTTTGCAGAGTGACAGGACGAAAAGATCCTTTGACCCCTTTGTGGACTTCCCCACAAAGGGACCCGGAAGCGGAACCCGGCCGGTGACCGGAAGGCAGCCGGTTCCGTACGTCCGCGGTCAGCCGGTGACCGATTCCTTCCCGTTCTCGATGTGGCCCATGAAGCGGCGGTGGAAGGACGCGTCCTGCGCGACGGACAGCTCCAGGTCGTACCAGCCGTGCGCGGCCGCGGCGGAGTGCGCGACGGTTCGGGTGCTGCCGGCCCGTACCGTGATCTCGCGGGGCGCGGCATCCCCGTACGCCAGCGGCTTCAGCGTGCAGGTGAGGTCGGTGCGCCCCTTGTTGACGAGCGTGAGGTGCAGCTCACGCCGGTGCGCGTCCAGGCGGGTGCCGATCCGGACCGCGGCGGCCGCCCCGGCGGCCGTGCCCGCGTGCTCGCGCCGGAACCCGTTGGGGCCCGTGAGGGTGAAGCGGTACGCGCCGTCCTTGACGGGCACCTCCCAGTCGGCCCGGCCCAGTACGTCGCGGTGCTGCGGCGTGCCGTACTCCCCCGCGTACGGGTACAGCGCGAAGTGCGCGCTGGCCCGGCCGCCGTTGCGCACCGCGAGCCGGAAGCGCCCCGCCTGCGCGTCGTACGCGCCGTCCGCGTCGGGCCGGTACGGCAGCGGGCGCGCGGGCCGGGTGCCCGGCTCCTGGCGCGGCAGCTGCTGCTCGCGCGGTGGGCGCGGCGCCCAGCGCCCGCTGAACGGCGGGATCGCGCCGGGCCGCTCCACGGCGGGCTGCCGGCGCCCGCGCGAGAAGTCGAAGGCGGTGGTCAGGTCGCCGCAGACGGTGCGCCGCCAGGCGCTGATGTTGGGCTCGCGCACGCCCGTCCAGCGCTCCAGGAAGCGGACGATCGAGGTGTGGTCGAAGACCTGCGAGCAGGCGTAGCCGCCCACCGACCAGGGCGAGATGACGAGCATCGGGACGCGCATCCCGAGCCCGGTCGGCTTGCCGTCCCAGAACTCGCCGTCCGTGCCCTGCGGCGGCACCGGCGGCGGCACGTGGTCGAAGAAGCCGTCGTTCTCGTCGTAGGTCAGGAACAGGGCGGTGTGCCGCCATACGTCCGGGTTCTTGCCGAGCGCGTCGAGCACCTTGTAGACGATGGTGGCGCTGGCGACCGGTGAGGACGAGCCGGGGTGTTCGGAGTCCGCGGCGGAGGGGACGATGTAGGACACCTCGGGCAGCTTGCCCGCGGCGACGTCGGCGGCGAAGGCGGTGGCCGTGGAGTCCGGCTCCCCGCGGCGCAGCGCGCGCTCGAAGAGGCTCCGGTCGGCCGCGCCCAGCGCCCGTACGCCTTCCTCCAGCAGCCCCTGGAGCCGCGCGCGCTCCGCCTCACCGGCCGCGGCGACCTTCCCGTAGAACGCGGTCATGTTCTGCACGCCGCCGACCTTGGCCAGCGCCTTCTTCATGACCGCCTTGAAGGTGGCGTAGAACTCCAGGTTGTTGTCGGTGAAGTTGTCCCACTCCTGGTAGACGCGCCAGCTGTGCCCGGCCTTCTCCAGGCGCTCGGCGTACGTGGGCCACGTGTACCCCGTGTGGGTGTCCTCCGCGTAGGCGTCGTTGCCGACCGCGCGCTTGCCGGAACCCGGTTCGAAGCCGGTCCAGCCGCTGACCAGGTGGTTGCGGTTGGGGCTGGTGGAGGAGTGGATCGAGGAGTGGTAGGCGTCGCAGACGGTGAAGGTGTCGGCGAGCTCGTAGTGCAGCGGTACGTCCCGGCGGTCGTAGTGGGCCATGGTGGCGGCCGTCTTCGCGGTGACCCAGTTGTCCATCCAGCCGTCGCGCCAGGCCTTGGCGCCGCCGGCCCACTCGTGGTTGAGCGCCCCGATGTACTGGAGGTCCTTCTTCTGGGCCGCCGCGGCCTCGCGGACGGAGAACGGCAGGACGGTGCCGACGCCGAGCGCGCCCGGCTGCTCGAAGACGCTCCGGTCGCCGCCGGGCAGCCGCACGGCGTTGCGGTCGCCGTAGCCGCGTACGCCGCGCAGCATCCCGAAGTAGTGGTCGAAGGAACGATTCTCCTGCATCAGCACGACGACATGCCTGATGTCTCCGAGGCCACCCCGGCCGTGCCCGTGCCCACGCTCGGCGGCGGCCGGCCCGGCGGCCAGCGCCTGCTGAAGGGACGGCGGCAGCAGGGACGCGGTGGCGGCCGCACCCGCCGCCGCCACGCCAAGTCCCATGACCCGTCTGCGAGATACCTCGGATGCCACGCTCGACCTCCCAGTCGACTGCCCACGGTCGGGCAATGGTTCCCCTACAGCCCATTGGCTGCTGCGAGCGGGACGGTAGTGGAGCGCGGTGGCGGGCGACAGGTGTCGGGGTGACGGTTTCGAGAACAGATGGGTCCGGTTCCGGTTACCGGCTCAGGCGGCGGGCGGCCCGTTCCCTGCCTTTACGGCGTTCACGCGGCGCCGTCGAGTACCGCCCGGACTTCCGGAACGTCCCGGTAACCCTCCAGCCGCCCCAGCACGACGCGAACCCGTTGGGCCGTGCGGTCGCTGGTCACGGCTCCGCTCAGCGCGATGACCCGTTCCGCTGTCGCGGCCGCCTCTTCGGGTTCGTTCGCGTCGGCCAGCGCGACGGCCAGCCACGACAGGTACAGGGCGAGTTCCCGGGTGTGCGTCGTGTCGTACCGGCTGAGCACGTCCCGCAGCAGGGGCACGGCCCGCAAGGGGCGGCGTAGCTCCGTGTGCACCCGGCTCTCCATGACCCGTACCTCCCCCGCGTCCACCCAGTACAGGTGAGCGGGTGACTCGGCTCCCGCGCTGTCTGCTGCCAGCGCTTCGCCGGCCTCTCCGAGTGCCCGCATGGCGGGCTGGGCTTCGCCTGCCCTGGTGTGGGCCCACGCCACCCGATCGAGGTACAGCGCGCGGGCTCTCGCAGGTGCCCCCGGTCCTGCTCCGTCGAGGGCTGCCCGTGCGAGCTGAAGCCCTTCGGCCTCCCTGCCGGTGTTACTGAGTTGATAGGCCAGCGAACCAGCAAGGTTTCCGGCCAGCGTCCGGTCATCCGCCTGCATCGCCGCGCTGAGACCCAGCCGGTAGACCCGTTCCGCGTCCGCGTGCTGCCCGGCGTCGCCGGCGATCCAGCCCGCGATCTGCGCCAGCTCGCCGATCTGCCTGAGAAGAGCGCGCCCCACCTCTCCGGAGTGGGTGCCTTCCTTGTAGACCCGTACGGCAGCGCGGAGTTCCCGCAGCGCGGGACGGATCAGGTCCCCCCCGGCCAGCACGTCATCCGCGAGTCTGAGCCCGTGTACGCGTTCTTGCAGGTCGCCCACCTGCCCCAGGCCGACACGTCGGCCCTCGCGGGCGCTGAGCGGGGCCAGCGGATCACCGGCGGGCAGGAAGTCCTCCAGGGTCGGCAGGGGCGGTTCATCGGCCTGCCACGGTTCCTTGAGCACATCCACGGACACCCCGAGGGCGGCGGCGATGAACGGCAGCCATTGGCGGGGCGTGCGCTTCCCCTTCTCCCAACGGCTGACCTCCTGGCGGCCGACCGGTTTGCCTCTGACCCCGGCGCCGCGGCAGATCTCATGCGCCAAACGCTCCTGGCTCCAGCCCCGTCGCTCCCGCTCACGCCGGATGTTGGCCCCGATGCCGCTTCGCATGGGGCCAGTCAGGCCGACAACTGGCCTACACGGGGCCGCTGGTGGCCACATCGGTTCCGGCACGACGATCGCCTCACGAAGTACCGAGGGAACGGCGAGGAATCATGGTCGAGAACTTGACCCCCACCCCCACCGCACCGCAGCTACCCGGAACCCGCCGGTCGTGCTCCCGGCGCCGGCCGCGTCACTCGAACCGGTGCCGGTCGAGGGCTGTGACGCCTGCGCGCACGCGGCGGCGTGGCGGCAGGCGTACCGGACGGGACAAGGCACGGCGGACGGTTGCACGAACCGGTCGGCGGCCGTGGACTGTTCCCTGGAGATCCGCAACCACCCGTACCACCCGCGCGTGACAGGGCTGCCGCTCAACACCCCGGCGGTACGCCTGTGAATATCCGCGGTGTGTTCCGCGCCGTGCAGCACGCCATCGGCACCCACCCGCAGAGCGAGATCACCCTCACGGCGCACTGCCTGAGCGCCGGTTGCGGGTGGACGCTGGCGGCGACCGCCGACCTGAAGGCGGCCGACCTGGCGATGATGACGCACACGGGCCGTACGGGTCACCCGGCGTTCGCCCGGACGTACGAGGACGTGGCGCTCGTACGCCGCCTGGAACTGAACGAGGGCCGGACGGCGATCCCGCCGCTTCCGGCGCCCTGTCAGGCCCCGCTCCGGTCGCTTCGTGGATCATGCGGGCCCGCCGGAACTGCCGCGCCTACCGGTGATCGCCTGCCTGCGATCCCTCGCGAAATCGGGAACGGTACTCGCCCGGGGCCGTGCCTCGGGCACGTCTGAAGGCACGGCTGAAAGCGTGCGGAGAGCCGTAACCGACCGCGCCGGAGATCGACTCGACCGGCTCATCGGTGTCGCGGAGCCGGACGGACGCCAGGTCGATGCGCCACTGCGTCACGTACGCGCCCGGCGTCTGTCCGAGGGCAGACCGGAAACGCCTGGACAGCGTCGCCCGGGAGACGCTCGTCGCGGCGGCCAGGGTCTCCGTGGTCCAGGGGTGCCCCGGTCGGGCGTGGACACACGCCAGGGCGTCGCGCACGACCGGATCACGCATCGCTCCCAGCCATGAGCCGGACCGCTCCTGCGGGTGGCGGGCCAGCCAGGCGCGTACGAACTGGACGAGCAGAAGGTCGACGATGCTGTTGACGGCCGCGGTGGTGCCGATCTGCGGCTGTGCGAGCTCAGCAGTGAGAAGTTCGACGGTCCTTCCGAGCTGCGCGTTCTGGCCGGCTGTGACGTGCGTCGGCCGAGCGAGGGAGGTCAGCACCGGTGTGCGCACCTCCGGATCCTGCTCATAGTGCAGGACGATCACTTCCGTCTGCACCGGCGCCGAGCCCAGCCGCAGGGCCCGGCCGTCGCCGAACGACCGGGCCGCCGCCGCACGGTCGCAGGAACCCATCGTCACGCCGGCGCCGCCGGCTATCCCGTGTGCGGTGCCCGGCGGCACCAGGACGGCGTCTCCGTCCTGCACCCGAAGAGGTTTCCCGCCCGTGACGTGGAGCCACATGGTGCCGCGGGACACCACGTGCAGTGCCGCTCCTGAGGAGGAGTCCAGCCACAGCCCCCAGGTTCCTCCGGCCTTCAGCACGACCCCGAGCGCCCCGCGCGCACCCGAAACACGCAAGCCCTCCGCCAGTACGTCCATGGGTCCATCCTCGTCCACCGCCGTCGAACCGCTCACCGGTGGGCGACGGCGCAGGTGTCCTCGTCCACGGCGTCAGGCCACGTCGAGAACGACCTTTCCGTGCACCTTCCGCGCGAACAGCGCCTGCACGGCGTCGTCCACGCCCTGCCAGTCGCCTCGCAGTCCGACCGGCGCCGAGAGCCTCCCGGCGGCCATGAGGCCCAGCAGGTCCGTCAGCTCCCCGCCGGTCGGCGTCATGTCGCCGTAGGTGGCGATGCTGCGGGGTTCGCCGAAGCCGAACAAGGCCCCTGACGGGAAGGTGGTGT
Organism: Streptomyces sp. NPDC030165; assembly: GCF_055573595.1. Lineage (NCBI taxonomy): Bacteria > Bacillati > Actinomycetota > Actinomycetes > Kitasatosporales > Streptomycetaceae > Streptomyces > Streptomyces sp. NPDC030165. Next base: position 453,611 of record NZ_JBVIBD010000005.1, on the reverse strand, counting down.
CCTGCCCGGAGGAGTAACCGACCAGGTGGAGGGTGCCGCCCTCGGCGAGGGAACTCCACGCCTGGGCCGTCAGCGGCCCGCCGACCGTGTCCAGGACGAGGTCGAACCGGCCCCCGGTCCCGGCCAGGTCGGTCAGGTCGGTCAGGACCGTGTCGGCCCCGAGTTCACGGAGCCCGGCGGCCCGCTCCGGCGAACCGACGAGCGCCGTCACCCGGGCGCCCGCCAGCGCCGCCAGTTGGACGGCGAAGTGCCCCACGCCGCCGCTGGCGCCGGTGATCAGAACGTCACGCGCCAGCAGGGAACGCTTGCGCAGCACCCGGAACGGGGTGACTCCGGCGATCCCCAGCGCTGCGGCGTCGGCCAGGTCCACGCCCTCGGGGACGGTGCCGAGCGAGGCGGGGCTGACTGCCATCCGCTCCGCCCACGCGTGGGGAGCCATTCCCACTGCGACGCGCGTGCCCTCGGGCGGCCCCGAGCCGTCGGATGCGGCGCGCACCACGACACCGGCCGCGTCGTGACCGTGCACATGGCCGGCCGGCCACTGGTGCACGTAATTCAGCTCTCCGAAGTTGAGCCCGATGTGCCGTATCTCCACCAACGCCTCACCGGCAGCCGGTACGGGCTCATCGACATCGGCGAACCGGACGGGTCCGGCCTCACTGTGATCGACCACAAGGGCGCGCATGAGGGACGTGTTTCTTTCTCTCGTGGAGGTGCCTGAGCACTCGGCGCGGCAACGGATCGAGTGCGCGAAAGCCGCACTGCCGCCTTCTTGGAACCCTACGCAGCACCGCGACAGCGACCAGACCCGTGAGGATCAATCAGTTGACGATCTGTGTCAGTGCGACTCGCGGCACGTCGAGCCCTGCGCCCGTCCGGTCGAGTCCCGGGGCACGGGTCGTCGCGGAACCGCACGAGGCGGCCCCGGACCGCTGTCGTTCCCGGGCACCCGCAGGACCGGCCAGGGCGTGCGGCATCAGCGCGAAACCCCTGCGAGGAACGACAGCTCAGCCATCGGCACGAGCTGCCTCGTCCGCACGCCGCGGGGGCGTGCGGAGGAGTCATCCGTGCGTTCGATCAGGCGTGCGCACGGAGCGCATCCCGCCCGACCTGCTCACGTCACCGCGGCGGACGGATGGACAGGTCGTGGCGGAACTCGTCCCGCGGGTCCCAGCGCGCCTTGATCCGCTGGAGGCGCGGGTAGTGGTCCTTGTAGTAGAGCGTGTGCCAGGGGACACCGGAGGTGTTCAGCTTCGGGTCGGCGAGGTCCCGGTCCGGGTAGTTGATGAACGAGCCGTCGCTGACGGCGTTCGGGACGGGTACGCCGCCGGTGTCCGCGTACACGTCGCGGTAGAAGTCCCGCAGCCACGCCAGGGGCTTCGCCCCGGCCGCCTCCTCCCCCTCCCAGCCGGTCAAGTAGACCGCCTTGAGAATCGAGTCCCGCTGGGCGACCGCCGTCGCGTCCGGTGCGACGGTGTTGACCTTTCCGCCGTACGAGACCAGCCACAGCGAGCCGTTGGCGCCCTCGGGGACCGCGTCCTTGCTGCCCGCCGGGCCCGCCAGGTGCCGGTGGACCGCGGCGATCTGCCGGTCGGTGCAGCGCTTGCGGAGGTAGGCGGATTTGACCTTGAACGGGGCCGGTTCGCTCTCCTGGACGAGGGCCACCGCCTCCAGCCAGGGCCGCACGGCGTGGTCGAGTCTGGGCCGGGCGCCGGCGCCGCGCCCGACGGCGTCCACGTAGGCCCGCATCCGCCGCTCGGCGTCGGGTGTGGTGGCGTCCATCTGTCCCACCAGGAGGATGGTGCCGCTGTTGCGGGCGTTGAGCATGAAGACGCTGAACAGGTCGGCGTACGCGGAGTCCGGGCCGCTGTTGTGCTCGTACCAGGCGCCGTGGTTGCGCACCAGGCGGCTGAAGGCGCGCTCGTCCAGGTTCTTCCAGTCCCAGGTGGCGGCGAAGCTGAGCATCTGCGCCGGGGCCTCGGGCAGGAGCCGGGCGGGGTCGTCGCCCTCGGCGTGCGGGTCGCGGAACCAGTAGCGGGTGACGATGCCGAAGTTGCCGCCCCCGCCGCCGGTGTGCGCCCACCACAGGTCGTGGTTCGGGTCTTCGGGGTCGCGGGTGGCCACCACGCTGCGGGCGGTGCCGGAGCGGTCCACGACGACGACCTCGACGGCGTGCAGGTGGTCCACAGACAGGCCGTACCGCCGCGAGAGCGTGCCGTATCCGCCTCCGAGTACGTGTCCGCCGACCCCGACCTCGGCGGTGGCGCCCGCCGGGATGGTCACGCCCCAGCCGAGGAACAGCGCGCGGTAGACCTCGCCGAGCAGGGCGCCGGGCTCGACGGCGAACGCCCGCCGGGCGGCGTCGTAGGAGACCGCGCGCATGGGGGAGGTGTCGATGAGGGCGGTGACGGACGGGTCGTCGACGAAGTTCTCGAAGCAGTGGCCGCCGCTGCGTACGGCGATGCGCTTGCCGTCCCGTACGGCCCGCTGTACGGCGGCGACGACCTGTCCGGTGGTGCTCACGACGTGTACGTGGTCGGGCTTGCCCACGAAGCGGCCGTTGGCGCCGCGCCGGGTCAGGGAGGCGTAGCGCGGGTCGTCGGGGCCCAGGGTGACCAGGCCGGTGGCGGGCGGCCGGCCGGCCGCGGCCGCCGGGTCCGGTGTGACGGTCGCGCCCGGTGCGGCGGCCGCGGCCGCGACGCCCGGCGCCGCCAGTGCGGCGGCCGTTCCCCCCAGCGCCGCCGCTCCCGCGAGCAGGCTCCGGCGCTTCACTTCAGCCATGGTCGTCGGCTCCTGTAACTGTGATGGTGGTGACGGTGTTCGGTGCTGCTGCACCTCTCCACCTTCGGGCCCGGCGGGCGCCGGATCATCGTCCACGGTGACCACCTGCTCCGTAGGGAGGACGATGTACGCCGCTCGTCGCCACCCCTACCTCAGGAGGGCGCGCGGGCGGCGCGCATCATCCCGGAGAACGGTTCTCGCCCCCAGGGCGACGGCGCCGAACACCGGCGGAAGTCTTCACGAAGTCTTGACAACCGCATTGGTCTGGACCATTTTGTGCGCAACGCCCGCCCCGCCTCCGGGCCCGGCGGACGGCCCTTCCGGGCTCATGACTTGGAGACAGCCATGCCGCACCCCCTCATGTCCCGCACCCCCCGCTCCCGGCACAGACGGTGGCTCACCACCGCCTTCACCGGGCTGGCCGCGGCCGCTCTGGCCGTGACCGGCACCCAGGCAGGCGCCTCGGCGGCTCCCCACACCGCCGCCCGGGCCGCAGCCGACGTCAACAACGCCAAGAACCCCGGCTTCGAGTCGGGACTCTCCGGCTGGACCTGCTCGTCGGCCGCCGGCTCCACCGTGTCCTCGCCCGTGCACGGCGGCAGCTCGGCCCTGAAGGCCACCCCGTCCGGCTCCGACCAGGCCAAGTGCTCCCAGACCGTGGCGGTCAAGCCCAGTTCCGCGTACACGCTCAGTGCGTACGTCCAGGGCTCGTACGTCTACCTCGGCGCGAGCGGCACCGGCACCACCGACGTATCCACCTGGACGCCCGGCGCCACCACCTGGCAGCAGCTGAAGACCACCTTCACCACCGGTCCCTCCACCACCTCCGTCACCGTCTACACCCACGGCTGGTACGGGCAGTCCGCCTACTTCGCCGACGACATCAGCGTCTTCGGGCCGGACGGCGGGGGCAACGGCGACCCGGGCGACCCGGTCCCCGACGCGCCCGCCGGCCTGACCACCGGCGCGGTCACCGCGTCCTCGGTCGCGCTGTCCTGGAACCCGGCCACCTACGCCACCGGCTACCACGTCTACCGCGACGGCACCAAGGTCCAGGCGGTCAGCGGCACGTCGGCCACCGTGACCGGCCTGAGCCCCGCCACCGCGTACCGCTTCCAGGTCACCGCGGTCAACGCGGCCGGCGAGTCGGCCAAGTCCGCCGCTGTCACCGCCACCACGTCCCCGGGCGGCGGCGACGGCCCCGCAATACCCAAGCACGCCGTCACCGGTTACTGGCAGAACTTCGACAACGGCGCGACCGTACAGAAGATCAGCGACGTGCCGGACCAGTACGACATCATCGCGGTCTCCTTCGCCGACGCCACCACCACGCCCGGCGCGATCACCTTCAACCTCGACTCGGCAGGCCTGGGCGGCTATACGGTCGCGCAGTTCAAAGCCGACATCAAGGCCAAGCAGGCGGCCGGCAGGAACGTCATCCTGTCCGTCGGCGGCGAGAAAGGCACCATCTCCGTCAACGACTCCGCCTCGGCGGACAATTTCGCCAACAGTGCCTATGCGCTGATGCAGGAATACGGCTTCAACGGGGTCGACATCGACCTCGAAAACGGCATCAACCCGACCTATATGTCGCAGGCCCTGCGCTCGCTGTCCCAGAAGGCAGGCAGCAAGCTGGTCATCACCATGGCCCCGCAGACCATCGACATGCAGTCCACCCAGGGCGGCTACTTCAAGACCGCGCTGAACATCAAGGACATCCTCACCGTCGTCAACATGCAGTACTACAACAGCGGTTCAATGCTCGGCTGCGACGGCAAGGTCTACTCGCAGGGCACGGTCGACTTCCTCACCGCCCTGGCCTGCATCCAGCTCGAAGGCGGCCTCGACCCCTCCCAGGTGGGGATCGGCGTTCCGGCCTCGACCCGGGCCGCCGGCGGTGGCTACGTCTCCCCCAGCGTCGTCAACAGCGCGCTGGACTGCCTCACCAAGGGCACCGGCTGCGGCTCCTTCAAGCCCGCCAGGACCTATCCGTCCCTGCGCGGCGCCATGACCTGGTCCACCAACTGGGACGCCGCGACCGGCAACGCCTGGTCGAACTCGGTGGGACCGCACGTGCACAACCTGCCGTAACGGTTCACCGGCAGTACACGAAAGGGCGGCACACCGGTGGTGTGCCGCCCCTCGCGTACCGGAACCGGGTGTCAGCCCTCGACGCCCAGCTTCTCCAGGATCAGCTCGCGGACGCGGGCCGCGTCGGCCTGGCCGCGCGTGGCCTTCATGACCGCGCCGACCAGCGCGCCGGCCGCGGCCACCTTGCCGCCGCGGATCTTGTCGGCGATGGCGGCGTTGGACTCGATCGCCTCGTCCACGGCCTTGCCCAGCGCGCCCTCGTCCGAGACGACCTTCAGGCCGCGCTTGTCGACGACGGTGTCCGGGTCGCCCTCGCCCGCGAGGACGCCCTCGATGGTCTGGCGGGCCAGCTTGTCGTTGAGGGAGCCCTCGGCGACCAGCGCCGCGACCCGCGCGACCTGCTCCGGGGTGATGGGCAGGGCGGCGAGGTCGACGCCGTCCTCGTTGGCGCGGCGGGCCAGCTCGCCCATCCACCACTTGCGGGCGGCGGCGGAGTCCGCGCCGGCCTCGGTGGTGGCGACGATCAGGTCCACGGCGCCGGCGTTGAGGATCGACTGCATGTCGTGCTCGGAGACGCCCCACTCCTCGCGCAGCCGGTTACGGCGTACGCGCGGCAGCTCGGGCAGGCCCTTGCGCAGTTCCTCGACCCACTCGCGGGACGGGGCCACCGGGACGAGGTCGGGCTCCGGGAAGTACCGGTAGTCCTCGGCCTCCTCCTTGACCCGGCCGGGGGTGGTGGAGCCGTCCTCCTCGTGGAAGTGACGGGTCTCCTGGATGATCGTGCCGCCCGAGGACAGCACGGCCGCGTGCCGCTGGATCTCGAAGCGGGCGGCCCGCTCGACGCTGCGCAGCGAGTTGACGTTCTTCGTCTCCGAGCGGGTGCCGAACTTCTCGGTGCCCTTCGGGCGCAGCGACAGGTTCACGTCGCAGCGCATCTGGCCCATCTCCATACGGGCCTCGGACACACCCAGCGCCTTGATCAGCTCGCGCAGCTCGGCGACGTACGCCTTGGCGACCTCGGGGGCCCGCTCGCCCGCGCCCTGGATGGGCTTGGTGACGATCTCGATGAGCGGGATGCCGGCGCGGTTGTAGTCCAGCAGGGAGTGGGACGCGCCGTGGATACGGCCCGTGGCGCCGCCGACGTGCGTCGACTTGCCGGTGTCCTCCTCCATGTGGGCGCGCTCGATCTCCACGCGGAAGACCTCGCCGTCCTCCAGCTGGACGTCCAGGTACCCGTCGAAGGCGATGGGCTCGTCGTACTGCGACGTCTGGAAGTTCTTCGGCATGTCCGGATAGAAGTAGTTCTTCCGGGCGAAACGGCACCACTCGGCGATCGAGCAGTTCAGCGCCAGGCCGATCTTGATCGCGGACTCGACGCCGACCGCGTTGACGACCGGGAGCGAGCCGGGCATCCCCAGGCAGGTGGGGCAGGTCTGCGAGTTGGCGTCGGCGCCCAGGGCGGTCGAGCACCCGCAGAACATCTTGGTCTTGGTGCCGAGTTCGACGTGCACCTCAAGACCCATCACAGGGTCGTAAGTTGCCAGCGCGTCCTCGTACGACACCAGTTCAGTGACGGTCACGGAAAACTAACCTCTCAGTCCCGCTCAGCCCGCGAGCACATCGTCGTCGCCGAGACGACGCAGATCGCGGATCAGCAGCGCGACTCCGGTGGCGATGGCGGCGGCGGAGACGACGGCATCGAGGAGCTGGAGCTTGTCCTGCTCGCCCTTGGCCGCCTTCGCCTGCTTGACGACGCTCACCGCACCGAACAGCGTGGTGCCGATGGACAGATACGTACCGGCCTTGGACTTCTTGAAGCCCTTGGCCTTCGCAAGCTTTCCACTCACAGGGACGGTGCCTCCTCAAGCAGCGGGTGCCCCCAACGGGCGGTGAACGCGGCCTCGACCGCGGCACCGACCTTGTAGAGCCGGTCGTCGGCCATGGCAGGAGCGATGATCTGCAGCCCCACCGGCAGCCCGTCCTCGGGGGCCAGGCCGCAGGGCAGCGACATGGCCGCGTTGCCTGCCAGGTTCGTCGGGATCGTGCACAGGTCGGCGAGGTACATCGCCATCGGGTCGTCGGCGCGCTCGCCGATCGGGAAGGCCGTGGTGGGCGTGGTCGGCGAGATCAGCACGTCGACCTGCTCGAAGGCCTTCTCGAAGTCCCGGGTGATCAGGGTGCGCACCTTCTGCGCGGAGCCGTAGTACGCGTCGTAGTAGCCGGAGCTGAGCGCGTACGTGCCGAGCATCACGCGGCGCTTGACCTCGGGGCCGAAGCCGGCCTCGCGGGTCAGGGCCGTGACGTCCTCGGCCGACCGGGTGCCGTCGTCGCCGACCCGCAGGCCGTAGCGCATGGCGTCGAAGCGGGCCAGGTTCGAGGAGCACTCGGAGGGCGCGATCAGGTAGTACGCGGCGAGCGCCTTGTCGAAGGACGGGCAGGAGATCTCCACGATCTCCGCGCCCAGCTCGCGCAGCAGCTCCACGGACTCGTTGAAGCGCTGCATGACGCCGGCCTGGTAGCCCTCGCCGGAGAACTCCTTGACGACGCCGACGCGCATGCCCTTGACGTCACCGTTGCGGGCCGCCTCGACGACCGGCGGGACCGGCGCGTCGATGGAGGTCGAGTCCAGCTCGTCGTGGCCGGCGATGGCCTCGTGCAGCAGGGCCGCGTCCAGGACCGTACGGGCGCAGGGACCGCCCTGGTCGAGGGACGAGGAGAAGGCCACCATGCCGTAGCGGGAGACCGCGCCGTAGGTGGGCTTGACGCCGACCGTGCCGGTGACGGCGGCGGGCTGGCGGATGGAGCCGCCGGTGTCCGTGCCGATGGCGAGCGGGGCCTCGTAGGCGGCGAGCGCGGCGGAGGAGCCGCCGCCGGAGCCGCCGGGGATGCGGGTGAGGTCCCAGGGGTTGCCGGTCGGGCCGTAGGCGCTGTTCTCGGTGGAGGACCCCATGGCGAACTCGTCCATGTTGGTCTTGCCGAGGATGACCACGTCGGCGGCCTTGAGCCGCTTGGTCAGCGTCGCGTCGTACGGCGGGATCCAGCCTTCGAGGATCTTCGAACCGGCGGTGGTGGGAATGCCCTCCGTGGTGAAGATGTCCTTCAGGGCGAGCGGTACGCCGGCCAGCGGTCCCAGCTTCTCGCCGCGCTCCCGCTTGGCGTCCACGGCGCGGGCCTGGGCGAGCGCGCCCTCGCGGTCCACGTGCAGGAAGGCGTGCACCTTCTCGTCGACGGCCTCGATACGGGCCAGGTGCGCCTCGGTGACCTCGACGGCCGTGACCTCGCCGGCGGCGATCTTCGCCGCGGTCTCGGCGGCGGTGAGCTTGATCAGGTCTGCCATGTCGGTCACTCCTCCCCCAGGATCTGCGGCACCTTGAAACGCTGCTGCTCCTGGGCCGGGGCGCCGGACAGCGCCTGCTCGGGCGTCAGCGACGGACGGACCACGTCCGGCCGCATGACATTGGTCAGGGGCAGCGGGTGGGAGGTCGGCGGTACGTCTTGGTCGGCGACCTCGGAGACGCGGGCGACCGCGCCGATGATGTCGTCGAGCTGTCCGGCGAAGTGATCGAGCTCTTCGTCCTTCAGCTCCAAGCGCGCCAGCCGGGCGAGGTGGGCAACCTCCTCGCGCGTGATGCCAGGCATGCAGCGATCCTCAGGGTGAGTGTCTTGGCTGTGTTGTCCGGGCCAATCCTATTGCGTAGCCGATAGGGGTTCGAAACGCATTCCCGGAGGGCCTCGCCATGGGGGCTTTCCGGGGCGCGGGTGGGCGCGGTGATCGGCTGCCGGGTGCGGTGTGGGGCGGGTGGTGCAGGTGGTGCGGGTGCAGGGGGGGCAGCGGTACGGGTGCGGGGACCGGCGGTACGGGTGCGGGCGAGTCGTACGGGTGCGGGGCGGACCGCGTGGCGCGGGGCCGGGCGGCGTACGGCGGCGGGCTTCGGGTGCGTACGGCGAGGGCGGGCCGCCCGGGGTGCCGGGGCGGCCGGGGCGTGGCCGGGTCCCGGGCGGCGGGCCGGGGCAGCGGACCGGCGGACGGCCGGGGAGGCCGGTGGCCGGGCCGAGACCGGTGGCCGGGCCCGGTCAGGTGACGCGCTGGTCGGCTTCCTCGACCGCCGTGGCGCGCTCGTGCTGGGGCTCGGCGGCCGGGCGCTCCGCCTCACGCTGCCAGCCGCGCTCGCCGCGGGCCCGCAGCCAGGCCGTGGTCTCGTCCGGCGGCATCGCGGCGGCGACCAGCCAGCCCTGTACGGCATCGCACCCCAGATCGCGCAGCCGCTCCCAGGTCTCGTCGTCCTCGACGCCCTCGGCGACGACGAGCAGGCCCAGCGAGTGGGCCAGGTCCAGCGTGCAGCGGACGATCTCGGCGTCCTCGTTGTCGATCGCCAGCCGGGCGACGAAGGAGCGGTCGATCTTCAGCTCGCTGACCGGCAGACGGCGCAGGTGGACGAGGGACGAATAGCCGGTGCCGAAGTCGTCGAGGGACATCTTGACGCCGTGTCCGGTCAGCCCGGCCAGCGTGTCGGCAGCCCGCTGCGGGTCCTCCAGCAGGACGTGTTCCGTTATCTCCAACTGGAGTGAGCCCGGCGGCACCTGATGACGGGCCAGCCGCGCGGCCACCGCACCGGCGAAGCCGGGGGTGTGCACGTCGCGCGGTGAGACGTTGACCGCGACCGGCACCTCCAGGCCGGACGCGCGCCACCGGGCCACCTGGGCGAGCGCGGTCTCCAGGACGTACTCCGTCAGGCGCGGCATCAGCCCGGACGACTCGGCGATGGCGATGAACTCGTCCGGAGGGACCCTGCCGCGCTCCGGATGGACCCACCGGACCAGTGCCTCCAGCCCGGCCACATGCCCGTCGAAACCGACCTTGGGCTGGTAGTGCAGCTCCACGTCGCCGGCGTCCAGCGCGCGGCGCAGGTCACCCAACAGGCCCAGCCGGTCGGGAGTGTTGCCGTCCCGTTTGGCCTCGTACACCTCGACGCCGCTGCGGTCCCGCTTGGCCTGGTACATGGCGACGTCCGCCCGGCGCAGCAGGCCCTCGGCGTCCAGGGCGTGGTCAGGGAAGACCGCGACACCCGCGCTGGCCTCCAGTACGAGGGTCAGGCCGTCCAGGTCGAGGGGCGAGCCGAGAGCCGCGACCAGGTTGCGGGCCACCCGCTGGGCGCTGGTCAGGGAGTCGGCGGTGGGCAGCAGGACGGCGAACTCGTCACCGCCGAGCCGGGCGACCTCGGCGCCGCGCGGCAGCGCGTGCCGCAGCCGGTCGGCTATCTGGAGCAGCAGCCGGTCGCCCGCGAGGTGCCCGAGGGTGTCGTTGACCGAACGGAAGCGGTCCAGGTCGATCAGGACCAGGGCGGAGCGGGCGCCGATGCGCTCGGCGTCGTCCAGCGCGGTCCATGTGCGCTCCAGCAGCCACTGGCGGTTGGGCAGGCCGGTGAGCGGGTCGCGCAGCTGCTCCTCGGCGCGGGCGCGGGCGATCCACAGGGTGGAGTCCAGTGCGATCAGCGGCACGGCGAACATCGGCAGCAGGAACGGCGCGTGCACGGCGGCCACCACGATCAGCGGCGAGATGCCCAGCAGCGCCACGCCCACCAGGGCCTGCCGGGCCAGGGCCGTCCGGGCGATGGTGGGCAGGCTGCCGCTGCGCGAGGCCATCGTGAACCACAGCAGGGCGCGGGTGACGACCAGGTAGGCGGCGGCCGCGACCAGTATGTCGGGCAGCACGGACAGGTCCCAGGCCGCGGGCTGCCACGGGTGTTCGATGGTCGGTACGACGTGGAAGGCGGCGAGGCCCAGCGCCGCGGCGCCGATCCCGAGGATGTCCACCGCGCCGTGCAGCAGGGCCTGTCGCCAGCGGTGCCGGCGCGCGGCGCCGACCAGCAGCACGACGGCCACGCTCACCAGGACGGCGGGCACCCAGCCGTACAGCAGCAGGACGGCGAGGGCCAGGGCCGCGCCCGAGCCCGTGCCGCCCCACCAGCGGTCGCGGCCGAGCGCGACCAGATGGCCCACGATGACGCCGGTCAGGATGGCCAGGGCCCAGCCGACGGCGCCCTCCGGGAACAGGGCCCGGCCGGCGCCGAGCGTCCGGATCACCCCTGCCGCGAGCGCGGTGCCCGCCATCAGCACGACGGCCGCGGGCAGCGCGGGCACGACGAGCCGGCGGAGCCGCGACGCCGGAGCGGCGCTGTCGGTCGGTTTCATTCCGATACCTCTCACAGCCGGCTGTGCCCGCGCCACGGCAGGCGCACACCTCAACAGTAGGCCGCAGAAGGCCGCCGCGGGCAGCGATCGGCAGCGGTTGCCCGAATGCGACCCGGCCATCCGGAACCATCTGCTATGCGCCGATGAGGTGACTTCTCACTCGCCCTCAGGCGGAGTGACAGCTACCGCTCGTGCTTCATCGGGACCCTGCTCCAGCAGCACCGCGAAGCCGTCATCGTCTAGCACAGGCACCTTCAACTGCATGGCCTTGTCGTACTTCGAACCAGGATTGTCTCCCACCACCACGAAACCGGTCTTCTTCGAAACGGAACCGGTCACCTTCGCTCCGAGACGCTGCAGGGCTTCTTTCGCGCCATCTCTGGTGTGTGACTGAAGTGTGCCCGTTACAACGACGGTGACGCCTTCAAGTGGACGCGGGCCTTCGTCTCCTGAGGATTCCTCCTCCATCCGGACCCCGGCGGCCCGCCACTTCTCCACGATCTCGCGGTGCCAGTCCTCGGCGAACCACTGCTTAAGCGAGGCCGCGATGGTCGCGCCGACGCCCTCCACGGCGGCCAGCTCCTCCTCGCTCGCCTCCCTGATCCGGTCCAGGGAACGGAACTCCATCGCCAGCGCCTGCGCCGCCACCGGACCCACATGACGGATCGACAGGCCCGTCAGGATCCGCGCCAGCGGACGCTCCTTGGCCGCCTGGATGTTCTCCAGCATCGCCAGGGCGTTCTTCTTCGGCTCACCCTTCTGGTTGGCGAAGAACGTGACGACCTTCTCCTCGCCGGTCTTCGGGTCGCGCTTGGGCAGGCCGCTGTCCGGGTCCAGGACGTAGGACTTGATGGGCAGCAGCTGCTCGATGGACAGGCTGAAGAGGTCACCCTCGTCCTTCAGCGGCGGCTCGGCGGGCTCCAGAGGCTGGCTGAGCGCCGTGGCCGCCACATAGCCGAAGTTCTCGATGTCCAGCGACTTGCGGCCGGCCAGGTAGAACAGCCGCTCGCGGATCTGGGCGGGGCAGGAGCGGGCGTTGGGGCAGCGCAGATCGACGTCGCCCTCCTTGGCGGGCTGCAGCGCCGTACCGCACTCGGGGCACTCGGCAGGCATCACGAACTCCCGCTCGCTGCCGTCCCGCAGGTCCACCACCGGCCCCAGGATCTCCGGGATCACATCGCCCGCCTTGCGCAGCACGACCGTGTCGCCGATGTAGACGCCCTTGGCCTTGACCACGTCCTGGTTGTGCAGCGTGGCGAACTCAACCTCGGAGCCGGCCACCGTGACCGGCTCGACGACCGCGTACGGCGTGACGCGGCCCGTACGGCCGACGCCGACACGGATGTCCACCAGCTTGGTGTTGACCTCCTCCGGCGGGTACTTCCAGGCGATCGCCCAGCGCGGGGCGCGCGAGGTGGCGCCGAGCCGGCCCTGGAGGGCGATCTCGTCCAGCTTGACCACCGTGCCGTCGATCTCGTGGGCGACGGCCGTGCGCCGGGTCTCCGGGTCGCCGTAGCGCTTGATGAAATCGCGCACGGCCTCCAGGGAGTCGACGACCTCGTTGTGGTCGGAGGTCGGCAGGCCCCACTCGCGCAGCAGGCCGTACGCGTGCGACTGGCAGTCGATGTCGAAGCCCTCGCGGGCGCCGATGCCGTGCACGACCATGTGCAGCGGGCGGGTCGCCGTGACCTTGGGGTCCTTCTGGCGCAGCGAACCGGCGGCGGCGTTGCGCGGATTGGCGAACGGCGGCTTGCCGTCGGCCACCAGCCGCTCGTTCAGCTCCAGGAACTTCTCCATCGGGAAGTACACCTCACCGCGCACCTCCACCAGCTCCGGGACGCGGTCGCCCTTCAGGCGCTCCGGGATCTCGGTGATCGTGCGGACGTTGGGCGTGATGTCCTCGCCCGTACGGCCGTCGCCACGGGTCGCGGCGCGGGTCAGCCGGCCGTTCTCGTACGTCAGGTTGACCGCCAGGCCGTCGACCTTCAGCTCGCACAGGAAGTGGTAGCCCGCGCTCTTCGGGTCACCGCCCAGCTCCGCCGCCAGCCGCTCGGCCCACGCCGCCAGCTCCTCGTCGTCGAAGGCGTTGTCCAGCGAGAGCATCCGCTCGCGGTGCGCGACCTCGGTGAACTCGGTCTCGTACTGCCCGGCGACCTTCTGCGTCGGCGAATCCGGCGTCCGCAGCTCCGGATACTCCTCCTCCAGCGCCTCCAGGGACCGCAGCAGCTTGTCGAACTCCGCGTCGCTGACGACGGGGGCGTCCTTCACGTAATAGCGGAAGCGGTGCTCCTCGATCTGCTCGGCCAGACGGTCGTGCTCTTCCCGCGCCTTCGCGGGCACCGCGTGCCCCGCCGTGTGCTGTTCGCCGGCCACCGTTACGTCCTCCCGTGGTCCTTGAGTGCCGTCACTCAGGGTTGTCTGCGAGCGATCTCGCGGCCCGGACGCAGTGGGCGAGCACCGAACGGGCATATGCGGGCGAAGCGCCCGCCAGCCCGCACGACGGGGTGACCACCACGGACTCCGCGAGAGTCCCCGGCGCCAGCCCCAGCCTGCGCCACAGCGTCCTGACACCCATGACGCTACCGGCAGGGTCTGACAATGGGCCGTCCACGCCCGGCACCACGCCCGCCAGCAGCGTCGTACCGCCCTCGACCGCCTCCCCGACCGCCTCCTCCTCACGCTCGGTGAGCAGTCCGAAGTCGAACGAAATACCGGTCACACCGGCGCGGCGCAGCAGGGCGAAGGGAACCTCGGGGGCGCAGGAGTGGACGACCACCGGCGCGCCCGCTTCCCCGGCGACGGCGACCAGGTCGCGCAGCGCGCCCTCGACGACGGCCCGGTCCACGGCGCGGTGCGTGCGGTAGCCGCTCGCGGACTTGACCCGCCCCTGGAGGACGGCGGTCAGCGACGGCTCGTCCAGCTGGAGGACCGGACGCGCGCCCGGCACCCGCCGCCGTAGGTCGGCGAGGTGCGCGCGCAGGCCCTCGGCCAGCGACGCCGTCAGGTCCCGGCAGGCCCCCGGGTCGCTGAGGGCCGCCTCGCCGTTGCGCAGCTCCAGCGCGGCGGCCAGCGTCCACGGGCCGACCGCCGAGACCTTCAGGTCCCCCTCGTGGCCCTGGGTGAACTCCTCCAGTGCGTCCAGGTCCTCACCCATCCAGGAACGGGCGCGCCGGGTGTCCCGGCCCGGCCGGTCACTGATCCGCCAGCCGCTCGGCTCCACGTGCGCGTACACCTCGACGAGGAGCCCGGCGGTACGGCCGATCATGTCCGCGCCGGGCCCTCGGGCGGGCAGCTCCGGCAGGTACGGCAAGGTCTCCAGCGAGCCGGTCACGGTCCGGGCGGCCTCGCGGGCGTCGCCTCCGGGCATCGAACCGACGCCGGTGGCGGTGCCGGCGGCGCCGGCGAGGCGGGTGGGAGTGTTGTTCTCGGTCACGTTCCGAGGGTATGCGGCCTCCGGCCACAGAGGGCCGGAGGGGCGGTTGCCCGGGGCCGGGCTCGCCGTTGCCGCATCGCCTGCGGCTCGCTCGTCCGCAAGCGCCGGGCGGGCTTGATGGTGCGGACCGGCGGCCCGTCAGTGTCCGCTCACCGCCCCGGGCGGACCGTCAGGTCGTTGATCTCGGCGTCACGCGGCAGGTCGAGGGCGGTCAGCAGCGTGGTGGCGACCGACTCCGGGTCGATCCACTGCGCGGCGTCGTACTCGCGGCCCTCCTGGCGGAAGACGCTCTCCTGCATGGGGGTGGCGGTGCGGCCCGGGTAGATGGAGGTGACCCGTACGCCGTTGCCGTGTTCCTCGGCGCGCAGGGAGTCGGCCAGTGCCTTCAGGCCGTGCTTGCTGGCGGCGTAGGCGCCCCACTGGGCGTGGGCGTGCAGGCCGGCGCCGGAGTTGACGAAGACGACGTGGCCCTTGGCGATCCGCAGCTGCGGGAGGAACTGGCGGGTCAGCTCGGCGGGCGAGACGAGGTTCGCGGCGAGGGTGCGCTGCCAGGCCTTGGGGCCGAGGTCGCCGACGGCGCCCAGTTCGACGACGCCCGCGATGTGCAGCAGGGAGTCGAGGCGGTCCGGCAGCGACTGCTTGCCGAAGGCCCAGTCCAGCTTCTCGGGGGTGGCGAGGTCGCCGACCACCGTACGGGCGCCGGGGAACTGCCCGGCCAGTTCCTTGGCCCGGCCGGCGTCGCGCGCCAGCAGCCAGAGGTCCTCGCCGCGGTCGGCGAGCCGCCGTGCGACCGCCGCTCCGATGCCCGATCCTGCGCCCGTGATCAAGTGCGTACCCATGCACCCGATCCTAACGAGGGGTGCGGGTGCCGGGCGGGCGCGTCCGCGTGGAGCGGAATAGTTCATTCCGTCGCCCGTCCGGGTCGGTCCGGCCCCCTGCCGGTCGAACGGTCCGGCCCTCGCCTCGCAGGCCCCGCCCGTCCCGTACGCCTCAGCCCTGGAGGCCCGCCCGCTCCTCCAGGTACGCGAGCGCCCCGGCGCCGTCCTCCGCGAAGAAGACCAGTTCGGTGAGCGGGATCGGCAGGAAGCCCTCCTTCTCCATGCGCTGGAACTGCTCCTTGAGGCCGTCGTAGAAACCGGCGGCGTTCAGGAGGACCACGGGCTTGGTGTGCAGTCCGTGCTTCTTCAGCTCCAGGATCTCGGTGGCCTCGTCGAGCGTGCCCGTGCCGCCGACCATGACGACGATCGCGTCGGCCCGCGCCAGCAGCTCCGCCTTGCGTTCGGCGAGGTCCTTGGTGACCACCATGTCGTCGACCCCGGGGCGCACCTTGTGCGCGAGGAAGTCCACGGAGACGCCGGCGAGCCGGCCGCCCGCCGCCTCCACGCTGTCCGCCATGACCTTCATCAGTCCGGTGTCCGAGCCGCCCCACACCATGGTGTGGCCGCCCTTGCCGATCAGCTGGGCGAACTCGCGGGCGGGTCCGGTGTAGCGGGCGTCGAGGTCGGCGGCGGAGCAGAAGACGCAGATGTTCATGCCGGTCACTCTACGAGCCTGCACCGACACCGGCGCCGGGCCGGCCGCGCCCCGGCCCGTATCCCCCGACCTGCCGCTCGGGCACTCGGGCCGGCTCCCGGGTCCAGGCCCTCCGACCAGCCCCTCAGGTCCAGGCTCCCGGATCGGCCCCTCAGATCAGTCCCTGCGCCAGCATCGCCTCCGCCACCCGCTCGAAGCCCGCGATGTTGGCGCCCGTGACGTAGTCGCCCGGCAGGCCGTGGCGCTCGGCGGTCTCGTGGCACGTGTCGTGGATGCCGCGCATGATCGCCGCCAGTTCGCCCTCGGTGCGCTCGAAGCTCCAGGACTCGCGGCCGGAGTTCTGCCGCATCTCCAGGGCGCTGGTGGCCACGCCGCCCGCGTTGGCCGCCTTGCCCGGCCCGAAGGCCACGCCGGCTTCCTGGAAGAGGGCCACCGCTGCGGGCGTCGTCGGCATGTTGGCGCCTTCGGAGACGGCCTTGACGCCGTTGCGCACAAGGACGCGCGCGGCGTCGGCGTCCAGCTCGTTCTGGGTCGCGGAGGGCAGCGCGACGTCGCACGCCACGTCCCAGACCCGGCCGCCCGGCACGTACCGGGCGGAGGCGCCGCGCCGCTGCGCGTACTCCTCGACGCGGCCCCGCTCGACCTCCTTGACCTGCTTGAGCAGGGCGAGGTCGACGCCCTTCTCGTCGATCACGTAGCCGCCGGAGTCCGAGCACGTCAGCACGTTCGCGCCGAGTGCCTGGGCCTTCTCGATGCTGTAGACCGCGACGTTGCCCGAGCCGGAGACCACGACCTGCTGGCCGTCCAGGTCCTCGCCGCGCTGCCGCAGCATTTCGGCGGTGAACAGCACGTTGCCGTAGCCGGTGGCCTCCGTACGGGCCGTGGAGCCGCCCCAGCCGAGGCCCTTGCCGGTCAGCACCCCGGCCTCCCACCGGTTGGTGATCCGCCGGTACTGGCCGAAGAGGTAGCCGATCTCCCGGCCGCCGACGCCGATGTCGCCCGCCGGTACGTCGGTGTGCTCGCCCAGGTGCCGGTGCAGTTCGGTCATGAAGGACTGGCAGAAGCGCATCACCTCGGCGTCGGAGCGGCCGCGCGGGTCGAAGTCGCTGCCGCCCTTTCCGCCGCCGATGTTCAGTCCGGTGAGGGCGTTCTTGAAGATTTGCTCGAAGCCGAGGAATTTGACGATGCCGAGGTTGACGGACGGGTGGAAGCGCAGCCCGCCCTTGTAGGGCCCGAGCGCGCTGTTGAACTCCACCCGGAAGCCGCGGTTGATGTGGACGGCCCCGGAGTCGTCCTGCCACGGCACGCGGAAGAGGATCTGGCGCTCCGGTTCGCAGATCCGTTCCAGGATCCTGGCCTCGGCGTACTCGGGACGGGCCGCCAGCGCCGGGGTGAGGGTCTGCAGTACTTCGAGGGCGGCCTGGTGGAACTCGGGCTCCCCGGGGTTGCGCCGGACCAGTTCCTTGTGCAGCGACTCCAGTGAGACCGCTGAGTTCCGTCCGGCCGCACCGGCCCCGGCGTGAACTGTCGACATGTCCGTACTTCCCTTCGTGGCCGACGAAGGACCGCCGCCGGCCCGGATCACCGCGGGTGGCACCGGTGTCCGGCCGGGCGGCCCTGGGCGTCCCGTCGCTGCCGCCGAGCCTAGGGGCCCGGGGGCCGCTGGTGGCCACCGGGGCGGAAGTCGCGGTGCGTGAACTTCTGGGTTTAGGTTGCGGTCATGGTGGAGGGAACGCGTTCAAGCGCGCACATATCGCATACGGCCGATGGCGACGGGGGAACGGGGACGAGCGGCGGCGGTCTGCGCCGCTCCTCCCTCCTGATGGCCGCGGGCACGGTCGTCTCCCGTGCGACGGGCCTGATCCGGGGCGTCCTCCAGGCCGGTGCCCTGGGTACGGGGCTGCTGGCCACCACGTACAACACCGCCAACCTCGTGCCGATGAGCCTGTACACGCTGCTGATCGGCGGCGCCCTCAACGCGGTGCTCGTACCGCAGCTCGTCCGGGCCCGGGTGGAGCACCCGGACGGCGGACGGGCGCACGAGCAGCGGCTCGTCACCCTCGTGCTGACGGTCCTCGGCATCGGCACGCTGCTCGCGGTGTGGGCCGCGCCCGAGATCGTCAGCCTGTACACGACGGACACGCCGCGCAACCACACCGCCTACGAACTGACCGTCGTCTTCGCCCGGTTCCTGCTGCCGCAGATCTTCTTCTACGGGGTGTTCGGCATCCTGGGGCAGGTGCTCAACGCGCGCGGGAAGTTCGGCGCGATGATGTGGACGCCGGTGCTCAACAACGTCGTCCTGATCGCCATGTTCGGCGCGTACATCGGCCTGCTGACCGTCCCGGAGACGGTGGCGGACATCACCGGCGCGCAGGTGCGGATGCTCGGTGTGGGCACCACCATCGGCATCGCCCTCCAGGCGCTCGCGCTGATCCCGTACGCGCGCGAGGCGGGTTTCCGCTTCCGGCCGCGCTTCGACTGGCGCGGCACCGGGCTGCGCAAAAGTGCCGACGCGGCGCGCTGGACACTGCTGTTCGTACTGGTCAACCTGGTCTCGATGACCGTCGTCACACACTACGCGACGGCCGCCGACCAGGAACTGCCCACGGCCGGTGTGGGCTTCTCCTCGTACACGTACGCGCAGAACATCTGGGGCCTGCCGCAGTCCGTCGTCACCGTCTCGCTGATCACCGCGCTGCTGCCGCGGATGACCCGGGCGGTCGCCGAGCAGCGCTTGGACGACCTGCGGGGCGACCTCTCCCGCGCGCTGCGGATCAGTGGCGCCGTCATCGTCCCGGCCGCCGTCTTCTTCGTGGCCTTCGGCCCGGAGATGGCGCAGCTGCTGTACGCGCACGGCGCCGCCAGTGCCGAGTCCGCCGTGCCGCTGGGGCAGATGCTCCAGGCCCTCGGGCTGGGCCTGATCCCGTTCTCCGCCCAGTCGCTGCTGCTGCGTGGCTTCTACGCCTTCGAGGACACGCGTACGCCGTTCCTGATGGCCGCCTGGATCTCCGGGGTGAACATCGCGCTCGCCACCGCCTGCCACCTGCTGCTGCCGGCCCGGTGGGCGGTCGTCGGCATGGCTGCCGCGTACGCCGTGTCGTACGCCGTCGGGCTGCTGGCCAGCGCGTACCTCCTGCGGCGGCAGCTGGAGGGGCGGCTGGACGGGCGCCGCCTGAGCCGTACGTACGGCAAGCTGACCGGTGCCGCGCTGGCCGCCGGGGCGGTGGGCTGGGCGGCGGCGCACGCCTGTGCCGGTGCCGCCGGGGACGCCTTCTGGTCCACGGCTCTGGCCCTGGCCGCCGGGGCGGTGACCATGGTCCTGCTCTTCCTGCTGCTGGCGCGCGCCCTGCGGATCACCGAGCTGCGGTCCCTGCCGGTACTGCGCTGACCGCAGCGGCCGGGGCCGCGGCAGCGTCCTCGGTCCCGGCCGCCGCGCACGCACCCGCCTCGGCCCTGACCATCTTCTCCAGCCTGTCCACGCCGATCACGCCGCTGACCACGATGGCGAGGACGACGGCCACGACCACCAGCACCGTGCCCAGCCACACCATCGTGTCCACGGGCAGCGTGAACGCGCCGATCACGCGGGCCACGCACTCGCCCAGCAGCGCGGCGCCCCACACGGCGGAGTGCCGGCGCTGCACCCGCCGGAACCCGGCCGACTCCACCGTCAGCCGGTCCCACGCGGCGCTCCGGTCCGCGTCCCCCCGGGTGATCCACGGCTTGAGCACCGGCGCCATCAGCGGCCGTCCGATGAGCGCGGACACCAGCACCGCCAGGCCGAAGGTGCTGCTCACGGCGCCGTCCTTGGCGATCATCAGCCGCTCGTCGCCGGCCAGCAGGCTCAGCAGCAGGCCGATGACGTTGGTCGCCGTCATCAGCGTGGCCACGGCGTTGAAGCGGCGCTCCCTGATCAGGCTCCACAGGGAGCGCGCGGCGGGCAGGGCGCCGCTCCAGCCCAGCGCGGCGAGGGTGCTCAGGCCGAAGACGCCGGTGAGGAGGTAGTACGACGCGATCGGGACGCCCGCGTCCAGGAACAGCGCCCAGGGGCCCTCCAACTGCCCGGTGGCCTTGCCGGTGGCGCTTCCGGTTCCGGCCGCTGTGCCGTGCGGGGCCTGGCTGTTCATGAGGGTCCTCCGTGTCGCTGTCCGCGCCGTCCTGGTGCTGCCCCCAGCTTCGCCTCCGGTCCGCGCACCCCGGCAGTCACGGGTGTCCTCACATCGACGTGACATTTGTCAGTGCTCCGGTGCCCGGCCGTACGGCTGCCCGGTCGCACGGCTGCCCTCCGTACGGCCCGGTGCTTGCGTTGGAGCACCCTCCAGCTTCTAGCGTCTGAGGCGGCAACCGACCACCGAAGGGGAACTCTTCGTGCGTTACACACTGTTCGGCAGGACCGGTCTGCGGGTCAGCGAGCTGAGCCTCGGCACCATGACCATCGGCTCGGACTGGGGCTGGGGCGCCTCCGAGGACACCAGCGCGCGGATCGTCGACGCGTACGACGACGCGGGCGGCAACTTCATCGACACCGCCAACAATTACACCGACGGCAGCTCCGAGAAGATCCTCGGCAAGCTGCTCGACGGCCGCCGGGACCGTTTCGTGCTCGCCAGCAAGTACACCTGCGCGACCCGCGAGGGCGATCCGAACGCGGCGGGCAGTCACCGCAAGAACCTGCTCCAGTCGGTGGAGCAGAGCCTCGCCCGGCTGCGCACCGACCGCCTCGACGTCCTCTGGGTGCACGCACGGGACAACTTCACGCCCGTCGAGGAGACCATGCGGGCGCTGGACGACGTCGTACGGTCGGGCAAGGTGCTGTACGTCGGTGTGTCCGACTGGCCCGCCTGGGAGATCGCGCAGGCCAACACCCTCGCCGAGCTGCGCGGCTGGACCGCGTTCGCGGGCTCGCAGCTGCGCTACAGCCTGCTGGAGCGCACACCGGAGCGCGAGCTGCTCCCCCAGGCACGCGCCTTCGACCTGGCCGTCCTGGCGTGGGCCCCGCTGGCCGCCGGCAAGCTCACCGGCAAGTACCGCCGCGGCGGGACGGGCCGGCTGGACGTCGTCGGCGACGACGGCGGCGCGGCGGACCACGAGGAGGCCACGATCGAGGCGGTGCTGGAGGTCGCCGAGCAGGGCGGCTGGAGCCCGGCCCAGGTGGCCCTGGCGTGGCTGCGGCAGCAGCCCGGGAACATCGTCCCGGTCATCGCCGCCACCAAGGAGAGCCAGCTCGCCGACAACCTGGCGAGCGTCGACGTCGAGCTGGACGCGGCCGCCCTGCGGCGGCTGGACGAGGTGAGCGCCGTCCCGCTGGGCTTCCCGCACGACTTCCTGGCGGAGCCCGGGATCACCCGGAACGTGTACGGCGACCGCTGGACCGCCATCGAGGAGCGGCGGTCCGGCTACCGCAGGTCGGTACGCGGGGTGCTCTGAGGCTCGGGCGCACCCCGGTCAGGGCCGGGGTGCGCCCGCCGTCAGGCGACCGCGCGGGCCCGGTCCGTCGTCGCGATCGTCGCCGAGCCGACCACCCGCGTGCCGTCGTACAGCACGATGGCCTGGCCGGGGGCCACGCCGCGGACCGGCTCGGTGAAGGTGACGCGCAGGCCGCCGTCGACCGGCTCGGCGGTGACCTCGGTCTCGCCGCCGTGGGCGCGCAGCTGGGCGGTGTACGTGCCGGGGCCGGACGGTGCGGCGCCGCACCAGCGGGGGCGGACGGCGGTCAGCGCGGTCACGTCCAGGGCCTCGGCCGGGCCGACGGTCACGGTGTTGTCGACCGGGGAGATGTCCAGGACGTAGCGGGGCTTGCCGTCCGGGGCCGGGGTGCCGATGCGCAGGCCCTTGCGCTGGCCGATGGTGAAGCCGTACGCGCCCTCGTGGGTGCCGACCTTGGCGCCGGACTCGTCGACGATGTCGCCCTCGGCCCGGCCCAGCCGCTTGGCGAGGAAGCCCTGGGTGTCGCCGTCGGCGATGAAGCAGATGTCGTGGCTGTCCGGCTTCTTGGCGACGAACAGGCCGCGCCGGGCGGCCTCCTCCCGGATCTCCGCCTTGGTGGTGAGCGTGTCGCCGAGCGGGAACATGGCGTGTGCGAGCTGCTGGTCGTCGAGCACGCCGAGGACGTACGACTGGTCCTTGGCCATGTCGGAGGCGCGGTGCAGCTCGCGGGTGCCGTCCGGGCGCTCCACGACGGTGGCGTAGTGGCCGGTGCAGACCGCGTCGAAGCCGAGGGCGAGCGCCTTGTCCAGCAGCGCGGCGAACTTGATCTTCTCGTTGCAGCGCAGGCAGGGGTTGGGCGTGCGGCCCGCCTCGTACTCGGCGAAGAAGTCCTCGACCACGTCCTCGCGGAAGCGCTCGGCGAGGTCCCACACGTAGAACGGGATGCCGATGACGTCGGCGGCGCGGCGCGCGTCGTGCGAGTCCTCGATCGTGCAGCAGCCCCGGGCTCCGGTGCGGAAGGACTTCGGGTTCTCGGAGAGCGCGAGGTGCACGCCGGTCACGTCGTGGCCGGCCTCGGCGGCGCGGGCGGCGGCGACGGCGGAGTCGACACCGCCGGACATGGCAGCGAGCACGCGGAGGCGGCGGGGAGCGTCAGTCGTCATAACCCTTCCAGGGTAGACGGAACCACCGACAGCCCTCCAAGCGTTGTGCAGCGCATGGGAGACGCGGGGGAGACCGGGCGGACGGCCGGCCAGGGATTCAGCAGACGGGCTCTGCTGCTCGGCGGCGCGGGCACGGCACTGGCAGGCGGCGCCGCGTACGCGTTCCACGACGACCTGCTGCGCTGGTGGTGGCGGCTGCCCGGCCGCAAGAGGCCGCGGACGGACGGCGCGGTGGACTACGGCGGCGCGCGCTGGGTCCCGGCCGCTCAGGCGAACTGGCGGCAGGCGGACCGCCCGGACGACTACACCGTCGACCGGGTCGTCATCCACGTCGTCCAGGGCGGTTACACCGACGCGCTGCGGGTCTTCCAGAGCCCGCTGCACGGCGCGGCGGCGCACTACGTGGTGCGCAAGGACGGGCAGGTGGCGCAGACCGTCCGCGAGCTGGACGTGGCGTACCACGCGGGCAACCGCGCGTACAACGAGCGCAGCATCGGCATCGAGCACGAGGGGTTCGTGGACCGCCCGGCGTCCTTCACCGCTGCCATGTACGCATCATCCGCGCGGCTGACCGCCGGAATCTGCCGGCGCTACGGCTTCCCCGCCGACCGGCGGCACATCGTGGGCCATGTGGAGGTACCGGGCACCGACCACACCGATCCCGGGCCACACTGGAACTGGAGGCTGTATCTGGACCTGGTGCGCGCCGAGCTGCGCCGGCCGTCCCCCACGCCGGGGGCGTGACGCGGGGCCGCCGGGGCGTCCGGGCGCCGCGCGGCGCCCCTCGCGGAACGGACCACTCATGGCGTACGACAGAGCTCCGGCCGCCGGGCCGGCCGGCCGGAGCACCGACGGCGGGCCCGGCCTCGCCGAGGACCGCACCTTCGGCCGGGTCGTGCTGGACCTGGACGCCGACGCCGGCCTGCTCACCGTGCGGGGCGAGCGGGTGGCGACGGCCGAGCTGCGCCGCTCACCGGGCGCGCCGGCGGCCGAGCACGTCCCCGTCGGCACCCGCGACGGCGCGTACCTGCGGCTGACCGTCGACGGCCGGCCCGCGCACCTCACCCCCGCCAAGGGGCGGCTGACCCGGCGCTCCCACCGGGTGGAGGCGATCTACGGCGGCGCCGTGTACCGGCTCCTCCCGGACTCGCCCAACGGGAGCCGGCTGGTCAAGGAAGGCCGCCGCATCGCGGACTTCTCCTCGGACGGCACCGGTCACGTCTGGGCCGACTGGCACCCGGACGTGGCGCCGCCGCTGCGCGAGGACGCCGCGGTCGGGTACGCCCTCGCCGCGGCCTTCGGCACCGGCGCCGAGCCGACCTGGCGGCTGCTCCTCCAGGCCGTGCTCGACACGGTTCTGTGAGCCGCTGGGCCGCCCCGGGCCCGCGCCTCAGCTCAGCCCCGCGCTCCGCGCCCGTTCCACCACCGGTCCGATCGCCTCCGCCACCGCCGCCACGTCCGCAGCGGTGCTGGTGTGGCCGAGGGAGAAGCGCAGTGTGCCGCGGGCGAGGTCGGCGTTCAGGCCCGTGGCGAGCAGGACGTGGCTGGGCTGGGCGACGCCCGCCGTGCAGGCGGAGCCGGTGGAGCAGGCGATGCCCTGGGCGTCCAGGAGGAGCAGCAGGGAGTCGCCCTCGCAGCCGGGGAAGGAGAAGTGCGCGTTGGCGGGGAGGCGGCCCGCCGGGTCGGGGTCGCCGCCGAGGACGGCGTCCGGGGCGGCGGCCCGTACCGCCTTGACGAGGTCGTCGCGCAGGGCGCCGATATCGCGGGCGAACTCCTCGCGGTGCGCGACGGCGTACCGCGCGGCGGCGGCGAACGCGGCGATGCCCGGGGTGTCCAGGGTGCCGGAGCGCACCTGCCGCTCCTGGCCGCCGCCGTGCAGGACGGGGACGGGCGCGTACTCGCGGCGCAGCAGCAGCGCGCCGACGCCGTACGGTCCGCCGATCTTGTGGGCGGAGACGGTCATCGCGGCCAGGCCGGAGGCCGCGAAGTCGACCTCCACCTGTCCGAACGCCTGGACCGCGTCGGAGTGCAGCGGAATGCCGAATTCCGCTGCCGCGTCCGCCAGTTCACGGACCGGCATGATCGTGCCGATCTCGTTGTTGGCCCACATGACGGTGGCGAGGGCGACGTCGTCGGGGTCACGGGCGATCGCCTCGCGGAGCGCGTCGGCGTGCACCCGCCCGTACACGTCGACGGGCAGCCATTCGACGCGCGCGCCCTCGTGCTCGGCGAGCCACTCCACGGCGTCCAGGACGGCGTGGTGCTCGACGGGGCTGGCGAGGATACGGGTACGGGCCGGTTCGGCGTCCCGGCGGGCCCAGTACAGGCCCTTGACCGCGAGATTGTCGGCTTCGGTGCCGCCCGCGGTGAAGACCACCTCACTGGGGCGCGCGCCGAGCGCGGAGGCGAGGGATTCCCGCGCCTCCTCGACGGCGCGCCGGGCACGCCGGCCGGCGGCGTGCAACGAGGACGCGTTGCCGGTGACGGTCAGCTGGGCGGTCATCGCCTGCACCGCCTCCGGGAGCATCGGGGTGGTGGCGGCGTGGTCGAGGTAAACCATGGTGCGCACGATTCTACGAGCAGGCGCGGGGGCGCATACCGGGCGCGTGGGGGCTCGGCCCCACTCCCCCGGCCGCGCCGCACGCCCGGGCCTTCGCGGCGGGCGCCCGCGCGGACCGCTCGGCACCCCGGTAAGACCCTCGACACCCCGGTAAGGAGTAACTACGCTTACGGTCATGACATCGTGGCGTTTGGACCGCACGTACCGCAGTACCTCCGGTGAAGTGCGCTGGACCGCTCTCGGCGAGGACGGGGCGCCGCCCCTGGTCCTCCTGCACGGGACGCCGTTCTCCTCGTACGTCTGGCGAGGCGTCGCACGGGCGCTGTCCACCCGCTTCCGGGTGTACGCCTGGGACCTGCCGGGCTACGGCGCTTCCGCGAAAGCCGCGGGCCAGGACGTGTCCCTCCGCAAACAGACCGAGGTCTTCACCGAACTGCTCGCCCACTGGAAACTCACCGACCGGGAACCCACCGTCGTCGCCCACGACTTCGGCGGCTACGTGGCCCTGCGCGCCCACCTCGCGCACGGCGCGCGCTACGGGCGCCTCGCCCTCGTCGGCCCCACCACCCTCCCCGGCTGGGGCTCCGCCACGTACCGCCTGCTCGGCGCGCACTCCGGCGTCTTCGCGCAGCTGCCCACCGCCCTGCACCGCGCTCTGGTGACGGAGTACATCTCCTCCGCGAGCAGCCCCGGCCTGCACCCGTTCGTCCTGGAACAGCTCGTCGAACCGTGGTGCACGGAAGAGGGGCAGCCCGCCTTCTACCGGCAGATCGAGCAGAACGGGCTGCTCGCCACGGCGGACCTCAAGGAGGAGTACAGCAGAATCTCCGTACCGACCCTGGTCTCCTGGGGAGCGGAGGACGCCTGGAACCCCGCCGCACTGGCACACGACCTCACAGCGATGATCCCCGGCGCCCGCCTGCACCTCTTCGAGGGGGCCGGGCACCTCGTACAGGAGGACGCCCCGGCGGAACTGACGGGGCTGCTGGCGGCGTTCGCGGCGTAGGGATCCGTCCCCTACGCCCCGCCCGGCTCCAAGGGCGGCCGCACCCGCGGTCCCCCCGCGCCGGTCACGTTCAGCGTCTCGTACAGGGCGAGGGCCTCGCTCCAGCGCTCCCGGGCCCGCTTCTCCTGGCCCAGGGCGTCCAGTGCGTGGGCCAGGAGGCTCAGGCCGTCGGCCGTCCGCCGGTCGCCGCCCGCCTCCGCGAACAGGCGTACCGCCTCCTCCGCCGCTTGTACGGCGCCGTCCGCCCAGTTGGTGGCCAGGCAGGACTCGGCGGTCCGCAACTGGGCCAGGCCCGTCCAGAGCCGCTGTCCGGCCCCGTCCAAGAGGGGCATGGCCTCCTGGAGGGCGACCAGCGCTTCCTCGTGACGGCCCGCTTCGGCCTGCGCCACCGCGAGGAAGTACAGGCCCGTGCCGAGGCGCTGACCCTGCCCCGCGGCCCGGTAGATGTCCACGCCCTGCCGTGCGAGTCCGACGGCCCGCGCCACGTCCCGGTCGCGGACGCACAGCCGGGAGCGCTCCATCAGTACGGCGGCCTCGCCCAGACGGTCGCCCTGCACCTGGCAGTGGCTCATGGCCAGGGTGAAGTGCTGTTCGGCGTCGGGCCTGCGCAGGCCGGCCGCGCAGGCGCCGCGCACCAGCGGTGCCCGGCCACTGGTCACCGGGTCTCCCACATCGAGGCCCAGCCGGTACGCGCGGCGGGCCTCGTCGTCCGCTTCGGCGAACCGGTCGGCGGTCAGGCAGGCACGGGCGCGGGCCAGCCGGGCCCGCGCCTCCGCGCGCTTGTCGCGCCCTGCGACGGCCCGGCCGGCCACGGCCAGCGCGGCCTGCTCGTACCGGTCCGTCAAGCGCCCGGTCCCCAGCAGCGGTTCGAGGAGGAGCAGCGTGTCGGCGCACCGGGCGGCGTGTGCCCCGGACGGCAGTTCCACCGTCTGCCGGACGACGGACAGCGCGCCGGGCCCCTCCGCCGCCCACCAGTCCGACGCCGCCCTGCGGTCCGCGAGCGGGAGGTCCGGGACGGACGAAGCGGGCGAGGCGGTGTGTTCGAGCAGCAGGGCGCCGGGCGCGTCGAGGCCGTACGCCCGGTGGGCGGTGACCATGTACCAGTCGAGCAGCCGGGACAGCGCGGCGTTGCGGTCTTCGGGCGTGGTGTGGCGGGTCAGCTCGTCGTACGCGAAGGTGGCGAGCGCCTCGCGGTGCCGGTAGCGGCCGGGGGCCGAGGTCTTCAGCAGGCCGGTCCGCACCAGGGTGTCCAGGTGCGTGCGGGCGGTGGCGGGACCGGTGCCGGTCAGGGCGGCGACGGCGGCGGCCGGCAGGTCGGGACAGTGCGGCAGGGCCAGCAGCCGGAAGGCGGCGAGTGCCGGCGGGGCGAGGTCGTGGGTGAGGCGCAGCGCGGTGCTGTTGATCATGGCCTCGGCCGCCGTACGGTCCGCAGGCCCGTCCAGCATCAGTTCCGCGGCCACCGCCTCGACCGCGGCCTCCGAACAGCCGCACGCCTCCAGCGCCGCGCGCGCCACCGCGCGGCGGGCCGCGACCCGCTCCTCGCCCACCCGCAGCGCGAGGAGCTCCAGCGCGTCGGTGAGGCTCAGGCTCTCCAGGTGCAGGGACAGGACGCCGGTCAGGCCGGCCGGCGGCCGGTCGCGGCCGATGACCAGGGCGGCGCCCGTGGCGTCCGGGAGGAGCGGCAGGACGGGGAGCACCTCGCGCACCTCGTCCAGGACGACGACCAGGCGCAGGGCGCCGACCGCCGACCGGTAGAACGCCACCCGCTCCCCGGCCGCGGCGGGGATCTCCTCGTCGCGGTAGCCGAGTTGGCGCAGCAGCACACCGGCCAGCTGCGGTACCGCGGCCTCCGGTCCGCCGTCCGCCGGCATGATCGCGTACAGCCGCCCGTCAGGGAACCACTCCTGCACGGCGTCGGCCACCCGCGCTGCCAGGCTCGTCTTGCCGACGCCCGCGCCCCCGGAGATGACACAGGCGTTGCGTACCGTCGGCCGCTGCCGCGTCAGGTGGTCCGCCAGCTGCCCCAGCTCGGCCGTCCGGCTGCCGCCCGCGCGGTCCTGCCGGGGCCCGTACCGGCCGGCCCGCAGGAGGCTGCGCAGCCCGGGGGAGACCGGCTCGTCGTGGGCCAGGGCGCGCGCGAGGAGTTCACGGGTGCGTTCGCGGGCCGGATCCAGGTACAGCAGCCAGGTCAGCGCCTCTTCGGCGGCGGCGTGCCGGCCCAGGCGCAGCTCCATCTCGGTACGGTCCTCGACCAGGGTGCGCCGCCGGTCGGCCAGCCGCCGGGACTCGGCGCGCAGATACGGCCCGGGCAGGCCCGCCAGCGGCTGACCGCCCCGCCACAGGGCGACGGCCGCGTCCAGCAGGTCCCTGGCGCGGGCCCAGTCCCGGGCGGCGCGGGCGTCACGGGCGGCGGTGACCAGGTCGTCGGCCCGGCGCAGGTCCACGTCCAGGTCGGTCCTGGCGGTCCGGCGCAGCGCGTAACCGCCGTCCTCACCGACGAGAACCTCCGCATCCGGCCCCAGGGCCTTGCGCAGCCGGGAGGCGTACGTACGCAGGGCGGCGTGCGCGGAGTTCGGCGGGTCGTCGCCCCACAAAGCGTCGATCAGGTCGGCTTCGGAGATGACGCGGCCCGCGCGCAGCACCAGGACGGCGAGCAGCGCGCGCTGCTGTGGTGAGCCGGTCGCCAGGTCCACACCGCCGCGCAGCATCCGCACCGGCCCGAGCACGGTGATGCGCAGCGGCTCGCGCGGGGGCCGCAGGGCCGGGTCGCTCCGCCGGGCCTTGCCCTGGGCGCGCGCGAGCGTCAGCAGTTCGCGCAGGCGGGGGCGGGAGGGGGCGCGGGCGAGCAGCTCGGTCAGCTCGGCCTGGACTTCGTCGTACCGGCGGAGCCACAGGTCGCACTCGATGCGGTCCTCGACGAGGGTGTGCCGCCACTCGGCCAGCCGGAGCCGTTCGGACTGCGCGTACGGGCCGGGGAGCCCGGCCAGCGGCTCGCCGCGCCACAGGGCGAGGGCGGCGTTCAGCAGCGTGCGGGCGCGGCCCCACTCCCCCGCGTCCCGGGCGGCGCGGGCGGCTCGCTCGTACCCCTGGGCGCGTTCCAGGTCCATGTCTATGTCGGTTCCGGCGTCACCGCGCAGGGCGTAGCCGACGCGCTCGCGGACCAGGACGTGTTCGTCCTCGCCGAGGGCCTTGCGCAGCCGCGCGACGCTGTGGTCCAGCATCGAACGGGCGCTGCGCGGCGGGTCGCCGCCCCAGAGCGCGTTGAGCAGTTCGGCCTCGGAGGCGACACCTTCGTGGCGCAGCAGGAGCGCGGCGAGCAGCGCCCGGTCCATGCGGGACGGGATCTCGATCCGCTGGTCGCCCCGCCACAGCCCGACCGGCCCGAGCACGGTGAAGCGCAGCGGCTCGCGCAGTTCCTCGCCGGGCAGGACGGGGAGGGGCCGGGCCGCGGCCGGGGGCGGAGCGGGCTCGGCGGCGGGCTCCTCCGGCGCCTCCGGACGCTCCTCCGGTGCTCCTGGGTGATCCTCCGGTGCTCCCGGGTGCTCTGCGGGTGCGTCCGGCTCCGTACGGGCGGGCTCCTCGGCCTCCGTACGGATGCGTTCTTCGGCCTCCGTACGGGTGGACGCCCCGGCCCCCGTACGGGCGGGCTCCTCGACGGCCCTGGCGCCCTCGCCCGGAGCCTCCACGGGCGCCACCACCGACTCGGCCGCCTCGACGGCCGCGTCCACCACAGCCGTTCCCCCGAATGCGCCCGGCAGTCCGCCCTCCGCCCCCGGGCGCCCGTCCCCGGCCCCCGTGCCCGTACCCCGTACGTCCGTCACCCCCGGCACGCTGCCGCCCAGCCGCTCCAGTACGGGACTGGCGAGCACCGCGAACGCCTGCGCCGACTCCTGGAGCCGCATCTCCCCGGTGTCGTCGGCGACCAGGGCCGGGAAGTCGGGCAGCCGTCCCATGTACGGCTCCAGCGCGCGCCCGACCGCCTCGACGACGGCCAGGGACTGCTGGGTGCCGAGGCCGCTGAAGAGGAGTTCGCGCACGCCGGGCCGGAAGTCGTAGACGGGCTGCCCCGAGCCGGTGCCCAGCGGCCCGTCGAGCCCGCCGAGGGACCGTGCCCCGCGCGGGGCGGGGACGCGTTCCAGCAGGCCGCCGAGGAGGATCTCGGCGACCTGGGTCGGTCCGGCGTCGCTCATCGTGGCGGCCCGCACCAGCTGCATCAGGGGCACGGTGAGCGGGTTGATGGCGGAGAGCCGTACGGCCAGGCGGTACGACTCGGGCGAGAACGCGCCGCGGAAGTGCGCGACCAGGTCCGCCGCCGAGCCCGCGGGCCGCGGCGGGTCCTGCTCCGGGTCCTCGCCCAGCAGCACCGTGTCGACCAGGCGTGGGACGCCGGGGCGGGTCAGCAGCGCGGCCCACTGGCCGAGCCCGCCGGGGGTCAGCGGGACGACGGGCAGCGCGACCGTGCCCGGCTCCTCGGCCTCCGGGTCCGGCTCGCCCGTCAGCGGGTCGAGCACGGTGGTCCGGCCGGGGCCGCCGAACTCCACGGGGGAGGTCAGCAGCCGGGGCTGGGCGTCCAGCGCGGTGCCCCGCCACAGCCGCCGCGGCAGTGGATGCAGCACCGCCACCGGCCCGTACCGGCCCCAGCGGCGCACGGCGCGCGCCGCGTCCGGGGTCCGCCATCCCGGGCTCGTGCCGTCGGTGAGGACGAAGGTCAGGGTGGGGCCCGCGGCCCACGGAAGCCGGCCCAGGACGGCCATGTCCCGGGGGTCGAAGGAACACACCCGCACGCCGCGGAAGATGCCGCCCCGGTCCAGCACCGCCCGCAGCTCACCGGCGAGCTGGCTCCACACCTGCATCGACGGCGCGTCGTCCACCAGCAGGACGGCGGACCAGCGGTGTTCCTGGTCCGGCCGGGAGACGACGTCGAACAGCGCGGTCTCCGCGGCGAGCCGGACGGTGGCTTCCACGTCGGGCACCGAGCGGTCGGGGTGCGGCTCGAACCGGCGCAGCGGGCGCAGGGCCCGGGACAGGTGCTGGGGCCTGGCGAGCGCGCGGCGGCCAGGGGCCCGGGCGGGCCGGGCCCGGCGGCTGAGCGCGCTGCCGCCCTCGCTGCCCATCGCGTACAGGGCACGCTGCGACGGCAGTGCGGCCGCGGAGACACCGTCGGGCAGACCCTCGTCCCCTTCGTCCTCCCGCGTACCGCCCGTACCGTCCGGGCCGTCGGCCTCGCCCGGTCCGCCACCGGCCCCGTCCGCGCGCGCGTCCGCCGGTTCCGCGACCGGCGCCGGGCCGCCGTCCTGCCCTGACCCGCCATCCTCTCCCCGCCGCTCTCCGGGCAGCGCGGCGCGGCGCTCGCCCTCGCGCACCGCGCGGGCCAGCCACAGGACGTCCAGCAGTTCGCTCGCGCCCAGGTCGTACCCCTGGCCTGCGAGGACCTGCCGCAGCCGGTCGATCATGGCGACATGGGTTCGTCCAGGCGGTGCATGACCGCGGAGAGCAGTTCGTCCTTGGTCAGGTCGGCGCCGGTGATGCGCAGGTGGACGGCGGCCAGCAGCTGGTCCGTGGCGAGCGTCTCGGTCTTGGACCGCTGCAAAAAGCCGTCGATGAGGTCCTCGGCCTCGGCGAGCGCCGCCGGGCCCAGATTGTGGGCGATGATCTCGCGCAGCCGCTCGGGCGTCGGGTCGGGCAGGTCCAGGCGGACGCAGCGGCGCAGGAAGGCGGGCGGGAACTCCCGTTCGCCGTTGCTGGTCATCACCACGACCGGGAAGTGCGCGCAGGAGACGACGCCGCGGTGCACCCGTACCCGCTCCCGGCTGCCGTCGGTGAGCACGTGCACGTCCTGGTGCTGTTCGGACAGCCGGGCCAGCTCCGGGATCTCGAACTCGCCCTCCTCCAGGACCACCAGCAGGTCGTTGGGCAGGTCGATGTCGGACTTGTCCAGCTCGTCGACGAGCAGCACCCGGGGGCGCTCGGTGGCGGCCAGCGCCGTACCGAGCGGCCCCAGGCGCAGGTAGTGGCCGATGTCGGTGGTGTAGGAGCCGCGGTGCTCCTTGAGCCGACGCGGCGCCGTACGGGCCGCCTCCCGCTCGCGGCGCAGCGACGCCTCCCGCAGCCGGCCCACCGCGTCGTAGCGGTAGAGCGCGTCGGCGAGGGTGGAGCGGGAGTTGACGGACCAGCGCAGGACGTCGCCCAGCCCCAGCTCGGCGGCGATGGCGCGGGCCAGCGAGCTCTTGCCGGTGCCCGGGCGGCCGGTGACCAGCAGGGGGCGGTGCAGGTGCAGGGCCGCGTTGACGACGGACACCTCGTTGCGGTCCATCAGGTACGGCGCGGGCGCCTCGGCCCTCCTGCGGGCGGCGGCGAAGTACCGCCACGGGGGCGCCGCCGGCAGGGGTGCGGGGCCGCGGAACACCCACCAGCCCTCGGGCTGCGGCCCGGCTCCCGGGCCGTGATCGGGTGTGCTCTGTCGGGCCACGGGGCGTTCTCCTTCGTCCTTGCTCAGGTGCTGCGTCATGGCTGGGTCAGTACCCAGGCGTCCGGGGCCAGTTGCGGTGGCCGGTGGTCCGGCGCGTCGTACATCAAGGAGAGCTGGCGTCCGCGGTGGCCGGCGGAGGCGATCTCGGCGACCGCCTTGGCCCGCTCCAGCCGCACCGTCTCGGGGAGCTGGGTGTGGTGCCCGCCCTCGACCAGTTCGAGCAGGCCCGCCGCGACGCTCTCGCCGTGCTCCTCGCGGTGCCACAGGACCGTGTGGACGCCCGCCTGGACGCACTGGCGCAGCAGCGCGCCGTGGTGGCGGGGCTCGCAGCAGACGATCACCGTGCCGACCTCGGGCTGCATCTCCAGGCGGGCGCGGGCCACCTTGCGGTCGGTGCAGCCGTGGTCCAGGACGAGGCTGCGGGCGGTGTCCAGCGCGGCGGTGCGCCGCTTCCACCCGGCGTAGCTCTCGCGGGAGCGCCGGGCGGTACGGATCACCACCCGGCGGGTGAAGCCCAGTCCGAAGGGGCCGTCCTCGTCGGTGTCGAAGGACTCCCAGCGGTCCACCGGCAGGCCGAGCCAGGCGGCGGGCAGGAAGAACTCGACGAGTGCGGGCTCGGGGTCCTCGCGGATCTCGTCGACCAGGACGCGGTGGATGTCGTCCACGACCTGTTCGCTGGTCACCTCGGTGTCCCGGGCGAGGACGAGGTGGTGCGGCGCGTCACCGCCGCTCCACGCCCAGACCTGGTACGTGTAGTGCCGTCCGGTGGCGGTGGGCAGCAGCTCCACCTGGACGCGCGGCACCTTCGACAGCCGCGTGCCGCCCCGGGCCGTGGCGTGGGGCGGACGGCTGCCGTTCGGTGAGGGGGCCACGTCCGCCAGGCCCCCGCCCACCTCTGCCATCCCTGTCCCGGCGCCCCCGACCGCCGTGCTCCCGGTCCCCGCCCAGCCGGCGGGCGGCCGCACGCCGGGACGGGCGGTGTGGTGGGCGGCGTGGTGGGCGCCGTGGTGGGCCGGGTGTTCCGCCGCCGCGTACCGGGCCCGTTCCGCACGGTAGCCCCGTACGTCGGCCGTGTACTGGCGTACGGCGGCCACGTCCACGCCCAGCCGTAAGGCGGTCCGCTCCGTCCAGGCCTCCAGGTCCTCGGCCGGGTACGCGCCCGCCTCGCTCTCGTCCACCCCGATGCGCACCACGCCTTGCAGCAGCGGCGGCATGGGCTGTGCGCCCTGGGCCTCGAAGCCCTCCAGGACGTCGACGGCGTCGGCCAGACCGGTGACCGCGGGCAGTTCGATGGCGTGCGGCAGTACGGCGGTGAGCAGCTCCCGCGGGTCCGTGCGGCCGCAGTGCGCCAGCAGGCCGGTCAGGTCGCGCTGCTGCTTTCGGGTCAGGCACTCGCCGGGGCTGACGGCGCGGGCCACCCGGCGCAGCCGCTCCCACTGCGGCCCGCTGCCGGCCGGCATCACCTCCCGTACGGCCTGGAGGAGTTCGGGCACGCCGCGCCGGACGCCCACGGCCAGGCCGACCAGCCGGTCGAGGTCGGCGCCGGGGCCCTGGGAGGGCCGCCGCAGCCGGGAGGCGAGCAGTTCCTCGCAGGCGCGGACCACGTCCGGGGTGGTCAGGACCGTCTCCAGGACGGCCAGCAGCTGCTGGACGCCGCGCCGGGCGGTGGGCACCACGGGCGGCGGCAGGTCGGGCAGTTCGGCCTCGATCGCGGGGACGCTGATCGCGTACAGGGTGGCCGCGGCGTGGGACTGCCGGGCGCCGGGCGGTGCCTGGAGGTCGGCCACCACGAGGCCGACGACGGCCTGCCGGTCGCGGTCCCACAGCGGCCCGCCGCTGAACCCCTCCTTGACCTCCGTGCCGCCGACGACGTCCAGCGCCACCCAGGGCGGCGCGGAGACCCGGGGCACCGCGCGCACGGTGGGCAGCGGGTGGCCGCTGGCCCACAGGGCGATGACCTCGTTGCCGTACGCGTGCGGGAGGAAGGGGGCCGGTTCGGCGCCGGCGGGCGCGGCGCCCGGCAGGCGCAGGACGGCCAGGTCGCCGTGGTAGAGCAGCGCGCCGGGCGGTACGGGTCCGCTGCCGCCCGCCGTGGCCCGCGGCGGGCTCCACAGGGCGGGCTCGACCTGGGCGGTCAGGTCCCGGTCGGGCGCGACGTGCGGCAGCCGGACGCGGACGGTGTGGCCCGGTCCCGGCAGCGTCTGGTCGTAACGGTCCCGGCCCAGCGCGCTGTTGACGACGTGCGCGCAGGTGAGTACGAGGTCGTCACCGAGCAGGACGCCGGCGCCCACGGCCCGTCCGGTGTCGCGGACCGAGACGAAGGATCGGTACAGCGGCTGATCCACGCCGGACACCACCATGCCGTCCTCAGGTCGTGCTGCCGCTGCCGAGGTTCCAGGTGGCGGAGACCTTGAAGCTGGCCTCGCCGGTGCCGGAGAAGACCCCCAGGCTCAGGTCCGAGCCGAGGGTGACCCCGAACTCCACCGTGACCTCGTCCGGCCGGTGGTCGCCGGCGGCGAGCGAGCGGTGGATGCTGCCCAGTACGGCGCCCAGCGGCCGCAGCGCGCCCTCCAGCGCCTCGCCGCCCCGGGTCAGCGCCCGGGCGACCCGTCCGTCCACGCTGACCGGGCGGGAGTGGCCGAAGCCGTCGGGCAGCTCCAGTCCGGTGTCGTCCTCGTCGGGCTTGCGGTCGGGCGCGTCCGCGGGCCGCTGCGTGCCGTTGCCGCCGTGCGCGCCGGCCGGGGCCAAGTGCAGCCAGACGACCGTGCTTTCGCCGGTGCCTTCGTCGATGCTCAGTGGCATGTCCCCCATGTGATCAGTCTGGCACGTCATCGGGACCGCCGCGCCCCCTTTGGAGGAGCTGTTCACGCCGCGCCGGCGGCCGCCCTCGGCGCGCGGGCCAGCTGACGGGACTGGGCGACCAGTTGGTCCGCGCTGTCCCAGACCTCCGCGTCCTCCTCCAGGAAGCCGCCCGCCAGGTTGCGGGTGGTGATGGCGACGCGCAGCGGGCCGGGGGCCGGGCGGCGGCGGATGTGGGTGGTCAGTTCGACGGTGGGGACCCAGCCGGTCAGGCCGATCTCGAAGGCGGTGGGCGGCAGCGCGTCGACCGTCAGGAGCAGTGACAGCGGGTCGGGGTCGCGGCCGTCGGCGAGGCCGAACCAGCCGCGCATCTCGCCGTTGCCGGAGGGCGTGCCGACGGCCCAGCCGCAGGTGGCCGGGTCCAGCCGGATGGTGAGCCGGTCGGCGATGGCGGTGCTGCCGGGGATGGCGGGCTGCCCTTCGGGCGCGCTGTCCGTACCGAGGCAGTGCTCGTACGGGGGGATGACGGGCGGCTTGGCGGTGGTCCGTACGTCGTCGGTGAGCGTATCGAGGTCGCCGTACGCGGCGAGCACGCGCATCCGCTCGACCTCGCTGCCGTCCTCCTCGAACTGGACGAGGGTGGCGGTGCCGGTGGACATGGTGCGGCCGGTGCGGACGGTTTCGGTACGGATGACGGCGGGGCCGGGGACCGAGGCGGTCAGGTAGTGCGCGGTGACCGAGAAGGGGTCCGGGTGCGGAAGGGCGTCGCCCAGGGCGCGGCCCATCAGGGCGAGCAGGTAGCCGCCGTTGACCGCGTGGATGATCGTCCAGCCGGCGGAGAGGTCCGCCTCGTAGTGGCCGGGGGCCCGGCGGACGACCGCCGTGTCACGGTCGAATTCGCTGTTACCTATGGTCACCTGTGCCATGCGCGGCACGCTACACGGATTTGTTACTGACCGGTAGACCCTTTTTTCTTCAACCTTCGGGCCTTCCCGCCCGCCGCCTGCCCGCGGCCCGCGCGCCGCGCCCCGGCGGCCTGAGATCATGGGCCCATGCTTCACGTGCTCTACCTGGTCGGCATCTCGGCCTTCGCCGCGAGCGGGGTGCTGGCCGCGTACCGCGCCAACATGGACCCGTTCGGCGGCCTGGTGCTCGCCTTCGCCGCCGCCACCTCCGGCGGCACCCTGCGCAGCCTGATCCTCGACGACCACCCGCTGTACTGGACGCACGACTGGGTCCTGCTCACACTGATCGTCTGCGTCAGCGTGGGCACCATCATCTACCTGCGGTACTGGCAGCTGCCCCGCAAGTCGCTGCTGGTGGTCGACGCGGTCGGGCTCTCCGTCGTCACCGTCATCGCCGCCCGCGCCGCCATCTCGGCGGGCGTGACCCCCCTGGCGGTGATCATCCTCGCGGTGATGAGCGGGGTGGCGGGCGAGGTGATCCGCGACGTGCTGTGCGGCGAGTTCCCGCCGCTGCTGCTGCGCGAGGACGTGTACGCCATCGCGGCCCTCGCCGGCGCCGCCTCCTACCTGGGCCTGCACCACCTCCACGTACGCGCCGACGTCGCCGCCGTGGTCTGCGCCGGGCTGGTCTTCGCGCTCCGCATGGCAGCGGTCTACTTCAACTTCCACCTGCCGCGCCCGCAGCAGCTCAAGCCGCGGGGCTAGGGCGTTTCTGATGGATCTCCGTGGAGGGCACCGAGCGGCGTTCGGTGCGTGCGCTTGGGGGTCCCCCTGCTCGAAGAGCTTGGGGGAGTGCGGTGTGAAGGGTCATGTGGCGGAGCCACCTGTCCCTTCGCGCCGTGCGGCGAGGGTGCGTGCCGGGCGTCGCGAGGCCACGGAGATCTATCAGAAGCGCCCTAGGTAATCGACGCGCGGCTGCGGAATCGGAGGGCCGCGAGGCCGAAGGCCAGGCCTCCGGCGATGAACCAGGGGTTCCACAGGACCAGCGTCCAGGCCCGCTGCTCCTGGCTCACCGAAGTGTCCAGGGGCGTCGTGCCGGTCAGCAGCAGTACCTCGATACCGATGCCCCGGGCCAGCAGGAGGGCACTGACGCTCCACCCCAGCCACCTGACCGGAAGAGCGGGAACGCCCCGGAGCCCGGGGTGGGCGAGCAGCCATCCCAGCAAGGCGCCGAGAAGACAGAGCGCCCCCACGCCCCACAAGCCGGCCACGACGAACCACAGCGGGCGCTCGGTGGCCAGCGGACCGGCGGAGACGCTCAGCCCCACCTCGCCGCCGACGGCCCAGTAGAAGTGCAGACCGGCGAATGCGGCCGCCCACGAGCACGCGATGTGCCCCCACCACGGGGAGCGTCGCCCGCCTGCGCCCTCCGGTCCGCGGCTCACCGCCGGCCCCCGCGGACATCGTCCCGCTCAGCGCACGGGCCGCCCGCCTCCTCCGGCACCACGATGAACGCCGTGCCACCGGTCAGGTCGATACGGGAGCAGGGCGGCGCACCGTCGCTCTCGTCGTCCCGCCGCAGCAGCTCCACCCGCCGCTGCTCCAGCTCCGCCGCCTTGTTCCCGTTGACCACCGCCGTGAACTCGTCGAAGGCGATGCTCGACAACGAAGGCCCCGAGCGCCTGCGCAGCCACGGGATCAAGCCGAGTCCCGTGAGCCACCGCCATCCGCTCTCCACCAGGGCGAACAAGGTCAGCAGACACGCGAAGGCCGGGAACGACATGAGCCAGACCGTCACGGGCGGCCCCCCGCCGTCCGTACCGCAGTCGCACGCGTCCCGTTGATCACCATGGGGACCACTGTTCCGGGTCCGCGGCGCGCGGGGATCGGCCCCGAGGACGAGCCGTCTCCCCCATGCGGCGGAGGCGCCGCGGGCAGGATCAGCGAAGTAGGCTCCTGCCCATGGGTGCGTTCTTACCGTTCTTGGTTCTGCTCGCGATCCCCGCGGTGTTCCTGGCGGACCGTGTTCTGCTGGCGATGGAGGCACGGGGCTGGATCTACTGGCGCAAGACCAAGCGTCTGTCGTCCATCGGCGTCGACCTGGTCCAGGAGGGCTCTCCCGGGGGCGCAGGCCGTCAAGCGCGCCATGGAGCAGGAACGCGTGCGCAAGAACGTCAGGCCGGCGCAGGACCCGCCCGTGCGGGTGGACCTGGACACCGGCACGGTGCGCATTCGCCGCACGGATCACGGCGGCCAGGAAGAGGCGCCTCCGCGCTGACGGCCTGCTGGGCCGACGGGCGCGGCTCCTGCCGGGAGGTGGCTCGGTGGTGCGCGGCGCTCCCAAGGGATCGTCACCGGTCTCACCGGGCAACACACCCTGCCCGTACTACGCCGCCGGCCGTGGCGACTCCAGTTCCTCGCTCAGCCAGCCGAAGGCCGCCGGATACATCCGCGTCCAAGTGCCGTAATGGTGGCCGCCGGTCGGCAGCACCAGCGTCCTGACCCGGGTCCTGGTGCCCTCGGCGGCCTTCTTGAAGCGCTCGATGCCGGCGGGCGGGCTGATCGGACCCTGTGCCGAGGTCGCCAGGAACAGCCCCACGTCGGCCTGGGCGTGCCGGACCAGCCACTGCGGGCTGTTGCGGTGCCGCAGCGCCGGGTCGGTGAGCACGTCCGGGTCGCCGGTCAGCGGGTCGGGGTCGAAGGCCACGCCCGCGCGGAACGTCAGCGTGGACACGGACTGCTCCGACACCCCGCACCGCAAGACCGCCACCTGGCTCGCGACCGACGTCACGGACCTGATCAGCCACCACTTCCGTACCGCGCCGGGCCCGGGAACCGGGGCCTGCTGGGCTTCTCCACGGGCGGGTACTGCGCGGCCAAGCTGCCGCTCCAGTATCCGAAGATGGCGACCGCGACGACGCAGACGGCGGTGAGCCGGCACAGGACGATCAGGACGACCCGGGCCAGCCGGCGCAGGCGTCGCGGCCCCCGGACTCTCCCCCACAGCAGCAGCGTGGCGAGGACCGCGAGGACCGTCGCGATCACCAGCACCACGAAGAACGGGGTTCCGGTCAGGCTCATCCGCGTCCCCTTCCACCGCGCGTACCGCCTCCGACGGTACGTGACATGACCTGTCGCGCCCCGGGTGCGGGCCCGCGCGCCGGAAGGGCTGCGCCGCGCGGGCCCGCCGGTGCGTCAGGGCAGGGCCGGCTTGCCGGTGGTGTCCAGCCAGGTGTGGAAGAGGTCGCCGAGCCGCTGTCCGGAGACCTTCTCGGCCAGCGCGACGAACTGCCGGGTGTCCGCGTTGCCGTGGCGGTGCTGCTTCGTCCACGCGGGCAGCAGCTTGAAGAACGCCCGGTCGCCGATCCGCTCGCGCAGCACCTGGAGCGTCATCGCGCCGCGCGTGTAGACCGCCGGCGCGAACATGGTGTCCCGCTGCGGGTCGCCGATCCTCACCTTCCAGAAGTCCGACTCGGCCGGCCGGGCCGCGTACGCCGCGCGGAAGGCGTCGTGGGCGGTCCGGGTGCCCTTGTGCTCGTCCCACAGCCACTGCGCGTACGAGGCGAAGCCCTCGTTCAGCCAGATGTGCCGCCAGTCGCGGGGCGTGACGGAGTCGCCGAACCACTGGTGGGCGACCTCGTGGGCGATGGTCGTCTCGCTGCGGACGGCCGAGTAGACCGGTTTGGTCTGGGTCTCCAGGGAGAAGCCCGCCTGCGGCATGTCGTCGACGATCGCGCCGGTCTCCTCGAACGGGTACGGGCCGAAGACCTGCGAGAAGTAGTCGGTGGTGGCGGCGGTGATGCCGTAGACGTCGACGGTCCCGGTCGGCAGCTTCGGGTCGGTGGCGACGTAGACGGGGACGCCGCCGGGGGTGGTGCCCGTCCGCACGTCGAACTTCCCGATCGTGGCGGTGGCCAGGTACGTCGCCATCGGCTTGCGCTCGCGCCAGTGGAAGTACGAGCGCCCGTCCTCGTCGTAGCGGTCCACCAGCCGCCCGTTGGAGACGCCGGTCAGCCCCTCGGGCGCGTCGATGCGGATGTCGTACGTGGCCTTGTCGCCCGGGTGGTCGCTGGAGGGGAACCAGGTGGACGCGGCGTTCGGCTCGCAGGCCACGAAGACTCCGTCGTCGGTCTTCATCCAGCCGTAGTCCGAGCCGAAGACGATGGGCCCGCTGAGCGGCAGCGGCACGCCTCCGTAGACCACCTCGACGGTGAAACGTTCACCCTCTTCCAGCGGCCACTTGGGTGTGACGGTG
Organism: Streptomyces sp. NPDC030165; assembly: GCF_055573595.1. Lineage (NCBI taxonomy): Bacteria > Bacillati > Actinomycetota > Actinomycetes > Kitasatosporales > Streptomycetaceae > Streptomyces > Streptomyces sp. NPDC030165. Next base: position 412,994 of record NZ_JBVIBD010000005.1, on the reverse strand, counting down.
ATCTCGTCGCCGGAGCGGGTGAACCGCGCGCGTCTGCCGTCCACCTCGACCGAGGTGACCTCCAGCTTCTGCAGGTCGAGGTGGAAGGAGCTGAGGTCCTGGGTGGCGCGCGCGGTCAGTTCCGTACGGCCGTCGAGGCGGCCGGTGGCGGGCTGGTAGCTGACGCCGAGGTCGTAGTGCAGGGCGTCGAAGCCGCCGTTGCCGAGGTTCGGGAAGTACGGGTCGCCGACGCCCGGGGCGCCGGGCGCGGCGGCGGGGGCCGCGGCGATCGAGAAGGCGGCGGCCGCCGCCGTGGCGAGCGGGAGCAGACGAGCGGGGCGACGTGCTGAACGGGAGAGTGCCATGAGCCGTCCCTTCGAACACACGGATGTCGTCTGGTGAACAACCGCGCCGACTCTGCACTCCTCTGTCGCTCTTCACGGCGGACTTTGCCAACTCGTCATGCCACTCAGACCGGTCAGACCGGTTGGCGCTTCACCCGGACTGCTTTCCGGCCACGTAGAGAATCTTGCGGCAGGCGTCCTCGTCCGGGGTGTCGGTCAGCTTGCGGCCCTCCACACCGTGTGCCGCGATCAGGCGCAGGCCCCCGGCGGCCAGCCGGCGGCGCACCGTGGCGTCGGAGTGGTGGTGGTAGAGGTGCCGGGAGGACACCCGGCGCCATGAGTCGTCGCCGGTGCGCGCGAAGTAGTCGTGGGTGACGTCCACGACCGTGTCCGGTTCGACCGGTACGGGCCCGCCCCGCCACACGTCGAACCGGCCGTCCCGGTCCACGACCTTGGTCACCGCGTAGTCACGCCGGAAACTGCCCAGCGTGGTCATGTCGAAGACCACGACACCCCCGTCCGCGAGCTGCCGGCCCAGTCCCGCGAACGCGGCCGCCAGCTCCTCACCGGACAGGTAACTCAGCGGCTCGCCCATGCACGTGACGACGTCGAAGGAGCCGAGGCCCGGCATGTCCCGCAGGTCGGCGACGACGAACGGGGTGCCGGCCGCCTCCGGCTTGGCGCGGGCGGCCTCGATCATCTCCGGAGAGAGGTCGCAGCCCGTCACCGTGAACCCCAGGTGGTCCCGCAGGGCGAAGGTGCCGCGCCCGGTGCCGCACCCCGCGTCCAGCAGCCGCTTGCCGGCCGGCCCGTACCGCTCGATGAGCTTGCGGTAGAAGGTGACCCAGCGCAGCAGGTACGGGTCCTCGACGATGGTGTCGTAGTCCGCCGCCACCGCCGCGTAGGCGGTCAGCGCGGGGTCGGTGGCCGTGGCGTCGTGGTCTTCGTGCTGCGCGGACAAGGCACTACCTCTCCATGGGACCGGCCGGCGGGCACCGGCGCGGCTGCCGCCCGGATGGTGCCGCCCGGATGCTGTCGCGGCGGGCGCCGCCGGGGCGCCGCTGAATCTATGGTCGGTAAAACCGGCCGGTCAAGGGCGGTGGCGAAGGCGAGAGGGCCGGTACGCGGACGGCGTTCCCGCCCGCCCCGTACCGGCCCCGCGCCTCTCACGTCCTCCGGTGCGGCCTCAGCTCCCCGCGGCCCCCGGGGCCCCCGCGCCGGCGCTCTCCGGCGCGTTCTCCGGGTGGTGGCAGGCCACCTTGTGCCCGCTGCGCAGTGCCACCAGCGGGGGTTCTGTGGTCTGGCACACCTCGGTCGCCTTCCAGCAGCGGGTACGGAACCGGCAGCCCGAGGGCGGGTTGATCGGCGAGGGCACGTCGCCCGTGAGCAGGATGCGGTCGCGCTGGGTGCGCCGCTTGGGGTCGGGCACCGGCACGGCGGACAGCAGCGCCTTGGTGTACGGGTGCATCGGCGCCTCGTACAGCGCCTTGCGGTCGGCCAGCTCCACGATCTTGCCGAGGTACATCACCGCGATCCGGTCCGAGACGTGCCGGATGACGGACAGGTCGTGCGCGATGATGACGTAGGTCAGGCCCAGTTCGTCCTGGAGATCGTCCATGAGGTTGACGACCTGCGCCTGGATGGAGACGTCCAGCGCGGAGACCGGCTCGTCTGCAACGACCAGCTTGGGCTTGAGGGCCAGCGCCCGCGCGATGCCGATGCGCTGCCGCTGGCCGCCGGAGAACTCGTGCGGATAGCGGTTGTAGTGCTCCGGGCTCAGGCCCACCAGCTCCAGCAGCCGCTGTACCTCCTTCTTCACCCCGCCCTCGGGCTCGACGCCCTGGAGGCGGAAGGGAGTGCCGACGATGCCGCCGATGGTGTGCCGCGGGTTCAGCGAGCCGTACGGGTCCTGGAAGATCATCTGTACGTCGCGGCGCATCGGCCGCAGCCGCCCCGACGACAGGTGGGTGATGTCCCGGCCCTCGAACTCGATGCGGCCGCCGGTCGGCTCGTCCAGCCGCGTGATCAGCCGGCCCATCGTCGACTTGCCGCAGCCGGACTCGCCGACCACGCCCAGGGTCTCCCCCGGCCGTACGTCGAAGTCGATGCCGTCGACCGCCTGCACCGCGCCCACCTGCCGCTTGAGCAGGCCCTTGGTGATCGGGAAGTGCCGCACCAGGCCGCGCACCTTCAGCAGCGGCGCGGCGTCGGCGCTCTCGTCCGTCGTGCCGGCGGCGACGCCGGTCTCATCTGTCTCGGTCACAGCTTCGGCGCAATCTCTTGGGTCCAGATACGCTCCCGCTCCTCCTGCGCCATGTGGCACGCGGCGAAGTGTCCGCCGCCGCCGGCCTCGCGCAGGTCGGGGCGGACCGTGCGGGTGACGTTGTCCTTGGGGACGTCCGCGTACGGGCAGCGGGGATTGAAGGCACATCCGCCGGGGACGTTGATCAGGCTGGGCGGTGATCCCTTGACCGGGATCAGGCGCTCGGTCTGCTCCCGGTCGATGCGCGGCATCGATCCGAGCAGGCCCCAGGTGTAGGGGTGCTGCGGCTCGTGGAAGACCTTCTCCGCCGGGCCGCGCTCGATGCACCGGCCGCCGTACATCACCAGGAGCTGGTCCGCGAGCTCGGCGACCACGCCCAGATCGTGGGTGATGATGATGACCGCCGAGCCGAACTCCTTCTGGAGGTCGCGGATCAGGTCGAGGATCTGCGCCTGGACCGTCACGTCCAGGGCGGTGGTCGGCTCGTCGGCGATGAGCAGCTCGGGGTTGTTGACCAGCGCCATGGCGATCATCGCGCGCTGGCGCATTCCGCCGGAGAACTGGTGCGGGTGGTCGTCCACCCGCTTGTCGGGCTGCGGGATGCCCACCCGGTCCAGCATCTCGACCGCCCGCTTGCGCGCGGTCTTCTTGCCGACGTCGTTGTGAACCCGGTACGCCTCGACGATCTGGTTGCCGACCGTGTAGTACGGGTGCAGCGCGGACAGCGGGTCCTGGAAGATCATCGCCATTTCGCGGCCGCGCAGCCGGCGCACCTCGTCCGGGTCGGCGCCGACCAGCTCCTTGCCGTCCAGCCAGATCTCCCCCGACATGTCCACCTTGGCGCGCTGCCGCCGGGAGGCCCGGTGCAGGCCCATGACGGCGAGCGAGGTGACGGATTTGCCGGAGCCGGACTCGCCGACGATGCCGAGGGTGCGGCCCTTCTCCAGGGTGAAGGAGAGGCCGTCCACGGACTTCACGATGCCGTCGTCGGTGGGGAAGTGCACCTTCAGGTCGCGCACTTCGAGGAAGGCGGTGGGCGCCCCCGAACCGGCCGGGGCCGGTTCGCCGACCGCGGCGCCCGTCTTCGTCAGGTCCGTCGCGGCGGCGGGCGGTCCGGCCGTGGTGCCGTCCGGGGCGGTGGTCTCCGGGGTGGTGCCACCGGCGCCCGGGCCGGCGGTGGAGTCTGGGGAGTCGGTCACGAGAGCCTCACCCGCGGGTCGACGGCGGCGTACAGAACGTCCACCACCAGGTTGCATATGACGATGAAGAACGCGGCGAGCAAGGTGACGCCGAGGATGTTCGGCAGGTCGTTGGCGTTGATCGCCTCGACGGCGAACGCGCCGACCCCCTTGAGGGAGAAGACCTGTTCGGTGATGAGCGCACCGCCGAGCAGCAGGCCCACGTCCATGCCGAACACCGTGATGATCGGGGTGAGCGCGGCACGCAGGCCGTGGCGCACCACGACCTTGCGCTCGCCCAGACCCTTGGCGCGCGCGGTACGGATGTAGTCCTCGCTCAGCGTCTCCAACATGCCCGCTCTGGTCAGGCGTGCATAGAGGGCGGAGTAGAGGAAGGCCAGGGTGATCCAGGGGAGCACCAGCGTCTGGGCCCACATGAAGGGGTCCTCGAAGAGCGGTACGTAGTCGCTGCGCTCGATGATCGGCCACTGGTAGGTGAACAGGGCCAGCGCCAGCGCGCCGGTGAAGAACATGGGCAGTGACACGCCGGCCAGCGCGATGCTCATGGCCACCCGGTCGAAGACCGAGCCCGGGCGCAGCGCGGAGAGCACGCCGGTGGCGACGCCGGAGACCAGCCACACGACGGCCGCGCCGGCGGCCAGCGAGACGGTCACCGGGAGCCGGGTCTGGATCTCCGGCCAGACCTCCAGGTGGGTCTTGAAGGAGTAGCCGAAGCACGGCCGGTTGCATGTGGCGGCTTCCGGGCCGAACTTGTAGTCGACCCCGGCGAAGATGCCTTTCAGGAAGTCCCAGTACTGTACGAAGACCGGCTTGTCCAAGCCGAGGTTCTTCTTCACCGCGGCGAGGTCCGCGGCCGATGGGGCCTTTCCGATGTACTGCGCGGCCAACTGGTCAGCGGTCTGTCCGGCCAGTTTCGGCAGCACGAAGAAGATGCCGAAGGTGACCGCGCTGACGATCAGCAGCAGAATCACAGCGCTGATCAACCTGCGGATGATGTACGCGAACACGGGACTGCGGCGTCGGGGCCGCGGGCCGGACCGGCCGGCCCGCGGACACCAATGCCTTCACCTGCCTTCCGGGGCTGCTACTTCTTGACGCCGATGTTGAGGTAGTCGTACTCACCGCTGTAGGCGGAGGTGGACACCAGGTTGGTGGCCTTCGGCGAGCGGTACAGCAGGATCTTGAAGTAGGTCAGCGGGACGATGACCGCTTGCTCCATCGTCTTCTTGTCGATCTCCGCGTAGTCCTTCTCGCGCTGCGCCTTGTCGCTGGTGGCGATGGCGTCGTCGAGCAGCTTGTTGATGGCCTCGTCGTCCAGCTCGGAGAGGTTGGAGTTGCCGGACTTCTGGATCGCCTTGCCGTTGACGATCTGGTTCAGGTAACCGAAGCCGGTCGGGTAGTCCGAGCCCCACTGCATCATCATCAGACCGATGTTGTTCTTCTTGGTGAACTCCGGCACGCCCGCGTAGTCCGAGAAGTACTTGCCGCTCGGGTACGTCTGGATCTTGGCGTCGATGCCGATCTTCTTCAGCGAGCCGACCACCGAGGTCGCCGCGTCCACCTCGTCCTGCCGGTCGCTGCGGGCGCTGATCGTGGTGCTCACGTTGCCGGCGCCGCACGCCTGCCACTGCTTCTTGGCCTCGGTCAGGTCGAGGGCGTCACCGTTGTACTTCTGCGGGTACAGGTCGAACTTCCGGTACCCGTCGAGGTCGGTGGGCAGCACGGTGGTGGCGATGTCACCGCGGATCGGCCCGCCCTGCGCGGTCTGCACGGCCTTCTTGTCGACCGCGTGCTGCACGGCCTTGCGGCACTCCACCTTGTCGAACGGCGCGACCTTGGGGTTGATCGCCACGTAGGACAGGCGCTGGCCGAGCGCGTTGTCGGTGTTGGCCTTCTCCCTGGCGCTCGTCAGGAGCTGGGCCTGGGTCTGGGCGTCCACCCCGCGCCCGGCCATGTCGACGTGCGTGTTGCCGGCCTTCAGGTCCTTGTCGATCGTCGACTGGGCGACCTTCATGTTCAGCACGATCTTGTCCGGCAGCTGCTTGCGCAGCGGGTCGGTCTTGGCCGACCAGTGGGGGTTGCGGACCAGGACGACCTTCTTGCCCTCCTCGTAGGTGTCGAACTTGTAGCTGCCCGACGAGGCGATGTTCTTGGTGTAGTCCGCGCCCTTGTCCCTGGCCCGCGGCACCGGTGCCGTCTGCGGGGCGCTGACCAGGTAGTCGAACTCGGCGAAGGGCTGCTTGAGGCGGAAGACGATGGTCTGGTCGTCCGGCGTCTCGATGGACTTCAGGCCCTCCGGGTTCTTGTCCTTGTACGGGCCCTTGTAGCCGCCCTCGTTGTCCTTGAGGTACGTCTGGAAGTAGTTCGGGCCGAGCGAGAGCACGTCGCGCGCGAAGTTGCTGCGCTCCACGGCGTACTTGACGTCCTTCGAGGTGATCGGCTTGCCGTCGTCGTACTTCAGACCCTTGCGGATCTTGTATGTCCAGGTCTGGTTGTTGTCGCTGGACTTGCCCATCGACTCCGCCAGGTCGGGCACCAGCTCGTTGCCCTTGGGCCCCGGCCCCGGCTTGAAGGTGGTGAGCGGACGCGCGTACAGGCGGCTGAAGTTCCAGACGTAGGCGTAGTACGTGTTGCCCGGGTCGTAGGACTCGGGGGCGTCGCTCATCGCGTACGTGAGCGTGCCGCCCTTCTCGTCCGAGGCGTTGACGATGCCCTTGGTGGCGGCGTTCGCCTCCGACGAACCGCCGCCCGAACTCTTGCCGCTGCAGCCGGACAGCAACAGGCCCGCACTGGTGAGGGCCGCGATCGTTGCGACCGGGACTGACCTTCGCATAATGGTCGGTTTCCCCTTCGTTGGTCGGAAACTTGGGTGGGTGCTGCCGGGCGTACGGGCCCGGGCGGTGTCAGCGGCTGCGGGGGTCCAGCGCGTCCCTGAGGCCGTCGCCGAGGAGGTTGAACGCCAGCACGGTGACGAAGATCGCGAGGCCGGGGACGAGCATGTACTGCGGGTCGACCTCGTAGTACTTGACCGCCTGGTTGAGCATCCCGCCCCAGGACGCCTGGGGCGGCTGGATACCGACGCCCAGGAAGCTCAGCGCCGCCTCGAAGAGGATGTTGGAGGGGATCAGCAGCGTCGAGTAGACGATGATCGGGCCCACCAGGTTGGGCAGCAGCTCCCTGAAGAGGATGAACGGGCCGCGGGCTCCCATGCCGCGCGCGGCGTCCACGAACTCCCGCTCGCGCAGCGAGAGCGTCTGGGCCCGCACGATCCGGCCCATGTACGGCCAGTTGAAGAAACCGATCACGAAGATCAGGACCGAGATGTGCAGCGGCAGCCCTTCGAGCCCGAAGGCGCCGCCCTGGAGCGAGGCCGAGATCGCGATGGCGAACAGCAGCAGCGGGAACGCCAGGAAGACGTCCATCAGCCGGCTGATCAGCGCGTCCACCCGCCCCCGGTAGAAGCCGGCCACCACGCCGAGCACGGTGCCGATGGCCACCGACAGCAGCGTCGCGCCGAACGCCACGATCAGCGAGACCCAGGAGCCCTCCAGTACCCGCGCGAGCAGGTCGCGGCCGAACTTCGGGTCCACGCCGAGCGGGTGGTCCAGGCTCATCCCGCCGAGGTCGCCCTTGGGCAGCGTGGTGTTGGGGTCGATGAGGTCCTGGTGGGGGCTGTTGGGGTCCAGGCCCAGCCAGGACTGGATCGGCCGGGAGAGCGCCGCGATCACGACGAGCAGGATGACAACGATGGCACCCGCTACCGCGACCTTGTCGCGCCTGAAGCGCAGCAGGGCGATCTGGCCGAGCGAGCGTCCTTCGATCTTCTTGCTCTCGACGCCTTGCAGCACCGCTTCCGGCTGCGCTTCGGCAGCCGCCCCGGTGGTCTCGATCGGTGCGGTCACGGTGCCTTTGACCCCTCTCGGCCGGCGCCGCCGGCCCATGCGCGCCGCGGTCAGCGGCCTGGTTCACATCACTGGTGCGAGCGGTGCTCTGGTGCGAATGGTGCTGGTGATGCAACTGGGAGAACTCTGGAACAGCTGGAGCAACTGATGCGTGGACTGCGGTCGTTGCGGGTACAGGTGTTGCAGGTCTTACGGATGTTGCAGGCGGAACAGGCGTCGCGGAACGTCACGCGACGACGAGCGGTGCATCTCGTACACAGGGCCGAAGCCCTCTGCTGCGGGAGTCTTCATCCGATTCGCGATCACTCACCAGCCCTGGCCGGGAATGGATGCGCAACTGTGATGTAGCCCACGGGCTTCCGTTATGCGGACACCGGCCCTGACTGAGCGGGTCGCACGAGGGTTCGCGGTGGTCAACTTGCGGGCGTGAGCGGCCATTTCGGGCCGGTAAGCGGTGGGCACGGCGTGGGCGCGGCACGGTTCCGGCTCACCCCCACCGGGTAACCCCCTGCTGGGGGAACGCGTCCGTTCGATTTGCCCTCATAGGCGCGCGGCCCCCATACCGCGAGCCCGCCGACCCCGGGGCCCCGGCGTCCGCGGGGCCCCGGAAGGGGCGGAAACGACGCGGAAGGGGCGGGACGGTACGGAAGGGTCAGTACGGGCGCGGGTAGCCGTAGCCGTACGCCGGGGCGGGAGCCGGGGCGGGCGCGGGCACCGGGCCCGCCGCGTAGGCGTCCCGGTCGAAGAACGGCCGCGCGTTGGCCCGCATCCACATGCCGACCGGGTCGTACTCGTCGTTCATCGCGACCGTCGAGACGGGCAGCCCCTCCGGCACCGCGCCGATGGACTGCTGGATCATCAACCGCACCGAGTCCACGGCCGGTTGGCCCGTGTCGTACAGGTCCAGGCCGATGGCCAGGTACGGGGCGCCCAGCGCCGGCTGCACCCAGGCCCGGCGCAGGGAACGCACCGCGGGCGTGCGGTGCGCGTTCTGCCCCAGCAGGGCGTAGAACTGAGGGATCTCGATGGCCGGTTCGGTGATCCGCAGCGGGCCGGCCGGCAGCCGGTCCAGGCCGCCCGCGATGCGCCGCAGGTCCAGCCACGGGATGCCGACGCCGCCGCCGGGGGCGTGCGGGTTGAGCCACAGGCCCCAGCGGTCGGGGAAGAGGGTGGCCGCGATGTCCCGCCCGTAGACGACCTCGTGGGCACGGTTCCAGCCGCTGGCGGCGAGCTCGGGGGCGGAGGTCACGCACGGCGCGTAGCCGAGGCCGTCGACCTCCATGTTGCCGTACTGCGCATCGGGCGAACCGGCCTGGCCGTGCCAGAGCAGCATCCAGACCTGGCCGGCGGCGAGTGCCTGCAGCAACGCCTCGTAGGCGTCGTACCGGCCGGGCGAGACCTGCTGCAGCATCTGCTCGACCTGCCCGGCAGCCGCTCCCTGATGCGCACCCGCGCTCACGTGGTCCGTCCCTTCCTGTCGGCAGGCACGTGGGGTACGCCCGCCGGTTGCAACAACAGCTTAGAGCCTGCGTCCGGACCCCGGTCGGATCAGCACACGCCGCTTGCGGTCACGGAAAGGAGCACTCCGGGCGCGCGGGGGCACCGGGGGGCACAGGCTCTCAGGCGACGTCGCGGGAGTAGAAGGGCCGGACCCGCTCCAGCATCCAGTCGGCGACCGGGTCGCCCTGCGCGAGGTCCAGCATGACCAGTTGGACGGGCCAGGTCAGCGGTGTCCCGCCGAGGGCCCGCCCGAGGCCGGCGGTCACCGCGTCCCGTACGGCCGGGTCGTGCGGCGCGACGGCCGCCGCGTCCACCTGGACGCCGACGAACAGCGTGGGCGCGTCCCCCTCGACGCTGGCCAGCGCGCGGCGTGCGGTGACCACGAAGCCCGCCGACGAGAATTCCAGCCCGGCCGCGGCCAGGAAGTCCACCGGCTCCTCCTGCCAGTCCGGCTCGAACAGCCGGACCCGGGCGCCGCTCGGCGCCCCGGGCAGGTCCGGGCGGCCGGTCCGGCACAGCTCGGCCACCGCGTCCGGCGGCAGCGGCACGCCGACCGTGCCCTCCGGGTTGACGGCGATGCCGATCAGCGGCGGCAGGCCGCGCGCGAACTCGGCGGCCGGCGCGACGGTGAAGGAGAGGTGCGGTCCGGCCACCCGCTGGAACTCCTGCTCGGAGCTGAAGACGGGGACGTACGCGGCCGAGCCGATCTCGACGGTGGGCAGGTCCAGGCCCGTGCGGCCCATCCCCGCGCTCTCCGGGCCGCCGCCCTTGGGCAGCGGCACCCATATCCGGCTGCGGCCCAGCACCTCGACGATGCGGGCGCCCGCACCGGGGTGACCCACCGAGGCGGCGAGCACCTCCTCCAGCTCGTTGGCGGGCCACTCCAGCCGCGGAATGCCCTGCTCCGGAAAGTCCATGTCCACCCGTCCGCTCGTCACCATGCGTACCGCGTACCGCTCGTACGGCTGCTCGTACAGCTGCTCGTCGGCGCTTTACCTGGTCGACGACCCTAACGCCAGCAGACGGGAGGAGCCCTGGTGCGTCCGGATGACCACCGAACGCGCGCGAGCGGTTGCGGACCGTGCACACCGCTCCGAAGGTGGCTCCAGGGTGATCTTGCCCTGCCGTTCCTACAGAAAGGCACGTCTCCTGATGGCAACGCACCGGACCGCCTCCGCCCTCGTCTGCGCCACCACTGCCGGCGCCCTCGCCTTCGGCGTCGTGGGCTCCGCGACCGCGGCCGAAGAACCCAAACCCCCGGTCCGCAACCACAGCATCATCGTCGACGACATCGGCCGGCTGGCGGACGCATCGACCGAGCTGGCCGAGAAGACGGCCGACGACCGCGGCCACTCCGTGGAGGTCAGGGCCGCCCGCACCCGCCTGGACACGGTTCTGCAGGACGCGCAGCGGCTGGCGGACATGCTGAACGAGGACTCCGACCGCGCGGTGTCGGCCGACTCGGTCCGGCTGCGCCGGGTCTCGCAGGACCTGCGTACACAGATGTACGAGCTGTCCGAGCGCCGGGCCCCGGCGCCGGGAGAGGACACCGACTCCGCGAGCCTGAGCGGCTCGGTCTCCCGGTCCGTCACCGACATCTTCAAGATCCTGGGCATCGACAAGCTCCTCGGCGGCCTCCAGCAGCAGCCGGCCACCCAGCCCGCCGCCCAGCCCGCGGCCCAGTCCGCCAACCGGCCGGCCCGGCCCGCCGCGGAGCCGGCGGGCGGGACGGAGGAGGCGGACGACCAGCCGGCCGCCCAGCCGAAGGCGCCGACCAGCGACCCGCAGCCGGCCGACGGCACCCAGCAGACCGGTGACGCCCAGCAGGCCGCCGACCCACAGCCCGCTGCGGACGCGCAGCGTCAGCAGCCCGCCGCGGCGCCGCAGCAGCAAGGTGTCGGCTCGCTGGTCACCTCGGTGCTCTCGCTGCCGAGCGTGCTGATCAAGGCCCTGGGCCTCTAGATCGGCCCGGTACCGAGCGTCCGGAGGAGGCGCGGATGCGGGAGATATGCCTGGGGTAGGACCGGCCCTGACGGGCCGTACGGGACATTCCGTACGGCCCGTCAGGTATCCGGCATTCCGGGGCTGAACTCGACGAACGGTACGGCGGACGGACGGGCTCCGGCCCGCCTCGAAGACGGCGCCTCACTCGAAGACGAGCTCCCGCAGCGCTCCCGCCGCCGGCCGGTCCAGCAGCACGGCCGAGGTGAAACCCGCCGGGAGCCGGGCCGCCCGGGCACGGGCGGCCAGCCGTCGCACCGCGCGCCGGTGCCGGGCGAAGGCGTAACCGGAGACTCCGCGTCCGCGCGAGCGCTGCCCGGACAGCGCGACCTCGGGTGGTACGTCCAGCAGCACCAGGTGCAGGCCGCGCCCGCCGCGCCGGGCCTCGCGCGCGAGCCAGCGGCGCACCCACGCCAGCGTGCCGCAGTCGTGCACCACCACGCTGCCGCCGGAGCGCAGCGCCCGCCGCAGCCCCAGGTAGTGGGAGGCCCGGACCAGCGGCCGGTAGAGCGCGTACGGAAGCCGGCGCAGCCTGCCGCGCTCCCAGCGCTCCCGTACCTCCTGCGAGTCGATGCGGTGCACGGCGGCGCCCTGCCGGTCGTGGGCGGGCACCACCCGGAGCATGAGCGTGCTCTTGCCGCTGCCCGGCAGGCCGGAGACCACCACCAGGTCGCCCGCCGCGAAGTGCAGCCCGGTCGCCTCGCGCGGGGCACGCCGGTCCCTGAGGTCGACGACGTCCGTCGTCGGCGCGTCCGCCGTCGCGGCCCGTGCCCGGCCGGGGCGGACCACCCCGAGCGGCAGCCGCCGGGACCCCGGCACGACGGCGGGAGCCGGCTCCGGGACACAGCCCGGGGGCGCGCCTCCCGGACTTGTCGCGAGTGCGGCCTGCCTGTGCACCGTGATCCCCTCCCGGTCCGGTGTGGTCCCCTTACCCGCAGAGTGTCAAGAAAAGGTAATGCGCTTCAAGGAAATCCCACGATTCGTACAGTCCCAGGACACTGTCGTGACACCCCTGCGAACACCGGTACGGGCAGGGCTCCTGTATCCGGCCATCCCGTGCGATGATGTGCGCGCCAAGTGCCGGACCGCACACCACGTGTGCGTCCGCGTACGGGTGCCACGCTCAGCCAACTCCATACCGGCCGCTTGAATCCGCGCGGGAGAGTCCCCGGCCGTCACGGCGGGGCGCCGAAGGAGCAAGTCCTCCCTTGAATCTCTCAGGCCCCGATACCGCGCGGGCGAGGCAGATCTGAAAAGCGGGCCGCCGTGGTGTGGCTCCACCCAAGGTGCAAACCGGGACCGGTCACGGCCTTCCGGTGAACCTCTCAGGTTCCGATGACAGATGGGGAGACCGTCTTGTCACCCATGCCCGGGAGCCACACCATGACCGAAGCCCCCCGCCGCACCGCGCTGGACGCGACGCATCGCGCGCTCGGCGCGACCATGACCGACTTCGCCGGCTGGGACATGCCGCTGCGTTACGGCAGCGAGCGTGACGAGCACGTCGCCGTCCGTACCCGCGCCGGCCTGTTCGACCTCTCGCACATGGGCGAGATCACCGTCACCGGCCCCGGCGCCGCCGACCTGCTGGATTACGCGCTGGTCGGCAACATCGGCGGTGTCGCCGTCGGCCGCGCCCGCTACACCATGATCTGCGACGCCGAGGGCGGCATCCTGGACGACCTGATCGTCTACCGCCTCGGCGAGACGGAGTACCTGGTCGTCGCCAACGCCTCCAACGCGCAGGTCGTGCTGGACGCGCTCACCGAGCGGGCGAGCAACTTCGACGCCGGGGTCCGCGACGACCGGGACGCGTACGCGCTGCTCGCCGTCCAGGGCCCCGAGTCCCCCGGCATCCTCAAGGGCCTCACGGACGCCGACCTGGACGGCCTGAAGTACTACGCCGGGCTGCCCGGCACCGTCGCCGGCGTCCCGGCGCTGATCGCCCGTACGGGATACACCGGTGAGGACGGTTTCGAGCTGTTCGTCCGCCCGGCGGACGCGGCCGCCCTCTGGGAGGCGCTGACCGAGGCGGGCAAGGATGCGGGCCTGGTGCCGTGCGGGCTGTCCTGCCGGGACACGCTGCGCCTGGAGGCGGGCATGCCGCTGTACGGGCACGAGCTGACCACCGACACCACCCCGTTCGACGCGGGCCTGGGCCGGGTCGTGAAGTTCGAGAAGACGACGAACGGCGGCGACTTCGTGGGCCGCGCCGCCCTGGAGGCCGCCCGCGACCGGGCCGAGGCCAATCCGCCGCGCAAGCTGGTCGGGCTGATCGCCGAGGGCCGCCGCGTGCCGCGCGCCGGGTACCCGGTCGTGGGCCCGGACGGCGCCGTCATCGGCGAGGTCACCTCCGGCGCCCCCTCGCCCACCCTCGGCAAGCCCGTCGCCATGGCGTACGTGGACGCCGCGCACGCCGCGCCCGGCACCGCCGGTGTGGCGGTGGACATCCGTGGCACCCATGAGCCGTACGAGGTCGTGGCGCTGCCCTTCTACAAGCGCCAGAAGTGACGCACGTACCTCCGTCTCGGACGCACGTCCGTCTCACCTGCCAAGACCCCTGCACCGAGCACGCCACCGCATCCAGGAGAATCAAGTCATGAACAACCCCCAGCAGCTGCGCTACAGCAAGGAGCACGAGTGGCTGTCGGCCGCCGAGGAGGGCGTCTCGACGATCGGTATCACCGAGCACGCCGCCAACGCGCTCGGCGACGTCGTCTTCGTGCAGCTTCCGGAGGTCGGCGCCACGGTCACGGCGGGCGAGACCTGCGGTGAGCTGGAGTCGACCAAGTCCGTCAGCGATCTCTACTCCCCCGTCGACGGCGAGGTCACGGAGATCAACGAGGACGTCGTGAGCGACCCCTCGCTGGTGAACACCGCCCCGTTCGAGGGTGGCTGGCTGTTCAAGGTGAAGGTCAGCGGCGAGCCGGACGACCTGCTCTCGGCCGACGAGTACACCGCCTTCACCGGCTGATCCGCCCACCCGCCGCCCGGCGGGGCCGTGCGCCCCGCGAACCCCAGGAAGAGTCATGTCGCTTCTGAACAGCTCCCTCCACGAGCTCGACCCCGACGTCGCCGCCGCCGTCGACGCCGAGCTCCACCGTCAGCAGTCCACCCTCGAAATGATCGCGTCGGAGAACTTCGCCCCCGCCGCCGTCATGGAGGCCCAGGGCTCGGTCCTCACCAACAAGTACGCCGAGGGCTACCCGGGCCGCCGCTACTACGGCGGCTGCGAGCACGTCGACGTGGTCGAGCGGATCGCCATCGACCGCATCAAGGCGCTGTTCGGCGCCGAGGCCGCGAACGTGCAGCCGCACTCCGGCGCGCAGGCCAACGCCGCCGCGATGTTCGCGCTGCTCAAGCCGGGCGACACGATCATGGGTCTGAACCTCGCGCACGGCGGGCACCTGACCCACGGCATGAAGATCAACTTCTCCGGCAAGCTCTACAACGTGGTGCCCTACCACGTCGACGACGAGACCGGTCAGGTCGACATGGGCGAGGTCGAGCGCCTGGCCAAGGAGACCCGCCCGCAGCTCATCGTGGCCGGCTGGTCGGCGTACCCGCGCCAGCTGGACTTCGCGGCGTTCCGCCGGATCGCCGACGAGGTCGGCGCGTACCTGATGGTCGACATGGCGCACTTCGCCGGTCTGGTGGCGGCCGGGCTGCACCCCAACCCGGTGCCGCACGCCCACGTCGTGACCACGACCACGCACAAGACCCTCGGCGGTCCGCGCGGCGGTGTGATCCTGTCCACCCAGGAGCTCGCCAAGAAGATCAACTCGGCGGTCTTCCCCGGTCAGCAGGGTGGCCCGCTGGAGCACGTCATCGCGGCGAAGGCGGTGTCCTTCAAGGTCGCGGCGAGCGAGGAGTTCAAGGAGCGCCAGCAGCGCACCCTGGACGGCGCGCGCATCCTCGCCGAGCGCCTGACGCAGTCCGACATCACCGAGCACGGCGTCTCCGTGCTGTCCGGCGGCACCGACGTGCACCTGGTCCTGGTGGACCTGCGCAACAGCGAGCTGGACGGCCAGCAGGCCGAGGACCGCCTCCACGAGGTCGGCATCACGGTCAACCGCAACGCCGTCCCGAACGACCCGCGCCCCCCGATGGTCACCTCGGGCCTGCGGATCGGCACCCCGGCGCTGGCCACCCGCGGCTTCCAGGCGGAGGACTTCCGCGAGGTCGCCGACATCATCGCCGAGGCGCTCAAGCCGTCGTACGACGCCGACGCGCTCAAGGCCCGGGTCACCACCCTGGCCGGCAAGCACCCGCTGTACCCGTCGCTGTGACCCGCGCCACACGGCCGGTGGTCGCGTGCCTCTGTGGCACGTCCGCTCCAGCCGTGTGACGCGTTTCATGAAGTACGCCCCGAAAAGTGCCGCCGAGGCGGCGTCCGCGGGGTGAACAGGCCGTGCGCCCGGGGTCGTTGACCTCGGGCGTACGGCCTTTCCGTCTGCCTTACGGTGATTTTCCGCCCCATAGGCTGAGAACGGCCCTCCAACGACGCGGGGCCCTTCGCACCACAGCAGGACGGAAAACGCACGGCAATGGACATGAGCGCGGGCAACCGCAAGGGGATCGGCCTCTTCGCCCTGACCATGATCGGCATCGGTTCGATCTTCGGCTCCGGCTGGCTCTTCGGCGCCGGCTCCGCCGCCCAGGTGGCGGGCCCCGCCGCGCTGGTCGCCTGGGTCATCGGCGCCGTCTTCATCGGCATGATCGCGATGTCCTACGCGGAGGTCGGCGCCGCGTACCCGATCCCCGGCGGCATGGCCCGCTACGGTCACCTCTCGCACGGCCCGGTGCTCGGCTTCCTGACCGGCTGGGCGGTGTGGATCGCGGTCGCCTCACTGATCCCGATCGAGTCCATCGCCGCCACCCAGTACATGTCCTCCTGGAGCTTCGGCTGGGCGCAGGACCTGGTCGACCCGGCCACCAACCATTTGACCCCGACCGGGAGCGGCGTCGCGCTGCTGCTGACCTTCGCGCTGTGGCTGACCTGCTACTGGTCGGTCCAGCTGCTGGCCCGCGCCAACACGGTCCTGACGCTGGTGAAGTTCGCGATCCCGGTGCTGGCCGTGGCCGCGCTGATCGCCTCCGGCTTCCACACCACGAACTTCACCGCGCACGGCGGCTTCGCCCCGTACGGCTGGCCGGCCGTGCTGACGGCCGTGACCACCTGCGGCGTGGTCTTCGCCTTCAACGGCTTCCAGGCCGTGGTCAACCTGGGCGGCGCCGCGAAGAACCCCGGCCGGGCCATTCCGGTCGCGCTGGTCGGCGCGCTCTCGCTGGGCCTGGTGATCTACCTGGCCCTGCAGACCGCGTTCCTCGGCGCCGTACCGCCGGAGCAGCTGGCGCAGGCCGGCGGCTGGCACGGCGTGAACTTCAGCTCGCCCTTCGCCGACCTGGCCAAGGTGCTGATGCTGCACTGGGTCGTCACGATGCTCCAGTTCGGCGCCTTCATCTCGCCGGCCGGCTCCAACATCGCCAACGTCGCGTCCGCCGCGTACATGGTCCAGAACCTCGCCGAGACCGGCTTCTTCCCCAAGAAGCTGGCCGCCGTGCACCCCCGGTACGGCACCGCCCGGCCCGCGATGTGGCTCAACCTGGCCTTCTCGGTGCTGCTGCTGGTCACCGTCGGCCACAGCTGGAACGCGCTGGCCAGCGTGATCTCGGCGGCCATGGTCATCTCGTACCTGATCGGCCCGATCGCGGTGGGCGTCTTCCGGCGGACCAGGCCGGAGCTGCCGCGCCCGTTCCGGCTGCCCGCGGCCGCGGTGCTGTGCCCCGTCACCTTCGCCTTCGCGGCGTGCGCGCTGTACTGGTCGAAGTGGCCGGACACCGGCAAGGTCGCGCTGCTGACGCTGATCGCCGCGCCGGTCGCGGCGGTGGTGCTGCGGCGCCGCGGGGAAACGGATCTGCGCAGGCAGTTCGCGCCCGCCTGGTGGCTGGTCGGCTTCCTGGCCTGGATGTCCGCGGTCTCCGCGCTCGGCAGCCCGGACTTCGGCGGCCACGGCGTCATCCCGGGCGGTCTGGACATCGCCCTCGTCGCACTCTCCGCCGTCGCCTTCTACTTCCGGGCCGTGCGCGCCGGGGTTCGCGCGCACGAGGCGGGGCTGACCGGGGCGGACCCGGCGGTGGGTACCGGTGCCGGTACCCGTTTCGGGGCCGATCCCGTACTCGACGCCGGGAGCGATTCCGTACTCGACACCCGGGCCGGCTCCCCTGCGTCTTCTGCCGTTGCGCCGGAAGACAGCCGTCCGACGGCCTCCGTCTGAGAGTCTGTCCGCCGTCCGGGTTAGGCTCGACAGTCGGCGCAGAAACGTACCTTCCGTTTCGTCCGCCCCTTCAGCTCCATTTGCTCCACCGTCCACCACGAGCAGACAAGGGAGTCCGCCACCGTGGCCATCTCCGTCTTCGACCTCTTCTCCATCGGCATCGGCCCGTCCAGCTCCCACACGGTCGGCCCGATGCGCGCCGCCCGGATGTTCGTCGGGCGGCTCAAGAAAGACGGCCTGCTCGCGCAGACGACGGCGGTACGCGCCGAGCTCTTCGGCTCGCTCGGCGCCACCGGCCACGGCCACGGCACCCCCAAGGCCGTCCTGCTCGGCCTGGAAGGCCACTCGCCCCGCACCGTGAACGTGGAGACGGCCGACGACGAGGTCGAGCGGATCCGCAAGAGCGGGCGGCTGCGGCTGCTCGGCGCGGAGATAGGCAGCGACCACGAGATCGCCTTCGACGAGTCGACCGAGCTGATCCTGCACCGCCGCCGCTCCCTGCCGTACCACGCCAACGGCATGACCCTCTTCGCGTACGACGCGGCCGGCGCCCCGCTGCTGGAGAAGACCTACTACTCCGTCGGCGGCGGCTTCGTCGTCGACGAGGACGCGGTCGGCGAGGACCGCATCAAGCTCGACGACACGGTCCTCAAGTACCCCTTCCGCACCGGCGACGAGCTGCTGCGCCTCTCGCGCGAGACCGGCCTGTCCATCTCCTCCCTCATGCTGGAGAACGAGAAGGCATGGCGCACGGAGGACGAGATCCGCGCCGGGCTGCTGGAGATCTGGCAGGTCATGCGGGCATGCGTGTCCCGCGGCATGTCCCGCGAGGGCATCCTGCCCGGCGGTCTGAAGGTCCGCCGCCGCGCGGCCAACGGCGCCCGGGCCCTGCGTGCCGAGGGCAGCCCCGAAGCGCACGCCATGGAGTGGACCACCCTTTACGCGATGGCCGTCAACGAGGAGAACGCGGCCGGCGGCCGGGTCGTCACCGCCCCCACCAACGGTGCGGCCGGCATCATCCCCGCCGTCCTGCACTACTACATCAACTTCGTGCCCGGCGCGGACGAGGACGGCGTGGTCCGCTTCCTGCTCGCCGCCTCCGCCATCGGCATGCTCTTCAAGGAGAACGCCTCCATCTCCGGCGCCGAGGTCGGCTGCCAGGGCGAGGTCGGCTCGGCCTGCTCCATGGCGGCGGGCGGCCTCGCCGAGGTCCTCGGCGGCACCCCCGAGCAGGTCGAGAACGCGGCCGAGATCGGCATGGAACACAACCTCGGCCTGACCTGCGACCCGGTCGGCGGCCTCGTCCAGATCCCGTGCATCGAACGCAACGGCATGGCCGCGGTCAAGGCCGTCACCGCCGCCCGCATGTCCCTGCGCGGCGACGGGCGCCACCATGTCTCCCTCGACAAGGTCATCAAGACGATGAAGGACACGGGAGCGGACATGAGCGTGAAGTACAAGGAGACGGCTCGGGGTGGGCTTGCGGTGAACATCATCGAGTGCTGAGGGAATGGGCCCTGTTCAGCGGTTTTGCTTCTTGCGACGCTGTCAGGGCCTTCCCTGTCCACTCGGCGGGAGTGCGTCAGACGGAACCGGACACGACCGGACACGATCAGATCTGCGCGCCCCCTCAGGCGACCCTCCCCCCTCCGACCCGCCGGAACGCAGGGCACGGAGGAGACGGAAATCTTACGGTTGCCCGACTCGGACGGTCCCCCGCGTCGCCTGACGAGAGGCGCCGTACGGGTCCGTGCGCTCAGCCGGTGCTCCGCAGATGGCCGACAGCCGTGTGCACAAGGTGCGGGCGACCGGTGCGCAGGCCCAGCAGGGACACGTGGATCCAGAGGAATCCGGCACGAGCCACGATGTGATCGCGCATCCGGGGGCGCACCCGGCCGCCGTGCCGTCGGTAGGCGTCCAGGAGCGCGTCCAGTACGGCCGGTCCCCCGGCGTAGTACTGATCGACGAAGTCGAGGGCGGGGTCGTCGACCCGGGCATTGGTCCAGTCGAGCAGCCCGGTGAGGCGTCCGCCGCCGTCCGCTGACCGAGC
Organism: Streptomyces sp. NPDC030165; assembly: GCF_055573595.1. Taxonomy (NCBI): domain Bacteria; kingdom Bacillati; phylum Actinomycetota; class Actinomycetes; order Kitasatosporales; family Streptomycetaceae; genus Streptomyces; species Streptomyces sp. NPDC030165. The sequence goes on along the minus strand of NZ_JBVIBD010000005.1, from coordinate 393,478 downwards.
CACCAGGGTGTGCCCGGGATGCACGTCCCCATGCACGAGCACCGGGTCGGCGTGCCACGCGTCGTCGTCCGCCAGCCACCGCTGCCAATCCCGGCAGCGTGCCGCCGAAAGGCCGAACGCGGCCCGCGCGTCGTCCAGTTGGCGGGCCGCATGCTCCCGCGAGCGGGCCGCCGGGACGTGCCGCACGCCTGCCGCCGTTGCCACCTGCGGGGGCACCGCGTGCAAGGCGGCCAGCACGCGGGCGAGGGCGTCGGGGTAATCGGCCCCGCGGGCGCACGGGTCGATCGCCCATGTGTAGCGCAGCGTCTGCGCGTCCTCGGCCCCGGCAGGGGAACCCGGCAGCCTCGGGTAGGCGATGAACTCCGGCTCGTGGACGTGCCAGTGCGGCAGCCGGGTCGGCAGCCGCGCGCGCAGCAGGCGCAGCAGCCGGGCTTCGACCGCCGCGGGGCCGACCACCTCGGCACGACGCGGACTGCGCAGGATCCACCGCCGGCCCTGGGTGTCCGTGCCGTGCACGACCCGGAAGTCCCAGCCCGTCTCGTCCACGGCCGCCGTATCGCCACGTATCGCGATGCCGTGCACGGCGGCGCGGTCCAACATCCGCGGAACGCTCAGCGGTATCCCATCCATGGCTGCGAAAGTGCCCGCGCGGAAACGTGTCCGAACCAAGTTTCCATCCGGCGAAATGTCGACTCACTTTCGCCCAGGCATGCTTGCGGACCGCCACACCGCTGGGGTTCGCTTCCCAGTAGCGCAACCACTGCCCGCTTTGCTGCTACCCATCATGGAGCTGAACTTGTCGCGCGTAATCAACGACGGCGCAGTGATTAGTCCGCCGGGCCCACCCATACTGGAGGAGTGGTACCGGCGGAACCTCGACAAAGCTGAATTCGACATCAGTTCCAGCGGCGTCCAGCCCTATTCATTTTCCGAATTGCGCCGCATAGCCGACATCGAGCAGGCGGAGCTGGACGGTGTCGTCATGGACGACAGCACCTCGCAGGGCTCCCCTGAGCTGCGGCAAGCAATCGCCGACCGGTACACGGCCGGGCGCTCCGACCATGTCATGGTGACCCACGGGTCGAGCGAGGCCATCGCGCTCACTCTGGGCAGCCTGCTGGCCCCCGGTGACCGCGTGGTACTGCCCGACTCCATCTACCATTCACTGGGTCATTTCGCCCAGGAAAAGGGATGCGAGATACGGACGCTGCCCCTGGCCCGGCTGTCCGAAGGCGCCTTTCCCGACGACGTGCTGCGCTCGGTCATCGCCCCTGGCACCAAAGCCGTCGTGGTGAATTTTCCACACAACCCCACGGGCTGCACGCTTTCCCCTGCCGGGTACGCACAATTCCTGGATCGGGTGGCTGAGACCGGCGCGTTACTGGTGTGGGACGCAGCCTTCGCGGAAATCACGCACGGCACGGAAGTACTGCCCGATCCCACACTGAGCTATCCGCACACCATCTCCTACGGCACGTTCTCCAAGGCGTTCGGACTGCCCGGACTCCGCTTCGGCTGGTGCATCGCCGAACCTGATCTGATCGCGCGCACGTTCCCGCTGCGCGACCGCACGACCCTGTTCCTGTCGCCCCTCGTCGAGCGCATCGCCCTGCACGCGATGCGTGCCGCGCCGCGGCTGATCGGACCCCGGGCCCAGCAGGCGGCCCGTAACCTGGCGCTGCTCGACGCGTGGGCTGCCCAGCACGCCGGCGCGGTGACCTGGCAGCGCCCACAGGGCGGCGTGTGCGCACTGCTGGGCCTGCCCGGCGTCGATGACACCGAGCGCTTCTGCCTCGACCTGCTGGACCAGTACGGGACACTGCTGGTACCCGGCACGGCCTTCGACCGCCCCGACGGCGTGCGGCTGGGCTTCGGCGGTGCCGAGGACGAGTTCCGCCAGGGACTGGACAGGCTCTCCCAGTTCCTGGGCGCCCGGGGCCGAGGGAGCGGACGATGAACCGCGCACTCGCGGGCCTCCCGCCCTCCGCGGACTTCCTGGACCGCTGGGACCACCACGTCCGGCTGCGCCCCGGCGCCCCCGCCCTGCTGGAGGGCGAGGACGCCTGGACGTACCGCACCGCCGACGCCCGCGCCGAGGCCCTCGCCGCGCGCCTCGCAGCAGCCGGGGCGGGACCCGAAGCCGTCGTGGGCCTGGCCCTCGACCGGCCCCGCGACGCCGTTCTGGGCATGCTGGCCGCGCTCAAGGCCGGCGCGGCGTTCACCGTCCTGGAGGACGGGCTGCCGCCCGGACTGCGCGAGGACCTCGTCCGTCGCGTCGACGCGACGGTCTGGCTGCACCGGGCTGATGGTGCCGGGGCACCGCTGCCTCACGGCACCCCCCGGCTGGAGGTGGCGGGCCTGGACCCGGCGCCGCCCGCCGCCCGGCCCCGCGCGGGCGCGCGCGACGCCGGCCGACTCGCGTACATCCTGTTCACCTCCGGCTCCACCGGCCGTCCCAAGGGCACCCTGATCGAGCGTGGCGCCTTGGCGGGCTTCGCCGACGCTCTCCGCGAGCGCCTGGCCCTCACCCCGTCCGACCGCTGGTTCCAGGTCGCCTCCCTCGGCTTCGACGTGGTGATCGAGGAGGTTTTCCCGGTGCTCGCCGCCGGCGGCGCCGTCGTGTGCCGCCCGCACACCCGGCCCCTGGAACCGGAGGACCTGCACCGGGCCCTGCACAACAGTGCGGCCACCGTGGTGGAGCTGTCCACCCAGTACTGGCGCGAGTACGCCCGCTGGCTCGACGCGACCAGCCGCACGACGCCGCCCGCACTGCGCGCGGTGCTCGTCGGCGGCGAGCGTATGGACCCCGCCGCCTACCGCGCATGGCAACGGCGCCAGTCAGCCGCACTGGTCCATGTGTACGGGCTGACCGAGTGCACCGTGACCTCCACTCTCTACACCGGCCGACTGCCCGAGGACGCCGACGAGGTGCCCATCGGAATCCCCCTGGCCAACGCCACGGTCACCGTGCGCCGCGACAGTCGGGTGCTGCCTCGGGGCGAGACCGGTGAGATCCATATCGCCGGACCATCGCTGGCGCGGGGCTACCTGGACGACGACGAGCAGACCGCCCGGCGCTTCCGCACCGACCCGCACGACCGCATGCCCGGCGCCCGGACGTATACGACCGGGGACCTCGGGCGCTTCCTGCCCGACGGCAACCTCGTGTTCCTGGGCCGCGACGACGCCCAACTCAAGGTGCGCGGGCACCGGCTGGAGGCCCCGGCCGTGGAACGCGCCCTGGCCGACGGCGCGGACGTCGCCCAAGCGGTGGTCCTGCTCGACCCCGTGGACGGCAGCTCCCTGACGGCCTGCCTGGTCCCGGCCGACCCCGCGATGCGCCCCGCGCCCGGCACCGTCCGCCCGCTGACCGGCGAGCGGCGGCGGCGTGCCGTACGCCCGGTCGCCGCGGCCCTGCCGGAGTGGGCCGTCCCCACCCGGCTGTACTGGGTCGCCGCGCTTCCCAAGAACCCGCACGGGAAGATCGACACGGCAGCGCTCGCCGCGCTCTGCGCCACCGCCGGCGAGCAGGCGCCCGCAGCCGTGTCCGCCTCGGCCACACAGGACACCAACGGCGCACTGACCACCGTGCTGGACCGGTTCCGCACCGTGCTCCAGGCACCCGCGCTGGGCCCCGACGACGACTTCTTCGCCCACGGCGGACAGTCGATCCTGGCCATGCGCCTGGTGAGCGAGCTGCGCACGGATCTGCCCGCGGCCGCCGCACTGCGCGTCAGCGCGCTCTTCGACCGCCCCACCCCCCGACAGCTCGCCGAGCACCTCTCCGGCCACCGCTGACGCACCGACCCGTCCCGGCGGACACCCCCGGGGCCCCCGCGAAAGGACCCAGAGCCGTGCACACCGCAACCCGAAACGTGCTGAAGCTGACGGCGAGGGAAGCAGAGATCTCCGCCGACCTGGCGATCGAGCTGTCCCGGAGGTACACCTCGCCGGAGGATCCGGAACTGATATTCGACCTGCCCTTCCTGGGCGCCCGGTTGCCCGAGCGAACCCGCAGGTTCCTGCGCAGCTTCGCGCTGGAGGAGGCCAGCGGCTACTGCGTGCTCAGCGGCCACCGCATCGACAGCGAGCGGATCGGCACCACTCCTCAGCACTGGCGCGACCGGAAACGCCCCGGGCCGGAGTTCCCCGAAGAGATCCTGCTCCTGTTGTACGGGGCCGTCGTCGGCGAGCCGTTCGGCTGGGCCACCCAGCAGGACGGGCGGCTCGTCCACGACGTCTTCCCGGTCAAGGGCCACGACCACGAGCAACTCGGCACGGGGAGCTCCGAGTTGCTCACCTGGCACATCGAGGACGCCTTTCATCCGTACCGTGGCGACTACCTGCTGCTGTCCGCCCTGCGCAACCCGGACGACGTCGCGACGACCGTCGGCGAGCTGGACCTGTCCGCCCTCTCGCCCGAGCACGTCGACACGCTCTTCGGCAAGCGCTTCTACATCGCTCCCGACGAGTCCCACCTCCCCAAGAACAACTCGACGTCCGACGACGCCGAGGCCGCCGAACGGTTCGCCAGCATCGAGCGACTGATCAGCAACCGGGAGCGCGTCGCCGTGCTGTACGGCTCGCGCCGTGCCCCGTACCTCCGGCTCGACCCGTACTTCATGGAGGTCCCGGACGACGACCCGCACGCCCAGGAGGCGCTCCAGGCCGTCACGGAGGTGGTGGACCGGGCGCTCGGCAACGTCGTCCTGCGCCAGGGAGACGTGCTGTGCGTCAACAACCATCTGGCCGTGCACGGTCGCGTGCCCTTCCGGGCGCGCTACGACGGCAGCGACCGCTGGCTCAAGCGCATCAACGTCACCAGCGACCTGCGCAAGTCCCGCGAGATGCGGGCCTCGGCCGACTCCCGGCTGATCGGCTAGGGGCACGTGGGCACACCTCCGCAACACTCCGAGCCGACCGTTGTGCCGCTCTCCGAAAGGCCCGGGCTCCGTGACGCGGTCGACCGGTTGGTCGCCGAGAACATGCCGCCGTTCATGGCGTGGGAGTCGCCCGGGAACTGGCGCTGGCACCACCTGTACGAGCAGTTCGCGGCGCACCAGCTGTGCGTCACCGACGCCGACGGCAAGCTCGTCGCGGCGGCGAACGGCCTGCCGGTGCGCTGGGACGGCACCGTGGCGGACCTGCCCGGCGGCTCCGACGACGTCCTGGTGCGGGCCGTCGACGACGACCTCGCCGCACGGCCCACCGCACTGTGCCTGCTCTCCGTGTCCGTGGCCCGCGAGCAGCGCGGCGCGGGGCTGCCCCGGCTGCTGCTCGGCCGGGCGCGGCGGGCCGCGGCCGACGCGGGCTGGCGTGGCGTCATCATCCCCGTGCGGCCCACGGACAAGGCACGCTACCCGCTCGTCCCGATGGCCGAGTACGCCCGCTGGCGCACCCCCGACGGTGCGCCCTTCGACCCCTGGCTGCGCACCCATCTGCGCCTCGGAGCCGAGCACCTGGCCATTGCCGAACAGTCTTTGACGGTGCGCCAGCCCATCCGGCGCTGGGAACAGGTGCTCGGCTTTCCCATGCCGGGACCCGGCCCGTACGTCGTTCCCGGTGCCCTGACCCCGGTGCGCGCCGACGCGGACGGCACGGCCACGTACGTCGAACCCAACGTGTGGGTCGTCCACCGGACGTGAACCCCGGGCGGCGAACCCCCTTTCCCGTCCCTCTCCTCCTCCACTTTCCGAACCTCGAACGGAGTGCTGATGACTTCACTGCGCCTGGCCGTGATCGGCTGCGGCGCGGCGGCGCGGGCCTGCCACCTGCCCGCTCTGCCGCACGTACCCGGGGCCCGGCTCACCGCACTGGTGGACCCCGACCTCGGCCACGCCGAGGACGCGCTGACGGTGTACCGGGAACACGGCGGAGCGGAATCCCCGCATCTGGCCACCACCTGGCAGGAGGCGCGCGGCTTGTTCGACGCCGCTGTCGTCGCCGTGCCCCACACCGCGCACGCCCGGCTGACCGCCGACCTCCTGGAGGACGGCAAGCACGTCCTCCTGGAAAAGCCCATGACGACCACCCCCGCCGATGCCGAACGCCTCCTCAAGACGGCCGCCGACCACCCGGACTCCCTGCTCGCCATGGCACACCCCCGGCGGCTGTTCCCCGCGTACGCCTGGGTGCGCCGGCTGATCCGCAGCGGAGCGCTGGGCACCGTCCGGCGCGTGCGCTGGACCGAGGGCCACCCCTACAGCTGGGAGCCGGTCACGTGGTCGATGTTCGACCGGCGGCTCGCCCATGGCGGGGTGCTCACCGACACCGGCTCGCATGTCTTCGACACGCTCTTCTCGTGGCTGGGCGACGACATGACGCTGCTGGACCACCAGGACGACTCGCTGGGCGGTGTGGAGAGCGAGAGCCGCACTTGGCTGCGGTTCGGCACCGTCGATGTGATCGTCGAACTCAGCCGACTGCGCCCGCTCGGCACTGCCTGCGTCATCACCGGCAGTGAGGCCGAGGTGAGCATCGGCACCGACTTCCCGGCGGGCGAGTGCACCCTGACCACCCATGCCGGGGAGGAGCTGCACCGCGGCGACGTCGATGCGGTCGCCCCGGCCCAGAACGAGTGGGAGGCCCTGTTCGTGGAGCAGCTCGCCAACTTCGCGGCGGCCAGCCGGACACCCGGAATGGCGCCCTACTCACCCGCCGAGGACGGCAAGCGAGTGGTCGACCTGATCGACGCTTGCTACCACGGCCCGGCGCGTCGTGCCATGCCGCAGCCCTGGACCACCCACCGCACGACGAGCGGAGCCTGAGCGACATGATCGATACCGAGGAGCTGACCGGAACCCGCGTCGCCGTCACCGGCGCGAGCGGATTCATAGGCGGGCGCGTCGTCGAGCGGCTCGTCCTGAGCACCGGGGCCGAGGCGCGGGCCGTGGTCCGCGGCTTCGGCCGGGCAGCGCGGCTGTCCACGCTGCCCCAGGACCGGTTGGACTTCCGCACCGCCGACCTGGCCGACTCCGACGCGCTCCGCCAGGCGCTGGAGGGCTGTGACGTGGTCGTGCACTGCGCGTTCGGCAGCGGCGGCGACGTGACGGAGCGGTGGGCGGCCACGGTCGACGGCACGGCGAACCTCCTCGCCGCCGCCCGCGCCGCCGGAGTGCGCCGCGTGGTGCACCTCAGCACCGTCGACGTGTACGCCTCCGCCGAAGGCCCCTTCGACGAACAGGCCCCCAACCGGCCCGCTGACCCGGCCGACCACGAGTACGAGCAGCAGAAGCTCGCCGCCGAGGAACTGGCCCTGCGGGCGAACGGCCCGGACCTGGAGGTCGTCGTCCTGCAGCCCGGCGTCGTCTACGGCCCCTGGGGCGACCAGTGGACCGGCGCCCAGCTGCGCCGCCCGGCCGCCGACTACGCCGTGCTGCCCAGCGGTGCCGACGGCGGCGTGTGCAACGCCGTGTACGTGGACGATGTGGCGGACGCTGTGCTCCGAGCCTGCGCACGACCCGGTGTGGCGGGCGGCCGGTTCCTGCTGGCGGCCGACGAGACCACCACCTGGGGCCGGTTCTTCGACCATTTCCGTACGATCCGGGGGCTCACACCCGGATCGTACGACGCGGCCGCGGCGGACGTTCCGGACTGGGAGGCGGAGCTGTACCGTGCCACCGCACGCGTCGCCTCCGACCGGGCGGCCCGGCAGCTGGGCGTGCCCTGTGCCACCACGCTCGACGAGGGCATGGTCCTGGTCGCCTCGTGGGCGCACTGGTTCGGGCTGGGCGCGGCGTCTCCCGTGCCGGACGCCGGGGCCGCCTTGTGACCAACGTCCTGGTCGTCGCCCCCCATCCCGACGACGACGTCATCGGCTGCGGTGCCTCGATGGCCAAGCACGCCAGCGAGGGTGCCGAGGTGACGGTCGCCGTCGTCATCGGCCGCGAGCGCAGCCTGTACGACACCGAACGCACCGATGCGGACTTCGCCGACGAGACGCGCAAGGCCAACGCCGCGCTGGGCGTGCACCGGTGCGTCGTGCTCGACGAGCCGTCGCGGGACTTCCAGCTCACCCGCAGGGTGCACCTGGACCTGGTCCGGCTCATCCGCGAGACCCGGCCCGACCTCGTCTACGTACCGCACCGTCACGACGGCGACGTCGAGCACCGCATGGTGCACCAACTGGCCATGGAATCCGTGTGGATGGCGACGTCCGCCTTCTTCGGCGAGACCGGAGAGCCCGCCCCCGCGCCCCGGCTGGTGCTCGGCTACGAGGTGTGGGCTCCCCTGCCTGAGTACCAGTACGCCGAGGACGTCACCGGATTCGTCGACCGCAAGGTCGAGGCCATGCGCGCCTACGCCTCCCAGCTCCGGCACGCCGCCTGGGACGAAGCGGTCCGCGCCCTGGCGCGCTACCGGGGCGCGGTCGCCACGGGCACTGATCACGCCGAGGTGTTCGAGGTGCTCAGCCTGGGCGCCGTACCGCCGGCGCCGTGATCTGCACTGGAGGAGGACCATGACCGAGAGACTGCTGGTGTGCGGTATCGGCTCCGGCATGGACAGGTCGCTGGCGGCGCTCAAGGACATGGGTCTCGACCTGGTGGTGCTCACCGACCGTCCCACCGCACGCGTACGCCGCTCCGCCGACCGGTTGCTGGTGGCCGACCCCGGCCACTCCCCCGCGGTGGAGCGCGCCGTCGCCGAGGCCGGGCTGCGGGACGTGCACGGAGTCCTGTCGCTCGGCTACGACAACCCTCCGGTGGTCGCGCGGCTGGCCCGCCGGTTCGGCTGCCCGGGCGTCGACGAACAGGTCGCGCTGGACTGCACGCTCAAGGACCGGCGGCTCGCCGTACTTGAGCGCGCGGGCCTGTGCGTGCCGCGTCACCAGGCCGCGGACGATCTTCAGGGTGCACTGGCGGCCCTGGCACGGATCGAACTGCCCGCGGTCGTCAAGCCGCGCGATCTGTCCGGCTCCGCCGGGGTCGCCAAGCTCGACGCACCGGACACCGCGCCGGACCGGATCCGCGAGGCGCTCCGGCTCAGCGCCTCGGGCCGGGTCGTCGTGGAGGAGTTCCTGGCGGGCACCGAGCACACCGTCGCCGGGCTCGTGGTCGACGGCACCTTCCACGTCACCGGGTTCGCCGACCGCGAGTACGGGCGCAAGGAGGAGTTCGCCCCGTACTTCTTCGAGGGCGGTGACACCATGCCGACCGCACTGGACGACCGGGCGGCCGGGGACGTGGTGGCCGTGGTCCGGGCGGGCGCCCGCGCGCTCGGCCTGCACGACGCCGTGGTCAACACCGATGTGCTGCGTACCCCTGACGGCAGGGTCTTCCTGCTGGAGATCACCTGTCGGCTGACCGGCGCCCGGATCGCCACTGAGGTGATGCCGCTGGGCACCGGCGTCGACCCGCTGCCCAACGCCGTGCGGCTGGCCCTGGGCAGGCCCGTCGTGCCCGGGGACCTGGTGCCCCGAGCCCGGAGGGCCGTGGTGCAGAGGTATCTGCCCGCCGACGGGGGCACCGTCGTCCGGGCCGGGGACCTCGACGCGGTGCCCCGGCCGCCGGAGGTCTACGACCTGTTCTGGGGCATGGAGCTGCGGCCGGGCCTGCGGCTGCCCCGGTACAGCGGCGGCACCGAGCCGCTGGCCGGGGTGATCGCCACCGGGCCCGATGTCGCGGCGGCCGAGGCCGTGGCCGGCGAGGCCCTGGCACGGCTCCCGCTGGAGCTGTGCCACCGCGCCGCCGTGCCCCGCTGACCCTTGTGCCGCTGCGCCTGCCTCGCAGTCCGGCTCCGTACACCTGCTCACACCTGGAGGAATCCGTATGCCGATCGCGTATGCCCAATGGGCCGGCACCTATGAGCTGTTCGAAGGCGAGACCGCACGCGAGACCTGGCGGCTGGGTATCGCTGCCGAGCTGGCGAAACTCGCGGAGGGGCCGGCCCGGGTGCTGGACCTCGGTGCGGGCACCGGCGTCGGCGCCCGCGTCCTGGGCGAGCTGCTGCCCCAGCTCGACGTGACATCGCTGGACCGGTCCGCGGAGATGCTCGATTGGGGCAAGGTGCCCAAGGACCGCCAGGTCGTCGCCGACATGGCCGGCTTCCGCGCGGGGGAGGGCTACGACTTCGTCGTCTCCGGCTTCGACGCGCTGAACTACCTGCCGCCGTCCGACCTGGCGAGCTGCCTGTCCTGCGCGGCCGACGCCCTGCGGCCCGGCGGTCACATGGTGTTCGACTACTCGTCGCGCAGGGTCCTGAAGTCCGACTGGGGAGCGCTGGAGTACGAGAACGAGAAGGACGGCCACACGCTGCACCGCAGGCACCACTGGGAGTCGGCCTTCGACCGGAGCCGCACGGTCCTGACCCTGCGCCGGGGTGCCGAGACGCTGTGGCACGAGACGCACCTCCAGTACGTGATGGACCCGTTCACCCTGGAGGAGACCGCACGCGGCCACGGGCTGCGGACCGTCTCGGTACGCAATATCGACGGTGACGCCTACTCCCCGGCTCACACCACGCACGTCTACGTCCTGCGCAAGGACTGACCGGAAACAGGCCAGGCCAGGTGGCCGAGCGGGAAGAGAGGGAGAAATGAACGACACCGAGGCGGCGCTTGCGGCCGGTCTCGCGCGGACCAGTATCGTCATCGCGCTCAAGGACGACGTGCGCATCGTCGACTGCATCGCGTCCGTCGACGAGGACGTGGAGATCGTCCTGGCGCTCAACGGCGCCTCCGACGAGATCCGCCGCATCATCGCCGAGCACCCTCGGCCGTTGGTGGTCACCGAGATCCCCGATGCGGGCAACCTCGGGGCGGCCTACAACGCCGGTGCCAAGGCGGCGAGCGGAGAGTACCTGCTCTACATGGATTCCGACTGCACGTTCGCCCCCGGCGTCGTGCGCATGATGGTCAAGGCCGTGCTGGACCACCCCGTGGTCAAGGGCCAGGTCGTGTACGGGGAGTCGGACGGCGTGCTGAGCCGACTCACCGCACGGGTGCGGGAGTTCGACGAGGGCGACTACATCAGCGCCCTCTCCCCGCCGCTCATCTACGACCGCCGGGTCGCCGACCACATCGGCGGCTACCACTACGACCCGCTCGTCCACTGGTGCGAGGACCGGGAGTTCGACTTCCGGCTCCAGCTCGCCGAGATCCCTGTCGTGCACCTGCCCGACGCAATGATCCACCACGGAGCCCAACACGGCTTCCAGAACCTGCGCAGCTACTGGCGCTACGGCATCGGCGAGGCCATCGGCCAGCAGCTCGGCGTCTTCACCACGCCCGCGATACCCGTGCTGTGGCGGCTGTACGACTCGGCGCGGACGCTGGCCGGCTGTGCCCGGGACAAGGGCCTCCTCGCGGCGGCCTTCTATGCGCTGATGCAGGCCACCTACCACACCGGAACCGTCTACCACCTGCTGCGCGACCCGTTCAAGGTGCGCGACCGCCTGCCCGCGCACGCGGGGCGCACCCGCATGCTGCGGGCCGTGCCGGAACACTGTCCCAAGCTCACCCCGGCGCAGCGCGAACGGCTGCGCCGGGCGCATCGCAAGCGGGGGCGGAAGATCGTGCCGGTCGAGGACCTGTCGGTCTTCCGCACCCCCGCACCGCCCGGCCTGCCGTAGTCCTCCGCACTCCTTCAGCGGCAGTAGACCGGATAACTGAACACCGTGCCCCCGAAACCGAGTTTGAAGCGATTTATCAACCGCGTCTTCTCGCTTGTCTCATCCCCGTCGATGCCGCTGAGATCCAAATAACGCAACCCCTGCGCGTCCGCCCATTTCATGGTCTGGAAGTGCACGAAATTCAATGCCGCCTGCGTCCGGTATTCGGGGTTGGTGGCGACATAGCGCGCCTCGACCGAGTCGCCGTTCACCAGGCATACCGAACCGGCGGCCATATCCGTTCCGTGCACGGCTCCGAAGAGGTGTACCCGCGGGAGTTCCAGCAGCTCCCGCAGGTACGCCTCCGAGGCAAAATCGGGGGAATCCGCGTGGCGCATCGCATCGGCGTAGAAGGGGTGGAAACGAGGCAGCAGCCCGGGGTCGTCGGCGAAGGTGAACCCGAATCGCAGGGCCCGCCGTACCCGACTCCTGGTGCTGGCGCGCATCCTGCCGAGGACTTCCTCGTCGTTCCCGGCCGCATCGACCAGCAGCGTACGGAAGGTCCCGGACGGGCGGAACCCGGCGGCGGCCAGGACGCCGGGCAGCTCCCATTCAGGACGCAGTATCAGCGTGACCTGCGGCAACCCGGCACAGTGCGCAAGCAGCCGGCGCAACACCTCGGGATCGGGCGACCCGGTCGGCCCCTTCCACATGAACCACGCGCCGTCGCTCTCCTCCAGCAGCATCGCGGCGCGCGGCCGGGCCTCGTCCCACACCTCGGGGAACTGCACGGCACCCCCCTGCCGCTGGAGGAAAGACAGCCTCTCCCGGGTCTGATGGAAATCCTCGGCCGCATCCGACTCTTCACCCATGGCGCGGATTTCGGCCCCTTCCAGGCCCATGCGTACGTGCAACATTCGGGAAACCTCCCGGTCGTCGATATCGACATGGAATGTCATGCAAGGTCCACACGGAAATCCGGGCGAGCTGCAGAAGCTTCTCTTGACAGGAAGCCAGGGCTCGCCCCAGAGTGATTAATCAAATCCCCCGAAGGGAATCAAGACAAAGTCCTCCGCAGAATGATATTCCGCAGGGGAGGCGCTTTCCCAAGTGTGAGCTCCAGGGTTAGCGACTGTCAATGGCTGTGTCCACGGACACTATTTGGAGGGGAAATACATGCGCATTCTCGGTGTGAATGGCTGGCCCGGGGCGAGTCACGACGCGTCGGCGTGCCTGCTGGTCGACGGCGAGGTCGTGGCCTTCGCGGAGGAAGAACGGTTCACCCGCGACAAGCACGCGTACGGCCAGGCGCCCCACCACGCCGTCTCCTACTGCCTGGCCGAGGCGGGGCTGGGCATCGAGGACATCGACATCGTGGCGCACGGCTGGGAGATGCCCGCGCTGCTCGCCCAGCGCGGCCTGGAGTGGTTTCCCTCCGACGCGGAGGCGCTGGACTTCCTGCTCCCGCGCAGCTTGTTCCCGCGCGGCAAGGACCCCCGGCTGCTGTTCGTCGAGCACCACACGGCGCACGCCGCGAGTGCCTACTACTTCTCGGGCCACGACAGTGGCGCGGTGCTGATCCTCGACGGACAGGGTGAGACCGAGAGCGCCACCCTGGCGGTGGGCAGCGGCGGCGACCTCAAGGTGCTGCGGACGGTGTCGCCCGGCTGGTCGCTGGGCTATTTCTACGCGGCGGTGTGCGCGTATGCCGGCTTGGGTGCCGACGCCGCGGGCAAGCTCATGGGCCTGGCGCCGTACGGCACGGTGGGCGACACCACGTTCGGTGGCGCGCTGCTCGTCGAGGGGGACGGATACCGCGTGGACGCCGTGCCCGAGGACCTGCTCTCGCGCGGGCGCACCGACGAGGAGGACGACACCATCCGGCTGTGGCTGGACCGGCTGGAGAAGACCCTCGGCGTGCCGCCCAACGCGGTCACGCGTGGCTGGGACCCGGCACTCGGCCGCTACACCCGCCGTACCGCCCGGGACCCCTTCGAGTACCGGGACCTGGCGGCCACCGCGCAGGCCGCACTGGAACACAGCGTGCTGGCCATGGTGCGCGGACTGCTGCGCGACACCGGTGAGTCGACGCTGTTGGTGGCCGGCGGGGTGGGGTTCAACGCCACCCTGAACGGCAAGCTGATGCGGCTGCCCCAGGTCGAGGAGCTGTTCGTGCAGCCGCTCGCCGGTGACCAGGGGGTGAGCCTGGGGGCCGCCGGGTGGGTGGCCGCGCAGGCGGGAGAGCGGATCAGCCCGATGACGGGCACCGTCGCCTGGGGCCCGCAGTGGGGGCCGGACGCGATCCGGCACGTCCTGACCGCCACCGGTACGCGCTACACCGAGCCCGACGACATCGCCGCCGAGACGGCGCGGCTGCTGGCCCGGGGGGAGATCGTGGGCTGGCACCAGGGGCGCAGCGAGGGCGGTCCCCGCGCTCTCGGCCAGCGCAGCATCCTGGCGGCTCCGTCCCCGGCCGAGCAGCAGAACCGGATCAACCTGACCATCAAGGACCGCGAGGCATGGCGGCCGTTCGCGCCGAGCCTGCAGGAGGAAGCCGCCGCCGAACTGCTGGACCTGCACACGAGGTTGCCCTACATGATCGTGACGGTGCCGGTCCCCGAGCGCAGCCGTGCACGGCTGGCCGCGGCCACCCATGTGGACGGCACCACTCGTCCGCAGACCGTATCGGCCGATGTCAGCCCTCTGTACCACCGGCTGCTGGGAGAGGTGGAGACACGCACGGGCAGCGCCGTCCTGCTGAACACCTCCTTCAACGGCAATGCCGAGCCGGTGGTGTGCTCACCGCGAGATGCGCTGGCCACCTTCGCCAGGTCGCCACTCGATGCCCTGGCGCTGGGGCCCTTCCTCATCCACCGCTGAGCGGCCGGTGACCTGAGGCGGGTACGCGTCGTCCGGGTCCGGAGATTGCGCCGTTGCCGGTCACCGATGCCCAGCGGGCGATGCTGGAGGGCTGGGTTCGTCGCCGCACCGTGCGGCGAGCGTGCGTTCCGGACGCCCGGGCACAGGCGGGGTACAGACACAGGTTCTCGGGCTCTCGGGTTCTGGCCCAGTGGTCGCGGATCGTGCCGGAGTGCGCCGAAGGCCACTCGATCATGGAGGTGTCCCGCCGGCCGCGGGTCGCTCCGGACACGGTCCGCACCTGGCGGCGCCGCTTCATCGAGCGAGGACGGGACGGCCTGTGCGACGACCCGCGTCCCGGTGGTCTTTGGAAGATCGCCGATCCGCCGTCCGCCGACAAGGCCCGTGACGTCGTCACGACTACGTCCGGGCCGGCACGACGACCCTTCTCGTCGCCCTGGAGATCGCCTCCGGCAAGGCCGTCGGCTCGCTCCACCGGCGCCACCGGGCAGCGGAGTCCGAGAAGTTCCCCGCCAAGCTGGGCAGGAAGTCCCGGCCGGTCTGCGAATTTCCTCCGATCCTGAACCACTACGCGACCCGCAGGACACCCGACATCAAGAAGTCGCTGCCCTCCGTCCAGGCCCTCGGAGGCGACATCCGGTCCTGGCTCACCGACTAAATCGAACACCCCAGACCGGCACGCGTGCCCGGGGCCTGGCACACCGGGCCGGCCCCAACGATCGTCAGAGTGACGAAGCGCAGGTCCCTGGCCTGCATCGGGTTCGCCGCGAGGACGGTGAACTCGACGTGGCCGCGCCGGGGGTGCCGGACCGCCTGAGTGACCCCGTCCGGGTGTATGCGCGGCGGGATGGAGCTACGGTCCCACAGCTCCCTGACCACCGGATCGACGAGCACGCTGTGCAGCAGCGCCGTGAGTTCCCGGTCGTCGGGCGTGGCGGCGAGCGCGGCACGCAACTCGCCGAGCATGGGCAGGGCCCAGCTGTCCTGCCAGTCGGCGAGGGCGCCGGAGCGGTTCGTCGGGTCCAGCAGCACGAAGCGCAGGATGTTGCGGTCGGCGAGCCCGGCCACACCGCCCTGCACGCTGCGGTACAGCAGGTCCAGGTACTCCGTGTTGGCTACCACCAGGTCCCAGGAGCGGGTGTAGATGCACGCGGGCTGGGCCTGCTGCTGCACGAAGGAGTCCCAGCCCGGGTGCGGGGGCATGGAGGGCGGCTCCTTGAGGTCCGGCGGCAGCCGTCCTGATGCGTACAGGAAGAGCGCCTGGCGCTCCTGGTCGGTCATCCGCAGCACGTATGCCACGCTGTCCAGAAATTCCCCGGTGGCATTCTCCATGCGGCCCGACTCCAGCGTCGCGTACCACCGCGTCGAACAGCCCAGCAGGGCCGCGGTGTTCTCCTGAGAAATACCCGGACGGCGACGGTCGCGACTGTGGGGCACTATTTCCTCCGCGCCGACCCGTGCACGACATTCCCGCAATAAGTCCCGCAGATGTCTCTTCACTTCCTGCGTGCGCGAGCCTTCCGATGCCAAGGTTCCCCCATGTGACCGCGGTGGATGAGAATGTCCCGGTACAAAAGGATCTTGGCAGGGAAAGAACCGTGTCAAGGATGCGAACCCGTCAGAGGCCGGACATGAGCGTCCTGATTCCCCCTGACGGGGCGCCAGGCCCTAGTGGTTTGAACCGGAACTACCCCTTCTGGAAGTGAATGTTCTGGAAATTGGCATTCGTTGCGGTACTCGCATGCGAGTACGGAAAATGACCTTGACGCGTATTCACCTCCTGCTGATCACGAGGCCACCGGGGGAAGAGTTGAACATTGCACAACCGTCTCCGGACGAATCTCCTCAGACTGCCGCCGACCGGGCGTTTCGATTACTCAGGGCACTCCATGAACTCGGCCCCGGCGCCCATGCCCTCGACACGCTGACCCGGCTCACCGGCCTGGCGCGCTCCACCACCCATCGCATCCTCCAGTCAGCCGTACGGGAAGGCGCGGTGCTGCAGTCCGGCTACGGCCGTTACCGGCTCGCCCGGCATGCCGCCCCGCCATCCGGCCAACTGCCCCACCTGCCCGTATCGCTGGAGATCGTCGGAGCGGAACTCGCCGCGCTGTGCCGCCGGGCGGGCCGGGCGGCCTTCCTGCACGTGCCCGTCATGCTCCGGCCGCCGTTGCGGGTCAGCCTGTGGTGCAGCCATGCCCCCGGCACGGAGCCCGTGCCGACGTCGGACGGAGGAGACCGTGCCGGCCTGCTTTTCCGCGCACCCCTGCACGCCGACGCGGCAGGGCTCGTGCTGCTCGCGAACCTGCCCGGGGCAGCACCCGAGCAGGCCGGGCTGGAGCGCATACGCGCCCTCGGGCACGCCCGCACCCCGTCAGCCCTCCCCGGCTGGGACCTGGTCTCCGCCCCCGTACGGCGCGGTGCGGCCACCGTGGCCTCGGTCAGCCTGCTGACCCGGCGCTCGGAGATGAGGCAGTCCCACAAGCTCGAAGCCGCCGTCGTCATGGAGACGGCCGCCCGACTGGGCCGCACCTCCCGCACCCCCGGACCGGGCGGGACCACCCCGCCCGGCGACGTCCTGAACACCATGGGAGCCCGCCATGCCCGCTGAGATCGCTGTCGTCCGCGCCGGGCGTTCCTTCCCCGGCACCTGGTCCGCCTCCCTCTACCTGTGCGGACCCACCTCTCTGAACCCCGACGTGCCGTCGTGGCGCGACGAGGCGGTGCGGTGGATCACACAGCAGTGGGACGGCGACGGCACTCTGGCGGTCTTCCTGCCCGAACCCGAGGAGGGCGAGCCGCTCTCCTACGCCGACCAGATCGCCTGGGAGGAGGAGGCGATGGCCATGAGCGACGTCATCCTCTTCTACGTCCCACGCACCATGCCCTCCCTGCCCGGGCTGGTGACCAACGTCAAGTGGGGCGCCTGGCACCGCTCCGGCCGGGTGGTGCTGGGCTCGCCCGCCGGTGCCGAGCGCAACGAATACCTGCTGCACTTCGCCCACGCTCTCGGGGTACCAGTGAGCGAGTCGCTGGACGCAACGGTGCGCGCGGCCCTGCACAGGCTGGCGGCGGGTGCCGAGCGCACCGGCGGCGCCCGCTGGATCCCGCTCCAGCTGTGGACCGCCCCCGCGTTCCGGCAGTGGTACGCCGAGCAGCGCGCCGCCGGACGGGAGCTGCGGTCCGCGGCAGTGCTCTGGGCCGAGGGCCACCCGGCACACCGCTGGGCGATCCGGGCCCACCTGGCCGCCCCCGCCGCTCCCGGCGAGGCGGCCACCACGCTCGTCGTGCGCGGGGAGCGCTGCGACCACCACAGCTGACACACCTGCCGCCGGCCGGGTGGACCGTGGAGTCACTACGCCATCCCCGGCAGCCCGCTCAGCAGGGCGTGCAGGCTACGGCTGTGCACGGGGTCCCGCTCGACCGCGTCGCCGAACACCTCGGCCACCACTGCGTCCAGTTCCCCGTGACGGCGCGCGGCCGCTGCCGCGTCGTCCCAGCGCTCGCGCACCAGCCGCAGAT
This sequence comes from Streptomyces sp. NPDC030165, assembly GCF_055573595.1. NCBI lineage: Bacteria > Bacillati > Actinomycetota > Actinomycetes > Kitasatosporales > Streptomycetaceae > Streptomyces > Streptomyces sp. NPDC030165. Next base: position 375,529 of record NZ_JBVIBD010000005.1, on the reverse strand, counting down.
GCGGCTGCCAGTCCAGCCCGGTGACCCCCGGCGGCAGTCGCGAGACGTCGCCGTCCGGCGGCTCCGGGCGGGCGGACGCGGGGCCCGCGGCCCCCCGCCGCCCGGTCAGGTCGTGCACCTCACGCCGGGCGCGCCCGTCCTTGCGGAGCAGCATGAAGGACGTGTAGAAGGACCCGGCGCCCAGTGCGTCGGTGTGTGCGTCGAGGCGGCGTAGCAGCTCGGCCGGGGAGAGTTCGGGGTTGTGCGCGGCGGCGCGCAGCGCGGTGAGCCCGCTGCGGGTGCGCATCGGAAGCCGGGACTGCACGGTGACGAACACCGAGCTGCCACCGGCCTGTTCGAAGACCTCCTCGAGGATTCGGGGACCCTGCGCATCACCCGGGGACTCGAAGCGCATCAGCAGCGTGCCTCCGTCGCGCAGCATGCGCGGCGCGCCACCGGTGACCGCGCGCACCACTGCGAGCCCGTCCGGGCCGCCGTTCCCACCCGGGCCGTAGTCCAGTGTCTCCGGCACCACGACGCCGGGCGGGTTGGACGCGATGAAGTCGTAGCGCTCGCCGCCCCCCAGCGTCTTGGTGGCGTCGGCCTGAGCCGCCTCGACGCGCTGCGCGAGCCCGTTCAGCGCGGCGGTCGCCGCGGTCGCGGCCACACAGTCCCCACTGATGTCCAGGGCGGTGGTGTGCAGCCCGCGTGCGGCCAGGGCGCTGGTGGTCAGCCCGGAGCCGGAGCCGATGTCCAGGGCCGTGCCGTGCGCGTGCACGCTCAGCAGGCGGTCGGTGAACGCCAGCCCGTCTTCCCCCAGGTAGACGCCGCTGCGCGCGGGGCGGCCGTGGTGGTCGGCCACCGTGAGCATGCCGCGGAACGCCGTGAAGTAGTGGCCCGCAGTCCGCTGCCCGCCGTCCGAACCGTCGTACAGGCCGAGCTCCGCCAGCGCCGTCGCCAGTTCAGGGGGTGGGGCGGCCTGGCTCTCGCCCAGGTGCAGCAGGTGGTACAGCGGGTCGTCAGCGGCGTCGGCGGGCAGCCACGGCTGGTGCGCGGCGCCCGCGGCGTGCCGGTAGGACTCCGTGCGCAACGCCCAGTCGAGGTCGCGCATCACCTGCCCGAGCCGGGTCCAGTGGGCGGAGGTCCCGGTGCCGCGGGGGTGCGGGGAAACTGCGGGAGCAGGGGTCCGGGCTTCGCCCCCGGCCGTGTTCTGGTCGTGTTGCACGGTCATGATGACTCCTCGGGGATCGGGAAGGTACGGGCAGGGCAGTCGAAGGGGGAGTCTTGAGCTGCTCGCTTCGGGGCGTGCCGCTCCCGGGGCGCCGAGCCGGCCGGCGGACTCCGCTCGTCGTCCAGGACGGTCGGGGAGGGGCGCGCGCAGAGGAATCTCGCAAAGGGCGGCGGAAGGCGCGCCGCGTGGTTGCCGACGGCGCGTCAGCCGGCGGAAACCCTGGTTCCTGTCGCCCGCTGAAAAGAACGGCCTGGCCGTTCGGCCGGAAATCCTTCCTGCCGCCGGTCGTCGGCCCGGCCTGGGCGAACGCCTGCGGACAGCACGTTCCGGCCACGGTCGCCCGGGCCACCTCAGCTGTCCGTGAGGACCGGCAGGAGCAGCCGGGACGGACAGGCTCCCCCGTGGTGCACCGACACCACCTGCGGCTCGTACGGCTGCTCCTGCAGCGCCGTCGAGCAGCCGCCGGTGCCGGGGTTGACGTCGAAGCGCGGGAAATTGCTGCCGGCCACCTCCAGCCGGATCCGGTGCCCGGTGCGGAACACATGTCCCACCGCGCCCAGCCGCACGGTCAGCTCGACGGTCCGGCCCGGCGTCAGCGAACGGGGACCGTCCGGCGCGGCGTGGTAACGGGCCCGGACGATGCCGTCACACAGGTTCTCGGCGCGGCCGTCAGGGGCCACGTCCACCAACTTGGCCGTCAGGTCGGTGTCGTGGCCGGAGGCGGAGGCGTAGGCGACCAGGACCACCTCGCCGACCACCGTCAGCGGCGCTGTCAGTACTTCGCCCGTGTAGCAGAGCACATCCGGCCGAGCCTCGACCGCGCGCTGGTCCTGCGGCCCGCAGTCGGAGCCGACGAACAGGCCCGTCATCAGCGTCGGCCCGCCGGTGGTGGGCACCGGGTCGGCGGGGTCGTGCCGGAACCGGTCGGAGGCGGCGTCCAAGGGCGGCGCGGCGAGCAGCCGCCCGTCCCCGGACGCGGTGTTGGCGTGCCGTGCGCCGCTGGTCAGGTGGAGGGCCACGGTATGGGTGCCGGGCACCGGCCAGTCGTCGTACGCCACCCAGCGGTCGGCTCCCGTGAGGAAGAGCCGCACGCGCTCGTGCGCGCCGCTCGCGGTGCCTTTGAGGGCGCGGTCGAAGTGGGCGAGATGCAGCCCGGTGACGTCCAGGATCTGCTCATCCGCCCGTGTCCCGTACCGTCGTTGCGGGAAGATCCCCCCGGCGACGCGGTGCGACCACGGCCCCACCACCAGCGTGGACAGCTCGCGGGCCGCCGGCGAGCCGGCCCGTGTCCGCATCCCCGTGAAGTTCTCCAGCGTTCCGCCGAGGAAGATGTCGTACCAGCCGCCGATGTGCAGCCCGGGCGCCCGCATGGCTTCGTATCCATGGTTGGGCGCGGCCCGTTGCCAGTACTCTCCCGGGGCCGGGTGTTCCAGCCACTGCCGGTAGTAGGGGGCCAGCCGGTCCAGCAGCGCGGGCGCGCGCCAGGGTGTCCGGTACAGCTCCTCAATGCCGTCGAGCGCCGCGACCACCCGGGCGGTGTCGGGATGCGCCCCGTCCGCGCCCGGTTGCGGCAGCTGAGGCAGGATCAGGTCGATCAGAGTCCAGTGCAGACAGAACCCCAGTTGGAATGCGCCCCCCTGGTAGCACCAGCCCTCGTGGAGATCAGATCCGGCCATGTGCGGGGTGACCGCGCCCAGCGCGTCGGGCGCCTCGGCCGCGGCCAGCAGCGCGGCGGTCCCCTCGTAGGAGCGGCCCAGTATGCCCACCGCGCCGTCGCAGTACGGCTGCGCCGCCGCCCACGCCACGGTGTCGGCACCGTCCTGCCCCTCGTACCGGAAGGGCTCGAAGCCGCCCTGCGACCCACCCCGCCCCCGGACGTCCTGAACCAGCAGGACGTACCCGGCGTTCACCATCCGCAGCGCGTCCAGCGAGGCCCCCGCGGGCGGGCCGCCGCGACCGTAAGGAGTGCGCCGGACGAGCAGGGGAAACCGGCCAGGTGAATACGGCCGATAGACGTCGGCCCGTAATACGGTGCCGTCTCTCATGGGAACGTCGACATCTTGTTCCACGACGATGCGCACAACCAGGTCCTTACGTCGGGGGCCATGAGGGCCACCCTGCTCAGGAACGGAGAAACCAGGTGGTGACCGGCTCAGCGGGCAGCTTTCGCCCGGATTTTCGGGTGAGTCAACGGCGCCTCCGGCCGGCCCGGAGTACGAGACGTTCCCTGCTGAAGGAGGACTTGTGCACGCCGTGGCCGCAAGCTTTCCGTCTGGGGGAATCTTTCTTGACACCCGATTCGACCGGCCTGAATGATCGCCTTCGGTTCCCCGCGCTTCTTCGGCCGTCACAGCCCGAGCACCTAGGTCCTCGGTGCGTCCGGGCCCACGCACACTCTTGGAGAATCCCTCTTGCTCATCGGTATATTCCGGCCCGCGGAGTCCCCGGTGACCGTTCCCGAAGCCGACCACCACAGCGCTTGGCACTATCTGTGGTGGCTGATCCGCATCCGACCGTGGCCGCTGGTGCTGAGCGCTCTCCTGGGGGCGCTGTGGATGCTCCCGCTCGCCCTTCTGCCGCTGGTCGTCGGCTACGCCATTGACGACGGCATCCAGGCCGGCGCCTCCGAGTCGCTCCTCGGCTGGGTGGCCGTCGTCCTGGTGCTGGCCGTGGTCCAAGCCGGTGCGGGAGCCGGTCTGATCCAGACCGCCGTCGGCGGCCAGATGCACGCGGTGTCCACCACGCACCGTGTGCTGACCCGCCATGCCGTCCGGCTCGGCGGCTCACTGCGGCACCGCACCGCGTCCGGCGACGTGGTGGCCATCGCCGCGGGGGACGTGCCCAGCATCGGCAGCGCCTTCGAGGTCGTCGGCCGGTCCTCCGGCGCCGTCGTGTCCTTCCTGGTCATCGCCGTCGCCCTGACCGTCACCTCCCCCGTACTGGGCATCGTCGTACTGATCGGTGTGCCCGCGGCACTGCTGGGCATCGGCCCGCTGCTGCGTCCGCTGCAGCGCCGCAATGAAGAGCAGCGAGACCGCCTCGGCACCGCGACGGCCCAGGCCGGCGACATCTGCTCGGGGCTGCGCGTACTGCGCGGCATCGGCGGCGAGCGCACGTTCACCGCGCGATTCGTGGACATCAGCCAAGAGGTGCGCCGCGCCGGCGAGGCGGCCGGCCGTATGGAAGCCTGGATCGGCGCGGCCGGGGTGTTCCTGCCCGGCCTGGTGACCATCCTCGTCGCCTGGCTCGGCGCCCGGCTCGCCCTGTCCGGGGCCATCACCCCCGGTGAACTCGTGGCGTTCTACGGCGCATCGGTCTTTCTGGTCATCCCAGTGAGCACCGCCACCGAGGCGGCGGAGTCGATGAGCCTGGCGCGAGTGGCAGCCGGGCGCGTCTGCCGGTTCCTGAGCATCACTGCGCACCCCCGGCCCCCGGCCGACCCGCAGCCACTGCCGGCAGGCCCGCTGTCACTCACCGACGACACCACCGGGATCCATGCGCCTGCAGGACAACTGACGGCCATCACCTGCTCCGGCGCACGCGCTTCCGCGGTGGCCGCCCGAATCACCCGCTACGGTCCGCCCGATGAAGCCGCAGCCGGCACGCGCGTGGGGGATGTACCCCTGGAGCACGCCGACCTGCCTGGCCTGCGTGCCCGAGTGGTGTACTCGGGACACGACGACATCCTGTTCAGCGGACCGCTGAGGGCCGAGCTGTCCGGCGAGACCACGCGCACCGACGGCGAACTGATGAGTGCTCTGCGCGCCGCAGCCGCCACTGACGTGCTGGACGCCGTGCCCGGCGGTCTCGACGGAGTGCTCGTCGAAGGCGGCCGCTCCCTGTCAGGCGGACAGCGCCAGCGTCTGGTCCTCGCCCGTGTCCTGCTCGCCGACCCCGACGTGCTGGTTCTCGACGACCCCACCTCGGCGGTGGACGCCTCCACCGAAGCCCTGATCGCCCGACGAGTGGCTGCATACCGGGCGGGCCGGACCACGCTCGTCCTCACCGACAGCCCCTTGTGGACGAACACGGCCGACACCGTGCTTCGCCTTCCACCCGAGACCGACCGGCGAACAGCCCCCGAAGCGGAGCAGACGGCATCATGACGACGCAGACCACGGACAACCCGGTTGCGGCGTCCGACGACGCACCCGGACAGGTGCGGCTGCCACTGGCCCAACGACCGGACGTCACCCACTGGTTCTGGACCTTCGTCCGCCACAACCGTGGCCGGATCACGGCCATGCTGGCCCTCTTCTGCCTCGCACTGATCGCGGGCCTCGTCGGCCCCCGCCTCCTCGGTCACCTGGTCGAGTCCGTCCAGCGGGGCACCAGCGCCTTCCGCGTCGACATCATCGCGCTGGCCTTCGTGGCCATGCTGGCCACACAAGCGGTGCTCACCCGCTTCGCGCAAGTGCAGACCACCCTCCTCGGAGAGAAGGTACTCGCCGAGATCCGGGAGAGCTTCGTCCGGCGCGTGACGCGCCTGCCGCTGGGTACCGTCGAGTCCGTCGGCACCGGCGATCTGCTCAGCCGCGCCACGTCCGACGTGGACCGGCTCAACGACGGCATCCGACTCGCGCTGCCCCGCATCCTGATGGCGGCCGTCACGCTCGTGCTGACCGTCGCCGCGATGCTGCTGACCTCACCGCTGCTCTCTCTGTCGCTGCTCATCGGCCTGCCTCTCGCGGTGTTCTCGACCCGCTGGTACCGGCCGCGGGCCAACCGGGGCTACGAGCATCTGCTCCGCGACGAGGCCGAGGTGCTGGCCAGCACGCACGAGACGGTCCGCGGCGCCGCCACGGTCGAGTCGCTGAGCCTGGGACGGCGCCGGCTGGCCCACCACGGCGAGGCCGTGGCGCAGATCGTGCGGCACCGGCAGCGCATCACCTGGCTCCAGACGATCTGGTACCCGGGCCTCGACCTGTCCACCATGCTCCCCCTGGCGGTCACCCTGCTGGCCGGCGGCGCCGCCTACCGCGCCGACTTGGTCGGCCTGGCCGAGATCACGGCCATGGTGCTGTATGTCCAGAGCCTCAACGGGCCGCTGGTGGAACTGCTCTCCTGGACGGACGAACTCCAGATCGGCAACGCCGCGTTGCGCCGCATCCTGGGCGTTGAGCGCCTGCCCGTGGAACGCTCCGACCAGGGAGCAATCCCGGACGGCCGGGAAATCCGGCTGCGCGGGGTGCGCTTCGGGTACGAGCCGGGCCGCGAGGTGCTGCACGGCATCGACCTGGACATCGCGCCCGGCGAGCGCATCGCCGTCGTCGGTACCTCCGGTGCGGGCAAGTCCACACTGGGCAAGCTGCTGGCCGGGGTGCACCACCCCACCGAGGGCGTGCTGGAGATCGGCGGCGCACCGGTGGAGCGGATGTCCGTCGACACACTGCGGCACGAAGTCGCCCTGGTCACGCAGGAGAACCACGTCTTCGCCGGAACCGTGCGCAGCAATATGACGCTGCCGGAGAGGGCGCCTCGTACGACAGGCGACGACACCGGGTGGAGCGACACCGACCTGTGGTCCGCCCTGCGGACGGTGGGCCTGGAGGAGTGGGTGCGCTCCCTGCCGGAAGGCCTGGACACCCCGATCGCGACGGGCGGGACCGATGTTCCGGCCGCTGCCGCCCAGCAGCTCGCCCTGGCCCGTCTCATCCTGGCGGACCCTCACACGCTGGTACTCGACGAGGCCACCGCCCTCATGGATCCCTCTGCCTCCCGCCAGGTGGAGCGTTCCATGGCCGCGCTGCTGGTGGGCCGCTCGGTGATCTCGATCGTCCACCGGCTCGATTCCGTGCAGGGCGCCGACCGGATCGCGGTGATGGACGGCGGGCGGATCGTCGAGATCGGCAGCCACGCGGAACTGCTGCGGCTGGACGGTGCCTATGCCCGGCTGTGGTCGTCCTGGTCGGTGGCCGTGCTCCGCTGAGACCGCGTCGGCAACGCGGAAGCTCCTGGCCGAGGCGGCCAGGAGCTTCCGTTCGTCATGGTCGGCGCGGCGCCTGCAGGGAACCGAGGAAGCGTACGAGGGCCTCGTTCACCGCGTCCGGCCGCTCCAGGTGGCCGTGGTGCCCGCAGTCCGCCATCTCCTCGTATCGGCCGCGCGGGCAGGCCGCGGCCACTTCGCGGCCGAGCGCCGGGCGGGCGATGAGGTCATGGGCGAAGCCCAGCACCAGCACGGGCACCGACACACCTCGCAGTGCGTCGAGTTGGTCGACGGAGACCGCCGCTGGGGGGAGCTGCCGACCCGCGGCGTCGGAGCGCGCGGTGAACTCGAAGACGTCGAGCCAGTCCCGCAGGGCGTGCTCGTCGTGCCAGGTGGCAGGTGACAGCTGGAGAGCCGCCTGCACGAACGCCGCATACGGAGGCGGCAGCCGGACTCCCTCTGCGCGGCAGGCGCGCTCCGCGGCGAGCAGGGCCTGGCCTGCCAGGTCCGGCCGGCCCCGCGTCGCCATCAGCACCGCTCCGCTGAACGCTTCGGGACGGCGCACCAGCATTTCCTGGGCGAGTTGCGCACCGAAGGAGAAGCCGATGAGACGGCAGGGCGCCAGACCCAGCGCCGCCGTCAACGCTGCCGTGGCGTCCGCGAGTGCGGTGAACGGGTTCCCCTCCTGCACTCCCTGCGGGGCGGGCAGGTCGATGGTGACGGCCTGGTACCCGGCCGCGACGAGAGCAGGTACCTGGTGCAGGTGCCAGACGTGACCGGCCTCGCCGGCGCCCGGGAGGAGCAGCACCGGCTCGCCCACGCCCTCCTGCTGGTAGTGCCACTCCTGGCCGTGCACGTGGAGCGTCGGCATCGTCTGTTCCCTCGTCTCGGTGGTTCCCGGACATGCGAATGCGGCACCTCCGTACGGACGGCGCGCCCGTACGTAGCTGCCGCATCGCAGACAGTGCCCGGGACCCGCGTGGCTCAGCGCGCGGGTCCCGGGGTCAGTGCCACTCCCGGTAGACGTTCGCGTAGTACGCGACCAGTTCGTCCTGCTGCTCACGCTCCGAGAACATGATCGCGGTCATGAGGTCCGCGGGCGGGGTGTAGGTGTCGCTCAGCCGGTCCGCGAGCTCTGCGAACGGGCCCTGGAGGAAGGACTCCATCATGTGCGGCCATTCGAGCGGCAGCCGCCAGGGGAACTCGTACCCCGTCGCCATGGTGTGACGGACCACGTCCTGCAGGATCTCCTCCCGGCTCCAGGCGGAGATCAGGTCGCGTTCGGGCTGGAACTCGTACAGACCGTCCACCCCGGTGCCACCGTCCATCAGGGACACGACGTGCCGGGCCAGCAGCGGGGACATGTGGAGCCCGTCGCGGTAGGTGCCCGACAGCATCCACAGCCCCTCGACCGAGGTGCCGCCGATGAGCGGGAAGCCGTCGATCGGGGCCGGGCGACTGCCCACCTGCACCTTGCGCAGCTCGGAGCCGTTGAGTCCACGGTGCAGCTGGTGCGTAGCGCAGTTGAAGAGGAAGACCGTCTCCTCGATGCTGGCCGCGCCGCGTGGTTCCAGGCAGACCGCGTTGGTGGCGCCGATGTAGACCGAACCGCCCGCGCGGGGCACCAGGTGCAGTCCGCAGGCGAAGGCACGGTTGGAGGTACGCAGCACCGTGGCGGGACCGGAGCCGTCCCAGGTGTCGACGAGCGCGGAGACGCCCACCCCGTCGTAGATCCGGGGGATGCGGTGCGCCAGGCCTGGCAGCGCTGCCACCAGGCTCTGGCTACGGGCCCCGGCAGCCACCACCACATGACCCGCCGGCAAGAAGTCCCCGTCGTCCGTCACCACGCCCTCGACGCGCCCGTGCGCGGCCCGGATCTCCGCCGCGTCCACCGGGTGGAGGCGCCCTCCCGCCTGGAGGAAGGAGCGTTCCAGCGCCGCCAGCAGGATTCCGGAATCAACCGCCCCCTCGCCTTCGATGTGCAGGGCGCGCAGCGGCCGGGAATTCGGGTCCGGGTCGATCCAGTCGACGGATTCGACAGCTATTTCCTCATGCGGTGCGTTCGCTTCCTTCAGAGCCGTCAGCACGGCGGCGAAATTCGCGTCGTCCAGGGCGGAATGGCCCACGGTGTTCAGCAGGACAACCGTGTCGTCCGCCGTCTTGATCCGGCCGTCGGCGGCTGCCCCGGTGGCCTCCAGGCTTTCGATCCATTCCGGCCACAGCCGCTGCGCCTGTACAGCCAGGGCATGCTTCTTCCGGCCGTGCTCCGAGGCGAGCGCATGAGCGGTGACCTCGCCGAACGCGCCGAGCATGGCACCTGCGGCAGGCGTCGCGCCGTACTGGCGCGCGGGCTTCCCCAGGAGAGTCACTCGCACATCGGGACGGGTGCGGGCGATTTCCACCCCGACCGATAACCCGAGTACACCGTTGCCTACAACGATGACATCCGTCTGACCTGGCGCGTCGGCCGTCTTCGACATCTTCACCTCACCTGTTGTTACCGTCAATGGCTGTGCCGTGTTCCTGGGGTTCTGCGCTGCCGGCAAGCGAACCGCACGCCGTCGGAGGGCCGCAAGCAGGCCCGGAAGAAGGTGCATTGACATTTCGCCGCGCGGAAAGTTGCAGCACCTACGTTTCGGCGCGGCCAATTCCGTCACAGAGTCGGTGCGTGGGATTCCGTACGGTTCCGAGTGAGCGGCCGGGTCTCCTGGGTGCCCGGAACCGGGCACGTACACGCTCACGCCAGCACGGACGAGAGCCATCAGCCCGATCACCGAGGGGCGGGCGGAAGCCGAGGGGAGGGACACCGGTGCAGCAGCCGCTCGAGCCGGAGCTGCCGGAAGGGCCGGTGCGTGAACCGCTCGACGCCTTGCACGGCTTGCGCCACCGTTCGGGCCGGCCGATACCGCGCCGGACGGTCAGGGGCACAGGCTGCGGTCACCCCACCGTGTCGAAGATGCTCTGCACCGAAAAGCGAACTCACCACCGAGACCAGGGAATGGAGAAATGTGACCATGCAGCCCGCCGCGAAGAAGCCGACGATATTTTCCCGACTGCCATTACCCGGATTCACGACCGAGTGGACCGCGCGCGTGGAGGAAATCCTCCCCACGGTTGACACTGATCGGGACAAAGCTGAGGCAAACCGGGCCTCGTCATCGGAAGTCTACGAAAAAATAGCCGAGCTCGGCCTGCATCGCATGTTCGTTTCTCGTGCACTCGGCGGTGGTCAAGCTCCCCTGTCCGCCGGAATGGGCGCCATCGAGCTTATTGCTCGTCATGACGCTTCAGTCGCGTGGCAAATCGGAGTGCAAGGCGCGATCGGGCGCATTACGGATTACCTGCCCGAAGACAGCGCTCGCATCATCTTCTCCCAGCACGACAAGCTCGTCGTTGGCTCGGTGCACCCCACGGGAACCGCGGAGAAGGTCCCGGGGGGCTACCGGCTGTCCGGGCGCTGGGGCTTCGCTTCCGGCTTCGCCGGCGCGGCGTGGATCGTCTCCGCGGCCCGGATCACGAACGGCGAGACCGCCGGCGAGGTCCGCATGCTGTTCACCCCCGTCACCGAGGTGAAACCGCTCGACACCTGGTACACGACAGGCTTGGCCGCAACTGCGTCGAACGACTACGAGATAGACGATGTGTTCGTACCCGAAGCGCACACCGTGGACAACGCCGCGTTGGTGGCGCCTCCGTCGAGGCGCGCTTCGAGGGCCTACGGCATCGGCTACTACGACTTCGGCCCCTTTCTCGCCGCTGCTACGGCGCTCGGCATTGCCGGCCAAGCCCTGGACTGCTTCACCGAGTTGGCCATGTCCAAGATTCCCTCTGAAGGAAAGGTCACGCTCAGCAACAGCCACACGGTGCAGGATCGCCTTGCCAGGGCCTGCGCAGGGGTGCGCTCGGCGCACTGCCTCGTCGCTGACGCGGTGCGGAACGCCGAGCAGTTCGGTGAGACCGGGGGTGACGAGCTCTCCGCGCTGATCCGGCTCACGTGCGCCATGGCTGCAGAGAACGCGACAGCTGCCGTCGACACGGTCTGCGAAATGTCGGGCGCCACCTCTTCGTATCGCGCACACCGACTGGAGCGCTGCTTCCGCGACATCCATACCGTGGTCAAGCACATTCAACTGGCCTCGACCAACTTTGAGATGGTCGGCCAATACCTCCTCGGCGGCAGCCTGCAAACTCGCCGCTGACAGCAGTCGTGCCCCTGTTCCAGCTGTCTGCGGCACGTTCCGGTGCGGCCGACACGGGCCCCGCCGCGGTCCGTACACCGTGCCGGGCCCGCCCCACCCGCACGCCCGTAACGACCGCCATCACGCAAGGAGCCCCGCCCGTCATGTCCCTCACTGTCATCGCCGAGGCCCTGGCCAAGACCGGTCAGGAAGACCGTCTCCGCACGATCCTGGAGGCGATGATCGAGCCGTCCCTGGAGGAACCCGGGTGCCTCGCCTATCGCCCCTACGCAGACCGCAACGAGCCCGCCCGCATGGTGCTTGTGGAGGAATGGACGGACCCCCAAGCACTTGCCGAACACTTCGCCACCCCTCACTTCCGCCATTTGAGGCAGGAACTGGACACGGTTCTTGCCGAGCCGCTGACCATTCGGAAGCTGGTGCCCGCTCCCGCCGGATGATTCGCAGCTCTCGAAACCGTGCTCCTGCGCCTCGAGGCTTGGGAAGAGGGCACGCGTGAGTACCGGTACGTGCACACCACCCTCATCGAGACGGACCTGGCCCGGGCCCGGGAAGAGCCGGCGGAACGGGGCAGCCACGAGCCGTCCCGCCGGCTGCCGAAACGTGCAGGAGGACCCTCAGTATGAACTCACATCGCCTCCAGATCGAAGGGGCCGATGTCGCCGTCGTGGGCGGCAGCATCGCCGGCTGCGCCACGGCTCTGGCCGCGCATCGCGTCGGCGCGGGCCGGGTCACCGTCCTTGAACGCACCAGCGGCCGCCTCGCGGACCGAGGCGTCGGCCTGGTGATGCACGACGCCCGGTACGCCGAGCTCGCGGCCGCCGGATACCTGGATACGGCGATGCCCTGGGTGCAACTGACCACCCGCCGCTGGTACCACCGCGACGGCGCCGCACCGCTCGGCCGCCCGTTCGCCGTCCTGCCCTTCCCGTTCCGCTCGTACTGCTGGGGACCGCTCTGGCGGGAGTTACGGCGACGGCTGCCGGAAGACACCGTCTTCCGACCGGGCGTAAGGGTGGCCGGGGTCGGCAATTTCGCGGACGGGGCCGTGCTGCAACTCGACGACGGCAGCAGCAGCAAGAACGGAAGCGCACGGCCTCACGCCGGGTGCCGTACGGAGCGCTTCGATCTGGTCATCGGCGCCGATGGCTATCGCTCGACGGTCCGCGACGCCGCGTTTCCCGAGGTGGGGCCCAGCTACGCCGGCTATCTGGCCTGGCGCGGCGCCGTCCCCGCCGAGCGGCTGGCGGAACTCGACCTCCCGGGCCTGCCGGCCACTCCCTGGGCGGTGGAGGACTGTATCTACGTCGTCTTCCCCGGCGGTCACGCCATCATCTACCGCATCCCGGACGGCCGGGGCGGCCACCGCGCCAACTGGGTTGTGTACACTTCCCCGCCCGCCGGTCTCGATCTGGCGCTGGACACCCCCACCAGCCTGCCGCCCGGCACCCTCACCGACGCGCTGCACGCCCATCTCGCCCATGTCAGCGACGCGTTGATGCCGCCTTACTGGGGCGGGCTGATCCGGCTGACGCCGCGCGAGGAGCAGTTCATCCAGCCGATGTACGACTTCACTGCGCCGAGCTACACCGCCGGGCGGCTGCTGCTCGCGGGCGATGCGGCCACCGTCGCGCGCCCGCACATGGCCGGCGGCGCAGTGAAGGCACTGCAGGATGCCGCCGCCCTGGAGACCGCGTTGCGCGCCGTACCGGAGCGGCCGGATGCACTCGACGCGTACGGCGCCGAGCGCGGTACGACCGGCCGGGCGATGGTCAAGCTGGGACGGCGGCTGGGACGGCTCCTGGTGCAGGAGACCCCGGACTGGCGGACGTTGGACCAGGCCGGGCTGGCGGCAGCCTGGTCCGCGGCCGACGGCTCGGGCGCGTTCGGCGGCCGCGAGCTCCAGAACCGGCATCCAGTCAGGTAGATTCCGTCGAGCGCCGGGACCGGGCCGTGCACCAGGGTCTCGGTGAACGATCGTCAGCCTCTCGAAGTGGCTCGGGCACTCGACTCCCAAGGCCACCCTCGCCCCCTACGCGCATGTCATGCCGGGTGCCGGCCGGCGTGGGCCCGCGTTTCCCCGCGGCCCGGCCGGTGGGCGGCTTTCCCGTCCTCGGGCTGACGGCCTAAACGCAGACCTTCCCGACCTCTCGCAGGAACGCGGCCCAGTTCGGTATTCGGTGGCCGGGGAACGCGTTCTGCAGGGTGCGGCGAAGGGTGGTGTGGAGGGGCCACGGGGAGCGCATGATCGCTTCGTTGCGGCGGGCCAGGCGGGTCAGCTCGGCGGGCTTCGGCATGCGGTCGCTCTTCTCCCCGTTGCACTTCGCGTGGGCTACGGCGAGGTTCCACAGGCTGTCCAGGTCGGGGCCGCGCCAGCCGCCGACACTGGCGAAGCGGCGCATCAGGGCGTGCGGGAAGACGTGGTCCACGGCGGTCCGTGTGCCGGAGTCCAACGGCTCGTCGCAGATGTGGCAGCGCCCGTGCTGGAACCCGGCCACGGCCTCGGCCACGCCGGTGACCGGGCGGCGCCGGTGTCGGTCCGTGACGTGCAGGGTGTCCAGGTCGACGTAAATGCCCTCCTCGATCAGGCTGCGTCCTATGCCGGTCGCGAAGCTGTTCTCCACGATGCTCCAGCGGGCGTCCAGCTCCGCGCGGAGCCCTTCCCGCTCGTAGGAGCGCGCCACCTGCCCGAGGGCCGGGCTGAGCCGCACCGTGCGGTGGCGTCCGCGCCCGGCGAGGTCGTAGAAGCGGTGCGGTGTCTCGCCGCCGCCGTAGTGGTGGAACTTGCGCATGACCATCCTCGGAATCGACTGCTCCGCGGCGTCCAGCAGCCGTTCGGTGGGGTGGCCGAGCCGACGGGATTCCGCGCGCTCCTGCGCCGCTACGGTCAGGAAGTCCGCGGCGCCGAGCGCCGCCTCGTCCCCCGGGGCCTGCGGAGCCCGGCGTTCGAGGAACGCCATCGCGTACGAGGCGGCCAGGTCGCGCAGCGGGATTTCCGTGTGGCCCTGGGCCGCCTGGCGGAGCAGCGCGTCGCCGAGGGCGAATTTGTAGGTACGGGCGTTGCGACCCATCAGGATGGCCATCCGCCACGATGCGCGGGCGGACGGGGCGGCGGCGTAGAAGTCGTCCTGGGTCATGCCCGCTCCTTTTCGAAGGCCAGGGACGACCAGTGGACGGCGTCGCGGCCGAGGTGGTCCGTGCCGGTGGTCTTCTGGAGGGGGCGCAGGCCGTATCGGGTGGCCAGGGTGACGGTTTCGGGGGCGGGGATGTCGTACATCCGGCGGTCCTCGGGCGGGGGGCCGTGGCGCAGGGAGATGAGGAGGCGGCCGCCCGGGGCGAGGAGGGTGTGGAGGCGGTGCATCGCGGCCGGGCGGTCCGGCTCTTCCAGGTGCATCCATACGGCGGAGAGGAGGATCGCGTCGAAGGTGCCGGCCGCTCCGTCGAGGCGGGTGAGGGCGGGGAGGGAGTCCGCCAGCCAGTGGATCGCCGGGGAGTGGTGCAGGCGGCGGGCGACGCGGCGCAGTTCCGGTACGGGCTCGACGGCGAAGACCTCGTGTCCGAGGGCGGCCAGGGCGGCGGCGTCCCGGCCGGTGCCCGCGCCGATGTCGGCCACGCGGGCCGGGGCGGCGGGCAGCAGGGGCAGGAAGTCCCGGTGCACAGCCTCGAAGCGGACGCTCTCGTACCGTTCGGCCAGTGCTTGTGCGGCCTGGGCGTAGTACGGCTGGACGGCCGGTGTGCCCCCGGCCGTCCACTGTCGTGCGGTGCCGTCGTCGGTGTCCGCTGCCCCGTTCGTCGTCATGTGCGCAGACTACGGCCCGGCACTGACAACGCTCTCCGACCTGCGTGTTCGGCTCTTTATTCGCCTACCTCCCCGGCGAAGGGGGGCAGTTCGCGGGCCCGTGGGCAGATCTCCATGGCGCTGTTGACCGGGCGAACGGGTGGACGCGGGCGCCTTCGAGGCCGGCCGGCATGCGGGCGCAGTGGCGGACGCAGCCCGCGACCTCGCGGCCGTGCGGGTAGAGGATCGTGGCCGCGCTGGTCCATGCCGCCCTTGGGGAACATCTGGGCAGGTCATGGGCCGTTCAGGGGGCGCGGGGTGGCGTCGGGGGCGGATGGGGTGGCAGGGGCGCGCGGGACCGGCAGGCGGCCCATGCGGCGAGTCCGCCGCAGGCCAGGTGGCGGGCGGGGGTGTGGTGGATGCGGGTCGGTACTGCCCAGGTGAGGATGCCGGCGACCAGGAGGGACGTTGTGGAGTGGCCGGAGGGGAAGCAGTGGCCGGTGGCCCGGGCGGTCCAGTCGGCCGCGGAGGGGCGTGGGCGGGTGATCAGTTCCATCAGGCCGTACCGGACGGCTTGGCCGAGGAGGAGGACGGCGAGGACGGCGGCTGCCGTGCGCAGCCGCTCGCTGGTGTCCCGGCCTGCGAGCGCGCCTGCCAGGAGGGCCAGCAGGTAGGGGACGGGGCCGGAACCGGTAGCGGTGATCACGCGGGCGGCCGCCGCCGCGTCCGGCCGGTGGGCCACCGCCCACGCGTGGGCAGCGCGTTCGGGGCCGATCGGGGCCCAGTCGTGTACGGCGAGCGACGCGGCGGTGGCAGCGAGGAGCAGCGCGCACAGTCCGGCGGCGAGGAGGGGGCCGGGGGCGCGCGGCCGCTGTGGGCGGGTTTCGGACGGTGTCACGGAGTCTCCGGGGTGGGCCGCAGGGGCGCGATGGCCGGCTCGGCCGGGGAGGGGTCGGCGGGGTGGTTGCCGTGAGGGCGTCGTGCGGCGTGCGTCATCCGGTAAGTCTGCCGAGGTCAGAGATGGTTCGTGCCGGAGGAATGTGCCGGGGGCGACTGCGGGGCGGCGGTGCGGGGCCCCGCGCGTGGTGGTCCGGCCGTTCGTGCCGGGCACTCCGGCGGGCGGCCGAAACACGGGGGCGCCCGGTCTGGCCGAACTCCGGCGCTTCTCTGGCCGACGCGCGCCCCTTCCCTGGCCGGACCGTGCGCCCCTCCCCCGTAGCCAGCCCCCGAAACTTCACGTATCGCTACCGGTTCGACAGTCGATCACCCTCGGTCGAAGAACGTCATCCGCGGCCGCCGGCCCGCCAACAACGCGTTGATCAGCGAATGTTCGCCGCCTGACTCTGGCGCAAGGCGGCGTGGACATGTTGAACTGCTGATAACACCAGGTGACGCATCGTAATCGATCGTTTTCGGTCGGCAGGAGGCCGCACATGCTGCATGGCGTCGACGTCAGCTCCCACAACCCCTCGTACTCGGCGACCGGTCTGGACTTCGTCATCGTCAAGGCGACGGAGGGCCGCTCGTACATCAACCCGCACCAGAGCGCGCAGGCGGCCAAGGCCCGCAAGGCGGGGTGCGTGGTGGGCTTCTACCACTTCCTGTGGCCGGGCAACATCGCGGCGCAGGCGGAGTACTTCGTCGAGAAGTGCGCGTCCGTGGAGGGCGACCTGCTGGCGGCGGACTGGGAGCGCACCGGCGGCGGCACGTACGCGAGCAACGCGCAGAAGGACCAGTTCCTGAAGGAGGTCAAGCGGCTGCGGCCGACACACCGGGTGATCCTGTACTGCAACCGTGACTTCTGGCTCAACCGCGACACGACCTCGTACGCCGGCGACGGCCTGTGGATCGCGGACTACGTCTCGGCCGGGCACCCGCGCATCAAGGCGCCGTGGCGCTTCCACCAGTACACGGACCGGCCGCTGGACAAGGACGTGGCCGACTTCGCGGACAGGGCCGCCCTGAAGGAATGGGCGTCCGCGTCATAGAGTCTTAGGAGTCCTGTCCTGTCCGTACCAGCACCGCGCAGCCCGCGTACCACGCTGGTCCCGCGTCCGAAGGAGCAGCCGTGACCGACCCGGCGTCCACGTCCCAGCAGCAGGAGATCGCCCGGGATCTCCAGGTGTCCGCGTCGTTCGACGTCCAGGCGGAGATCGAACGCCGCGTGGCCTTCCTCACGGAACGGCTGACGACCACGGGCCTGCGCGCGCTCGTCCTGGGCATCAGCGGCGGCGTGGACTCCACCACCGCCGGCCGGCTGTGCCAGCTGGCGGTGGAGCGGGCGCGTGACGCGGGGCACGAGGCGACGTTCCACGCGATGCGGCTGCCGTACGGGGTCCAGGCCGACGAGCACGACGCGCAGCTGGCGCTGGACTTCATCAAGGCCGACCGGGTGCTGACCGTCGATGTCCGCCCGGCCAGTGACGCCGCGCTGGAGGCGGCGCTGGCCGGCGGGCTCGCCTTCCGGGACGAGCGGCACCAGGACTTCGTCCAGGGCAACATCAAGGCGCGGCAGCGGATGATCGCGCAGTACGCGGTCGCGGGCGCCCAGGACGGCCTGGTCGTGGGTACCGACCACGCCGCCGAGGCGGTCTCCGGGTTCTTCACCAAGTACGGCGACGGCGCGGCGGACGTGGTGCCGCTCACCGGCCTGACCAAGCGCCGGGTGCGGGCCGTCGCCGACGCGCTGGGCGCCCCGGCCGAGCTGGTCCACAAGGTGCCGACCGCTGACCTGGAGACGCTGGACCCGGGCAAGCCGGACGAGGACGCCCTCGGTGTCACGTATGACGAGATCGACGACTTCCTGGAGGGCAAGCCGGTCGGTGAGCAGGCGTACGAGGCGATCGTGCGCCGCTATCACGCCACGGCCCACAAGCGGGAGCTGCCGACGGCTCCCTGAGCCATGGAGAACGTTTGCGGTGCGGGGCCGGTTCCGGCTCCGCACCGCTTTCGCGTGCGCCCCGGTGCCGCCTGTCATGCTCCGGCTAGGGGACGGTCACCCGAGGTGTGCTCGATCGTGGTCCGCGGCGGGCATGGATGGGGCATGCGAAGCCGCGAAATGCGATCGGAAGATCAATTGTCAGTGGGGGCCTCTACGCTCCGGAGCATGGGTTACGCAGACCTGCGCGAACTCCAGACCGCGCTGACGACCGCATCCGACATCGCCTCCTCCCTCCAGGCGGCGCCCACCCGGCGGGACGCCGACCAGCTCGTCGACGTCCTGCGGCAGGCGCTGACCGCCGCCAGCTCGCTCAGCACGCTGACCGGCCCGACCGGCTGCGCCATACATCCGCACGGCGCGGTCGATCCGCTGTACGGCGACCCCGAGGACCCGCTGCCTCCGGGGTACGGCAAGTGCCTGCTGTGCAACGACCGCCGCCGCCGTGCGGACGCCGGCCCTCATCAGCCGTACCACTGGGACCGGCAGGATCACTCCCTGCGCCGCAGCGCCTAGGACGGCGCACGCCTGCCGGAGGGCCCGCGCACGCCTGCGGGATCGCCCGGCAGGCGTGCGGGGCGGGCGCGAGAACCCTCAGTCCTGCCGCTTCTTCTCCGGGCGCAGTGCGATCCGGCCCAGTACGCCCGCGACGACGAGTGCGACCACGGCGACGAGGACGAAGTCCGGTACGGCGTTGCCGACCCGGGTGGCCCACTGCTCGACGCCGACCTCCGTGTCCGCGTCCAGGATTCCGGGCAGCGCGCTGGTGCCGTTGAAGGTGAGGAACAGGACGCCGATGCCGATGAAGAACAGGCCGGACATCAGGGAAGTGGTGTGCAGCCGCAGTTTTCCGACGCTGAATTCGCGGCCGCGCAGCCAGCCCCGGCTGCCCAGCGAGAAGCGGTCCCAGAGCAGTGCGAGCACGAACAGCGGCAGGGCCATGCCGAGCGCGTACACGGCGAGCATGGAGGCGCCGTAGACCGGTGATCCGCTGACCGCCGTGACCGTCAGCACCGCGCCCAGGATCGGCCCGGCGCAGAACCCGGCGAGGCCGTACACGCAGCCCAGCAGGAAGGTGGACACGGCCGAGCGCGGAGTGATCCGGGCCGCCGCCTGCTGGGCGCGTCTGAAGGCGAAGCCGAGACCGAGGATCTGGGCGACGCCCATCGCGATCACCACCCAGCCGCCGATGGCGACGAGCAGGTCCCGGTGGCCGTTGAAGAGCCGGCTGGCGGCCGTGCTGGCCGCGCCGAGCGGGACCAGGGTGGTGGCGAGGCCCAGGTAGAACACGCCGGTACGGGCCAGCAGCCGCCCGGGGTGGGACAGGGAGTACGCGAAGAAGGCGGGCAGCAGCAGGGCGCTGCACGGGCTGAGCAGGGCGAGGGCGCCGCCCAGGAAGGCGGCGAGGTAGCCGATGTCCGTCACTTCGCCGGCTCCTGCGCCTTGCCGGAGCCCTGGTCCTTCGTCGCGCCGCCGGTCTTGCCGGCCTTCTTCGCCTGCTCGGCGGCCTGGCTGATCGTCTGCTCGAAGACGTCGGTGGGCTGGGCGCCGGCGATGGGCCGGCCGTTGATGAGGAAGGAGGGCGTGGACTGCACGCCGATCCCGTAGCCCTCGTTCTGGTCCTTCTTCAGCGCGGCAGCGGCGGCGGAGCTGTTCAGGTCGCTGCGGAACGTGTCGAGGTCTTCGATACCGGCCTTGCGGGCCATCTCGACGAGCTTGTCCTCGGCCAGCGCGCTGCCCTTGTTGGTCTTGGCGTACAGCTCGTCGTGCAGCTGCCAGAACTTGCCCTGCCGCCCGGCGGCCCACGAGGCGCGGGCGGCCCGCTCGGAGTCGGCGCCGTAGATGGTGAAGTTGCGGAACTCGATGCGCAGGGTGCCGTCGTCCACGAACTTCTTGATCAGCTCGGGCTGGGTCTCCCGGGTGAAGCGCCCGCAGAACGAGCACTGGTAATCCGCGTACTCGACGAGGACGACCGGGGCGTCCTTCCGGCCGACGGCGAGCGGGTCGCCGTCCGTGCGGCGGCTGGTCTGCTGCGCGAGCTGGTCGTACAGCCGCTGCTGGCCGTCGTCCTCCTGGGGAGAGACGGAGGCGGCGGCGCCGGGGGTGTTCGTGTCGCTGTCCGAGCCGCCTTCGACGGCCTTGCCGACGGCGATGCCGATGGCGACGAGTGCCACCACCAGGGCGACGACGGCGCCGATGGCGGCGATCTTGCGGGTGGGTGAGGCGGATGACGAGGAAGTGGGCATGGTGATGCTCCAGACGTACCGGGTGGGAAGAAGGTCGGGCCGTGCGTACGGACCGGCGGCCTAAATCCGCAGTACGGGCAGGAGCGCGGTGTGATCGGTGGCGGGCGCCGTCCCGGTGGGCGGGCGGGCGAGTGAGAAGCAGGCGGGTGCGGCGGCGGCGACGGGGGCGGGCGCGGCGGCGGGCGCCAGCGGCTCGCCGCGGTTCGGGGTGGGGACCGGAACCGACTCGTTCTGGCTGGGGGCGTGCTGCCCGGAGCACTTCTTCGGCGCCTGGGCGACGGCGTGCTGCGTGACCGGGCCGGTCGCGGTGCCGTCGGCTGCCTGTACGGCGGTCTGCGCGGCGGCGGCCGGCAGCGTCGGCGGCGTCTGGACGCCGCCCACCCGGCACAGCAGCGGCGCGAAGGTGACGGCGAGCAGGAGCAGCAGGATCGCGGCGGCCGAGCGGCGTATGCGTTCCATGCCCCGGTCCTCCTTCCGTTTCCCTCTGCCGGGCCCGCACCGGGTTCCGCCGGTGTGAGCCGCCCATCCTACGGACCGCGGCCCCGGTGTCCCGCTACCGACCGCCGTTCCCCGCCACCGGGTTACCTGCATAACCCACGTTTGCGATCGCATAACCATGGAGGGAATCGATTACCTAACCGCTAATTGCAAGGCTGGTGTCGTAGCTCACCTTGGATCGCGTAGCGTTTGATCAACTTTCGGCACCTTCTGTCCGTAAATGCCGCTTTGGCAAGGCCGCGACCGGCCTGCCATAGTCGGTTCCAGCGACCCCCCATTGACCCGGGCCAAGGTCGTCCAGACCCCGCGGGTACACCCCTTTCACCCGTCGGCGGTCGACACTGGGGCCTCACCCGCGTACACCGCGGGCAGGCCCCAGTCGCGTTCCGGGGTGATCCCGGCCCATGCCGTCGCGCACGACGGCCGCCGCCGGCCGTTCAGCGGTCGATGACCCGCATCTCGAACCACGTCGTCTTGCCGCGTGGCAGCAGGTCCACGCCCCAGCGGTCGGAGAGCTTGTCGACGAGGAAGAGACCGCGGCCGCTGATGTCCAGCTCGTGGACCGGCATCAGGCAGGGCAGACCGCGGGACGGGTCACGGACCTCTATACGGATCCAGCCTCGACGGCGGAGCATCCGCAGCCCGAAGGTGCGCGCGCCGGTGTGCCGGACGGCGTTGCCGACCAGTTCGGACACCAACAGTACGGCGTGCTCGGCCAGTTGAGGGGCGACGTTCCACCGCTTGAGGAGCACGGACCGGGCGAGCCGGCGGGCGGTGAAGGCGGATTCGGGGCGGGAGGGCAGGCGGACCTCGTCCAGCGTCGGGTCACCCACCAGCTCCAGCGCCTTGGCGACGGGATCGCCGTCGCCGGACGGGCCGCCCTCCGCACCCGCACCGGGGAGACCTCCGGGAAGTCCCCAGCGTGCGGCGGCCGTGCCGCTCCGCGGCCGCGGCTGCTCCATTCCTTCGAGGCCCGCCATGACCCCCATCATGGCCGTTACCGCGGGGTCACGGGGGCGGAACGGAGGGAATGCCCTGCCCGGAACGCCCGGTTCCGGCACCCTGCCGCGACATATGCCCACGGCAGGGGAAGCCCGGCCGAATCCATTCTGACCTGCGGTGACTTCATGCGCCTACCCGATGAACGTGCACCGCGGACGGGTCCGCTCCGGGCGTTCCGGCACTCTCCGCAATTCCCCCGCACGAGGCACCGGCTGTCAGCCGTACACCAGGAACCCCGTCAACCACTCCCGCTTCAGCGGAACTTGGCCTTACCCGGGCCTTCTTCGACGAAGCTCCGCATACCGGTCTCCCGGTCCTCGGTGGCGAAGAGACCCGCGAACCACGTGCGCTCGATCGTCAGGCCGGTGTCGATGTCGGTCTCCAGGCCCGCGTCGACCGCCTCCTTGGCGGCCCGCAGCGCGATGGCGGGACCGGCCGCGAGCCGGGCCGCCCAGGCGTGCGCCTGCTCGTAGACCTCGGCGGCGGGCACCACCCGGTCCACCAGCCCGAGCGACAGCGCCTCGTCGGCCCGGACCTGGCGGCCCGTGAAGATCAGGTCCTTGGCCTTGGACGGGCCGATGAGCCGGGCCAGCCGCTGGGTGCCGCCGGCGCCCGGGATCAGGCCGAGCAGAATCTCCGGCTGGCCCAGCTTGGCGTTGTCGGCGGCGATCCGGAAGTCGGCGCACAGCGCCAGCTCGCAGCCGCCGCCGAGCGCGTACCCGGTGACGGCCGCGACCACGGGCTTGGGGATGCGCGCCACGGCGGTGAAGGAGTCCTGCAGGGCCTTGGAGCGCCCGACCATGGCCGCGTGGTCCATGTTCTGCATCTCCTTGATGTCCGCGCCGGCCGCGAACACCTTCTCGCCGCCCCAGATCACGACGGCGCGCACGTCGTCGCGGCGGGTGGCCTCCTCGGCCAGCTCGCGCAGCCGGTCCTGGGTGGCGACGTCCAGGGCGTTCATCGGCGGGCGGTCCAGGCGGATGGTGCCGACGCCCTCGGCGACCTCGAAGTTCACAGTCATGAGGGCAGGTTAGTCCGCGTTAACGCGAGGCGGACCGGCGCCCTTCGGCCAACGGCCCGGGCGCCGGCTGCGGGGCCGCGCCTACCGGCCGGACCGCCACTTCTCCCAGGACATGTTCCACACGTTGAGGCCGTTCTCCGGCGCGATCGTCCGGTCGTGGGAGTTCTTGACCGTGACCACGTCGCCGATCAGCGAGTTGGCGTAGAACCAGGCGGCCGGGGTGGAGCTGTCACCGCCGCCGCGCTGGTCGAAGAGGCCTATGCAGCCGTGGCTGGCGTTGCGGGAGCCGAACGTCGAGCGGCCGGACCAGTAGTTGCCGTGGATGAACGTGCCGGAGGTGCTCAGCCGCATGGCGTGCGGCACGTCCGCGATGTCGTACTCGCCGCCGAAGCCGACGGTCTCCCCGTTCATCCTGGTGACCTCGTGCTTCTCGCTGATCACCATCTGGCCGTTGTACGTCTCGGTGCCCGGCCCGCCCGCGGTGACCGGGATCGTCTTGATCTTCTTGCCGTCGCGGACGACGGACATCTCCTTCGTCTGCACGTCGACCGTGCTCACCTGGCTGCGGCCGATCGTGAAGGATATGCGCTTGGACTGCGTGCCGTAGACGCCCGGCCGTCCTTCGACGCCCTTGAGGTCGATGTCGAGCGTGACCTTCGTGCCGGGCTTCCAGTACGTCTCGGGGCGGAAGTCCAGGCGGTCGTTGCCGAACCAGCGGCCCGCGATCGGCACCGAGGGCTCGGCCGTGACCTTGATGCCCTTCTGGACGCTCTCGGGGTCGGTTATCCCCCGGGTGAAGTTGATGGAGACCGGCATGCCGACGCCGACGGTCTGGCCGTCCTCCGGGGTGTAGCGGCCGACGAAGGTGTTCTCCGGCACCAGGGTGGTGAACGTGGCGTGCCGGGCGGACTCGCGCAGCTGGTCGTCGACCGCGACGGCGTCGACCTTGTACGTCGTGGCGGCGCGCAGTTTGCCGGTGGGCTGCCAGACCGAGCCGCCGGTCAGCTTGCCCGCGACCGGATTGCCCTTGTCGTCCTGGACCTTGACCGACGACAGCCGGCCCCGCGAGGAGCTGACCTTCAGGGCGCCGTCGGTGGCCACGTCCTTGGCGCCGTCCTCGGGCGTGATCGTCACACTGGCCTGCGACGGCTGCTTGTCCGGGTCGGTCCCGCCGTCCTTCTTGCCGTCGCCCCCGCCTCCGCAGGCGGTGAGCAGTATCAGCAGCGCCGTCAGCAGCAGCGCGAGCACCCCGCCGCTCCTCGGTGGCCTCGCTCGCCGCTCCCCCGGCACCGGCTGCCTCTGCTGCACGTTCACGACTGGCCCCTTTGTTCCCTCGCCCGGCCCGCAATCCCCCGTACGCGCATATCTACCCACGCACGCTCAGCCGATAGGTAACCACACCCCACTGACAGTGGCTTCACCCGGCAATGTCACCGTTCGGCCTCAAGTGATATGCGTGGGGCGGGATCGCACGGAAGGGAGTCCGGTTCGCCCCGAAGTCGGCCGGAAAAGTCTTAGCGTCGCCGCGCCTGTCACCGCAGCGCGGAGCCCGCCCGCCACATCCGCCACGGCATGTTCCAGCCACCGAGGCCGTTGTCGGGCGCGACCACCCGGTCCCGGGAGTTCACGACCTCCACGACGTCCCCGACCAGCGACCGGTCGTAGAACCAGCCGGCCGGGGTGTCCGGGCCGCCCCCCTGGGTGTCCCGCAGCCCGATGCAGCCGTGGCTCGTGTTGGCGCCGCCGAAGGTCCGCGCGGGCGCCCAGTAGTTGCCGTGCAGGAACGTTCCCGACGTGGTCAGGCGCAGCGCGTGCGGCACGTCCGGGATGTCGTACTCGCCGCCGAAGCCCACCGTGTCCCCGTCCATGCGGGTCACCGGGTGCCGCTCCAGGATCACCATCCTGCCGTTGTACGTGGGGCTGGCGAGGCTGCCGGCGGTCACCGGGAGCGTGGCCAGCCGCCGGCCGCCGCGCCACACCGTCATCGTGTGCGCCGCCGCGTCAACCCGGCTGGTCTGATCCCGGCCGACCCTGAACCGGACCTGCTTGCGCTGCGTCCCGAGCACTCCGGGGGCCGCCCGCACGCCGCGCAGCCGCAGGTCCATGGTCACCCGCGTACCGGGCCGCCAGCGGATGCGCGGCCGGAAGTCCAGACGACGGGCACCGAACCAGTGGGCGGCGACCTCGGTGGCGGGCCGGGCGGTGACCGAGACGGCGCGCTCGACGGCCGCCCGGTCGGCGACCGGCCGGTTGAACTCCAGCGAAACGATCATGCCGGTCCCGACGGTGGCGCCGTGCTCCGGCGTGAAGAAGCCGACGAGGCGGTGCGGCGGCACGTACGTGGTGAAGGTGGTGTGGCGGGCGGACCGGCGGCCGTGCCCGTCCAGCGCCACCGCGTCCACCGTGTACCGCGCGGCCGGCGCGAGGCGGGCCGTCCCGGACGGGCGCCAGCTCAGCCCGTCCGGGGCGATCCGGCCCGGCACCGGCGTGCTGCCGTCGTCCTCGATGCGGCTGACCGCGACCCGCTCCAGCCGCCCGTCCGGCACCCGTACGGTGATGCGGTCGCCCTCCCGCACGTCCTTCGCGCCGTCCCCCGGGGTGATCCGGATCGCCTCCTTCGGTGACCGCGGCTTGCCCCCGGACACCGCCTCGGGAAGCCCGCAGCCCGCCAGCGCCACGACGGCCGTGAGGACGGCGGCGGTGGCGGCCGTCATGGAGGACGGCCCCCTGCCCCGGCGGGGCAGCCGTACCGGACGGCTTCCTGCCGGGGGCCGCCACACGGAAGGCACCGGTACGGAAGCGGTCCGTCCGGGAGTCCGCCGTACGAGGATCCGCCGCTCCATGTCCCGATATGTCACGCCGCGATAGGTCACGGACAGACCAACGAGGGCCCCGGCACCGAGGAAACGTGAGGCGGCGGCCCGTTGCGGGAAGAACACAGGGGAGGACGGGCCGGGTGCGCGGCCGGGACGCCGCGCGGACCCGTCCGACCGAGTCATGAGCCGCGGGAGGCTGGCCTGTGTCGAGCGCACCCGAGCAGGAGTCGGTACGGGACGTGCGGGGCGAGGACGGCGTGCGCGGCGGGCAGCACGACGGCGGTCCCGGACGAACGGCGCCGCCCGCGGGTACGGAGCCGGCGCCCCCGCGCGTACCTGGCCCGGACGCGGTGAACGGCACGGAGGCCGGGCGCGGCGCCGCGCCCGTCAACGGCCGGCGGGTCCACGTACCTCCGGGCCCGCCGGCCGGCCCCGTCACCGTGCCGGGCACGGCGGACCCGCCGGACGCGGCGGACGCGGCGGACGCGGCGGACCGGGACGCCCCCCTCCCCGTGCCGGTACGCCCCGGCAGCCCGCAGCCTCTCGGGGCCCGCTACCGTACGGGCCCCGACGGCGTGGCGGGCACCAACTTCGCCCTGTGGGCGGGCGGCGCGGAGGCCGTCGAGGTGTGCCTCTTCGACGACGAGGACCGCGAGACCCGCCATCCGCTCACCGAGCTGACGCACGAGATCTGGCACGGCTTCCTGCCCGGCGTACGGCCCGGCCGGCGCTACGGCTACCGGGTGCACGGCCGCTGGGACCCGTGGACCGGCGCCCGCTGGAACCCTGCCAAGCTGCTCCTTGACCCGTACGCGCGCGCCGTGGACGGCGAGTTCACGATGCCCGCCCAGGTGTACGGGCACGTCCGCGACTGGCCGCAGCAGCACGTCGCCGACACCGTGCGCGACGACCGCGACTCGGCCCCGTACGTCCCCAAAGGCGTCGTCGTCGCCGACGAGGGCCCGGAGGACGGCGGCGACGAGTGGATGGACGACCGGCGGCCCAAGACACCCTGGGCCGACACCGTCCTGTACGAACTGCACGTCCGCGGCTTCACCATGCTCCACCCGGACATCCCCGAGGAGCTGCGCGGCACGTACGCCGGCCTCGCGCACCCGGCCGCGATATCCCACCTGACCCGCCTCGGCGTGACCGCCGTCGAGCTGATGCCGGTGCACCAGTTCGCCCACGAGGACCACCTGCTCCGCCGCGGCCTGCGCGACTACTGGGGCTACAACTCCATCGGCTACTTCGCGCCGCACGCCGCCTACGCCGCCTCCGGGACGCGCGGCCAGCAGGTCGGCGAGTTCAAGCGGATGGTGCGGGCCCTGCACGACGCCGGGATCGAGGTCGTCCTCGACGTGGTCTACAACCACACCGCCGAGGCGAGCGAGCTGGGCCCCACCCTGTCCTTCCGGGGCATCGACAACCGCGGCTACTACCGGCTGGCGGACGGCAGCCGCCGCTACGCCGACTACTCGGGCTGCGGCAACACCCTGCACGTCGTCCAGCCCAACGTGCTGCGCCTGATCACCGATTCGCTGCGCTACTGGGTCACCGAGATGGGCGTGGACGGCTTCCGCTTCGACCTCGCGGCGGCGCTCGCCCGCTCCATGCACGACGTGGACATGCTCTCGCCGTTCCTCGCGGTGATCGCCCAGGACCCGGTGCTGCGCCGCGTCAAGCTGATCGCCGAGCCCTGGGACGTGGGCTCCGGCGGCTACCAGGTCGGCGCCTTCCCGCCGCTGTGGACGGAGTGGAACGACCGCTACCGCGACACCGTGCGCGACTTCTGGCGCGGCGCACACCCCGACGTACGCGACCTCGGCTACCGACTCTCCGGGTCGAGCGACCTGTACGCGTGGGGCGGCCGCCGCCCGTACGCCTCGGTCAACTTCATCACCTCGCACGACGGCTTCACCCTCCGCGACCTGGTCTCGTACGAGCACAAGCACAACGCCGCCAACGGCGAGGGCAACCGGGACGGCACGGACGGCAACCGCTCCTGGAACTGCGGCGCGGAGGGTGAGACCGACGACCGCGGCGTACAGGCGCTGCGCCGCCGGCAGCTGCGCAACATGATCACCACCCTGCTGCTGTCCACCGGCGTGCCGATGCTGGTCGCGGGCGACGAGATGGGCCGCACACAGGGCGGCAACAACAACGCGTACTGCCAGGACAACGCGACCAGTTGGGTCGACTGGTCGCTCCTCGACGACCCGGGCTGGCGGGCCCTCGCCACCCTCGCGTCCCGGCTGATGGCGCTGCGCCGCGACCACCCCGTACTGCGCCGCCGCGCGTTCTTCTCCGGCCGGCCGCAGCGCCCGGACGGCCTGCGCGATCTGGCCTGGTTCACCCCGCGCGGCTCGGAGATGACCGAACAGGACTGGTACGCGCCCACCACCACCCTCGGCATGTACCTCTCCGGGACCGACATCCCGCAGCGCGACCCCGAAGGCCGCCGGATCACCGACGACAGCTTCCTCGCCGTCCTGCACACCGGCCACCGTCCGGCCGCCTTCACCCTCCCGGGGCCGCCCTGGGCCGACGCGTACGGCCTGGTCGTCGACACCTCCCGGGAGGAGCAGGACGCGCCGCCCGGGACGCGGCTGCACGCCGGCGCCCGGCTCACCGTCCCCGAGCGGTCGGTGCTGTTGTTGCGCGTGGTGACGGCCTGAGACCTGTTGCGCGGGGTGGCCGCCTGAGGCCCGTTGTGCGGGGTGGCGGCCTGACACCACCGCTCCCCCCAACTTCCGCACGGGGCCGGCGGAATCCCGAGGAGTGATGTCAGTGGCGAGCCGTACTCTCGGCGATGATGACCGATGCAGCGAAGGTGACGAGACAGCAGCAGCCCGACAGGCTTTCTTCCGCCCCCGCCGACGAGCGGCGCACGGCGGCCCGGCGCTCCGCCGTGCGCTCCCTGCTGCGCCTGTGGCCGTTCGTACGGCCGGTGCGGGCGCGGCTGTTCACGGCGGCGTTCGTGGCGGTGCTCGCGTCCTGCATCGGGCTGGTCATCCCCCTGGTCCTCAAGTGGCTCGTGGACGGGCCGGTCGCCGACCGGGACCCCGGCGGGGCCTGGCTGGGCGGCGGGTACCTGCTCCTGCTGGGCCTCGCGGAGGCGGGCCTGTTCGGGCTGCGGCGCTGGCTGGTGGCGCGGCCGCTGGCGCGCGTCGAGGCCACGATGCGCGAGAGCCTGTACCGCCACGTCCAGCGGCTGCCGGTCGCCTTCCACGACCGCTGGGCCTCCGGCCAGCTGCTGTCCCGGGGTACCACGGACCTGCAACTGCTGCGCCTGTTCCTGGCCTTCCCGCTGACGTTCCTCATCGTCAACGCCACCACGATTCTGGTGGGCTGCGTGATCCTGCTGGTGCAGCGCTGGTCACTGGGGCTGGTGCTGCTGGCGCCCATCGTGCCGCTGATCGCGCTGTGCTCGGTCTTCGAGGCGAAGTACGCGGTGGCCGCGCGGCGGGCCCAGGACCAGGTCGGCGACGTGACCACGGTCGTGGAGGAATCCGTCCTCGGCATCCGGATCATCAAGGGGTTCGGCCGGCACCGCAGCCAGGCCCGTGCCTTCCGGGAGCTGACGGCCCGGCTGCGCACGACCGAACTGCGCAAGGCACGGCTGCTGGCCGCCCTGTGGGCCTTCATCATGGCGCTGCCGGAGCTGGCCATCGGGGCGGCACTGGTGCTCGGTACGGTCCAGGTGGCCGACGGGGACCTGTCGGCCGGCACCCTCGTCGCGTTCCTGTCCACGGCACTGGCCCTGATGTGGCCGGTGGAGTCGATCGGTTTCCTGCTCGCCATGAGCAACGACGCGGCCGCGGCCACCGACCGGTACTTCGAGGTCCTGGACGAGCCGGTGGCGGACCGCGAGGATACGCGGAAGGCGGCCGGGCAGGTGGCTGAGACCGCTCCGGGAACCGCGGACCTCCGGGAGGCGGCCGGACAGGTGGCCGGCGCCGCTCCGGTGGCTGCGGACCCCCGGAAGGCGGCCAGGTGCGCGGCCGAAGCCGGTGCCGAAACCGGACGTGAAGCCGCGGGCCCCCGGGAAGCGGCCGGACAAGCGGCAGAACCCGTTCCGGGAGCCGCTGGCCTCCGGAAGGCGAACGGGCGCACGCCCGAAGCCGGCCTCGCGGCCGCGGGGCTCGCCTTCCACGGCGTCACCTTCCGCTATCCGGACGCCCCCGCCGGCGCCCCGCCCACCCTCCAGGGCGTCGACCTGCACATCCGTCCCGGGGAGACGATGGCCCTGGTCGGGGCGACCGGCAGCGGCAAGACCACGCTCACCGCGCTCGTCCCCCGGCTCTACGACGCTACCGGCGGGCGTATCACCCTCGACGGCACGGACATCACGGCGCTGACCCGCGACGAACTGCGCGCCCGGGTGGCGGTGGCCTTCGAGGAACCGACCCTGTTCTCCGCGACCGTGGCGGAGAACGTCCTGATGGGCGGGGAGGGCGCCGGCCCCGACGACCTCCGGCGGGCCCTTCGCGTGGCCCAGGCCGACGGGTTCGTGGACGCGCTCCCGGACGGCCGGGACACCGAGGTCGGCGAGCAGGGGCTGAGCCTGTCCGGCGGGCAGCGGCAGCGGCTCGCGCTGGCCCGCGCGGTGGTCGGCCGGCCCCGCTTCCTGGTCCTGGACGATCCACTGTCGGCGCTGGACGTCCATACGGAGGCGCTGGTCGAGGCGGCGCTGCGGCAGGTCCTGGCGACCACCACCGCCCTGGTCGTCGCCCACCGCCCGTCCACGGTCCTGCTCGCCGACCGGGTGGCGCTGCTGTCCGGCGGCCGGATAGCGGCGGTCGGCAGCCACCACCAGCTGCTCCGCGAGAACACCGAGTACGCCGCGCTGATGTCCGGCGCTTCGTACGGCGGGAGCACCGCCCGGCGCGAAGGGGAGAGCGTGCGATGACCACGACCACGGGTGCCGGTACGGCCACGGGTGACGCGCCGGACGGCGACGGCGCGCCCCGGCCTCCCTCCCCTCCCCCGGCCGCTCCCGCCGCCCCCGACGCCTTCGCGCAGGACATCCTGCCCACCGCCAAGGGCGCCTCCCGCAGCCTGCTGGGCTCGCTGCTGCGCCCGCACACCCGTGCCGCCTGGGCGGCGGCCGTCCTCCTCCTGCTCCAGCAGGCGGCCGTGCAGGCCGGGCCGCTGCTGGTCGCCTTCGCCATCGACCACGCCGTTCCGGCCCTGCGCGCGGGCTCGCACGGCCCGCTGATCGCCGTGGCGGTGGCCTATCTGCTGTGCGCGTCGGCGGGCGGCGGACTCCAGTACGTCTTCGTCCGGCTCTCCGCGCGGATCAGCCAGGACGTCCTGCTCGACCTGCGGGGCCGGATCTTCCGGCACGGCCAGGCGCTGAGCCTGGACTTCCACGAGCGCTACACGTCGGGCCGGCTGATCTCCCGCGCGACCACCGACGTGGAGGCGCTGCGCGAACTGCTCAACGAGGGCCTCCAGGAGCTGATCTCCATCGTCCTGGCCACGGTCTACATCACGGCGACGCTGCTCTACCTCGACTGGGGTCTGGGCGCCGCCGCCGTTGCCACCGCCGGGCCGCTCTACCTGCTCGTACGCTCCTTCCGGCGCCGATCCCAGCGTGTCTACAGCGTGAAGTCGTCGGCGATGGCCGCCGTCATCGTGAAGTTCACGGAGACCCTCAACGGCATCCGCCCGGTGCAGGCGTTCCGGCGCGAGCGTCCCAACGACGCGGCGTTCGCCCGTCTGAACAGCCGGCACGAGCGCACCAACGGCGACGCGATACTGGAGATGGCCCGGTACGTCGTCTCCTCGCGCCTGGTGGCCAACGTCGCGGTGGCCGCGCTGGTCCTGTGGGGCGCGTACCGGGTGGCCTCGGGCGGCCTGGCGCTGGGCGTCCTGGCGGCCGCGGTGCTCTACCTCCGCCGCCTGTACGAACCGATCGACCGCCTCGGCATGTTCCTCAACTCCTACCAGTCCGCCGCCGCCTCACTGGAGAAGATCGCCGGGCTGCTCGCCCAGCGCCCGGGCGTCCCGGAGCCCGCCGGTCCGCGACCGCTGCCGGAGCGGCCCGGCTCCCGGCCGGGCCGCGAGGTCACCTTCGACGGCGTCCGGTTCGCCTACCGCACCGGCGGCGAGGTACTGCCGCGCTTCGACCTCACCCTCGCCGCCGGCCGTACGGTCGCCGTGGTCGGCGCCACGGGCGCCGGCAAGTCCACCCTGGCCAAGCTGCTGGCCCGGTTCTACGACCCTTCCCCGAGCTCTGGGCCCCATGCGGACGGGGGAGACTCCGATGCCGGCCGGGTACTGCTGGACGGAGTCGATCTGCGCGACCTGTCCGCCACCGACCTGCGCCGCTCGGTGGTCATGGTCACCCAGGAAGCGTTCCTGTTCTCCGGCACGGTCGCCGAGAACATCGCCATCGGCCGCCCCGACGCCACCCGCGAGGACATCGAACGGGCCGCGCGGGCCATCGGCGCCCACGACTTCATCGCGGCCCTGCCCGACGGGTACGACACCGACGTGCGCAAGCGCGGCGGCCGGATCTCCGCCGGGCAGCGCCAGCTCGTCGCCTTCGCCCGCGCCCTGCTCGCCGACCCGGCCGTACTGATCCTCGACGAGGCCACCAGCTCCCTCGACATACCCGGCGAACGCGCGGTCCAGCGCGCCATGGACACGGTCCTGCGCGGCCGTACGGCGGTGGTCATCGCCCACCGCCTGTCCACGGTGGAGACGGCCGACCGGGTCCTGGTGATGTCCGCCGGCCGCATCGTCGAGGACGGCACCCCCGCCGAACTGATCGCGGCCCGCGGCCGCTTCGCGGAACTGCACCAGGCGTGGCGGGAGAGCGTGGTGTGAGCGGCCCGGCCGCCGGTGGATCCGGTAGGGGGTCACGCCTTGGCGTACGCGGCCTTCCGTGAGAAACAATGAGCAGGTGAACGATCATGTAGCGCCGTCCGCCCTGCGCCCGGTCCGGGCAGCGGCCCGCTGTGCTGTGGCCGCCCTCGCCCTCGCCGGTATCGCCTGGGTGGCCCGGGCCCTGTGGCAGGTCAGGCTCGCCGCCGCCGGGATGCCGGCCTCCGGGCCGCCCGACCAGGGCGACGGCCTGCACCGCCCGCTGACCGCGCTGGAGGACGCCTACCACCTCGTCAGTGCCCTGGGGGACGCGGCCACGGCACTGTGCGCGTTCACCTTCCTGGTCTGGCTGTGGCGCGTACGGGACAACGCCGGCGCCCTGTCCGGACAGCCGCCGCGCTACGCCTGGCCGTGGGTCTACGCGGGCTGGATCGTGCCCGTCGCGAACCTGTGGGTGCCCCGCGGAATCGTCGCCGACATCCACCGTGCGAGCGCCCCGGGAGAGCCCCTGCCGCGCGCCGTGAACTGGTGGTGGGGCCTGTGGCTCGCCGGGATGCTGAGCGGGGTGGGCATGATGTACACGGGCTCCACGGACGACGTCATCGCTCGCGCCTACAAGGACGTCCCCCTGCTCCTGGCCGCCGACACGGCCGTGGCGGGCGCGGCGTTGGCCGGCATCTTCGTCGTCCACGCCCTCACCACGGCGCAGCGGCGACGCGTCGACGATTCCCGTCGGCCCGGCACCGCATCGGCCTCCCCGGCCGCCGAACCCCTCGGCACGGAGAGCTGACCCGATTCCCGCAGGACGCAGGGACACAGGGCCGTATGAAACGCAGGGGACCATGCACAGTCATCGCTCCCTCGCTCCCTCGCTTCCTCTCCCCTCGTTCCCTCTCTCCCTCGCTCAAGAGACCCATAGGGTGCGCGGTTCTGCGCACGGGTCACCCGTGGCGGGACGGTGGTGTGCGCCACGAGAGCGAGTTCGCCGTGGCGGGCCAACGTGGTGACCACCTCGTCGAGACGGGCCGGAGCGACCGCCATCCATGACAGGACCTGGGTATCGCCTCCCAGGAGCGTGACGATCTCGGTGCCTCCGCCGGCCGGGCGCCCGCATCGGGTCGTCGCGTGGGAATCGTGTACTCGCGCCGCCTTCCCCAGCGGCGTACCGATGGCGGTGGCCGGCGCTCACCGCCCTGCTGCTCGGCGAGGCCATGAACCTGCTGGACGCGACCATGGTGCAGGTCGCCGCGCCCGCGATACATGCCGATCTGGGCGGGTCGGTCTCCGCCATCCAGTGGTTCACCACGGCCTACACCCTCCCGTTCGCGGTGCTGCTGATCACCGGTGGCCGGCTGGGTGACATCGCCGGCCGGCGGCGGGTGTTCGTCATCGGTGTCACCGGCTTCATGCTCGCGTCCGCCGCCTGCGCCCTGGCGCCCTCGGCGGGTCTGCTGATCGCCTTCCGTGTGGTCCAGGGAACCGCGGCGGCCGTGATCATTCCCCAGACCATCGGCCTGATCAGAACCATGTTCACCGGTGACGAGGTGTCCAAGGCGCTGGGCAGCATCGGCCCGGTGATGGGTCTGGCCGCCGTCTGCGGTCCGGTGCTCGGCGGCGTCCTGACCCATGCCGACCTGTTCGGCTCGTCGTGGCGCGCGGCATTCCTGGTCAACGTCCCGGTGTCCGTGACCGTGCTGGCCCATCGCCCCCAAGATGCCGGAGAACCGGGCTCCGGAGCGGCCCACACTCGATCTGACCGGCACGCTTGTGGCCATGGTCGGTGTCGGGCTCATCGTCCACCCGCTCATCGGCGGCGACATCGCCGCGCTGTCCGGGTGGAGCTGGGGGTCCGTCGTGTCCGGTCTGCTGGTGCTGACCGGGTTCGCGCTGCACCAGTGCCGTGCGGGCGCGGGCGGCCGCAGCCCGCTGGTGGAGCCGAGCCTGTTCGCGCACCGGAGCTTCCCGGCCGCCTTGGTGACGTCGGCGGCGTTCTTCGCGGTGACGAACGGTCTGATGATGGTCGTCGTGCTACAGCTCCAGCTGGGGCTCGGGACCGACGTGCTCGACGCGGGGCTGACGCTCGCTCCGTGGTCGGTCGGCCTGGCCATCGCGTCGTGGCTGGCCGGCGCCCGCCTGGTCCGGCGCTACGGGCACCACACCATGTCGATGGGCCTGGCCGTGCTCCTGGTCGGAGCGCTGGCCGCCATCGCCGTGTACCACGCGGCGGAGCCCACGGCCTACCCCCAGCCGCTGCTGCTCGCGCTGGGCGTCGTCGGCTTCGGCGTCGGCCTCTTCGGCCCCGCCTTCTTCACCATCGCCCTGCGGCCGCTGCTCAGGAGATCGGGTCGGCGGCCGGGCTGCTGAACGCCGTACAGCAGCTGGGGCCACGCTGGGGCGTTTCTGATGGAGAGACGCCGAGGGCGACGGTGATATGGCCGAAGGGCGCGCGGCCGTCTATGTGCGGCGCGTGGATCAGGGCACGGTCCAGGGTGTCGAGCATGCACACATCCTTCAGCGGGGCCTGCTCCGCACGTCCTTCAGCAGGGGCCTCCGTGGAATAGAGCTGATGCGGATCTATCCGTCGGCCAACCGCAACGCGGAGAAGGCGTGGTCCTGCCAGATGAGGCGGGAGGTCTCCTCCGGGTAGGGGGCGACGGACGGACGGCTGTCGAAGAGCTGTGCCGGCCGCCGTTCCGTGTCGTACGCGGGCCAGCCCGGGTCACCGTCGGTGGCGAACGCCGTCCACGCCGCGCGCATACGGGCCGACAGCGCCTCCGCTTCCGGGGAGGGCTCCTCGCCGATCAGTACGGCAGGCTGTCCCCGGTCCAGGTTTCCGAAGACGAGGGGTACGTCGAGGCCGTGGCATGCGCCGAAGGTGCCGTCCATTCCGGGGGCGGGCCAGGTCAGCTCGTAGAGGTGGGCGCGGCCGCCGCCGGTGGCCTGGGCGTGGGCGAGGTGGAGGGACGGCATGCGGAACAGCCAGTCGGAGTGGACCCGTTCGTACAGCTCGTCCGGGGTGGCGGCCGGGAAGCCGTCGCGGTACCGGCGTGCGCCGTCCGGGCCGGGGGCGAAGACGCGCAGGGCGGCTGCGGCCTGTTCGGGGGTCACCTGGCCGAGCAGGCCCTCGATCGCGGTGAACAGGCGCTGTTCGTCCCGCGTGTGGCCGACGAGGAGCGGGAGGTCGTGGCCGGCGCCGTCCGCCAGGGCCTGCCAGGGCGTGCGCGGCAGTGTGTCCCCGTCGACGACCGGTGAGACCGGGATCGTGCGGTGTGCGATGGCGCCCCAGCGGTGTGCCCACCGGTCCATCGTGGCTCCGATCGCGTCCCCGGCGGCGGACAGCCGGGCCGGGGGCACGGTGGACAGGTCGCCCGTCGTGGGCTCACGCCCCAGCTCGGCGGCGCAGGCGGCGGCGATGTCGGCGGCCAGTTCCGGGGAGAAGTACGTGCCCTGCACGCTCTGCGCGACGGCCCGGCCGAAGAGTCCGGCCGCACGCGGCATCGCCAGCAGTGCGGCGACCGATCCGGCGCCCGCGGACTGACCGAAGACCGTGACGCGGGCCGGGTCACCGCCGAAGGCCCGGATGTTGTCCCGTACCCACTCCAGGGCGGCGATCTGGTCGAGCAGGCCCCGGTTGGCGGGCGCCCCCGCGAACTGCCCGAACCCTTCCGGCCCCACGCGGTAGTTGAAGGTCACCAGGACGACACCGGCGTGCGCCAGGCGGCCCCCGTCGTACCCGGGAAGGGCGGACGTGCCGATCGTGTAGGCGCCGCCCTGGATCCACACCATCACCGGCAGCCCGGCGGCCGGGCCCGGGTCGGGTGTCCAGACGTTGACCGTCAGCCAGTCGTCGGCGGCGTCCTGCGACAGTGCCTCCATGCCGAAGTGGCCGCCCTGCGGGGGCGGGGGCCCGTACGCCAGGGCCGGTCGTACGCCGTCCCATTGCCGCACCGCCCGCGGCGCGGCGAACCGGAGGGCGCCGACCGGCGGCTCGGCGAACGGGATGCCGCGGAAGACCGCCGCACCCGCTTCCCGGCTGCCGCGCACCGCCCCGGCTGTCGTGCGGATTGCGGGCCCGGGGCGGGAGGAATCGGGCGGTTCGGGTGCGGCGTCGGTCATGACGGCTTCCCTCCGGGGGAGCAGGGCGCGCACAGGGCGTGCGGCGACTGCGGCATCCCGCATCGTCCCGCCGCCGTGCGGCGCCGCGCCAGCCATTTCCTGGCGGCCCCGGGCACCGTCTCGGAGCACCGGTCTCGGAGCACCGGTCTCGGAGCACCGGCCCTCAGGACACCGGCTCTCAGGGCCCCACCACCCCGTCGATGCCCTCGCGCAGGAAGTCGGCGTGGCCGTTGTGGCGGGCGTATTCGAGGATGACGTGGAGCATCACGACGCGCAGGGTCACGTCGGCGCCCCAGCGGGGCGCGTGGGCGGTCATGTCCAGTGAGGGGGCGGCGCTCTCGATGCGGCGGGCGTGCTCGACCTCGGTCCGCCAGGCGGTGAACGCCTCCTCGCGGGTGGCCGTGCCGGGGTCGTACGCCGCCTGGTAATCGCCGTCCGGTGACCACACCAGAGGGATGTCCTCCTTGTTGATCACCCGCCGGAACCAGGTGCGCTCCACCTCCGCCAGGTGCCGTACGAGGCCGAGCAGGCTGAGCGTGGAGGGCGGCATCGAGCGGCCGCGCAGTTCCTCGTCGGTCAGGCCGTCGCACTTCATGGCGAGCGTCGCCCGGTGGAAGTCGAGGTAGGCGCGGAGGGTTTCGCGCTCACCCGCGCGAAGCGGCGGGGCGGTTCGTTCGGTGGTCATCCGGTTCCTTTCGACCGCCCGATCCTGCCGGGCGCGGCGCGCCGCCGCATCCCGGTTTCCGCGGAGACGGGTGCGCCGCGGGTGGCCGAAGACGGCGGTTCGCCGCCGTACCGGACGACGGACGGTCCGCCGACCGTGTATGCGCCCGGGACGGCCGGGACGGCGGACACCGCATCGCGCAAGGGCCGGCGTACGTACCGGGGGCAGGCCGCGGCGGAAGGGGCCGTCCGGGGAACCCGGGGCCGCTGGGGTTGGACGTACCGTCACGTCCTGTATACGGACCCGGGCCCCCGCTCTACGGACGTTTTCCGGCCAACTATCGACCGGCCACTGCCCATGGCGGCCCTCAGGTGGCACTCTTCCCCGCATCCGTTGCGCGGAGCCCCACAGTGCACCACTTCGCGCCCACGGCCCGTTCGACGCTCCACGCTCGAAGGCCCGGACCACCCGCACCTGGTGCCTCCCCCCACACGTTCCACGTGTTCTGCCTCGCTCTGCCCGGACGGTCACTCCGCCGCCCGGTCCCCCTCGGCCGCCCACCCACCGGTCGCGGCCACCGCAGAAGGAGTCAGTGTGAGACGCACCCCCCATAGGCGCGCCGTCGCGACCGGCGCCGTGGTCGCCATGGCCGCGATGCTGACCGTGACC
This sequence comes from Streptomyces sp. NPDC030165, assembly GCF_055573595.1. Taxonomy (NCBI): domain Bacteria; kingdom Bacillati; phylum Actinomycetota; class Actinomycetes; order Kitasatosporales; family Streptomycetaceae; genus Streptomyces; species Streptomyces sp. NPDC030165. The sequence goes on along the minus strand of NZ_JBVIBD010000005.1, from coordinate 337,612 downwards.
GTGCAGGCAGGCGCCGGCACGGCTGCCGCTCCCCGGCCCGGCCCGGTCACCGCGCAGCCCGACCCGGGCGCGCTGCCCGCCAAGCTGACCCCGGCGCAGCGTGCGGAACTGTTGCGGGAGGCCAAGGCCACCACCGCTGAGACGGCCAGGCAGCTCAAGCTGGGCCCCAAGGAGAAGCTGGTCGTCAAGGACGTCCTGAAGGACGTCAACGGCAGTGTGCACACCCGTTACGAGCGCACCTACGCGGGGCTGCCGGTGCTCGGCGGCGGCCTGGTCGTCCACGAGGCGGCCAACGGCACGCTGCGCGGCGTCTCGAAGGACGTACGGTCGCAGCTCGACGTGCCGACCACCACCCCGAAGCTCGCGCCGTCCGCCGCGGAGGACAGGGCGCTGAAGGCGTCGAAGGCGCAGGGGGCGAAGAAGTCCGAGGCCCGCGAGCCGCGCAAGGTGATCTGGGTCGCCGACGGCAAGCCGGTCCTGGCGTACGAGACGGTCGTCGGCGGCGTGCAGGAGGACGGCACCACGCCCAACGAGCTGCACGTGATCACGAACGCCACGACCGGCGAGAAGCTCCACGAGTACCAGGGTGTCCAGGAAGGCACCGGCAACAGCATGTACAGCGGCCAGGTCACCCTGGGCACCGCTCCCTCGTACACGCTGACCGACACCACTCGCGGCAACCACAAGACCTACAACCTCAACCGCGGGACCTCCGGCACCGGCACGCTGTTCACCGACGCGGACGACGTGTGGGGCGACGGCACTCCGCAGAACGCCCAGACGGCCGGTGTGGACGCGCACTACGGCGCGGCGCTGACCTGGGACTACTACAAGAACGTGCACGGCCGCAGCGGCATCAGGGGCGACGGTGTCGGCGCGTACAGCCGGGTGCACTACGGCAACAACTACGTCAACGCGTTCTGGCAGGACAGCTGCTTCTGCATGACGTACGGCGACGGCAGCGGCAACGTCAAGCCGCTGACCTCCATCGACGTGGCGGCCCACGAGATGACCCACGGTGTCACCTCGGCCACCGCCAACCTCACCTACAGCGGTGAGCCGGGCGGCCTGAACGAGGGCACCTCGGACATCTTCGCCACCGCCGTCGAGTTCAACGCCAACAACCCCAACGACGTCGGTGACTACCTCATCGGCGAGGAAATCGACATCAACGGCAACGGCACGCCGCTGCGCTACATGGACAAGCCCAGCAAGGACGGCCGGTCCAAGGACTACTGGTACTCCGGCATCGGAGGCATCGACGTCCACTACTCGTCCGGTGTCGCCAACCACTTCTTCTACCTGCTGGCCGAGGGCAGCGGGCCCAAGGACATCAACGGCGTCCACTACGACAGCCCGACCTACGACAACCTGCCGGTGCCCGGCATCGGCCGGGCCAACGCCGAGAAGGTCTGGTTCTCGGCGCTGACGAAGTTCATGAACGCGAACACCAACTACGCGGCCGCCCGCACCGCGACGCTGTCCGCCGCCGCCGAGCTGTTCGGCCAGGGCAGCGCCACGTACAACACGGTCGCCAACACCTGGGCGGCGGTCAACGTCGGCCAGCGCGTCCCGGACTCCGGGGTCAGCGTGACCAACCCGGGCAACCAGACCAGCACCGTCGGCCAGCCCGCCAGCCTGCAGATCAAGGCCACCAGCAGCAACGCGGGCGCGCTGAAGTACGCGGCCACCGGGCTGCCGGCCGGGCTGTCGGTCAACCAGGACTCCGGTCTGATCTCGGGCACCCCGACCACCGCGGGCACCAGCAATGTGACGGTCACCGTCACCGACTCCGCGAACAAGACCGGCACCACCAGCTTCACCTGGACCGTCAACCCGGCCAGCGGCGGTGACGTCTTCGAGAACACCGACGACGTGCAGATTCCGGACGCGGGCGGCGCGGTCAACTCGCCGGTCAAGGTGACCCGTACGGGCAACGCGCCGAGCGCCCTGAAGGTGGGCGTGGACATCGTGCACACCTACCGCGGTGACCTGGTCATCGACCTGGTGGCCCCGGACGGCACCGCCTACCGGCTGAAGAACTCCGACGCGGCCGACTCGGCGGCGAACGTCAAGACGACGTACACCGTCAACGCCTCCTCTGAGGTCGCGCAAGGCACCTGGAACCTGCGGGTCCGGGACGTCTACCAGCAGGACGCCGGCTACATCAACAGCTGGAAGCTGACCTTCTGAGGTGACGGCGGGCCGCGCGGGTGAACCGCCGTGGCCGGCCGGACAGTTCCAGCTCCCCGTTCGACCGGGCGTCGCTCCTCACCAGGGGCGACGCCCGTTCCGTTGCGTTCAACTCCGGCATACGAACAGTGATGTTCGCTCTACGGACGATTTCTCGCCAACTTCGCTACCGCCTCCTGACATGCACGCGTTCGAATGGCAGTCTTCCCCCTCAAGTCACACCCGCATCGCTTTGCACCCCCACCCTGGCAAAGTCGAAGGAGCACACGCGTGTCCCCCCACATTTCCCGTAAGGCGCGTATCACCGGCACCTCGCTGGCAGCGGCCGGCGCACTGATAGCCGCGGCCGTCACGGCCGGCACCGCGGGGGCCTCCCCCGCCGGCCCCGGCACCACCGCCAAGGCCGCGGCGGCCTCGCCCGTCCAGCTGACCGCCTCGCACCGCGCCGAACTGCTGCGTGACGCCGGCGCCACCAAGGCACAGGCCGCGAAGGAACTGGGCCTGGGCGCCCAGGAGAAGCTCGTCGTCAAGGACGTCGTCAAGGACGCCGACGGCACCACCCACACCCGCTACGACCGCACCTTCGCCGGACTGCCCGTCCTCGGCGGCGACCTGATCGTGCACCGGGCCAAGGGCGGTGCGGTCAAGAGCACCACCAAGGCCAACAGCGCGAAGATCGCCGTCGCCTCGACCACCCCGAAGGTCGCCCCGAAGGCCGCCGCCCAGGCCGCCCAGGGCACCGCGAAGTCCTTCGGCGCCCAGCAGGCCGCCGCCGTGACGCCCAAGAAGGTCGTCTGGGCCGCCTCCGGCACCCCGGTCCTCGCGTACGACACCGTGGTCGGCGGTTTCCAGAAGGACGGCACGCCCAACCAGCTGCACGTCATCACCGACGCCAACACCGGCAAGAAGATCTTCCAGTACCAGGGGATCGAGAACGGCGCCGGCACCTCCGCCTACAGCGGTTCCGTCGAGATCGGCTCGAAGAAGGGCGGCAGCGGCTACGAGCTGACCGACGAGGGGCGCGGCGGCCACTCGACGTTCAACCTGAGCGGCAGCGAGAGCGGCGAGGGCAAGCTGTTCACCAACAAGGATGACAAGTGGGGCAACGGCAAGGCCGACGACCCGGAGACCGCCGCCGTCGACGCCGCGTACGGTGCCCAGCTGACCTGGGACTACTACAAGACGGTGCACGGCCGCGCGGGCATCAAGGGTGACGGCAAGGGCGCCACCTCCCGTGTCCACTACGGCCAGAACTACTCCAACGCGTTCTGGGACGACAGCTGCTTCTGCATGACGTACGGCGACGGCGAGGGCAACAAGAAGCCGCTCACCTCGATCGACGTCGCCGCGCACGAGATGAGCCACGGCGTCACCTCGGCCACCGCCAACCTCACCTACAGCGGCGAGTCCGGCGGTCTGAACGAGGCGACCTCGGACATCTTCGGCACCTCCGTGGAGTTCTTCGCCAAGAACAAGGAGGACGCCGGCGACTACCTCATCGGCGAGAAGATCGACATCGCCGGTGACGGCAAGCCGCTGCGCTACATGGACAAGCCCTCCAAGGACGGCCAGTCCCTGGACAGCTGGAGCGCGGACGCCGGCAACGTCGACGTGCACTACTCCTCCGGCATCGCCAACCACTTCTTCTACCTGCTGTCCGAGGGCAGCGGCGCCAAGGAGATCGGCGGCGTCAAGTACGACAGCCCCACCGCGGACGGCAAGAAGGTCGAGGGCATCGGCCGGGACAAGGCCGAGAAGATCTGGTTCAAGGCCCTGACCACCTACATGACCTCGAACACCGACTACAAGGGCGCCCGCGAGGCGACCGTCAAGGCGGCCACCGACCTGTACGGCGCGGACAGCGCCGAGGTCAAGGGCGTCGAGGCGGCGTGGACGGGCGTCGCGGTGAAGTAAGCACGACACCGGCCGGCCCCTGACGGCCGGTCGGCGCTCCCGGGGCAGTACGCCCCCGTGACCGGGCGGTGTCCGGAGGCTCCCAACCTCCCTTCGGACACCGCCCTTCCATATGCCCGGCGGCCGTCGCCGGGCCGCTGGCTAGGGTGGCCGTATGAGCGATGCGGGGGTGACCGTCCGGGTGCTGCTGGCGGACGACGAGGCGATGATCCGGGCAGGGGTGCGGGCCATCCTGACGGCCTCACCCGGTGTCGAGGTGGTCGCGGAGGCGGCCGACGGGCGCGAGGCGGTGGAGCTGGCGCTGCGGCACCGTCCCGACGTGTGCCTGCTGGACATCCGGATGCCGCGGCTGGACGGCCTGGGCGCCGCTGCCGAACTGCGCCGGGCGCTGCCGGAGACGGCCGTGGTGATGCTGACGACCTTCTCCGAGGACGAGTACGTGGCCGGGGCCCTGGGCTCCGGCGCCAGCGGCTTCCTGCTGAAGACCGGCGACCCGCGGGAGCTGATCACCGGGGTACGGGCGGCCGCCGAGGGCGGCGCGTACCTCTCGCCGTCCGTGGCGCGGCGCGTCATCAGCCAGTTCGGCGGTGTGGCGCTGGGCAGGGCGGCCGCGGCGCGCTCCCGTACCGAGGAACTGACTTCCCGCGAGCGCGAGGTGCTCGCGCTGGTCGGCGCCGGACTGTCGAACGCGGAGATCGCCGGGCGGCTGTTCGTCGTCGAGGGCACGGTCAAGGCGTACGTCAGCGCGATCCTGGCCCGGCTGGGCCTGAAGAACCGCGTGCAGGCGGCGATCCTCGCGTACGAGGCGGGGCTGGTGCGGGACGTGTGAGCCGGGGGCGCCGGGACGCAGGTCCGGTGGCGGTGCTTCCGTTACTTTCGTCAGGGGCGCACGCTGGCCTCCATCGGCGAAGCTGATGTCATGCTCACTCGTCCGACCCGGCTCGCGCCGCCCGCCGCCGAACGTTCCCGGTGGGCGGCCCGGTTGCCGGCCGTCTGTCTCTGGCTGGCGCTGTCCCTACCGCTCACCGCCGCGTTCGACGGGGTGCCGCAGGTACGGACCTGGACCGCGCTGGCCGGCATTCCGCTGCTGGGGCTGGCGGTGGTGGTGCGGCGGAAGTGGCCGCTCGGGGCGCTCGCCGTGCCGGTGGTGCTGGGGCTGACGTCGGCCCGTGACTTCTTCACGTTCGAGTACGCCACCGCGCTGGCCGTGCTGGCCTACCTGGCCGGTGTACGGGTCGGACGGGCCCGCGCCGCCCTCTGGTTCTTCACCGGTGTCGCGGCCGTCAGCCTGCCGCTGTGCGTCGTCGTCACCCGCAACCTGTGGCCGTGGTTCTCCGCCGTACTCACCCTGCTCTTCAACGTCGTCCTGCCGTGGCTGCTGGGCCGCTACCGCCGCCAGTACGCGGCGCTGGTCCGTACGGGCTGGCAGCTGGCCGAGCGGATGGAGCACGAGCAGCAGGCGGTCGCCGACCGCACCCGGCTGCGCGAACGGGCCCGGATCGCCGGGGACATGCACGACTCGCTCGGCCACGAACTGGCGCTCCTCGCCCTGCGGGCCGGGGCCCTGGAGATCGACCCGCGGCTGGCGCCCGACCAGCGCGCGGCCGTCGGCGAGCTGCGGGCGGCAGCCGGCGCGGCCACCGAGCACCTGCGGGACATCATCGGCGTCCTGCGCACCGACGACCAGCCGGCGCCCTCCCGGCTGCCCGCCGACGACAGCGTCGAGGCGCTCGTCGAACGCGCCCGGTCCTGCGGCCTGGACGTTGTGCTGCGGCGTGACGGGGCCGCGGCGGAGGACCCGGACGCCATGCCGGTGATGGGCTGCCGCGCGGTGTACCGCGTGGTGCAGGAGGGGCTGACCAACGCCACGAAGCACGCGCCGGGCGCGCCGGTGGAGATACGGCTGACCGGCGACGGGCAGCGGCTGGACGTGACGGTGACCAACGCACCGCCGCCGCCCGGCACGGCATCGGCACCGGCCCTGGTCCCGGGCGGCAACGGGCTGGTCGGGCTGGACGAACGGGTGCGCCTCGCGGGCGGCGAGCTGCGGGCCGGGCCGACGCCGGAGGGTGGTTACGAGGTGGCGGCGCGGCTGCCGACGGCCGACGGGGCGCCGGTGCGCGGCCCCGGCGACAGCGCGCGGTGGAGCCGGTCGCAGCGGGAGCTGGCGTCCGCCCGGCACCAAGTGCGGCGGCGGCTGGTGCAGACGGTGGCCGTACCGGCGGCGCTGTTCACCGGGCTGCTGCTGCTCATGGGCGTCTTCGCGCTGGTCAGCCCGTCCTGGTCGGTCCTGGACCGCGGGACGTACGACGCGCTGCGCATCGGTGAGGGGCGGGAGGCGGTGGAGTCGCGGCTGCCGTTCTTCTCCCTGGACGTACCGCCGGACGGCACCCCGGCGCCGCCTCCCGGCCGCACCTGCCGGTACTACACCTTCCGTGCGTACGACGACGATGTGGCCTACCAGCTGTGTTTCGCGGACGGCCGGCTGGCGTCGAAGGGACTGGTACACCGGCGGGACCGGCCGCCGGCCGGGTAGCCGGACGTGCGGCCCGGTCCCCGTCCGGCCCCGTACGGAAGAGACGTCACTTCACCTCAAGGACGATCTTCCCCTGCGTACGGCCGCTCTCACCCATCTCGTGCGCCTTCGCGGCCTGCTCCAGCGGGAAGACCGCGGCGATGTGCGCACGCAGTGTGCCGGCCTCGGCGAGGGCTGCGATCTCGCTCATGCCCGCGTGGTCGGCCTCGACGATCATCAGCGCGAGGCGGACCCCGCGCTCCGCGGCCTTGGCGCGGTCCTCCGGGGTGCTGCCGACGAGGATCGAGACGACGGTGCCGCCCTCGCGCACCACGTCCAGGGAGCGGGTGAGGGTGTCACCGCCGATGGCGTCCAGGACGACATCAACCGTACCGGCGGCCTCGGTGAAGTCGGTCTCCCGGTAGTCGATCACCTCGTCGGCCCCGAGGGAGCGCAGGAAGTCGTGCTTGCCGGAGCCGGCCGTACCGATCACGTACGCGCCCTTGGCCTTGGCGATCTGTACGGCGAGGTGGCCGACGCCGCCCGCCGCCGCGTGGATCAGGACGCGCTGTCCCGGCCGTACGTCCGCGGTGTCCACCAGGGCCTGGTACGCGGTGAGCGCGGCCAGCGGCAGGGCGCCCGCCTGGACGTGGTCGAGGGCGGCGGGCTTGTGCGCGAAGGCCCGCGCGGGGCCGGTGACGTACTCGGCATGGGTACCTACGCCGTACGGGTACGGGACCATGCCGAAGACCTCGTCGCCCGGCTCGAACAGGGTGACGCCGATGCCGACCGCCGTCACGACGCCGGAGACGTCCCAGCCCAGGACGCGGGGCAGCCGCTCGACGAAGAGACCGGCCGCGCGGTGCTTCCAGTCGGTGGGGTTCACCCCGGCGGCACGGACCGCGATCTGGATCTGGCCGACGCCCGGCTCGGGCCGCGGGAGTTCGGTTTCCTTCAGGACCTCGGGGCCGCCCGTGACGTCCTGGCTGATGGCACGCATGGTGTGTTCGCTCATGCCGTCCAGCATCACCGGCCCCGGCGGCCACAACAATGGCACGATGGCCATCGTCCGATAGGATCGTGCCATGCAGCGTGCGCATCGAGTGGTGGTCCTGGCCCTGGACGGCGTCTATCCGTTCGAACTCGGCATCCCGGGACGGGTGTTCGGCGCGGCCGAGGGCCGCTACGAGGTGCTGACCTGTTCGGCCGACGGGCGCCCGGTGCGCTGCGGTGCCGACTTCTCGATCGTGGTGGAACACGGACCCGAGGTGCTGCGCACCGCCGACACCGTGGTGATCCCGTCCATCGCCCCCGACCACGTCCGCACCGAGCTGCCCGACGCGGTGACCGCCGCGCTGGCGGCCGTCCGGCCCGGTACGCGCACGGTGTCCATCTGCACCGGCGCCTACGTCCTGGCCGCCGCCGGACTGCTGGACGGCCGCCCGGCCACCACGCACTGGCAGCTCACCGACGACTTCCGGCGGCGGTTCCCGCGGGTCCGGCTCACCCCCGACGTGCTCTTCGTCGACGACGGCGACGTGCTGACCTCGTCCGGCGCCGCCTCCGGCATCGACGTGTGCCTGCACGTGGTGCGCGCCGACCACGGCGGCGCGCTCGCCAACCACGTGGCCCGCAAGTGCGTCGTGCCGCCGTTCCGCGACGGCGGCCAGGCCCAGTACGTCGAGCAGCCGGTGCCCGCGCCCACCGCGACCGGCACGGCCGCCACCCAGCAGTGGGCCCTGGAGCACCTGGACGAACCGCTGACGCTGACCCGGCTGGCCCAGCACGCCGGAATGAGCCTGCGCACCTTCAACCGCCGCTTCCGTGACGAGACCGGCCTGAGCCCCGGCCGGTGGCTCATCCAGCAGCGCCTGCTCCGCGCCCGTCAGCTGCTGGAGACCAGTGACCTCCCGGTGGACCTGGTCGCCGGCCACGTCGGCTTCGCCGGCGGCGCCTCCCTGCGCCAGCATCTGCACGCCGCCATCGGCGTCTCCCCCCAGGCGTACCGCCGTACGTTCCGGGCGCCCGGCCGGACGGTGGGGACGGAGCCGGTGGCCACCGGCCACTGACGCGCAAGGCGGTGGCCGGTCACCGCATCAGCACCCCCGCTTCCTCCCCCGTCGCCTCCGACGGCACCGCCAGCAGGCCCATCTCGGCCGCGGAGGCCAGCAGGCGGTGGGCCGGCAGGACACGGACCGTGTAGCCGAAGGAGCCGGTGCGGTCGAGGGCGAGGGGGCCTTCGTAGAGCCAGCGGCCTTCCAGGTCGGGGCCGCCGGTGGGTTTGAGCGGGACGGTCGTGGCGTCGGTGATGCGGTCGGATTCGTCCACCCGGCCCGAGACGGCCTGGACCTCCACGTCGTCGGGGGCGAGGTCGCCGAGGGCGACGCGGACCCGCAGCGCCAGGGTGGCGCCCAGTTCGGCGCTGCCGTTGGGCGGGGCGCCCGGTACGCCGACGGGCTCGGCGCGGTCCACGACCGGGGCTCCGGTCTCGACGTGGTCCACCGCGACCTGTGGCCACGCGGCCCGTACCCGGGTCTTCCAGGCGGCCAGTTCGGTCGCGGACTGCGGGGTCAGGGAGCGCTGGGAGCGGGCTGCGGGGGCGTACAGGCGTTCCACGTACTCGCGCACCATGCGGCCCGCCAGTACCTTCGGCCCCAGGTTGACCAGGGTCTGCCGGACCATCTCGACCCAGCGCTGCGGTACGCCGTCCGCGTCGCGGTCGTAGAAGCGCGGCGCGACCCGCTGTTCCAGCAGCTCGTACAGGGCGTTGGCCTCCAGTTCGTCGCGCCGGTTCTCGTCGGTGGCGTGGCCGTCGGCGGTCGGGATGGACCAGCCGAAGTCCGGCTCGTACCACTCGTCCCACCAGCCGTCGAGGACGGAGAGGTTCAGGCAGCCGTTGAGTGCGGCCTTCATGCCGGAGGTGCCGCAGGCCTCCAGTGGGCGCAGCGGGTTGTTGAGCCAGACGTCGCAGCCGGGGTAGAGCTTCTGCGCCATGGCCATGCCGTAGTCGGGCAGGAAGACCAGCCGCTGCCGTACGCGCGGGTCGTCGGCGAAGCGGACCAGTTCCTGGATGAGGCGCTTGCCGCCGTCGTCGGCCGGGTGGGCCTTGCCCGCGACGACGATCTGGATCGGCCGCTCGCGGTGCAGCAGCAGGTCCATCAGGCGGTCGCGGTCGCGCAGCATCAGGGTGAGCCGCTTGTAGGAGGGCACCCGGCGGGCGAAGCCGATGGTGAGGACGTCCGGGTCGAGCACGCCGTCGATCCAGCCCAGCTCGGCGGCCCCGGCGCCGCGCTGGCGCCAGGAGACGTGCAGCCGCCGCCGTACCTCCTCGACGAGCTGTTCACGCAGCACCCGCCGCAGGTCCCAGACGTCCGCGTCCGGGATGTCGGCCACCGCCGACCAGCGCCGCGAGTCGCCGACGGAGAGCGCGTCCTCGGTGCGGCCCGCGCCGATCTGGCGCGCGCCCAGCCGGAAGACCTCGGGCGCCACCCAGGTGGGCGCGTGCACCCCGTTGGTCACCGAGGTGATCGGCACGTCCTCCGGGTCGAAGCCCGGCCACAGCCCGGCGAACATCTCCCGGCTGACGCGGCCGTGCAGGGTGGAGACGCCGTTGGCGCGCTGGGCCAGCCGCAGCCCCATCACCGCCATGTTGAAGCAGTTGGGCTCGCCGCCGGGATAGGTCTCCAGGCCGAGGGCGAGGATGCGTTCGACGTCGATGCCGGGCAGTTCCGCCGCCTCGCCGAAGTGCCGGGCGACCAGCTCGCGGTCGAAGCGGTCGATGCCGGCGGGGACGGGGGTGTGGGTGGTGAAGACCGTTCCGGCGCGTACGGTCTCCAGGGCGCCGTCGAAGTCCAGGCCGACCGGCCCGCCGGCCTCGCCGGGGCCGCCCTCGCGGCCGGCGTCCGCCAGCTCCCGGATGCGCTCCAGGCCGAGGAAGCCCGCGTGTCCCTCGTTCGTGTGGAAGACCTCGGGCGCGGCGTGTCCGGTGAGCCGGCAGTACGTCCGTACGGCCCGCACCCCGCCGATCCCCAGCAGCATCTCCTGCAACAGACGGTGCTCACTGCCCCCGCCGTAGAGCCGGTCGGTCACGTCCCGCTCGCCGGGGCCGTTCTCCTCCACGTCGGAGTCCAGGAGCAGCAGCGGTACGCGCCCGACCCTGGCCACCCAGACGAGCGACCGCAGCTGCCGCCCGCCGGGCAGCGCGAGGGCGACCTGGACGGGCGTCCCGTCGGCCTCCCGCAGCAGGTCCAGCGGCAGCTCGTTGGGGTCCAGCACCGGGTAGTGCTCCTGCTGCCAGCCTTCGCGGGAGAGCGACTGGCGGAAGTACCCGTGCCGGTAGAGCAGGCCGACCCCGATGAGCGGGACACCGAGGTCGCTGGCGGCCTTGAGGTGGTCGCCGGCGAGGATGCCGAGGCCGCCCGAGTACTGGGGCAGCGCGGCGGTGATGCCGAACTCCGGCGAGAAGTAGGCGACGGCATCTGGCAGCCGGCCGTCCCGGCCGCCCTGCTGGGCGCTCTGGTACCAGCGCTGCCCGGTGAGGTAGTCCTGCAGGTCGTCGGCGGCGGCGCCGAGCCGGCGCAGGAATCTGCGGTCCCCGGCCAGCTCCGCGAGCCGCTCGGCGGAGACGGTGCTCAGCAGCCGTACGGGGTCCAGCCCCGCCCGGCGCCGGCCGGCGGGGGCTATGGCGTGGAAGAGTTCGCGGGTCTCGGGGTGCCAGGACCAGCGCAGATTGCGCGCCAGGTCGCTGAGGGGCCGCAGGGGCTCCGGGAGGACGGGGCGAACGGTGAACCGACGAATGGCCTTCACGCTACGACGGTAGCGGCGCACCCCCGCCCGATTCGCCCGGTACCCCGGAATCCGGTCGGATCCGGACGCCAACTGCCATGATCGGCACGGCCCTTGACTCGTCACCCGTTCGGCCGAGCCAGTCACCCGACGGGCGTCTTCGGGCCACCGCGGGACGCGGTGCGGCGCGCCACGGTGACACGATCCGGCCCGGCCCTCCCCTCGCTTCCCACCCACCTCTCGCGGCCGATATGGCCGGTTCCCCACCCTCGTGCACTCTTGTTCGGATCCCCGTCGGGCGGAAGGCTGCCGGGTGGCGCCGCCGGCCCGGGTGCGGTACCCGGCCCTCCACCCGCGACTCCGGCGGCTCCCGCCCGAGTTGAGGAGGGGACCGTGCCACTGGACCGTACGCAGCGCAATCCGCCCCCCCCCTGGGGGCTGGACCGGCCGGATCGGCCGGACCACCCGAGCCTGCCGCTGGACCGGCCCTACGCCGCGCCGCGGCCGGGCCGCGTACGCGTCCTGGACCGTACGGGCACAGGCACCACCGCACAGGCCGGCCCGCCCGGGACCGGCGTGCCGCGTTCTCCAACTGGGGTGCGCTGCTCGGCCTGTTCGCACCGGGTGTGGACATCACGTCGGTGTGGAACCCGGGAGACACAGCGAAGTGGCCCCTCTCCGGTACGTCCATGGCCGCTCCGCACGCAGCCGGCGCAGCTGCGCTCCACCTCCCGTCCCCTCGGCGGGCCGGACCCAAGGAGGTGCGGAACGCGCCCGGCCGCCGCGGCGGCCGAGCATCGGACCAAGGCGGCCGGCCCCGGTTCGCCGACCGCGTCGTCGCAGGTCAGCTCCGGCTGATGAGCCCAGGAAAGCGCGACCCCGTACCGCGTACGGGCGGGGTGGTCACCGTGCGCCGGGAGGCGTCCGTACCGCCTGCGGGTGCTGCCGGAGCCCGGGTCATATTCCGTTCCGCGGTTACGTACCGGTAGTGCGCGGACGGCCCGATTGCCCGCCCGTGCGCCGCGGGAAGGCTTGTGCGGTACCGCTCTTGCGCCCCGGCGCGCCGCACGGCTTCCCGCACCGCCCCATCCGCCAACCGAGTGAAAGCGGACAGGAGAGCCCATGCCCGCAGCCCGTCCATCCGCCACAAAAACGATAGAAAGGACAGAATTCGGTAGCACCTCCCAACCGTCAGGTGACCCCATGATCGGCCGCATCCCCGTGCTCGACCTCCGCCCCCTGATCGACTGCGGCCGTCGTCCGGCGAAAGCGGTGGTCGGTGAGACCTTCGAGATCTCGGCCACCGTCTTCCGCGAGGGCCACGACGCGGTCGCCGCCAACGTCGTCCTGCGCGATCCCCTGGGCCGCCCGGGCCCCTGGACCCCGATGCGCGAACTGGCGCCCGGCACGGACCGATGGGGCGCCGACGTCACCCCGGACGTGGAGGGCCGGTGGACGTACGGCGTCGAGGGCTGGTCGGACCCGGTCACCACCTGGCGCCACCACGCCGGCATCAAGATTCCGGCCGGTATCGACACCGAACTGGTCCTGGCCGAGGGCGCGGCGCTGCACGAACGCGCCGCCGAGGGGGTGCCCAAGAGAGACGGCCGGGAAGCGGTGCTGGCCGCCGCGGACGCCCTGCGCGACCCGCAGCTGCCCGCCGCGACCCGGCTCGCCGCCGCACTCACCCCCGAGGTGACCGGCGCGCTCGCCCGGCACCCGCTGCGCGAACTGGTCACCGCCTCGCGGACGGTGCCGCTACTGGTCGAGCGCCGCCGCGCCCTGTTCGGGTCGTGGTACGAGCTGTTCCCGCGCTCGGAGGGCGCGGTCGTACGCAAGGGCGCGCCGCCCGTCAGCGGTACGTTCCGGACGGCGGCCGAGCGGCTGCCCGCGGTCGCGGCCATGGGGTTCGACGTCGTCTACCTGCCGCCCGTGCACCCCATCGGCACCTCCTACCGCAAGGGCCCCAACAACGCGCTCTCCGCGGGCCCGCACGACGTGGGGTCGCCGTGGGCCATCGGCTCGGCCGAGGGCGGGCACGACGCCCTCCACCCGGACCTCGGCACCTTCGAGGACTTCGAGCACTTCGTCCGTACGGCGCGCGACCTGCGCATGGAGGTGGCACTGGACTTCGCCCTGCAGTGCTCGCCGGACCACCCCTGGGTCGCCGAACAACCCGAGTGGTTCCACCACCGGGCGGACGGCTCCATCGCCCACGCCGAGAACCCGCCGAAGAAGTACCAGGACATCTACCCGATCGCGTTCGACGCGGACCTGAACGGCCTGGTGCGGGAGACGGAACGGCTGCTGCGCTTCTGGATGGAGCGCGGGGTGCGCATCTTCCGGGTGGACAACCCGCACACCAAGCCGGTGCTCTTCTGGGAGAAGGTCATCGCGGACGTCAACCGCACGGATCCGGACGTCATCTTCCTGGCCGAGGCGTTCACCCGCCCGGCGATGATGCGCACGCTGGCGCAGATCGGGTTCCAGCAGTCGTACACCTATTTCACCTGGCGCAACTCCAAGCACGAGCTGACCGAGTACCTCACCGAGCTGTCGCGGGAAACGGCCTCGTACATGCGGCCGAATTTCTTCGTCAATACGCCGGACATCCTCCACGCCTATCTGCAGCACGGCGGACGCCCCGCGTTCGAGGTACGGGCCGTACTGGCCGCCACCCTCTCCCCGACGTGGGGTGTATACGCCGGATTCGAGCTGTGCGAGTCGACACCGGTACGAAGTGGCAGCGAGGAGTACCTGGATTCGGAGAAGTACCAACTCAGGCCCCGGGACTGGGAGACAGCGGCGCGCCGGGGACGTAGCATCGCCCCCCTCATCACCGCTCTGAACCGCTTGCGACGCCGGCACCCGGCACTCCAACAGCTGCGCGACCTCCATTTCCACCGCGTCGACAACGACGCCGTCCTCGCCTATTCCAAACGGGCCGGGAACGGCGCCGGAGCCGACACGGTGCTCACCGTCGTCAACCTCGACCCGCACCACACCCACGAGGCGACGGTGTCGTTGGACATGCCGGAACTCGGCCTCGATTGGCACGATTCCGTCCCGGTGCGCGACGAGCTCACCGGCGAGACCTACCACTGGGGCAGGGACAACTATGTGCGCCTCGATCCGGGCCGTGCACCGGCGCCCGCGCACCTGTTCTCCCTGCGACCGTCCTCACCGATCGGAGGGTCACCCAATTGATCGTCAACGAGCCCGTCCCGGACAAGTTCGAGGACACGCCGGCCAAGGACCGCGATCCCGACTGGTTCAAACGGGCCGTCTTCTACGAGGTCCTGGTGCGTTCCTTCCAGGACAGCAACGGCGACGGCATCGGCGACCTCAAGGGCATCACGGCCAAACTGGACTATCTCCAGTGGCTGGGCGTGGACTGCCTGTGGCTGCCGCCGTTCTTCAAGTCGCCGCTGCGGGACGGCGGTTACGACGTGTCGGACTACACCGCCGTACTGCCGGAATTCGGTGACCTGGCCGACTTCGTGGAGTTCGTGGACGCCGCGCACCAGCGCGGGATGCGGGTGATCATCGACTTCGTCATGAACCACACCAGCGATCAGCACCCGTGGTTCCAGGAGTCGCGCACCGACCCGGACGGCCCGTACGGCGATTACTACGTCTGGGCCGACGACGACAAGCAGTACCAGGACGCGCGCATCATCTTCGTCGACACCGAGGCGTCCAACTGGACCTTCGACCCGGTGCGCAAGCAGTACTTCTGGCACCGCTTCTTCTCCCACCAGCCGGACCTGAACTACGAGAACCCGGCCGTCCAGGAGGAGATGCTCTCCGCCCTGCGCTTCTGGCTCGACCTGGGCATCGACGGGTTCCGGCTGGACGCGGTGCCGTACCTGTACGCCGAGGAGGGCACCAACTGCGAGAACCTGCCCGCCTCGCACTCCTTCCTCAAGCACGTACGGGCGGAGATCGACGCGCATTACCCGGACACGGTGCTGCTGGCCGAGGCCAACCAGTGGCCGGAGGACGTGGTCGACTATTTCGGTGACTACTCCAAGGGCGGGGACGAATGCCACATGGCGTTCCATTTCCCGGTCATGCCGCGCATCTTCATGGCGGTACGCCGCGAATCGCGCTACCCGGTCTCGGAAATCCTCGCCAAGACCCCGGCGATTCCGGCCAACTGCCAGTGGGGCATCTTCCTGCGCAACCACGACGAGCTGACGCTCGAAATGGTCACGGACGAAGAGCGCGACTATATGTACGCGGAATATGCCAAGGACCCGCGCATGCGGGCCAATATCGGCATCCGCCGCCGGCTGGCCCCGCTGCTCGACAACGACCGCAACCAGATCGAGCTGTTCACCGCGCTGCTGCTGTCACTGCCGGGCTCGCCGATCCTGTATTACGGCGACGAGATCGGCATGGGCGACAACATCTGGCTCGGCGACCGGGACGCGGTCCGCACACCGATGCAGTGGACGCCCGACCGCAACGCCGGTTTCTCCTCCTGCGACCCCGGCCGGCTCTTCCTGCCGACCATCATGGACCCGGTCTACGGCTACCAGGTCACCAACGTCGAGGCGTCGATGTCCTCACCGTCGTCGCTGCTCCACTGGACCCGCCGCATGATCGAGATCCGGAAGCAGAACCTGGCGTTCGGCCTCGGCACCTACACCGAACTGCCCTCGTCCAACCCCGCGGTACTGGCCTTCCTGCGCGAATACCAGGACGACCTGGTGCTGTGCGTGCACAATTTCTCGCGTTTCGCGCAGCCCACCGAACTGGATCTGCGCACATTCAACGGGCGGCACCCGGTCGAGCTGATCGGTGGCGTCCGTTTCCCGCCCATCGGCGAATGGCCCTATCTGCTGACCCTGGCAGGTCACGGCTTCTATTGGTTCCGGCTGCGGAGGGGGGCGGTCTAGGGGCCCCACCGGCGTCCGGCCGGGGCGGCGGAAAACCATCGCGCGTATCCGCTCGCGAAGCGGGTACGGGCGTTTTCCGACCGCCCCCACGGGCAGTCTCCCTACTACCGCACGGGCCGGGTGAGCCAGCGCCGAAACCCCGGTGTCAGGGGTAATCCCCACAGACACCGCTGCCGTACGGACGATCCTCACCCGACACGTCCCGCACCGCCGCACAGTCAAGGCCGCATTCCGGGACACTTTGCCCTATCTGTCGTGTGCCCGGGGAAAGGACGCGACGCCATGTCGGAGACCGCCTCGACCCGTGCCATCCGCAGTTCGCATGACCGCCTCTCGACCACCGCTCCCGCGCTGTTGTCCTCACTCGTCCCCCTGCTCAGCGAATGGCTGCCGCGGCAGCGGTGGTTCGCCGGCAAAGGGCGGCCGATCACGGGGTTCCAGCTGGTGTCGGCGACCGAGTTGCTGCCGTGCGCGGCGGGTGGCGCCACACCGGGGCTGCTGCACCTGCTCGTACGGGCGCAGCAGTCGGCGGTTCCCCCCGGGGGCCCGCAGCCGGTGCCCCCGGAGAGCCCGGCCGATCAGACCACCGCGCCGCCCACGGGCCCGGTGGCGACCGCGGACTGCTACCAGCTCCTGCTCGGCGTGCACAGCGCCCTGCCGCCGCAGCTCGCCCCCGCCGTGATCGGCCGCCCCGCCGGCGGACCGCTGCACGGCCGCACGGTCTACGACGCCCTGCTCGACAACCGGCTGTGCGCGCTCCTGCTGGAGCGGCTTCGCGTGCCGGGGCGGCTCGGCGGGCTGCGGTTCTGCCGGGTGGCCGACAGCACCATCTCCTCCGGGATGCCCGCCCGGCCGGTCACCGCCGAGCAGACCAACTCCTCGGTGGTCTACGGCGATGCGTACATCCTCAAGGTGTTCCGGCGTACCGCGCCCGGCCTCAACCCGGACCTCGAACTGCCGCTGGCGCTGGCCCGCGCCAAGTGCGGGCGGGTCCCCGCGCCCGCCGCGTGGTTCGAGACCGACCCGGAGGCGGGCGAGGGCGAGCCGGTCACGCTCGGCGTGCTCCAGCCCTATCTGAGCGGTTCCGCAGACGGCTGGCAGCTGGCCCTCAACGCGCTCGCCGTGCAGGCCGACTTCACCAGCTCGGCGCGGGCCCTCGGGCACGCCACCGCCGAGGTGCACACCGCGCTGGCCGAGACGCTGCCCACCACGGAGCTGCGCCGCCCCCAACTCGACGCGATCGCCGCCCGGATGAACGAGCGGCTGGTGGCCACCGCGCGCGTGGTGCCCGCCCTGCGGCCGTACTGCGCGCGGCTGCGCACCGCCTTCGACGAACTGGCGGCGCTCGGGCACGACGGCCGGGCCTGGTCCGCCCAGCGCATCCACGGCGACCTGCACCTGGGCCAGACGCTGCGGACCGCCGACGAGGGCCGCTGGTCGCTGATCGACTTCGAGGGCGAGCCGTCCCGGCCGCTGGCCGAACGGCGGCGCCCGCAGCCCGCGGTGCGGGACGTGGCGGCCATGCTGCGCTCCTTCGACTACGCGGCGCGCAGCGGCCCTTCGGGGGGCGATCCGTGGTCGCTGGAGTGGGCCCGGCGCACCCGGGCCGCGTACTGCCTCGGGTACGCGGAGGCCGGCGGGCTCGACCCGCGCTCGGCGCCCGAGCTGATGCGGGCGTACGAGACCGACAAGGCCGTCTACGAAGTGCTGTACGAGGCCCGCCACCGGCCGAACTGGCTGCCCGTACCGATGGCCGCGGTGCGGCGGCTGGCCGGGGCACAGGCCTCCCGGGGCGCCGCCGGCACGGACCCCTGTGCCGGGCCGGACCTGGACGGGGCCGATGGGCGCGCATGAAACGGCGGGAGCGGGCCACCCGGGGCTCTACGGAGCACCGCCGCCGGCGGGTGCGGCACCGGCGCCCCCGCCCGTGGGCCCGGCGTACCCGGCGTGCGCCAGACCCCCGCATACCAGACACATCAGACATCTCAGACAGCCCTGATACCTGACATCTGGCCGAGGAGGCTCCTCTCGTGACCGCCCGTTCGTCGTCCCGCCGCCCATCGCAAGAACCCGCGCCCGCCCGAGGCACGGCCGTCCGGGACACGTCCCCGGAGGCGCCCGCCGGCCGGTCCGGTGTCCCGGCGACCTTCCTGCCGGGACGTGATGAGCCTGCCGGACCCGGCGGAGCCGCCTCCCCCACCGCGCCCGCCGCTCCCTCCGCGCCCGCCGCTCCGTCGCCCTCACCGTCGCCGTCCGCCGAGCGGCCACCGCACCAGCGGGACCACGGCGAGCCGCTGCCGGAAGCCGGGGGCGCCCGGCCCGACGGCTCCGGCCCCGAGCCCGGCCCCGAGCCCAGCGGCGGGAGCCACGGCGTGCGGACCGCGCCACCGCTCGATCCCGGGGACCGCGACCGGCTGCTGTCCGGCGCGCACCACGACCCGCACGGCCTGCTCGGCGCCCACCCGGTACGCGGCGGCGTGCTCTTTCGCGTACTGCGCCCGTACGCGCGGGCCGTCACCGTCCTCGCCAAGGGTCTGCGGGCCGACCTGCACGACGAGGGCGACGGCCTGTTCGGCGGTGTGCTGCCGCTGTCCGCGATCCCCGAGTACGAGCTGCTGGTCTCGTACGAGGACAACGACGTGAACGTGCACGACCCGTACCGCTTCCTGCCCGCCGTCGGCGAACTGGACCTGTACCTGTTCGGCGAGGGCCGCCACGAGGAGCTGTGGCAGGCGATGGGCGCGTGGCCGATGACCCACCAGGGGGTGACCGGGACGCGCTTCACCGTCTGGGCGCCGAACGCCCGGGGCGTGCGCGTCGTCGGCAACTTCAACTACTGGGACGGCACCGGCTTCCCGATGCGCTCACTCGGCTCGTCCGGGGTGTGGGAGCTGTTCCTGCCGGGGCTGGGCGAGGGCGAGCTGTACAAGTTCGAGATCACCCGGCCGGACGGCTCGAAGACGCTGCGCGCCGACCCGATGGCCCGCCGTACGGAGTGCCCGCCCGCCAACGCCTCCGTCGTGCACGCCTCGCACCACCGCTGGCAGGACGCCGCGTGGCTGGAGCGGCGCGCCGAGCGCCCGGTGCACGCGGCGCCGTTCTCCGTCTACGAGGTCCACCTGGCGTCCTGGCGTCCCGGGCTCACCTACCGGCAGCTCGCCCAGCAGCTGCCCGCCTACGTCAAGGACCTGGGATTCACCCACGTCGAGCTGATGCCGGTCGCCGAGCACCCCTTCGGCGGCTCCTGGGGCTACCAGGTCACCGGCTTCTACGCGCCGACCGCCCGGATGGGCACCCCCGACGACTTCAAGTACCTGGTCGACGCGCTGCACCAGGCCGGGATCGGCGTGCTGATGGACTGGGTGCCGGCGCACTTCCCGCGCGACGACTGGGCGCTGGCGGAGTTCGACGGGCGGCCGCTGTACGAGCACGAGGACCCGGCGCGGGCCGCGCACCCCGACTGGGGCACCCTCGAATTCGATTACGGGCGTACCGAGGTGCGCAACTTCCTGGTCGCCAACGCGGTGTACTGGTGCCAGGAGTTCCACATCGACGGGCTGCGGGTGGACGCCGTCGCCTCCATGCTCTACCTGGACTACTCCCGCGAGAGCGGCGAGTGGACGCCCAACGTGCACGGCGGGCGGGAGAACCTGGACGCGGTCGCCTTCCTCCAGGAGATGAACGCCACCGTCTACCGGCGCTGCCCCGGCGTGGTCACCGTCGCCGAGGAGTCCACCGCCTGGGACGGCGTCACCCGCGCCACCCACCATGTGGGGCCCGGCGGTTTCGGCGGGCTGGGCTTCGGGCTGAAGTGGAACATGGGCTGGATGCACGACTCGCTGGACTACGTCGGCAAGGAGCCGGTGCACCGCAAGTACCACCACAACGAGATGACGTTCTCGATGGTGTACGCGTATTCGGAGAACTACGTACTGCCCATCTCGCACGACGAGGTGGTGCACGGCAAGCGCTCGCTGGTCTCCAAGATGCCCGGCGACTGGTGGCAGCAGCGGGCCACGCAGCGGGCGTACCTCGGGTTCATGTGGGCGCACCCGGGCAAGCAGCTGCTGTTCATGGGGCAGGAGTTCGCGCAGGGGGCGGAGTGGGCGGAGGGGCACGGCCCCGACTGGTGGCTGCTGGACCCGTCGTACTCGGCCGAACCCGACCACCGGGGCGTACGGGACCTGGTCCGCGACCTGAACCGCCGCTACACGGACACGCCCGCGCTGTGGGAGCAGGACACGGTGCCGGAGGGCTTCTCCTGGATCGACGGCGGCGCCAGTGAGGACAACGTCTTCGCCTTCCTGCGGTACGGCACGGACGGCACCCCGCTGCTGGCGGTCTCCAACTTCTCGCCGGTGGTGCGGCACGCGTATCCGCTCGGGGTGCCGGCGGACGTGGCGGCGTGGCGGGAGGTCCTGAACACGGACGAGACGCGGTACGGCGGGAGCGGGGTGGCCAACTCCGAACCGCTGGTGCCCGACGCGTCCGTACCGTGGCACGGTCGGCCGGCATCGATCACCCCCGTGCTGCCGCCGCTGGCGACGGTCTGGCTGCGGCCGGTGTGACGGCGGCCCGTACGAGGCGGTGAACGGGCCGGGGCGGCGGAGCCCCGGTCCGTTCCGCCTTCCGCGCCGGCCCGTTCAGCCGTCCATGGCCCGCTTCCAGCCCTCCAGGAAGGGCGCCTCGGCCGGATCGGGGCGGTCGGAGGCGTTCAGGACACGGTGCCAGTACGGGTAGTAGGCGGGCAGCTGGGAGAGTTCGGTGAGCCGGGCCGTCTCGGCCTCGGTGAGGCAGAGGCCGGTGGCCGCGAGGTTGTCGCGCAGCTGCTCCTCGTTGCGGGCCCCGATCACCAGGCCGGTGACGCCGGGGCGGCCCAGCAGCCAGGCGAGCACGACGCGCGGTACGGACGTGCCGTGCGCCTCGGCGATTCCGGCGAGGGCGTCGATGATGTCGTAGGCCCGCTCCTTGTCGACCACGTGCGGTTCGGGCCAGTCGGTGCCCTGCCGGGTCGTGGACGGCACCTGCTGTCCGCGCCGCACCTTGCCGCTGAGCAGCCCCTCCCCCAGCGGGCTCCAGACCAGCGTGCCGAGGCCCTGGTCGAGGGCGGCCGGCAGGATCTCGTACTCCGCCTCGCGGGCCTCGGGGGTGTAGTAGACCTGCTGGGCCACCGGCGCGACCAGGCGGTGCAGCCGCGCGGTGTACAGCGTCTTCATGATCTGCCAGCCGTTGAAGTTGGAGATGCCGACGTAGCGGACCTTGCCGTCGGCGACGAGCCGGTCCAGGGCGGTCAGGGTCTCCTCGACCGGTGTCTGGCCGTCCCACTGGTGCAGGTAGAGCAGGTCCAGGTGGTCGGTCTGGAGGCGGCGCAGGCTGCGCTCGACCTCGCGCAGGACGCTGTACGCCGACGAGCCGCCCTCGTTGGGCCCGTCGCCGACCTGCATCCGTACCTTCGTGGCGAGCAGGACGTCGTCCCGCCGGCCGCGCAGCGCCTCGCCGGTGATCTCCTCGGCCTGGCCGAAGGAGTACATGTTCGCGGTGTCGATCATGTTGACGCCGGCGTCCAGCGCGATGTCGAACAGCCGGCGGGCCTCGTCGGTGCCGAGCCCGCCGATCTGGGCGAACTGCTCGCGCGCACCCACGTTGAGGGTGCCGAGCACGAGCCGGGACACCTTCAGGCCCGACTGCCCGAGCGTGCGGTACTCCACGGTTTCTCCTCGGTCGCCGGCGCTGGTGACGCTCCGCGGTCAACCGTAGGTCCGGGCCGGTACGCAGCGCGGCAGGTGCGCGGCGTGGCGGCGTACGGCCGCGCGTCCGGGCCCGGGCGGTCCGCTCCGGGCGGCCGGGCGCCCTGCCCCGGGCTTCTCAGTCCGCACGCCCGGTCAGCTCCGCACGCAGCCGGGCCAGGCCCGCCCGCCACTCCCGACCGCCGCCTCCCGACGCGTCCCACAGCTCGGCCAGCTCCGAGTCCGGCGCGAGAATCCGGTCCAGGGCGTGGCCCGCCAGCACGGCGAGCTGCTGCGGCGGCGGGCCGACCGCCAGCTCCGGGCCGTACGCGAGACCGTCCGGGAGCGCACGGCCGGCGCGGGCGGCGGCGAGCAGGGCCGCCGCGGCCACCGCCATCTCGGCTTCCGGGGCCTCCAGGTAGTCCCGTTCGGCGGCGGCCGTGGACAACACGCCCCGTATCGCGCCGAGCCGCCGGTCTTCCGGCATCGCGGCCAGTTCGCCCAGGAAGTCCGCCGCCGCGTCACCGTCGAACGGCCCGGAACCCCGCGTACCCATCAGCTTCCACCCCTCATTCGCTGCCACCCCGCGGCCCCGCACCACCACCGGGCCGATTGCATCGTGGCATCTGCCACTGACAATCGGCCCGGCGGTGCGGTACGGATTCCGTGCGGACGCGGCTCAGTCGCGCGCAGAGGTGCCGCCGCTGCCCGCCGCGACCGGTTCGCGGGCGGCCTCGGGCCCGGTCACCGGCTCCTGCGTACGGCGGCGGCGCGGCAGCAGTACGGCGACCAGCACCGTGCCCACGCCGAGCACGACCGCGCCGATCAGGCTGGTGTGCGCCACCGCGTCGGAGAACGCCCCGCGCACCGCGTCCGCGACCGCCTGGGCCTGCTGGAGGCCGAGCGCCTGCGCCTTCTCCGGGCCCACCTTGGGCGCGGCGCCCTGCGCGACCTGCTTGCCGACCTCCTTGGCCACCGCCAGCCCGGCGCCCACCGAGTCCTGCGCGGTGGACAGCGCGTCGCCCGGCAGTTTCGGGCCGCCGTGCGCCGCGGCCGAGGCCGCCGCGTCGGACAGCTTGGTGGAGTACGTGCTCGCCAGGACGGAGCCCAGGATGGCGATGCCGAGCGAGCCGCCCAGTTCGATGGAGGTGTCGTTGACGGCGCCGCCGACGCCGAGCTGGTCCTCGGGGAAGGCGCCCATGATGGCGTCCGTGCAGGGCGACAGGGACAGGCCGATGGCCAGGCCCAGCACGATGAGCGGGGCGAGGAAGTCGCCGTACGAGGAACCGGCGTCGACGCGGGTGAGCAGGGCGAGGGCGACCGTGCCCCCGACCATGCCGGTGGTCACCGTGACCTTCATGCCCAGCCGCGGCGTCAGGAAGCCGGTCAGCGCGGCGCCCACGAAGACCGCGCCGGCCAGCGGCAGCATGCGTATGCCGGTGTCCAGCGGGGAGTAGCCCAGGACGAACTGGAGGTGCTGGGTGAGGTAGTAGAACGCGCCGAAGACCGCGAGGAAGAAGAGGGCCACGGCGAGGTTGGAGCCGGCGAAGCCGCGGTGGGCGAAGCGGCGTACGTCCAGCACCGGGCGCGGGTGGCGCAGCTCCCAGACGGCGAACAGGACCAGGCCGACGGCGGCGGCCACCGCGGCGCCGACGGCGCGGGCGTCCCAGCCGAAGTGCGGGCCCTGGATGAGCATGTAGATCAGCGAGCCGACCCAGACGACGGACAGCAGGCCGCCGACGTAGTCGAGCCGGTCGCTGTGGCCCGCCTTGGACGCCGGGACGACCAGCAGCGCGCCCAGGATGCCGAGCGCGGCGACCGGCACGTTGATCAGGAAGGACGAGGACCAGCCGTGGTCCTCCAGGAGCGCGCCGGCCACGAGCGGGCCGACGGCGATGGCGAGGCCGGCGGTCGCGGTCCAGATGGTGATGGCCAGCGCGCGTTCGCGGCGCGGGAAGGTGGCGGCCAGCAGGGACAGCGTCGCGGGCATGATCATGGCGGCGCCCACGCCCATCACGGCGCGGGCCGCGATGACGCCGCCGGAGCTGTCCACCAGGGCGCCCGCGACCGATCCGCCGGCGAAGACCAGCAGGCCGAGGACGAGGGCTCCGCGGCGGCTGTACTTGTCGCCGACTGCGCCCAGCATCAGCATCAGCGCGGCGTACGGGACGGTGTAGGCGTCGATGACCCACTGCAGGTCGGAGCTGGACAGGCCCAGGTCGGCGGTCATGTCGGGGGCCGCGACGGTGAGCGAGGTGTTCGCCATCACGATGATCAGCAGGCTCAGGCACAGCACGCCCAGGGCCCACCAGCGCTTCGGATAGGGCCGGTCCGTGTCGTGGACCGGCCGGGTCTGCGGAGAAGGCACCCGATTCACCCCTGGCTCTCAGAACGTTCTCGGTGGCGCGCCGGGCAGGCGCGCACGATCTTGCACGCCGATGTGCAATTACACAGCGGTGTGCAATTTACGTCGCTGCACAGCCATGTGCAAAATGAGGGGGGAGCGGGACCGTGACCGCACGCGTCCGCCGACCGAGGAGCCGCCGCGCCATGACCGCACTCACCAGCCGCGCCCACGCCAACCGCCGCCGGATCATGGACATCGCGCTGGCCGAACTGCTGCGGCACCCGGACGCGACCATGGACCAGATCGCCCGCGCCGCCGGAGTGGTACGACGCACCGTCTACGGCCACTTCCCCAGCCGGGAGGCGTTGATCACCGCACTGACGGACGCCGCCGTGGACGACGTGACGACCGCCTTCGCCGACGGCACGGCCGACCCGTCCGAGCCCGCCGACGTGGCACTGGCCCGGGCCACCCTCGCCGCGTGGGAGTGCGCCGACCGCTACCGGCTGCTGGTCTCGCTCGCCCAGTGCAGCGTCACGGACGCGGGCATCCGGGCCCGCCTGGAGCCCGTACGGCGCCGGGCGACGACCATCCTGACGCGCGGCCTGGAGGCGGGCCTGTTCCGCTCACCGCTCCCCCCGCGCGCCCTCGCGCACGTACACGAGCACATGCTGTTCGGGCTGATGCAGGCGGTCAACGACGGCGACCTGGGCGCCGAGGCGGCCGGACACGCGGCGGCGCAGACGGTGCTGGCGGCGGCGGGCGTACCGGACGAGCGGGTGGCGGAGGCGGTACGGGAGGCGGAGGCGTCGCCGGTGACGGGAGACGGCGGGGCGGGACGGGCGGAATGACGGCGAGCCCCGGCGGCGCTTCGATGAGCGCCACCGGGGCTCGTACCGTGCCGGACCCGCGGTCTCAGACCTTCGCCGGCTCCTTGGACCCGTCCGCGTGCTGCTCCGGCACGCCGCCCGGCACCGCGTCGGCGTCCGCCGCGTGGCCGTCCGGGCTCAGCGTGCGCTCGTCGAACGGGAGGCGGCCGGCGAGCACTTCACCCACCCTGGCCTTGTCGATCTCCTTGGTCCAGGTGCCGACCAGGACCGTGGCCACCGCGTTGCCCGCGAAGTTGGTCAGTGCCCGCGCCTCGCTCATGAAGCGGTCGATGCCGACGATCAGGCCGACGCCGTCCACCAGTTCGGGGCGGTGCGACTGGAGGCCGCCGGCCAGCGTCGCCAGGCCGGCACCGGTCACGCCCGCCGCGCCCTTGGAGGCGATGATCATGAAGACGAGCAGCGAGACCTGCTGGCCGAGGGAGAGCGGGCTGCCCATCGCCTCCGCGATGAACAGCGAGGACATCGTCAGGTAGATGGCGGTGCCGTCGAGGTTGAAGCTGTAGCCGGTCGGCACGGTGATGCCGACGACCGGCTTGCTGACGCCCAGGTGCTCCATCTTCGCGATCAGCCGGGGCAGCGCGGACTCGGAGGAGGAGGTGGACAGGATCAGCAGGAACTCCCGGCCCAGGTACTTCAGCAGGGAGAGGATGTTGACCCCGGCGATCAGGCGCAGCAGGGTGCCGAGCACGACCAGGACGAACAGCAGGCAGGTCACGTAGAAGCCGACCATGATGACGGCGAGCGACTTCAGCGCGTCCACGCCGGTCGCGCCGACCACCGCGGCCATCGCGCCGAACGCGCCCACCGGCGCGGCCCACATGATCATCGACAGTACGCGGAACACCAGCCGCTGGAGGTGCCCGATGCCGCGCAGTACGGGCTCGCCGGAGGCGCCCATCGCCTGGAGGCCGAAGCCCACGAGCAGCGCCACCAGCAGCGTCTGGAGCACCTCTCCGTGGGTGAGGGCCGAGACCAGCGTCTCCGGGATGATGCCCAGCAGGAAGTCCGTGGTCGACTCGGCGCCACCCTTGGTCTGGGCCTGTCCCGCGTGCCGCAGCGACTCGGTCAGGTGCAGGCCGGAGCCCGGCTCCAGGATGTTGCCGACGACCAGGCCGATGCCCAGCGCGACCGTGGACATCACCAGGAAGTAGCCCAGGGCCAGGCCGCCGACCGCGCCGACCTTGGCGGCCTTGCGGACCGAGCCGACGCCCAGCACGATCGTGCAGAAGATCACCGGCGAGATCATCATCTTGATCAGGTTCACGAAGCCGGTGCCCAGCGGCTTCAGCCCGACGGCGAAGCCGGGGGCGGCGAAGCCCACGGCGATGCCGGCGAGCACGGCGACGATCACGGCGATGTAGAGGTAATGCGTCCGGTCCCGCTTCTGTCGCGGTGCGGTCTCCTCGGTCGTGCCCCCGGGCGGTGGGGTCTGTGCGGCCACGGCTGACTCCTCGGTCCTTGGTCCTGCGCCGGTCTGCGGCTCTGCAACCCGTATCCGGCCCGTGTCGTGCCGGTACGCGGCCCGTACGCAGAACAGTCCCGGTGACTATGCACGCCGTTGTGGCGCCCGTCACCCTTGCGTGCATTTCGTTCACGCGTCAAGGGACGGGCAGACTGTCGGCCATGCCACGTTCCCGACGGGGGGACCCGCCGCGCAGCGCGCGCCCGGCACCTGGTGCGACGGGCGTGCGCCGTCCGCGCGTCCGGTGGCCGCGCAGCCTGGCCGGGCAGCTGTTCGCCGTGCAGGTGGTGCTGGTGAGCGTGGTGGTGGCGGGGTACGCCGTCTTCGCGTACGTCAGCGCCGGACGGCAGGCCGAGGAGACCGCGCGGCGGCAGACGACGGCGGTGGCCGCCGCGGTCGCCGACGCTCCGGCGGTGGCGCGGGCGGTGCGCTCGGCCGATCCCACCGCGGAGCTCCAGCCGTACACCGAGCGGCTGCGGCGGGACGCCGGGGTCGACTTCATTGTGGTCATGGACACGGCAGGCAAGCGGTGGACGCACCCCGAACCGTCCGCCATCGGCCGCACCTACCTCGGCCGCACCGCCGAGGCCCGGGCCGGCCGGACGTACACCGAGACGCACCGGGGCAGGCTCGGCCCGTCCGTGCGCGTCATCACGCCGGTACGGGACCAGAAGGACGGCGGCCGCATCGTCGCCCTGGTCAGCTCCGGCATCACCGTCGAGACGATCAGCGACGGGCTGCGGCAGGAGGTCATGGCGCTGGCCGCCGTCGCGGCCGGGGTGCTCGCCCTGGGCGGACTCGGTACGTACCTCGTCAACGCGCGCCTGCGCCGGCACACCCACGGCATGAACGCCGAAGAACTGAGCCGCCTGCACGATTACCATGAGGCGGCGCTGCACGCGGTACGCGAGGGGCTGCTGATGCTGGACGGGGAGCGGCGGGTGGCGCTCCTCAACGACGGGGCCCGCGAACTGCTCGGACTGAGGGGCGACCCCCTGGGACGGCCCGTCACCGGCCTCGGCCTGCCCGCGCCCCTCACCGACACCCTCCTGTCCCCCGCCCCCCACACGGACGAACCCCACCTCACCGACGACCGGGTGCTGGTCGTCAACACCTCGCCGGTCTCCGGCGGCGAACGGCGCGGCACCGTCGTCACCCTCCGCGACCACACCGAACTCCAGGCGCTCTCCGGCGAACTGGACTCCGTACGCGGCGTCACCCGGGCGCTGCGCTCGCAGGCGCACGAGGCCGCCAACCGGCTGCACACCGTCGTCTCCCTCGTCGAACTGGGCCGTACGGCCGAAGCCGTGGAGTTCGCCACCGCCGAGCTGGAGCTGGCCCAGGCCCTCACCGACCAGGTCGTCGGCGCGGTCGCCGAACCCGTCCTCGCCGCCCTCCTCCTCGGCAAGGCCGCCCAGGCCAACGAGAGCGGCGTCGAACTCGTCCTGACCACCGACAGCCGTATCGACGACGGTGTCCTGCCGGCGTCCCTGCCGCCGCGTGACCTGGTCACGGTCCTCGGCAACCTCCTGGACAACGCGATCGAGGCGGCCCCGGAGGGTGCCCGGGTGCGGGTCACCGCGCTGGCCGACGGCGGGGAACTGCTGCTGCGGGTGGCGGACAACGGCGGCGGCGTGCGGGGCGTGGCGGACGCCGAGGACGTGTTCCGGTGGGGGTGGAGCACGAAGGGCGGCGCGGGCCGCGGGCTCGGGCTGGCGCTCGTCCGGCAGGCCGTCCGGCGGCACGGCGGGACCGTGCGGGTGGGCGAGGCACCCGGGGGCGGCGCGGAGTTCACGGTGCGGCTGCCGCTGCGGGCCGGGGACACCGCGGCCGGAGCGGGCAGCACCGGATGAACCTGCCAGGTCCGCAGACCACGGCACCGCCGCTGCGGGTGCTCGTCGTCGAGGACGACCCCGTGGCGGCGGACGCGCACGCGCTGTACGTGGGCCGCGTGCCCGGCTTCACCGTGTCGGGGACGGTGCGTTCCGTCGCCGGGGCCCGGCGGCATCTGGACCGGCACGGTGTCGATCTGATCCTGCTGGACCTGGTCCTGCCGGACGGGCACGGCCTGGCGTTCGTACGGTCGCTGCGGGCGGCCGGGCACGCCGCCGACGTCATCGCCGTCACCTCCGCGCGTGACCTGGCCGTCGTCCGGGAGGGCGTCTCGCTCGGCGTCGTGCAGTACGTGCTGAAGCCGTTCACGTTCGCCACGCTGCGCGACCGGCTGCTGCGCTACGCAGCCTTCCGCGCGGCCGCCGGGGAGGCCAGCGGACAGGACGAGGTGGACCGGGCGATCGCGGCCCTGCGCTCACCGCGGCCCGCCGCGCCACCCAAGGGACTGACCTCGGCGACCCTGCGCGTGGTGACCGACGCGCTGCGCGCCGCCCCCGGCGGTCTGAGCGCCACCGCGGCCGCCGAGGAGACCGGCATCTCCCGTATCACGGCCCGCCGTTACCTCGAACACCTCGTCGACACGGGCCGCGCCGCCCGCTCCCCGCAGTACGGCCAGGTGGGCCGTCCTGAATTGCGCTACCGCTGGATGGGGCATTGACCTCCCCTTACCCCTGTCTTACGGTCACCGGGCAGCCTGCCGTGGCTAGTTGGAGGTCATGCCGTGCGCCGCACCGCTCCGATGGCTCTGCTCACCGCCGCCGTGCTGGCCGCAGGCACGCTCACCGCCTGCGGCGGCGGCTCGGGAGGCGACAAGAACACCCTCAAGGTCGCGTTCATCAAGGACACCAACAACAAGGTGACGGTCCGGGACGATTACGTCGAGATGGTGGCCCGCGCGTTCGAGAAGGCCAACCCGGGCAAGAAGGTCGAACTGATCCCGATCCAGGCGTCCGAGAACGATTACTACGCCAAGATCCAGCAGATGATGCGCTCCCCGAAGACCGCCCCCGACCTGGTCTACGAGGACACCTTCCTGATCAACTCCGACATCACCGCCGGGCTGCTGCGCCCGCTGGACGACTACATCGCCAAGTGGGCGGACTGGAAACAGTTCGAGCCGGCCGCGAAGGCCGCCGCACGGGCGCAGGACGGCAGGACCTACGGCGTACCGGACGGCACGGACACCCGCGGCCTGTGGTTCAACAAGAAGATCTTCAAGAAGGCGGGGCTGCCGCAGAACTGGCAGCCGAAGACCTGGGACGAGGTGCTGGACGCGGCCCGCACCATCAAGCGGAAGGTCCCCGGCGTCATCCCGCTGAACGTCTACACCGGCAAGGGAGCGGGCGAGGCCGCCGTCATGCAGGGCTTCGAGATGCTGCTGTACGGCACGGGCAGGGACCAGCTCTACGATCCGGCGACGAAGAAGTGGGTCACCGGCAGCAAGGGCTTCCGGGACAGCCTGGAGTTCCTGCGCACGGTCTACAGCGAAAAGCTGGGACCCGACGTGTCCGACGCGCTCAGCCCCAACATCCAGACGAACGTCGCCACCGAGCTGATGCCCGAGGAGAAGCTCGCGATCAACCTGGACGGCTCGTGGCTGGGCCAGCAGTGGCAGCCGAAAGGCGGCGGCAAGCCGTGGCCCGGGTGGCCGGCGGTGCTGGGCCGGACGGCGTTCCCCACGCAGACCGGCGCGGCGCCCGGCCGGGTCAGCCTGGCGGGCGGCTGGACCTGGTCCGTACCGCGGCAGTCCCAGAAGCCCGACCTGGCCTGGAAGCTGATCGAGACCTTCCAGACGCAGCGCAACGCGCTGGAGTGGTGTGTGCGCGGCGCACAGATCGCCGTACGCAAGGACGTGGCGGCGGACCCCGCGTACCTGAAGTCCCTTCCGGGCATCGACTTCTTCACCGACCTGGTGAAGGTCAGCCGGTACCGGCCCGCACTGCCCGTCTACCCCAAGGTGTCGGCGGCGATCGGCGAGGCGATGGAGGCGGTCACCTCCGGTGACGCCACCCCGGAGAAGGCGGCCCGGGACTACGACGAGCAGCTGAAGTCCATCGCGGACGGACAGGTCGTCGCCAAGCCATGAGCCGCGCCGCCACCCCGGCCACCGCGTACGGCACGGCGGGCCGCGGCGCCCGGTCCCGCCGTACCGCCCTGCTGCGCTGGTCACCGCTGGCCCCCGCGACCCTCCTGCTGCTGCTCTTCCTCGCCGGGCCCATCGGCTACTGCGTCTGCATCGCCTTCACCGACATGCAGCTGACCGGCCAGGAGTCCACCTCGTTCGTGGGCCTGGACAACTTCCGGCACGCCTTCGGCGATCCCGCCTTCCTGAACGCCGTCGTCCTGACGCTGGTCTTCACCCTGATCTCGTCGGTCCTGGGCCAGAACACCCTGGGCCTGGCGCTCGCCACGCTGATGCGGCGCGCCTCCCGGGCCGTCCGTACGGTCACCGGCGCGGTCGTCCTCACCGCCTGGGTGCTGCCGGAGATCGTCGCGGGCTTCCTGCTGTACACGTTCTTCGAACGGCGCGGCACGCTCAACGCGATCCTGGACTGGCTCCATCTGCCCGCCCAGAACTGGCTGTTCACGCTGCCCATCCTGGCCGTGTCGTTCGCCAACGTCTGGCGCGGCACCGCCTTCTCGATGCTGATCTACTCGGCCGCGCTCTCCGAGGTCCCCCAGGAGGTCACCGAGTCCGCCGAGGTGGACGGGGCGAACGGCCGGCAGCGGCTGTGGCACGTGACGCTGCCGATGATCCGCCGTTCCATCGGCACCAACCTGATGCTCAACACCCTCCAGACGCTCTCCGTCTTCGGGCTGATCTGGGCCATGACCCGCGGCGGCCCCGGCAGCCGCAGCCAGACCCTGCCGGTGTTCATGTACGACCAGGCGTTCCTGAAGTCGCTGATCGGTTACGGCACCGCCGTCGCCCTGCTGCTGCTCGTGGTGGGCGCCCTGTTCTCCGTCGTCTACCTGCGCCTGCTGCGCGAGGAGGTGTGACGCGGTGCGCGCCCGGTCCGCCAAGCCCCTGCTGACCCGCCGCACCCGGCGCCGTCTCGCCGCCGACGCGGCGCTGCTCGCCGTGGCCGTCGCCTTCGCCGTACCGCTGGCCTGGCTGGTGCTCTCCTCGCTGGACACCGGGGCGACGCTGCGGGTCCGTGTGCCGGGGTCGCCGTCGCTGGACAACTTCTCGGCGGTCCTGACGGACGAGATCACCTTCACGCCGATGCTCAACAGCCTGGTGCTGTGCGGCAGCGCCAGCGCCCTGACGGTCGCCTGCGCGGCCCTGGCGGCCTATCCGCTGTCCCGCTACCGCTCCCGGTTCAGCCGCCCGTACCTGCTGACCGTCCTGTTCTCCACCTGCCTGCCCATCACCGCGATCATGGTCCCGGTGTACGCGCTGTACGTACAGGTCAACCTGATCGACACCGTGTACGGCACCGCGCTGTTCCTCGCCGCCTCCCAGCTCCCCTTCGCCATCTGGCTGATGAAGAACTTCATGGACGGCATCCCCCGCGCCCTCGAAGAGGCCGCCTGGACCGACGGCGCGTCCTGGTTCCAGACGCTGTGGCGGGTGATCCTGCCGCTGATGGGGCCGGGCGTCACGGTCGTGACGATCTACACCTTCGCCATCATGTGGGGCAACTTCTTCGTCCCGTTCCTGCTGCTCCTGACCCCCGAGCAACTGCCCGCCTCGGTCAGCATCTTCACCTTCTTCGGCAACTACGGCGCCATCGCCTTCGGCCAGCTGGCGGCCTTCTCGATCCTGTACTCGACGCCGGTCGTCCTGCTGTACGTGCTGATCTCGCGCCGGCTGGGCGGCGGGTTCGCGCTGGGCGGCGCGGTGAAGGGCTGACCCGTCCCCTCCCGGAGGAGGAACCGTGCGACCGAGACCCACCGCAGTGCTCCGTTCCCTGGCCGCGCTGGCCACCGCCGCGTCGGCCGTCCTGGCCGCCGCGCCGCCGGCCGGCGCCGCCCCGGACACCGGTCCGTCCCGTACGGCCGCCGCGACGGCGGTCCGCGGCGGCAACGTCCTGTACAGCGCGTCCGGCCGCTGCACCGTCGGCTTCAACGCCACCAAGGCCGGCACCTATTACGCGATCATGGAGGGCCGGTGCGTGGGCGGCGCCCGGGACTGGTACGCCGACGCCGCCCGTACCGTCCACGTCGGCGTCACCGAAGCCGTGCGCTTCCCCGGCGAGGACTACGCCCTCATCCGCTACACCGCCCCGGCCGTGACCTACCCGGGCGAGATCGACCTGGGCGGCGGCCGGTTCCTCGACATCACCGGCGCGGCCCGGCCCGCGGTGGGCCAGTCGGTGTGCCTGGCCGGGCCCTCGACGGGCACGCACTGCGGGCGGGTGCGCGCCGTGAACGCCAGCGTCAGCTACCCGGAAGGCACGGTGTCCGGACTCGTCCAGACCTCTGCCTGCTCCGAGCCGGGTACGACGGCGGGCCGCCCCGCCGTCTCCGGCAGCACCGCGCTCGGCCTCGCCGTGGGCGGCACCGGCAACTGCGCCTCCGGCGGCAGCACCTACCTCCAGCCGGTCGTCCCGGCCCTGCAGGCGTACGGCCTGACCCTGCACTGAGCGTCCACGGTCCGAGCGGCACACCCGCGCCCGTCCCCGCGGGCGCGGGTCACCTGCAGTACCAGTCGGCCGGCACGCCCAGCGCCGTCCGCGCCCAGTGGCCCTGCCGGCTCAGCTCGCAGATCGACTTGGCCGCGTCGGCCACGACGATGTACCACTCGCGGACCGTACCGTCCGCGCTGCCGCTGACCAGGGCCCGGCTGTCGGGCCAGAACGACAGGGACAGCACACTGCCGGTGTGCCCGGAGAGCACGGCCGACGTGCGGCGGCCGGCCAGGTCCCACAGGCGTACGGTGTCGTCGTCCCCGCCCGAGGCCAGGGTGCGGCCGTCCGGGCTGAACGCCAGCGAGGCGACGCTGCTGGAGTGGCCGCGCAGCGTGCCGCTCATCCGGCGCCCCGGTACGTCCCACAGCTGGACGTCGTGGTCCGTGCCGGACGTCGCCAGGGTCTTCCCGTCCGGGGCGAAAGCGGCGGCGAAGATGGGGTAGGAACGGCCGGCGAAGCGGGCGGTCTCCCGGAGATCCGCCACGTTCCACAGCCGGACGATGCCCCGGTTGGCGGCGTTCTCGGTGACCGCCAGGGTCTCGCCGTCCGGAGCGAAGGTGACGGTGGACCCGCTGCCCGCCAGCTTGCGCTCGGCGATCCGGCGGTGGCCGGCCACGTGCCACAGGAACAGGTTGTGGTCGTCCCCGACGGTGGCCAGCACCCGGCCGTCCCGCGAGAAGGCCGCCTGGCGGACGGTGTTGGTGTGCCCGCGCAACGTGGCGAGCAGCCGGCCGGTGTGCGCGTCCCACAGCCGGACCGTGCGGTCGGCGTGCACGGACGCGAACACGTCGTTGTTCGGCGAGAACACCAGGCTCATGATCACCCCGGGCGGCGCGTCGAGCGTCCGCAGCGGCCGCGGCCGGTCCGCCGACCACAGCGTCAGCTCGCTGCCCGCGGCCGCGATGATCCGGCCGTCCGGGGACACCGCGACCGAGGTGATCGCGCTCTGCCGGCCGCCGAGCGTCTCCCGCCCGCCCCCGGCGGCGCGCCACAGCCGGACCGTGCCCGTGTCGTCGTCCGAAGGCGCGGCCAGGACGGAGCCGTCCCGCGCCCAGGACAGCGCGCTCGCCGACTCCACGCGCGCCGTGAACTTCTCCCGCGCGTGCCGGGCGTTGACGTCCCAGAGCCGGACGATGCCGTCGTAGCTCGCGACGGCGAGCGTGCGGCGGTTCGGCTCCCAGGCCAGGGCCGTGATCCGGTCGGCGGTCCCGGTCAGCTCGCCCGCTCTGCGGCGCTTCGCGACGTCCCACAGCAGGACCGTGCGGTCGCCGCCCCCGCTGGCCAGGGTGCGGCCGTCCGAGTCGAAGGCCAGCGCGAACACCGGCTGGACGTGTCCGGTGAGCGTGGCCAGCGGCCGGTGGGTACGCGCGTCCCACAGCCGGACCGTACGGTCGTCACCGGCCGACGCCAGCACCTTCCCGTCCGGCGAGAAGGCCACCGCCGTCACGTTGCCGGCGTGCCCGGTCAGGTCGGCGGCCCGGCGCAGCGAGGGCACGTCCCACAGCCGTACCGCGTCACCCGTACTGCCCGACGCGAGGGCACGGCCGTCGTGGGAGAAGGACAGCGAGACCACCCGGCCCGAAGGGCCGTCCAGCACACCGATCCGGCGGCGCTGGGCGACGTCCCACACCCGGACGCTGCCGTCGTCCCCGGCGGTCGCGAGCGTCCGGCCGTCCGGGCTGAAGGCGAGCGCGTACACCGGGCCGGTGTGGCCGATGAGGGTTCCGCGCATCCGGCCGGTGGCGGTGTCCCACAGCTTGACCGTACGGTCCACCGAACCGGTGGCCAGCGTACGGCCGTCCGGGCTGTGGGCCACCGCGTTCACGACGCCGGTGTGGCCGGTGAACTGGTTGGCGCGGTGGGCGGCGTAGGCGCTGAGCAGACTGCCCCGCGCCTCGGCCGTCTCCGCCTGCCGGTAGCCGTACAGCGCGGTCAGCGCCGCCGCCTGGGGCTGCTCCCGGCGCAGCTCGCCCGCCTCCGCCGCGTACTGGCGGGACACCGCGATCCGGCGCTGCGCCTCGGCGTCCGCCCGCTGCTCGAAGGCGATGCCCGCCGCGATCAGGGCGAGGACCAGGAGGGCGCCGAGCGACGCGGTGAGCCAGCGCGCGCGGCGGCCCCGCCGCCGGTCGGCGCCGGTGGCGCTGCGCAGGAAGTCCCGTTCCAGGGCGTTGAGGGCGGCGCCGTGCAGCCGCGCCCAGGTCTGCGCGCCGGCCAGCTGCGCGCCCCGGTACAGCGCGCCCGCGTCCCGGCCCAGTTCGTGCCACGCCTCGGCGGCGGCGGTGAGCCTGCGGTGGGTCCGCAGCGCCTCCCGGTCCTCGTCGAGCCAGTGCCGCAGCCGGGGCCAGGCCCGGATGACGGCCTCGTGGGCGACCTCGACCGTGCCGTCGGACAGCACGACCAGCCGGGCCGCGGCCAGCTTGCGCAGCAGCCCGTCGATCTCGTGCGGATCGGCCAGGCCGTCCAGTTCGCGGCGGGCCAGCCGGCGCCGGGTGTCCTCCGTCCCCTCACCGAGCGCGGTCAGCCGCAGGAACACCGCCCGCATCACGTCCCGCTGCCGGGGCCCGGCCTCGTCGTACATTCGCTCGGCGGTCTGCGCGACGGCGCCGCGCATCCCCCCGGTGGCGCGGTAATCGGCCAGCCGCAGGCTCTCCCCACTGCGCCGGTGCCACGCCTCGCGCATCGCGTGCCCGACCAGCGGCAGCGCCCCCGGCTGGCCGGCCGCCTCGGCGAGCACCGCCTCCACCAGGTCCGCGTCCACCTGGACACCGGACCGGACGGCGGGCTCGGCGATGATGTCCCGCAACTCGGCGCGGCTCGGCGGCCCCACGGGCAGCTGGGCGGCCGTACGCAACACGGCGACCAGCCCCGGGTGCACGAAACAGCGCGCGTAGAAGTCCGCCCGGATGCCGACGGCGAGCCGGATCCGCCGGTCCCCGGAACGGGCCAGATCGGCCACCGCGCCGAGGAAGGCGGTGCGCTCGGCCTCGTCGGCGCAGAGCGTGAAGGCCTCCTCGAACTGGTCGATGACCAGCAGCGCACGCGCGGTGTCCGGCCGCGCGGCGAGCCAGGTGCGCAGGGCGAGGTCGAGGGCGGCGGGGTCGTCGTCCAGGCGGCGGAGGAGGGGGGTTGTGGGGGCTTCGGGGGGTGGGGTGGGGATTTCGGAAGTGGGGGTGGGGGCTTCGGGGGTCGAGGTGGGGGCTTCGGGGACGGAGGCGGGGTGTTCGCCCGTACGCGCGTCCTCGGCCGTACCCGCGCCCTCTTCCGCACCCCCGGCAGCACCTTCCTTCCCCGCACCCTCCGCAGCCCCCACCGCCACAGCCGCCTCCCCCACCGCCGGGACGGTGTCGGCGGCCGGGCTTCCGCCGCCGTCCGGTGGTTCCTGTTCCGCCACCAGGCGGGCTACCGCTGCCGCGAGGGCGCCGAGCGGCCGTGCGCCGGGGGTCAGCAGCACCGGGTGCCAGTGCGCGCCGAGGTGGGGCAGCAGTCCGGCCCGCAGCAGGGAGGACTTGCCGCTGCCCGAGGCGCCGAAGACGACGGTGAGGGCGTGCTGTTCGACGCGTCCTGACAGCTCTTTGGCGAGGGTCGCGCGGCCGAAGTACTCCGCGGCGTTCGCCGCTTCGAAGGCGGCCAGGCCCGGGTACGGGCACCGCGGCGTGACCGGTTCGTCGTCGCCCGCCCCGGCGGCGGCCCGCCACCGCGCCTCCCACTCGGCCCGTTCCCCGCCGCACGCCTGGGCGTAGGCGAGCACGACGTCCAGCGTCGCCAGCCGCTCGCCCTTGGCCGCCTCCGCCAGTGTGCTGGCGGAGTAGTGCGCCGTTTTGGCGAGCGTGCGGTAGCTCGGCGTCCCGGCCTGCTGCCGCAGCTGCCGCAGTTCCCAGGCCAGCCGCTCGACCGGCCCGGCCTGCGGGTCCACCGGCCGTTCGGGCCGTCCCAGCCGGGGTTTGTGCTGCCCGCCCCCTGCGATAACCCGCCACCTTCTTCCTGCGCCGGGGCCGCCCCCGCGGCCCGGTCTCCCATTGTCCGGCTTGTTCGTCCCTGACGAGCCGCACTTTCGGACAACTCCGCGGCGGGGCACAGTCGTGGTCTCCAGCGCCGTCGGGGTGGCGAACGGGGGTGGTGCGAGTACCGTGCGTCCTCGCGCCGCGGCGCCCCCGGCGGGCCGGACGTACGGAGCGCGGCCGTAGCTTCCTACGACTTCGCGTCCTGTACCTCCGCACCATAGGTACGCCGGTGCCGCCGCCCCTACCGTGGGCCGGTGACCACGCACCCCACCGGCGGCCCGCCCGGACCACCGTTCGACGCCTCGGCGGCACGGCGGCTGCGCGAGGCGCTCGGCATGACGCACGCGCATGTCGCGTACGGGATCTGGGCGGCGTACGGGCTGCGGGTCCTGCCCGCGGCCGTGGCCGCCTGGGAGCGGGGCGAGGCGTCCCCTTCGGAGGCGGAGCTGTCCGCGCTGGCCGGGGCCCTGTGGTGCGCGCCGGGCGAACTGCTCGCGGCGCCGCGGACCTTGCGCGAACACCGGCTCGCGCGCGGTCTGGCAGCGGAGGACCTGGCGCTGCGCATCGGGATGGAGCCCGCCGCGTACGCGCGGATGGAGGCGGCCGGGACCTGGGCCGGCAACGACCGGCAGGCGGCGGATCTGGCCGCGGCGCTGCGGCTGCCGTGCCGCGCGCTGGTCCGGCTGACCGGCCGGGACGGAAAGCTAACCGAGCTGCTGCACAGCGCCGCGACCACGCGCTGGCAGGCGTACGTACGGCCGGTCACCAAGCTGGTCCCGCTGCCGAAGCCGCGCGTACAGGCCGCCCTCCAGGGGCTGCACGGTGACTACCAGGGGCTGATGGCCGCCTCGCTGAACTGGGGCGGCGGCGGGAGCGCCGACGCGTCGGGCCATGCCGGGCAGGCGTTCCTCGATGGCATCCTGGAGACGTTCTGGGCGCGCGCCGGCGGCGGCTGACCGCGTCCGGCCTCGACGGCGGGGAGGGCGCGGATGGACGGGACGGCGGGAGCGGCGCGTACGGTGGCCGGACCGGGCGTCACGGCGGACTTCTGGTTCGACCCCGTCTGCCCCTACACCTGGATCGCCGCGCAGTGGATACGGGAAGTGACCCGGGTCCGACCGGTCCGGGTGCGCCTGCGGCTGATGAGCCTCCAGGTGCTCAACGAGGGCCGGGAGGTGAACCCGGAGGACCCGGACGGTGAGTGGCGCGCGTACCTGTGGGCGCCGGTGCGGGCCTGCGCCGCGGTGGAACAGCGGTACGGGCCCGAGGCGTTGGACCGCTTCTACCAGGCGCTCGGCGTACGGCTGCACCATCGGGGCGAGTGGGACGGGATCGAGCGCGCGCTGTCGGACGCGGGGCTGCCGCGCGACGTGGCCGCGGCGGCGTGGACCACGGAGTACGACGCGGTGATCCGGGCCTCGCACGCGCGCGCCGTCGCCCTGGTCGGCGAGGACGTCGGAACGCCGGTCGTCGCGGTGGACGGGGCGGCCGGAGCGGGCGGGACGGCCGGAGTGGCCTTCTTCGGTCCGGTGGTCTCCCCCGCGCCCCGGGGCGAGGCGGCGGGGCGGCTGTGGGACGGTGCCCTGAAGATGGCGTCCGTACCGGGCTTCTTCGAGCTGCGCCGCCCGGCCGCCGCGGAGCCCGACTTCGGTCCCGAGCCGCCCTCCGGAGGCTCCGCGCACGTCGGCCATAAGTCGGACGCCCGTCCCTCCACGGGATGACGGACCCCGCCCGGGTCGGACTTCCGGCCGGTGCGGCTTTCCCCTCTCCGGGCTGAGGCATCGGGGCCCCCGCCCGGCCGAGAATGGGACAGCACCACTCACCCGGCTCTCAGGGCCCTCCGGCCCCGCGGAGCCGGGTGTTCCGCCGGGGCCCCGTGTGCCCCGCGGCCCGTCCGTCCCCTTCCCAGGAGTTCACCCGTGTCCCACGCGGCCGCTTTCCCCGCCCCCGCCCGAGCCACCGCGGCCGTCGCCGCCCGTGCCACGGACCTGAGCAAGGTCTACGGGGCGGGCGAGACCCGCGTGGTCGCGCTGGACAACGTGTCCGTCGAGTTCGGCCGGGCCCGCTTCACCGCCATCATGGGCCCGTCCGGTTCCGGCAAGTCCACGCTGATGCACTGCATGGCGGGCCTGGACTCCATATCCTCCGGCTCCGCACGGATCGGGGACACGGAGCTGACGGGGCTGAGCGACAAGCACCTGACCCGGCTCCGCCGCGACAAGATCGGCTTCATCTTCCAGGCGTTCAACCTGCTGCCGACGCTGACCGCGCTGGAGAACATCACGCTGCCGATGGACATCGCCGGCCGCAAGCCCGACCGGGACTGGCTGGACCGCGTCGTATCGACGGTCGGCCTCTCCGGGCGCCTCAAGCACCGGCCGTCGCAGCTCTCCGGCGGCCAGCAGCAGCGCGTCGCGGTGGCCCGCGCGCTGGCCTCCCAGCCGGAGATCATCTTCGCCGACGAGCCGACCGGCAACCTCGACTCCCGCTCCGGCGCCGAGGTGCTCGGCTTCCTGCGCGAGTCCGTACGGGCGATGGAACAGACCGTCGTCATGGTCACCCACGACCCGGTCGCCGCCGCCTACGCGGACCGGGTGATCTTCCTCGCCGACGGCCGCATCGTCGAGGAACTGTACGAACCGACCGCCGACGCCGTCCTGGACCGGATGCGGCTGTTCGACGCCAAGAACCGTACGAGCTGACGCCCGCCGCCGACACCTCACCCCAGGACTGACACCACCACCATGTTCCGAACCGCCCTGCGCAACGTGCTCGCGCACAAAGCCCGCCTGATGATGACCGCGCTCGCGGTCCTCCTCGGCGTCGCCTTCGTCTCCGGCACCCTGGTCTTCAGCGACACCGTCGGCGAGGCCGTCAAGAAGGCTTCGGCCAAGAGCTTCAAGGACGTCGCCGTCTCCGTACAGGCCACCTCGGGCGAGGTGCCCGAGGACCCGGAGGCCCGCCGCACCACGCTGCTGACCGACCGGCTGGCGGACCAGGTCCGCTCGCTGCCGGGCGTGGCCGCCGTCCACACCAACGTCAGCGGCCGCGCCACCGTCGCCGACAAGGACAACCAGCCGATCGGCAACGACTGGCAGAACGTGGCCACCAACTACCAGCCGGGCGCGGACGG
Source organism: Streptomyces sp. NPDC030165 (assembly GCF_055573595.1). Taxonomy (NCBI): domain Bacteria; kingdom Bacillati; phylum Actinomycetota; class Actinomycetes; order Kitasatosporales; family Streptomycetaceae; genus Streptomyces; species Streptomyces sp. NPDC030165. The sequence goes on along the minus strand of NZ_JBVIBD010000005.1, from coordinate 297,215 downwards.
CAAGGACAGCCGCTACCCGCTCGTCCAGGGCCGCGGCCCCGCCTCGGCCGGTGAGATGGCGCTGGACGAGGGCACCGCGAAGAAGAGCGGCCTGAAGGTCGGCGACAGCGTGCGCTTCGCCACCGACGGACCGGCCCTGCGCAAGAAGCTCGTCGGTGTCGTCCACTCCGAGGACCCGCAGGTCACCGCGGGCGGCAGCCTCGCGCTGTTCGACACCACGACCGCGCAGAAGCTGTTCGTGCACCCCGGCCAGTACGACGAGCTGGTGGTGGCCGCCAAGCCCGGCACCGACGAGAAGGCGCTGACCGCCGCGGTCGAGAAGCTGCTGCCGAAGGACCGCGCGACGGCGACCAGCGGCACCGTACTCGCCGCCGAGCAGGCCAAGAGGGTCGAACAGGGCAACCAGGCGATGAGCAAGACGCTGCTGGTGTTCGCGGGCATCGCGCTGTTCGTCGGCATCTTCATCATCGCCAACACCTTCACCATGCTCATCTCCCAGCGCAGCCGCGAGATCGCGCTGATGCGGGCGATCGGCGCCTCCCGCCGCCAGGTGGTGCGCTCGGTGCTCGCCGAGGCGGGCCTGCTCGGCCTCGTCTCCTCGGTCGTCGGATTCGCGCTCGGCACCGGTATCGCGGTCACCATGCGCGCGGTGCTGAACGCCAACGGCGCGGGCTTCCCCGACGGCCCGCTGGTCATCAGTCCGAACGCCGTACTGTCCGCGCTGGCCGTCGGTGTGCTGGTGACCGTACTGGCCGCCTGGCTGCCGTCCCGCAAGGCCGCGAAGATCGCCCCGGTCGAAGCGCTGAACACCGTGGACGCGCCGCCCGCGCTGCGCAGCATGGTGCTGCGCAACGTCATCGGCGCGATCGTCACCGCCCTCGGTGTCGCGGTGATGCTCTACGTCTCCACCCTCAAGGACGCCGAGGACATGATGATCCCCATGGTGGGCTCGGCGCTCACCCTGGTCGGCGTCATCATCCTGGCGCCGCTGCTGTCCCGGCCGCTGGTCGCCCTGACCGGCAAGGTCACCACCCGGATCTTCGGCGTCAGCGGCAAGCTGGCCAAGGAGAACGCGCTGCGCAACCCGCGCCGTACCGCCGCCACCGCCTCCGCCCTGATGATCGGCCTCACCCTGATCACCGGCATGACGGTCGCCGGCGTCTCGGGACAGCGGGCCTCGGACGAGATGGCCGCGCAGGGCCTCACCGCCGATTACCAGGTCAGCACGGCCAACTTCCGCGGGCTGGACCCGGCGTTGACGAAGAAGGCCGCCCACCTGCCCGGCGTGACGGCTGCGGTGCCCATCCGCTCGGCCGCCTTCGAGACGGACGGTGGCAGCGGCTACGGCCAGCTCACCGGCACCGACCTCGCGCACCTCGACCAGGTCACCGACCTCACGTTCCGCAGCGGTTCGCTGGACGCCGTACGCGACGGCGGGGTCGCGGTCTCCCGCAGCCGGGCGGAGAAGCTGGGCTGGAAGCCGGGCGAGACCCACGAGGTCGGCTTCTTCACCGGCACGGAGAAGAAGGAGAAGGCCCGGCTGAAGGTCGCCGCCGTCTACGAGGACAACGCCACCGTCGGCGACATGTTCGGCGCCACCGCGCTGGTCGACCCGCACGTCAAGCCCCTCAAGGACGAGAAGGTCCTGGTCAAGACCGCCAATGGGCCCGAGGCCGGGCTGGAGAAGGAGATCCGCAAGGTCCTCGGCGACAGCCCGCTGCTCAAGGTCCAGGACAAGGACGACCTGCGCAAGGAGAACGCCGGCCAGATCGACATGGTGCTGAACATGGTCTACGGACTGCTCGGCATGGCCGTGATCATCGCGGTGGTCGGTGTCGTCAACACCCTGGCCATGTCGGTCTTCGAACGCACCCGGGAGATCGGGATGCTGCGCGCGATCGGCCTCGCCCGCACCGGCATCAAGCAGATGGTCCGCCTCGAATCGGTCGTCATCTCCCTGTTCGGCGCGGTGCTCGGCATCGGCGTGGGCGTCTTCCTCGCCTGGGCCGGCGGCAAGATGGCGGCCTCCTCGATGCCGACGTACGAAATGATCCTGCCGTGGGACCGGCTGGGCATCTTCCTGGCGATCGCCCTGGTCGTGGGCGTCCTCGCCGCCGCCTGGCCGGCCCGCCGCGCCGCCCGCCTCAACATGCTGGAGTCCATCGGCGCCCAGTAGCCCTCCCGAAGGCGGTCCCCCTCCCGCCCGTCTGCCCCGTCCCTTTTCCCCAGGGACGGGGCAGGCGCTTTTCCGGTGCCGGCAGGCCGTGCCGGACGACGGGGTTCGCCCGCCCCGAACGGGCAACTCGCAGCCGTATGGCAGTCGAATCCTCGTCCGAGAAACCCACCGGTCTGACCGCTCACTCGTGGTGGGACGTCCTGCGGCGTACGGCCAAGGAGTTCGTGGACGACGAGCTCGCCGACCGTGCCGCGGCGCTCACGTACTACGGGGTGCTCTCCCTCTTCCCCGCGCTGCTGGTCCTCGTCTCCCTGCTCGGGGTGATCGGGAAGTCGGCGACCGACGCCGTGCTCGGCACTCTCGAGGCGATCACACCGGACGCGGCGCAACAGATTCTGCGCGGCGCCGTGCGCCAGTTGCAGAACGGGCCCGGCACGGGCAGTGTGCTGGCCGTCGTAGGGCTGCTGGCCGCGCTGTGGTCGGCCTCCAGCTACATCGCGGCCTTCATCCGTACCGCCAACGCCGTCTACGACCTGCCGGAGGGGCGGCCCGCGTGGAAGACCCTGCCGCTGCGGCTCGGCGTGACGGTCGTGCTGATGGTGCTGCTGGCCACCAGCGCGGTGATCGTGGTCTTCACCGGCCCGCTGGCCCGGCAGGCGGGCCGCGGCCTGGGCATCGGTGACACCGGACTGGCGGTCTGGTCGGTCGCCAAGTGGCCCGTGCTGGTCCTGCTCGTGGTGCTGATGATCACCATCCTGTACCGCGCCACGCCCAACGTACGGGGCCAGGGTCTGCGGTGGCTGACCCCCGGCAGCTTCCTGGCCGTCCTGCTGTGGCTGGCCGCCTCGGCGGGCTTCGCGCTCTACGTGGCGAATTTCGGCTCGTACAACAAGACGTACGGCACCCTGGCCGGCGTCATCGTCTTCCTGGTCTGGGTGTGGCTGTCGAACCTGGCGGTCCTGCTGGGCCTGGAGTTCGACGCCGAGCTGGCCCGGCAGCGGGCGATCACCGAGGGGCACCCGCCGCGGGAGGAGCCGTACGTGGAGCCGCGGGACACCCGTAAGTGGCCGGACCGCCTGCGGCTGCCGCGCCGGCGCCACCGTACGGACCCGGAGCCGGTCCCCGGCGGTCAGGACACTGCCCCAAAGAGGTGAGCGTCTGCACCACCGCCGCTCCAGCGGGTACCCCTGTCCTTCCGGAGCCCCACCCACGGCGCGGACCCGAGCGCCTTCGAGTGCTAAGGAAACCGAGAGCAGTGACAGACGTAGCAAACCAGGGACCGGCACCCGGCGACGACCGCCCGGTGCTCACCAACCGGCAAGGCCACCCGGTCTACGACAACCAGAACCAGCGGACGGTCGGCGCGCGCGGACCCGCCACGCTGGAGAACTACCAGTTCCTCGAAAAGATCAGCCACTTCGACCGGGAGCGCATCCCGGAGCGGGTGGTGCACGCTCGCGGCGTGACCGCGTACGGCTACTTCGAGAGCTACGGGAAGTGGGGCGACGAGCCGGTCGGCCGCTACACCCGGGCCAAGCTGTTCCAGGAGGCCGGCAAGCGCACCGACGTGGCCGTACGGTTCTCCACCGTGATCGGCGGCCGGGACTCCTCCGAGGCGGCCCGCGACCCGCGCGGCTTCGCGGTGAAGTTCTACACCGAGGACGGCAACTGGGACCTGGTCGGCAACAACCTCGGCGTCTTCTTCATCCGGGACGCCATCAAGTTCCCCGACGTCATCCACGCCCTCAAGCCCGACCCGGTCTCGCACGAGCAGAAGCCGGCCCGCATCTTCGACTTCATGTCGCAGACGCCGGAGTCGATGCACATGCTGGTCAACCTCTTCAGCCCGCGCGGCATCCCGGCCGACTACCGGCACATGCAGGGCTTCGGCGTCAACACCTACAAATGGGTGAACGACGCCGGTGACACCGTCCTGGTCAAGTACCACTGGCTGCCCAAGCTGGGCGTGCGCAGCATGACCGAGGAGGACGCCGCCGCCGTCCAGGCCGGGGAACTGGGCCACGCGACCAAGGACCTGTACGAGGCGGTCGGCCGCGGCGACCACCCCGAGTGGGAGCTGGTCGTCCAGATGATGGACGACCACGACCATCCGGAGCTGGACTTCGACCCGCTGGACGACACCAAGACCTGGCCCGAGCAGGACTTCCCGCCGAAGCCGGTGGGCCGGATGGTGCTCGACCGGATGCCGGAGAACTACTTCGCCGAGAACGAGCAGATCTCCTTCGGCACCGGCGTCCTCGTCGACGGCCTGGACTTCTCCGACGACAAGATGCTCGTCGGCCGGACCTTCTCCTACAGCGACACCCAGCGCTACCGCGTCGGCCCGAACTACCTCCAGCTCCCGGTCAACCGCGCCAAGCACGCCCCCGTGCACACCAACCAGCGCGACGGTCTGATGGCGTACGAGCAGGACCGGCACGGGCAGAACCCGGAGGTCAACTACGAGCCGTCGATCACCGGGGGCCTGCGGGAGGGCAGCTATCCGACCCACGACGAGCAGGGGCCGGAGATCCGCGGCCGGCTCACCCGCAAACGCATCCCGCGCACCAACGACTACCTCCAGGCGGGCCAGCGCTTCCGCCTCATGGAGGACTGGGAGCGCGACGACCTGGTGAAGAACTTCACCGATCTGATCTCCCAGACCGACCGTGCCGTCCAGGAGCGGATGGTGTGGCACTTCCTGCTGGTCGAGAACGAGCTCGGGCTGCGCGTCGGCGAGGGCCTGGGCATCGGCCCGAAGGACGTCGCCCACCTGGAGCCGCTGGCGGGCCAGAACCTGACGGACGAGGACCGCGAGCGGCTGTCGCGCCTCGGCGAGAACCCGCCGCGGGACGTCTCCGGGCTGACCATGACCCACTGCGTACCCGACGCGCGGCATACCGTCGCCTCCTGAAGGGCACGGGTGTACGCACGGACGACGTCCCGGGGGGGGGGGGGGGGGGGGGGGGGGGGGGGGGGGGGGGGGGGGGGGGGGGGGGGGGGGGGGGGGGGGGGGGGGGGGGGGGGGGGGGAGG
>NZ_JBVIBD010000005.1:0-291996 GCF_055573595.1 Streptomyces sp. NPDC030165 | reverse complement strand
CCGGGCTCAACCCGGCGCAAAGCACCCCCTCCCCGGGGAGGGAACGGGGGTGCACAAACAGCCCCCCCCCCGCCCCATTCCCCCTGCGGCGCTCGGGTGGTCCCGTGCCGCGGGCGCCCCAGGGTGGCCCTCGCCGCCTTGCGCGCGCGGGGCGCCACGGGAGGAGGACGATCGGGCATGGCAGCGGCGAAGCGGTACGCGGTCGCGGCATCGGGCCAGTGGGTGGACGACGAGGACGGGCGGCGGCTCCCGGCGGGCGAGGTGCACGCCTGGGAGCAGGGGCTGAACCAGACCGTGTGCGGTCTCTCGCTCAGCCGCTCGCAGCTGGCGCGGTTTCCGCACATCGGCTGGCCCGACATCCTGCCCGAGTCCGGCGGGGCGGCGGACCGCGTGCAGCGGGTGTGTCCGCGCTGTGCGTCCGTCGCCGGGCGCCGGGGCGGGGACGCCCGCCCCCGCTGGCAGCGGGTCAATCCCCGGCCGTGACGGCCGGACACGGCCGCGAACGCCGGTCAGGCAACGCCGTACGCGGACACCACCCGGCACCGCCGTACGCGGACACCACCCGGCACCGCCGTACGCGGACACCACCCGGCACCGCCGTACGCGGACACCACCCGGCACCGCCGTGCGCGGGTACGGCACGGCGGTGCCGGAGCAGCGGCTCACGGGGTCAGCCGGGCCAGGACCCGGTGGCCTTGCGGACGGCCACCGCGCCGCTGCGGTCCACGGCCGCCTTGACCACCGCGAGCGTCGCGCCCTGCAGCGCGGCCGCGGGCAGCACCTCCCGCCAGCGGCGTTCCTCGTCCGTGGCCTTCGGCGCGTCCTCCTGGCCGCCGACCAGCTTCCACAGGCGCTTGAACAGCACCCCGGCCAGCACCCCGCCGAGGGCGCCGAACACCATTCCCAGGGGCTTGTAGAGAAGTTTGACCATCAGTGGTGTCCTTTGCTCCGGCAGGCCCGCCGGGCCTTGGTGCCCGCCTTGGCGAGCGGGCGCTGGATCTTCTTCTTCGTACGCAGCGTGTACGGACGTACGCCCGCCCGGGCGCGGCGGCGGCGCAGCACCAGCACGCCGGCCAGCAGCGCGCCGCCCGCGGCGGCGGCCGTACGGACCGCGGTGGAACCGGCCGCCCGGTCCGTGGCCGCCGCGGTCCGGTGCAGCGTCCGGTCCTTGATGCGGGCCGCCTTCTCCTGCGCGCGGCTCTTCACGTCGGCCTTGTCGGCGAGCGCGGCGACGGTGTCACCGAGCTCCTGCCGGGTCTGTTCGATGCGGGCGCGCAGTTCGGCCGGGCTCGCCGCGCCGTCCTTACCGGGGTCACTGGTCATCGCCGGGCACTCTCCTTGATCGTCTCGATGTCCTGGCGGACGCTGCGCACGGCCTCCTCGGGCACCGGCGGGGTGGCACGGCGGATCCGCTGCCGCCCCAGCAGCCCGAGGACCGCCGCCAGCGCCAGCAGCGCGCCCACGACGACCAGGCCCGCGGCCCACAGCGGCAGCACCAGCCCGAGCGCGATGATCGCGGTCGCCACCAGGGCCTGGGCGGCCAGGAACGCCACCGTTCCGGCGCCCCCGAGCAGCCCGCCTCCCACACCGAAGCGCTTGCCCTTGCGGGTGAGTTCCGCCTGCGCCAGCCGCATCTCGTCGCGCACCAGGCTGGACAGCTGTTCCGACGCCTGGGTGACCAGCTCGTTGACCGGCCTGCTGTCCGGCCGGGCCGTCCGGTGATCCACGAAATCGCTCATCCCGGTCACGCCTCCTTCCTTGTGCGCGCCGGGTACCTCTTCCCGGGCCGGTTAACCGGAACGTTGGCCCGTACGGGTGGGGGCAGCGCGAAGGGGCCCCCGGGCAACGCGAAGGCGCGCGCTCCCCGGCGGGGGAACACGCGCCGTCAGCTGCGGGAGCGGTGGATCAGAAGACCGACTCGGCCTCGTCCATGCGGCTCACCGGCACGGTCTTCAGCTCGGTGACCGCGTCGGCCAGCGGGCTCATCACGATGTCCGTACCGCGCAGGGCGGTCATCTGGCCGAAGTCGCCGCGGTGCGCGGCCTCGACGGCGTGCCAGCCGAAGCGGGTGGCGAGCACACGGTCGTACGCGGTGGGCGTACCACCGCGCTGGACGTGGCCGAGAATGACCGGGCGGGCCTCCTTGCCGAGGCGGTGCTCCAGTTCGCGGGCGAGGGCGGTGCCGATGCCCTGGAAGCGTTCGTGGCCGTACTGGTCGATCTCGCCGTGGCCGTAGTCCATCGTGCCCTCGGCGGGGTGGGCGCCTTCGGCGACGCAGACCACGGCGAACTTCTTGCCCCGGGCGAAGCGCTCCTCGACCATGGCGACCAGGTCGTTCACGTCGAAGGGGCGCTCCGGCAGGCAGATGCCGTGGGCACCGCCGGCCATGCCGGACTCCAGCGCGATCCAGCCCGCGTGCCGGCCCATGACCTCGACGACCATGACGCGCTGGTGGGACTCGGCGGTCGTCTTGAGGCGGTCGATGGCTTCGGTGGCGACGCCGACGGCGGTGTCGAAGCCGAAGGTGCGGTCGGTGGCGGAGATGTCGTTGTCGATGGTCTTGGGCACACCGACGATCGGCAGGCCGGCGTCGGCCAGCATCTTCGACGCGGTGAGCGTGCCCTCGCCGCCGATGGGAATGAGCACGTCGATGCCGTACTCACGGGCCAGGTCCTTGCCGTTCACGCACGCCTCGCGCAGCCGGGCGCGCTCCAGGCGGGCGGAGCCGAGGATGGTGCCGCCGCGGGCCAGGATGCCGCTGACGGCGTCCAGGTCCAGCTTGCGGTACCGCCCGTCGAGCAGGCCCTTGAATCCGTCCTCGAAACCGATGACCTCGTCGTCGTGGCCCGTGAGGGCACGGTGCACCACCGAACGGATCACAGCGTTGAGACCGGGGCAGTCGCCGCCCGCGGTGAGGACTCCGATACGCATGGTGCTGTGTCTCCTGTGCTCGCTGTTGGTTCTTGTGAGCCGGTCCGATTGTTTCACGGGCCGACAGGCGGTGCCCGCACAGCGTCGGGCGCCACTGCAGCTGCCCGCTGACACATGCGTAAAACTGGAGGGGCGGCTTAACCACAGCCGCAGGTATTGTCAAGAGGGGCAAGCTCACCATAACGGTAAATTTGACCTTGCGAAGCGACGGAATGGATCGGAGAGCACGCGTGACGCGCAGCGTGTACGTGACCGGGATCGACCGCGGCGACGGCCGCCAGGTCGTCGAGCTGGGAGTCATGGAACTCCTGACCCGCCATGTGGACCGGGTGGGCGTCTTCCGCCCGCTGGTGCACGACGGCCCCGACCGGCTGTTCGAGCTGCTGCGGGCCCGCTACCGGCTCTCCCAGCCCGCCGAGACCGTCTTCGGCCTCGGCTACGAGGAGGCCGCCCGCCTCCAGGCCGAGCAGGGCACCGACGAGCTGGTCTCCCAGCTCGTCGAACGCTTTCACCGGGTGGCCAAGGACCACGAGTACGTCCTGGTCCTCGGCTCCGACTACGCGGCCACCAGCCTGCCGGCCGAGCTGAACCTCAACGCCCGGCTGGCCAACGAGTTCGGCGCCGCGGTGCTGCCGGTCGTCGGCGGCCAGGGCCAGGAGGCCGAGTCGGTGCGCTCCGAGGCCCGTAACGCCTACCGCGCCTACCACTCGCTGGGCTGCGACGTCGTCGCGCTGATCGTCAACCGGGTGGCGCCCGAGCAGCGCGCGGACGTCGCCGGGCAGCTCTCCGCCCACCTGCCCGTACCCTGCTACGCGCTCCCCGAGGACGGCGCCCTCTCCGCGCCCACCGTCGGCCAGATCGTGCACGCGCTCGGCGCCGAGGTGCTGCTCGGCGACGACTCGGGGCTGGCCCGCGACGCCCGCGACTTCGTCTTCGGCGGCGCCATGCTGCCGACCTTCCTGAAGGCGCTGACCCCCGGCTGCCTGGTCGTGACCCCCGGCGACCGCGCCGACCTGGTCATCGGCTCGCTCGCCGCGCACAGCGCCGGCGCCCCGCCCATAGCGGGCGTGCTGCTGACCCTCGACGAGCGTCCGGGCTCCGACATCATGGCGCTGGCCAACCGGCTCGCCCCCGGCACGCCGGTGATCTCGGTCTCCGGCGGCTCCTTCCCGACCGCGGCGGAGCTGTTCGCCGTCGAGGGCAAGCTGAACGCCGCGGCGCCGCGCAAGGCGGAGACCGCCCTGGGCCTGTTCGAGCGGCACGTGGACACCGCCGAGCTGACGAACCGCATCTCCGTCGCCCGCTCCGGCCGCGTCACACCGATGATGTTCGAACACGAGCTGATCGAACGCTCCCGCTCCGGCCGCCGCCGCGTCGTACTGCCCGAGGGCACCGAGGAGCGGGTGCTGCGCGCCGCCGACGTCCTGCTCCGCCGCGACGTGTGCGACCTGACGCTGCTGGGCGAGGAGAAGGCGATCCGCAAGCGCGCCGCCGACCTCGCCATCGACCTGGACGGCGCGCAGATCACCGACCCGCAGACCTCGCCGCTGCGCGAGCGCTTCGCCGAGCTGTACGCGAAGCTGCGCGCCCACAAGGGCGTCACCTACGAGCTGGCGTACGACGTGGTCGCGGACGTGTCGTACTTCGGCACCCTGATGGTGCAGGAGGGCCTGGCCGACGGCATGGTCTCCGGCGCGGTGCACTCCACCGCGGCCACCATCCGGCCCGCCTTCGAGATCATCAAGACGAAGCCGGGAGCGCAGATCGTCTCCTCGGTCTTCTTCATGTGCCTGGCCGACCGCGTGCTGGTCTACGGCGACTGCGCGGTCAACCCGGACCCGGACGCCGAGCAGCTCGCGGACATCGCCATCCAGTCGGCGGCCACCGCCGCGCAGTTCGGCGTCGAGCCGCGGATCGCGATGCTGTCGTACTCCACCGGCACCTCCGGCTCCGGCGCGGACGTCGACAAGGTGCGCAAGGCCACCGAGATCGTCCGGCAGCTCCGCCCCGACCTGCTGGTCGAGGGCCCGATCCAGTACGACGCGGCCGTGGACGCCGCGGTGGCCAAGACCAAGCTGCCGGACTCCGAGGTCGCCGGCCGGGCCACCGTGCTGGTCTTCCCCGACCTGAACACCGGCAACAACACCTACAAGGCCGTGCAGCGCTCGGCGGGCGCGGTCGCCGTCGGCCCGGTGCTCCAGGGCCTGCGCAAGCCGGTCAACGACCTCTCGCGCGGCGCGCTCGTCCAGGACATCGTCAACACCGTGGCCATCACGGCCATCCAGGCGCAGGGTGCGGCACCGGGCGGCTCGCCCGCCGCCGACGTCTGACGCCCCTCCGCCACCCGCCCCCCACAACCAACCGGAAGCTGCTCCATGACTGCCAACGCCACCCGTGTCCTCGTCCTCAACTCCGGCTCCTCGTCGGTGAAGTACCAACTGCTCGACATGAACGACGGGTCCCGGCTCGCCGTGGGCCTGGTCGAGCGGATCGGTGAGGAGACCTCGCGCCTGGCCCACACCCCGCTGGCCACCGGAGGCGACAAGAGGGAGCGCGAGGCCCGGATAGCCGACCACGACGAGGCGCTGAAGGCGGTCGCCGACGAGCTGGCCGCCGACGGGCTCGGCCTGGACTCGCCCGAGCTGGCGGCGATCGGGCACCGGGTGGTGCACGGCGGTCTGAAGTTCACCGAGCCGACCGTGATCGACGAGGCGGTGCTCAAGGAGATCGAGCGGCTGGTGCCGGTCGCCCCGCTGCACAACCCGGCGAACATCACCGGCATCAGGACCGCGCAGGCGCTCCGTCCCGACCTGCCGCAGGTCGCGGTCTTCGACACCGCCTTCCACACCACGATGCCGGAGCACGCGGCGCGCTACGCCATCGACGTGGAGACGGCCGACGCGCACCGCATCCGCCGGTACGGCTTCCACGGCACCTCGCACGCGTACGTCTCGCGCAAGACCGCCGAGCTGCTCGGCAAGGCGCCCGAGGACGTCAACGTCATCGTGCTGCACCTGGGCAACGGCGCCTCCGCCTCGGCGGTGGCCGGCGGCCGCTGCGTGGACACCTCGATGGGTCTGACGCCGCTGGAGGGCCTGGTCATGGGCACCCGGTCCGGCGACATCGACCCGGCCGTGGTCTTCCACCTCAAGCGGGTGGCGGGCATGGACACCGACGAGATCGACGTGCTGCTCAACAAGAAGAGCGGGCTGGTCGGGCTGTGCGGCGACAACGACATGCGGGAGATCCGCCGCCGGATCGACGAGGGCGACCAGCGGGCCGCGCTCGCCTTCGACATCTACATCCACCGGCTGAAGAAGTACATCGGCGCCTACAGCGCGGTGCTGGGCCGGGTGGACGCGGTGGCGTTCACCGCGGGCGTCGGCGAGAACGCCGCCCCGGTGCGCGAGGCCGCGGTCAAGGGGCTGGAGGAGCTGGGGCTGGCGGTGGACGCCGATCTGAACTCCGTACGGTCCGACGAGGCGCGGCTGATATCGCCGGAGTACGCGCGGGTCGCGGTCGCCGTCGTCCCCACCGACGAGGAGCTGGAGATCGCCAACCAGACATACGCCCTGGTCAGCAACTGACCCGTGGCATGCGCGGCCAGGTGCCGCCGGCGCCCGTGCGGCGCCTGGCCGCCCCCTGCTTCCGGGGCACCCGAGCCCCAATAATTCCGCTCCGAAACAAACGATAGGATCGATCCCATGCGCCGTTCCAAAATCGTCTGCACCCTGGGCCCCGCCGTCGACTCCTACGACCAGCTGAAGACGCTGATCGAGGCCGGCATGAACGTGGCCCGATTCAACATGAGCCACGGCACCCACGCGGAGCACGAGGAGCGCTACCACCGCGTCCGCAAGGCCGCCGAGGAGACCGGCCGCGCCATCGGCGTGCTGGCCGACCTCCAGGGCCCCAAGATCCGCCTGGAGACCTTCGCCGACGGCCCCGTCGAGCTGGTGCGCGGTGACGAGTTCGTCATCACCACCGAGGACGTGCCCGGTGACAAGACCATCTGCGGCACGACCTACAAGGGCCTGCCCGGTGACGTCTCCAAGGGCGACCCGGTCCTGATCAACGACGGCAACGTGGCCCTCCAGGTCGTCGAGGTCGACGGCCCGCGGGTGCGCTGCATCGTCATCGAGGGCGGCGTCATCTCCGACCACAAGGGCATCAACCTGCCCGGTGCGGCGGTCAACGTCCCGGCGCTGTCCGAGAAGGACATCGAGGACCTGAAGTTCGCCCTGAACATGGGCTGCGACCTGGTGGCCCTGTCCTTCGTCCGGGACGCCAAGGACGTCAACGACGTGCACCGCGTCATGGACGAGGTCGGCCGGCGCGTCCCGGTGATCGCCAAGGTGGAGAAGCCGCAGGCGGTCGCCAACATGGAGCAGGTCGTCGCGGCCTTCGACGGCGTCATGGTGGCCCGCGGCGACCTCGCGGTCGAGTACCCCCTCGAAAAGGTCCCGATGGTGCAGAAGCGCCTGGTGGAGATGTGCCGGCGGAACGCCAAGCCGGTGATCGTGGCGACCCAGATGATGGAGTCGATGATCACCAACTCGCGGCCGACCCGCGCGGAGGCGTCCGACGTCGCCAACGCGATCCTGGACGGCGCCGACGCGGTCATGCTCTCCGCGGAGTCCTCGGTCGGCCAGTACCCGATCGAGACCGTCAAGACGATGTCGAAGATCGTCGAGGCGGCCGAGGAGGAGCTGCTGTCCAAGGGCCTGCAGCCGCTGGTCCCGGGCAAGAAGCCCCGTACGCAGGGCGGCGCGGTGGCCCGCGCGGCCGCCGAGATGGCCGACTTCCTCAACGGCAAGGCCCTGGTCGCCTTCACCAAGTCCGGCGACACGGCACGCCGTCTGTCCCGCTACCGCGCGTCTCAGCCCATCCTGGCCTTCACCACGGACGCCGCCACCCGCAACCAGCTCGCGCTGAGCTGGGGCGTGGAGACCTTCGTCGTGCCGCACGTGGAGCACACCGACGAGATGGTCGACCTGGTCGACGCCGAACTGCTCAAGCTCCAGCGCTACAACGACGGTGACACCATGATCATCACCGCTGGTTCGCCTCCCGGTGTTCCCGGGACCACGAACATGGTCCGGGTCCACCACCTGGGCGGCGACCGCGGCTGACGCGCCGGGCATGACGTGAATACGGCAAGGGGCCGCATCCGGTTGGGGATGCGGCCCCTTGCCGTACACCGACGCCCGCCCACGGCCCGTCCCGTTCCGGGGCCGCCCCGACGGGACACGATGACGGCGGCTGTCACCCCGTGATCGACTGATGCAGCCCCGGAATCGTCAGGTTGCCGCCGAACTGGCCCGCCTGGGTGATCTTCACCTTGGTGAAGTACGCGAAGGGGACGTTGACGGGCGGCGGGTGTTCCGGGTCGAAGACGATCGGGATGAGGCCGAAGAGGTTGCCCTGGAGGCGCTCGGTGTACATGGTGACCTTGCCGCCGCGGATCGTGGAGGTCGAGCCCTTGGCCGCCTGGACGTGGTACTTCTTCCCGGCGGGGCCGTCCACGATCTGGTGGAGGTCGCCGATGTCGATGCTGTCGGCGGTGAACTTCAGGGTCTGCTTGGTGCGGCCGTTCGGCATCGTGAGGTTGACGACGCCCTCGTAGTCCAGGCCGCGCAGGGTCAGGCCGCTGGACTCCAGGTACCAGGGCTGGTTCGGGACGGTGGCCGGGGTCTGCTCGTCCTGGCCGGCGACCTTCTTCTCCTCGACGCAGGGGAACGGCTTCTTGCCGTCCGCGTCGGGGGCGTTCGGATCGGCGCTGCCGCTGGGGGACGGTGACGGTGACGGGAGGGCGTCGTCCGCCTTGTCCCCGGCGTCGTCCAGGGCCTTCCCGGTCTTGCCGGTGGTGTCGCCGGCCGCCTTGCCCAGCTTGTCGGCGGTGTCCTTGAGCGGGTCGGTGACCTTGCCGCCCGGTGTGCCGGGCGTACCGCCGGAGTCCTGACCCCTGGGGGTGGAGGAGGGCAGGGACGGGGACGGGGACGTGCTCGGGGTGGCGGACTTGTCCTCGCCCGGGTGGAAGACATCGTGCAGCTTCTTGCCCACGCCCAGCGGGTCGTACCAGGGGTTCTGGTCCGTGGGTGAGGCGGAGGGGGACGGTGTGGCGGGCTTGCCCGCGGAGGAGGACGGGGAAGGGGTCGGGGCCGGTCCGGGGGCCTCCCCGTTCTTGCCCGGGGCCGGGGAGGAGGCGCCAGGGGCGGGGGTGTCCGTACCGCTGTCCGTGCCGGCGGGGTTCTCGCCCTTGCCGGCCTTGCCCCCGGCGGCCTTGTCGTCGGCCGCTTTCTCCTTGGCCGCCTTCTCCTTCTCGGCCTTCTCCTCGGCCGCCTTCTCCTTCTCGGCCTTCTCCTCGGCCTGCTGCTCCGCCGTGTCGGGTGCGCTGACGCACGGGCCCTTACGGAACGGGCTCTCCGGCTGCGGCTTGGCCATCGCCAGCTGCGGCGTCAGGCCCATGCCCATCAGGACGGCGGACGGCATCGCGGCGATGGCGATCGCCTTTCCCGCGGGTACGTGCAGCCGGGTCAGCAGCGGTTTACGCGGGGCCGCGTGGCGCGGCCCGGTTCTCGCCGCCGGGGCGGCCGCTTTCGTCTCGTGCTCGTCACCCGGCACTGTTCCTCCCGTTCGTCCCGTTGACCGGGTTCGCTCCTGACAGATCGTCCGGTGCGCCGCCCGCGGTCCGGGCCGGTGCGCCGCTCTCGGGGGCGACCGGCCTGCCCGGCGCCCAGGAGACCGCCAGTGCACCGCCGATCAGGCCCAGCAGGAAGCCGACCACGAAGGCGCCGAAGTTGGAGACGACCAGGGAGACCAGGGACAGCAGGATCGCCGCGACGCCCGCGAAGACGCGGGAGGCGGGCTGGAACCACATGGTCAGGCCGAGTACGACCAGGAGTACGCCGATGATCAGCGAGCCGGCGCCCGCGGTCGTCGCCATCCGGACGGTCAGGGAGCCGATCGTGAGGTTCGCGTAGGGGATGTACATGATCGGGAATCCGGCCAGCAGCGTCAGCACTCCGCCCCAGAACGGGCGCTGACCTCGCCAGTCCCTGAATGAAGTGCGCTTGCGGCCGATGCTCTCGTTCAGCCGTGGTCGCGTGTCGGCGCTCATGTCGTACAGCTCCTCGGGACTGGCTCATCGGTGGTACGTGCGCTGGAGTACGCGCTGCGGTGGCTGCCGGCGTACGGGTACGGGGCGATTGGGACGGCGGACGGTCCCGCCGTGCGGCGCGCGCCCCGCACCCGTGCGCTCAGTGCGTCAGTAGCACTCGTTCTTGCCGCGGCTGACGTTCATGTGCAGTCCGCTGAGCTTGAACGTTCCGGCCGTGGTGGCCCAGGCGCGCTGCTTGACCTTCTCGAAGTGCACGCTGTCGGCCTGCTGGGCGAAGGAGTCGGGGAGGTACTGGCCCCGGCCGCCCTCGCCGGGCTTCGCCGGGCCCGGGCCCTTGGTGGTGTGGTCCACCGAGACGCCGATGTCGACGTTGGTGAACGTCGCGTTGGTCTGCAGGTCGTCGGCGTCGATGTAGAGCTTCTTCGCCTCGACCCGCGGGCCGCCGTTGCCGCCCGCCTTGAGCTGCATCGTCACATCGCCGAAGATCGGCACCGGGACGACGACCGACTGGCACAGGTTGGTGATCTCCGCGGAGTTCATGCCCACCACGGCGACCGGGTGCTGCCCCGACTTGCCGCTGTCGAGGGCTCCGTACTGGACGAACCCCTTGCCGTCCAGTTCGGACGCGGTGACCTTGAACTGCTGACCGGAGACGCTGAACGACGCCGCCAGCGCACCCTGCGCGATGGCGACTCCGATGGCAGCCGTCGCCGCGACGCTCGGCACCATGACAACGGCGAACCGCTTCCATCTGGTCCCGCCACGAGCCAGGGACTCCATGACTTTCCTCCTTCTCGGACGTACATCTCCGGTTGCGGTCCGGGTCTTGAGAAGACGGCGGCCGTACCTGGGATGGGAGAAGTGCTACGTCCTCGGGAAGGAGAGCGCCCGTATCGAAAAGGCGTACAGGCGTACGGCGTTCCGAATCACCGGCGATCACCCCCGAGCGACAACCACTGGCCACGCTCGCGCGCGGCCCTTGTCGGACAGGCCCTGCCGGGTGGGCAGGAACCCCCCTGTCCAGGACCGGTGGCGGTGCCGCCGGCCACTCGGTGGGGACCCATGACCCCCGCGGCGCCGACCGGTTGCCGGGCGGCGGGAATGGACCGAGCGTGGCCGATCGTGGTGCATCGGCGGCCGTCGCACAAGGGGTTCGTTACTTGCGAGTAACGGGGAGATAACCACGCCGCGACGGCGCGAAATCGGGCGGGCACCCTGGGTTGTCGCTGACGGTGATGAGGCATGGGGGAATCGGGGAGGAAAGCTGATAAATCCCCCGCCCCCATTTACTCCAAGTAACAGCGGCCACGATTACCAAGATTTGGTAAAACGTGGCCGCTGCCGAGTGATGGGGTCCGCGCGCCTCAGGAGACGCGGGAGACCGGACGCCGAGAGGTCAGAACAGCACCCGCGCCAGGGCCGTACGGGCCGAAATCACCCGCGGGTCGTCGGCACCGATGACCTCGAAGAGCTCCAGCAGGCGTACGCGCGCGGCCTCGCGGTCCTCGCCCGCCGTACGCCGGACGGTGTCCACCAGCCGCCCGAAGGCGTCCTCGACATGGCCGCCGACCAGCTCCAGGTCGGCCGCCCTGATCTGCGCCTGCACGTCGCCGGGGCCGTCGGCCGCCGCCTTGCGCACCTCCTGCGGGTCCAGGCCGCGCACCCGGCGCAGCAGTTCGGCCTGGGCCAGGCCGAGCTTGGCCTCCGGGTTGGCCGGGTCGTCGGAGAGCACGTTCTTGTACGCCTGGACGGCACCGTCGAGGTCATCGGCGTCCAGGGCCCGGTTCGCGGCCTCCAGCAGCGCGTCGTACGGGCCGGCCGGCTCGGGGGCGGCCTCCTGGGGCTCGGCGCCCGCCGGGTCGACGGGCGCGCCCACGATCCCGAACTGCTGCTCGGCGGCCTGCACGAGCTGATCCAGCACCTGGCGGATCTGCGCCTCCGGGGCCGCGCCCTGGAACAGCGGGATCGGCTGGCCCGCGACGACCGCGAAGACCGCCGGGATGCCCTGCACGCCGAACTGCTGGAACAGCGCCTGGTTGGCATCAACGTCGATCTTGGCGAGGACGAACTTGCCGGCGTACTCCCCCGCCAGCCGCTCCAGCAGCGGGCCGAGCTGCTTGCACGGCTCGCACCACTCGGCCCAGAAGTCGATGACGACCGGGACTTCGGTGGAGCGCTGGAGGATGTCCTGCTGGAACCCCGCCTCGTCGACGTCGAACACCAGACGGGCGCCGCCTGTGGGCCGGCCCGTGCGGGCCGCCTCGGCGCGCGCCTGCTCCGCCTTCTGCTTGGCTTCCCCGGCCGCCTTCACCGCGGCGAGGTCGACGACTCCACTCATGGACATGTTGCGTGGCTGCATGCGCCTATCCTCCCCCCTTCCGCGGACCGTTGCGAAAAGCGGTGCCGAAAATTCACGGTGCGCGAAAAGCGCGCGGCTCCTGGTCCGTCCGTGCGGCCCGCCGGTGTGCCGGCGCAGGACGGAGGTGCCGCGTTTCCGCCGGCCCGGAGGACGGCGTGGTGCTGCTGCGGCCGCGGGTCCCCACCCGCGGCCAGTGGCTGTCGCGTCCGGGGCAGGCCATGGCAGCCCACCCTTTCGCTACGACCCGTAGCGTAACTGTCCGGCGCCCCGGCCCGGCAACCCCTGCCGGAAACCGTGCGAGTGATCTGCCTCACGAGGACGGGCCCACCGGCACCTACTGGCCGGTATGGTCGCCCCCATGCACCGCTGCCCCCTCACCGGCACCAGCGCGCCCACGGGCCGTGCGGGCTCCCGGAGCCGTACGGGCCGGCCGCGCAGCGCCGAGGCGGACCGCGCGATCCTCGACGCCACCCGCGCCGCGCTGGTCGAGCTGGGCTGGGGCAAGCTCACGATGAGCGACGTCGCCGCCCGCGCCAAGGTGGCCAAGACGACCCTCTACCGCCGCTGGGCCAACAAGAACGAGCTGGTCCTGGACGCCGTGGCGGTCCTCTTCGACGAGCTCGAACTCCCCGACCGGGGCTGCCTGCAGGCCGACATCGAGGGCGTCGTACTGCAGTTCGCGGCGCTGCTGGCCCGGCCGGAGACCAAGACGGCGCTGATGGCCGTGGTCGCCGAGTCCACCACCGACGAAGCGCTGCGGACCCGTATCCGCTCCGCGGTGGTGGAGCGGCAGAAGCGGCTGGTGATCCTCGGGCGCGAGCGGGCCCAGGCGCGCGGGGAACTGCCGCCGGACCCGGCCGGCGAGGAAGGCGCGGCGGCCGCCGGACGGGCAGTGGGACTGATCTTCGACGTGATCGCGGGCGCCGTCGTGCACCGGGCACTGGTCAGCGCGGAACCGGTGGACGAACGGTGGGCGCAGCAGTTCAGCACGCTGCTGCTGGCCGGACTGGCCGGACTCGCGCACACGGACGCGGCGCCGCCCACGGAGACGGACGCGGGCCCGGCCGGAGCGTGAGGCTCCGGGCGGGCCCGCCGGCCGGACGGGGTACGGACCGCCGCTCAGACCTGGTACCGGTCCGCCGCGAACAGGTGGACGTTCTCCGCGACCCACTCCGAGGTCCGCTTCAGCCCGTCCTCCAGGGACACCTCCGGCGCCCACCCCGCCCATTCGCGCGCCCGCGAATTGTCCGAAAGCAGTCGCTGGACCTCACTGCCGGCGGGCCGCAGCCGGGACCCTTCCACCACCACCTCGGCGTCCCGCCCGGAGGCGGCTATCAGGGACCGCGCCAGGTCGCCGATGGAGATCTCCCGCCCCGTACCGAGGTTGACGACCTCGCCCAGCGCCCGGTCGCAGTCGGCCATCGCCAGGAATCCGGCCGCGGTGTCGGTGACGTAGGTGAAGTCACGGGTGGGGGTGAGCGAGCCCAGCCGGATCTGCCGGGCGCCGGAGTGCAGCTGCGCCAGGATGGTGGGAATGACGGCGCGCGCGGACTGGCGCGGGCCGTAGGTGTTGAACGGCCGCACGACCGTGACCGGCAGCTCGAAGGCGTGCCAGTGGGAGAGCGCCATCATGTCCGCGCCGATCTTCGAGGCGGAGTACGGGGACTGCGGCTGCAGCGGGTGGTCCTCGCTGATCGGCGCGGTCAGCGCGGTGCCGTACACCTCGCTGGTCGAGGTGTGCACCAGGCGGCGCACGGCGTGCCGGCGGCACGCCTCGGCGATGTTCTCGGTGCCCACGACGTTGGTCTGCACGTAGGCGCCGGGCGAGTCGTAGCTGTACGGGATGCCGATGAGGGCCGCGAGGTGGAAGACCGTGTCGCAGCCGGCCACCGCGTCCGCCACCCGGCCGGCGTCCCGCACGTCGCCCGCGAGCATCTCGACCGGGCCGTCCGGGCCCAGGTAGCGGGCCAGGTGCCCCTTCTCGGCGTACGGCTTGTAGTGCACGAAGGCGCGCACCTTCGCGCCGTACCCGACGAGCTGGTCCACCAGCGTCGAGCCGATGAAGCCCTCGGCGCCGGTGACCAGGACGGTGCGGCCCTTCCAGCGGGTTTCCATGGTGGCGTGGTCGGTGGTGCTCATGCGGTCTCCCTCAGGTAGGTGGTGGGACGGGATGCGGGGTGGCCGGCCAGCTTCAGGACCTTGGCGGCCAGCAGGTCGGCGGCGTGTGCGTGGGTGCCCGGGTCGGCGGCCTGGCCCATGGCCGCCAGCCGGGCGGGGTCGTCGAGCAGGGGTGTGACGAGCGCGGCCAGGCGTTCCGCGGTGGTCTCGGCGTCCGGCAGCAGGACGGCGGCGCCCGCGTCGGACAGCACCCGCGCGTTGTGCGTCTGGTGGTCGCCGGGCGCGTGCGGGTACGGGACCAGGACGGCCGGCATGCCGATCGTGGCCAGCTCGGCGACGGTCGCCGAGCCGGCCCGGCACACCACGAGGTCGGCGGCGGCGTAGGCCAGGTCCATCCGGTCCAGGTACGGGACGGCCTCGGCGACCGCCGCGCCGCCCGTCGCCGCCAGCCGCTCCCGGGTCTCCTCCAGGGCGGCCGGTCCGGTCTTGATCAGCAGCCGCAGGTCCGTACGGGAGCGGTACCGGGCCGCGAGACCGACCGCGGCCTCGGTGAGCCGGGCCGCGCCCAGGCTGCCGCCGTTGACGAGCAGCAGCCGGGCGCCCTCCGGTACGCCCAGCTCGCGGCGCGCCCCCTCCCGCAGCGTCGAACGGTCCAGGCTCGCCAGCGGCCCGACCAGCGGCATGCCGACGGTCTCGGCGCGCTCGCCGCCCGCCAGGTGCTCGCGGCTGCGGTCGAAGGCCAGCGCGATGTGCGGGGTGAGCCGGGCGGCGAACTTGTTGGCCCGGCCGGGCACCGCGTTGGACTCGTGGACCAGGCTGGGCAGCCCGGCCATCCGCGCCCCGACGATGACCGGCGCGCTGGGGTAGCCGCCCATACCGACCGCGACCTGGGCTTCTTGGTGACGCAGGATCGAGCGGCACTGGGCGCCCGATTTCAGCAGCGCGGCGGGCAGCAGATAGCGCTTGGCGCCGAGCGACGGGTCGAAGGGAATCATGTCCACGGTGTGCAGGCGGTATCCGGCCTGCGGGATGAGCCGCGTCTCCAGCCCGCGCTCCGTACCGACGAAGGAGACCACCGCGTCGGGCACGGCCCGGCGCAGGGCGTCCGCGAGGGCGAGCCCGGGATAGATGTGGCCGCCGGTACCGCCCGCACCGATGACGACTGAGAGTGGTGTGCGCATGGCCGCCACGCTCGCCAAGCGCCCTAAGAAGGTTCTAAGACACGGGTTTGGCAGCCTGTGTGCATGCCGTCCTCGCCTGCACCGCACCCCGCGCACCGGAGCGCCGCCCAGCAGCCCGCCGCCGCGTCCCCGCCGAAGCTCCTCGTCGTCGACGACGAACCGGAGGTGCGGGCCGCCGTCGAGGACGGCCTCAGTGTGGAGGGGTACGCGGTACGCGGCGCCGCCGACGGGCTGGCCGCGCTCTCCGAGGTCGCCTCCTGGCAGCCGGACGCGATCGTGCTGGACGTGATGATGCCGGTCCTGGACGGCCTGGCGGTCTGCCGCCGGCTGCGCGCGCTGGACGACCGTACGCCGATCCTCGTGCTGACCGCGCTGGACTCGGTCAGCGAGCGGGTGGACGGGCTCGACGCGGGCGCCGACGATTACCTCGTCAAGCCGTTCGCGCTGGACGAGCTGGTCGCGCGCGTACGGGCGCTGCTGCGCCGCGCCTCGGCCACCGCCGCCGACGACACCTCGCTGTCCTTCGCCGATCTGGTCGTCGACCCGGTGACCCGCACCGGCCACCGGGGCGGGCGGCCGCTGGAGTTCAGCCGTACGGAGTGGGCCCTGCTGGAACTGCTGCTGCTGCACCCCGGGCAGGTGATGCCGCGTGAGGTGATCCTGGAGCGGGTCTGGGGACGCGACTTCGGCCCGGACTCCAACTCCCTTGCGGTGTACGTCGGTTACCTGCGCCGCAAGCTGGAGGCGGGCGGCGAGTCACGGCTGGTGCACACCGTGCACGGGGTCGGCTACCGCTTGGACGAGCCGGACCCCGGCGGCCGGGAGGGCAGAGCGGCCCGGGACGGTGGGACGGACCTCAACGGCAGGAAGGGCCGGGACGGCACGGCAGAGCGGAACGGCAAGGCGGGACGGGCGTGAGCGGGCGGCGCGGCCTGGGCGCGCGCTGGCGGCGGCGCCGGCCGCTGCGGACCCGGCTGGCCTTCGCCGCGTCCGCCGCCGTGGCCCTGGTGGCGGTCGGCATCTGTGTGGCGGCGATCTTCATCACCCGCCACCAGATGATCCGCCAGCTCGAATTCCGCCTGGCTCAGACAGCCTCCCAGCACACCGAGCAGTACCGCCAGGACGGCCCGTCGGCCGGGGACACGGGCTGCCGGTACCAGGCCGTGCCCTGCCTCCAGTCGGTCCCCGCCGACAAGGCCAGGGACCCGCGCGGCCCCTACGTGCTGCCGGTCACCGACGCCACCCGCGAGGTCGCCGCCGGCCGGCGCGCGCCGTACTACAGCCAGCTGACCGTCGCCGGATATCCGGTGCGGATGTACACCGTCCGGCTGCGCGGCAAGGACGAGGCGCTCCAGGTGGCGCTGCGCTCGGACCTCGTGGAGCGCGGCGTCCAGAAGGCCTCCATGGCACTGGCCGGGGTCGGCGGCGCGGGCATCCTGCTGGCGGCCGGGCTCGGCTACTGGGTCTCGCGCACCGGCCTGGCCCCGGTCGCCCGGCTCACCGCCACCGCCGAACGCATCGCCGCCACCCGCGACGCCCGGCACCGCATCGAACTGCCCGCCGGGCCGCCCGGCCGCGAGGACGAGGTCACCCGGCTGGCCGCCAGCTTCAACACCATGCTCGGCGAGCTGGAGCAGTCGGTCGCCGCGCAGCGCCGGCTGGTCGCGGACGCCTCCCACGAGCTGCGCACCCCGCTGACCGCGCTGCGCACCAACGCCGAACTGCTCGCCCGCGCCGACCGGCTGACCGACGCCCAGCGCGACCGCGCGTCCAGAGCCCTGGGCCGCCAGCTGCGCGAGGTCACCACGCTCGTCAACGACCTGATCGAACTGGCCCGGGACGAAGAGCCGCAGCCGCTGGTGGAACAGGTGCGACCGGCGGCGCTGCTGGAGCACGCGGTGGAGGCGGCCCGCGGCCACTGGCCGGAGATCACATTCACCGCGCGGACCGACGGGGCGGCGGAGGAAGTGACCCTCCCGGGCGTACCGGCGCGGCTGTCCCGGCTGCTGTCCAATCTGCTGGACAACGCGGCGAAGTTCTCGCCGCCCGGCGGCCCGGTCGAGACGGAACTGACCGCCGCCGCGGACGGCCTGGAACTGACCGTCCGGGATCACGGCCCCGGCATCGCGGCCGAGGACCTGCCGCACGTCTTCGACCGCTTCTACCGCGCCGAGACGGCCCGCGCGCTGCCCGGCTCCGGCCTCGGTCTGGCCATGGCCCGCCAGATCGCCCGCGCGCACCAGGCCGAACTGACGGCCGCACAGGCGCCGGGCGGCGGGGCGCTCTTCCGTCTCCGCTTCCCGGCAGGGTAGGACGGAACCGTACGGACTTCTGAACAGCAGCGGCGTACTACCCTGGGCCGGACGCGCGGCCGGACGGCCAGGGGCGACGAACCGGGAGGGCGGGCGGTGAGCAGAGGAGCACATCGTGCGCTGCCGGGCTTCCTGCCCCGCGCGCTGGCCGGGCTGTGGGCCGTCCTGCTGGTACTGGCCGGCACGTCCGGAGCGGCGAATGCCGCCTCCGGCCCGCCGGCGCCCGGCCCACCGGCTGCCGCCGCGAGCCCCGCGGCCACCACTTCCCAGCCGTCGTCCGCCGCGCCCCGGATCCTCACCGCGCACCCCGTTCCCGCCCACCCCCAGGCCGACGCCCGCACCATCCCCGACCGGCCGGTGGCCCGCCAGACCGCCACCGCCCACGTCCACGCGGTCCTTCCGCACCCGCGCTTCCCCGGCCTGCCGGGCGCGCTGCCGTCCGCGACCCCGGCGCCGCACCACTCCCCCTTCGGGTACGGCGAGACCGTCGGCCCCCGCCAGGAGCGGGCCCCGCCCTGGGCCCGGTACTCCCCGCGCAGCCCGCGCGCCCCGCCCTTCGTACGGAGCAGCTGACGCCCCCGGCGTACGGCAGCCCGCAGCACCCGCACGCCCGGTGACGCCTTCGCGCGCCGCCGCGGCCCGGTGCGCGCGGCCGTCGGCGCCCCGCCTCCGTATCCCTGAAGGGGAGACCCATGCCGTCCCGTGCTCCGTCGCGGCGGCTCTGGCGTGCGCTGATCGCGCTCGCCGTCGTCGCCGTGTCGCTGTTCTTCGCCCTGACCACCCCCGCCCGTCTCGGACTCGATCTCCGCGGCGGCACCCAGATCGTCCTGGAGACCCGGGACTCGCCCACCACCCGCGCCGACTCCGCCGCCACCGACCGGGCCCTGGAGGTGCTGCGGCAGCGGGTCGACGCGCTCGGCGTCGCCGAACCGTCGCTGTCCCGCTCCGGTGAGCGGCGCATCGTCGCCGAACTGCCCGGGGTCCGGAACCCGAAGGAGGCCGTCGAGGTCATCGGCCGTACCGCGCAGCTCACCTTCCATCCCGTACTCGGCACGACGCAGGACCCGAAGGGCACCCCGGAAGCGAAGGCCAAGGGCGACCGCACCCGCACCCTGCCCGACCCCGACGCGCCCGGCCAGGCCCTCCGGCTCGGCGCGCCCGCGCTGACCGGCGAGGGCGTCAAGGACGCGGAGGCCGTCTTCGACACGCAGGGCGGGCGCGGCTGGACCGTCGACCTGGCGTTCCGCGGCGCCGCCGCCGACGCCTGGGCACGGGTCACCGGCCAGGCGGCGTGCGCGGCGCCCGGCGATCCGGCCCGGCGGGTCGCGATCGTGCTGGACGACCGGGTCATCTCCGCCCCCGGCATGCAGCAGAGCGTGCCGTGCGGGACCGGCATCGCGGGCGGCAACGCCCAGATCACCGGCGGGTTCAGCGACACCGAGGCCCGCGACCTGGCGGCCCTCGTCAAGGGCGGCGCCCTGCCGGTGCCCGTCGAGGTCGTCGAACAGCGCACCGTCGGCCCGACGCTGGGCGCCGACGCGATCAAGGCCAGCGCCACCGCCGCGGTCATCGGCCTGCTGTGCACCGGCGCGTTCGTCATCGTGGTCTACCGGCTGCTGGGCGCGCTGGCGACGGTGGCCCTCGCCGCGTACGGACTGATCTCCTACGCCGTGCTCGTCGCCCTGGGCGC
Source organism: Streptomyces sp. NPDC030165 (assembly GCF_055573595.1). Classification (NCBI taxonomy): domain Bacteria; kingdom Bacillati; phylum Actinomycetota; class Actinomycetes; order Kitasatosporales; family Streptomycetaceae; genus Streptomyces; species Streptomyces sp. NPDC030165. Next base: position 272,285 of record NZ_JBVIBD010000005.1, on the reverse strand, counting down.
CACCCTCACCCTTCCCGGCCTCGCCGGTTTCGTGCTGGCGATCGGCATGGCGGTGGACGCCAACGTGCTGGTCTTCGAGCGGGCCAGGGAGGAGTACGCGCGGCGCGCGGCCCGCTCCGGCGGCGACCTGCGGCGCCCGCTGCGCGAAGGCTTCGGCAAGGCGTGGAGCGCGATCGTCGACTCGAACGTCACCACCCTGCTCGCCGCCGGCCTGCTGTTCTTCTTCGCCACCGGGCCGGTGAAGGGCTTCGGCGTCACCCTGTCCATCGGTGTGCTCGCCTCGATGGTCTCCGCGCTGGTCATCACCCGGGTGCTGGCGGGGTGGGCGGTGCGCCGCGGGCCCGTACGGCGGCGGCCCGCGATCACCGGCATGGCCTCCGAAGGCCGGGTGCGGCGGTGGCTGGCCCGCCGCGACCCACGGCTGATGCGGCGCCGCCGCACCTGGCTGGGGATCGGCGCCGGTCTGCTGCTGCTCGCCGTCACCGGCATCGGCGTGCGCGGCCTGGAGTTCGGCGTGGAGTTCACCGGCGGCCGGCTCGTCGAGTACAGCACCAGCCGTACGGTGGACGCCGAGACCGCGCGCGAAGCGGTCTCGGAGGCGGGGTTCCCGCGCGCGGTCGTCCAGGAGTCGGGCGACGGCGGCATCGCCGTACGGACCGAGCAGCTGACCGACACCGAGCAGGAACGTATCCGTACGTCCCTCCGGACACCCGGCGGCACGGTCGAGGTCGAGCGGGACGAGCTGATCGGCCCCAGCATGGGCAGCGAGCTGCGCGGCAAGGCGCTGATCGCGCTGGGCATCGCGGTCGCCGCCCAGCTGATCTACCTGAGCATCCGGTTCCGCTGGACGTTCGCGACGGCGGCGGTGCTCGCCATGGTGCAGGACGTCGTCCTGGTGGTGGGCCTGTTCGCCTGGCTGGGCAAGCCCGTGGACAGCGTCTTCCTCGCGGCACTGCTGACCGTCGTCGGCTACTCCGTCAACGACACGGTGGTGCTCTTCGACCGCGTACGGGAACTGCGGCGCGCCGCCAAGGGCGACCGGACCGCGCGCGGCCCGGAAGGGCTCGCGCGCCTCGCCGACCGGGCGATCGTGCAGACCGTGCCCCGCACGGTGAACACCGGCATGGGCGCCCTGTTCGTCCTCGCCGCCCTCGCCGTGCTGGGCGGCGACTCACTGGCCGACTTCTCCGTCGCGCTGCTCGCGGGCGTCCTCTTCGGCATCGCCTCGACGGTCTTCACGGCCACCCCGGCCGCCGTCGTCCTGGAGAGCCGCCGCCCGGCCCCGGAGGCACCCGCCGCCCGCCCGCGCGACAAGGCCAGGACCGGGAACGGCGCGGTGGTCTGACACGGCACCCGGGGGCGGGACCGCGCACGGCCCCGCCCCCGGTACGTACCGTCGTCAGAACCCCGCGGGCTCCGTGTACAGACCCCACTCGTCGCGCAGCGCGTCGCAGATCTCGCCGAGCGTGGCCTCGGCCCGTACGGCCTCCAGCATCGGCTCGATCATGTTGCCGCCGTCGCGCGCGGCGTCCAGCATCGCCGCCAGCGAAGAGCGCACCCGCGCGTCGTCCCGGGCCGCCCTGCGGTCCGCGAGGACCCGTACCTGCTCGCGCTCGACCTCGTGGCTGACCCGCAGGATCTCCAGGTCGCCGGTGACCGAGCCGTGGTGGCAGTTGACGCCGACGACCTTCTTCTCGCCCTTCTCCAGCGCCTGCTGGTAGCGGAAGGCCGACTCGGCGATCTCGCCGGTGAACCAGCCGTCCTCGATGCCGCGCAGGATGCCGGAGGTCATCGGGCCGATCGGGTGGTCGCCGTTCGGGACCGCCCGGGTGCCGCGCTCCTTGATCTGCTCGAAGATCTTCTCGGCGTCGGCCTCGATCCCGTCGGTCAGCGACTCGATGAACCACGAGCCGCCCAGCGGGTCCGCGACGTTGGCGACGCCGGTCTCCTCCATCAGCACCTGCTGCGTGCGCAGCGCGATCTCGGCGGCCTGCTCGCTGGGCAGGGCGAGGGTCTCGTCCAGCGCGTTGGTGTGCAGGGAGTTCGTCCCGCCGAGGACCGCGGCCAGTGCCTCCACGGCTGTTCGGACGACGTTGTTGTACGGCTGCTGGGCGGTCAGCGAGACGCCGGCGGTCTGGGTGTGGAAGCGCAGCCACTGGGCCTTCTCGCTGGTCGCGCCGTACACGTCGCGCATCCAGCGGGCCCAGATGCGGCGGGCGGCCCGGAACTTCGCGATCTCCTCGAAGAAGTCCAGGTGGGCGTCGAAGAAGAAGGACAGGCCGGGCGCGAAGGTGTTCACGTCCAGGCCGCGGGAGAGGCCCAGCTCCACGTACCCGAAGCCGTCGGCGAGGGTGTACGCCAGCTCCTGCGCGGCCGTCGCGCCCGCCTCGCGGATGTGGTAGCCGGAGACCGAGAGCGGCTTGTACGCGGGGATGCCGCGCGCGCAGTGCTCCATCAGGTCGCCGATCAGGCGCAGGTGGGGCTCGGGCGGGAAGAGCCACTCCTTCTGCGCGATGTACTCCTTGAAGATGTCCGTCTGGAGCGTGCCGTTCAGGACAGCCGGGTCGACGCCCTGGCGCTCGGCGGCGACCAGGTACATGCAGAAGACCGGGACGGCCGGTCCCGAGATCGTCATCGAGGTCGTGACGTCGCCGAGCGGGATGTCCTTGAACAGGACCTCCATGTCGGCGGCCGAGTCGATGGCGACACCGCAGTGGCCGACCTCGCCCAGCGAGCGCGGGTCGTCGGAGTCCCGGCCCATGAGGGTCGGCATGTCGAACGCGACCGACAGACCGCCGCCACCGGCCTTGAGGATCATCTTGTACCGCTCGTTGGTCTGCTCGGCGTTGCCGAAGCCCGCGAACTGGCGGATGGTCCACGTACGGCCGCGGTAGCCGGTCGGGTACAGCCCGCGCGTGAAGGGGTACTCACCCGGCCACCCGATGCGCTCGAACCCCTCGACCGTGTCGCCGGGACGGGGGCCGTACGCCGGCTCCACGCTGTCGCCGGAGAGCGTGGTGAAGTCCGCGTCCCGCTTACGGGCGGAGTCGTACCGGGCCTGCCAGCGACGGCGGCCCTCTTCGATCGCGTCAGCGTCCATACCCACAAATTTACTAGGACGTCCTAGTAATTGTCGATGGCAGCAGGCCGCGAGCCGCCGGACAACCCCCCGAGGGGCTACGGAACGGCGGTACGGGACGGCCTACGGGACAGTACGGGGGGCCGCCGGTCCGGGCCCGGCGGCCGTGCCGTGCGGCTGCCTCAGACCTTGGCGGGCTGCGGCGTACCGTCCGCGACCAGCGGCTCGACCTCGCGGACGACCTTGCGCTCGACGAAGAAGGCGGCGGTCGGGATCGTGCCGGAGATCAGCACCCACAGCAGCTTGCCGAACTTCCACTTCGCCTTGGACCCCAGGTCGAAGGCGAAGACGAGGTAGATGATGTAGAGCACGCCGTGGATCTGGGAGACCACCAGCGTGAGGTCCTTGCCCGTACCGAAGCCGTACTTGGCCACCATGCAGGCACACAGGACGAGGAGCATGACGGCGGTGACGTAGGCCATCACCCGGTAACGGGTCAGCACGCTTCGTTTCATGCCCCGAGCGTAACCGCCCGTTCCGGGGCGATCTTCGCCGCCCCTACCACGGATCAGCCGTCCTGGAAATCACCGGCCGCGACCCGCAGCGGCCGCAGCATCGCGAAGATCTCCGCACACTCCTCGGCGCTGTAGGCCCCCAGCCCGAACTCCATCGCCATCAGGTCACGAGTGGCCTTGTCACAGGTCTCACGCCCCTGCTCGGTGATGGACGCCAGCGTGCCGCGCCCGTCGTTGGGGTTCGGCCGCTTGTCGACCAGCCCGGACTTCACCAGCCGGTCCACGGTGTTGGTCACCGAGGTCGGGTGGACCATCAGCCGCTCACCGATCTTCGACATGGGCAGCTCCCCCGCCTTGGAGAAGGTGAGCAGCACCAGCGCCTCGTACCGCGCGAACGTCAGCCCGTACGGCTTGAGCACCGCGTCCACCTCGGACAGCAGGATCTGATGGGCCCGCATGACCGAAGTGATCGCGGCCATGGACGGCACGGCTCCCCACCGCCGCTGCCACAGTTCGTCGGCACGGGCGATGGGATCGAAGGCAAGACTGAGCGGCTTCGGCACGCCTTCGACCCTACCGGCCAGCCATATCGTGGTCAGCCCTGTCTCAGGTTTCGGTACCCGGGCGGATCATCTGCTGACATCGCGGGCTCGCGCTCCGCGGAGCCCCCCTCGGGCGGGAACCTGCCTGGCCGGTCGTACCGGAGCAACTCCCGGACCTGGCTCGGGGGCGCGTCCTCCGCACCTCGCCCACCACCAGCAGCACGCACACCACCCCGCCGGCCGGCATCACCACCCGCAAGGGCGCGTACTCGGCTGCGGCGCCCGCCGTGGCCATACCCAGGCCCATGATCGTCATGCGGCCCGCCTGCATCACCGTCATCGCCTGGCCCAGCAGGGGATCGGGTACGGCGGCCACGAACCAGCGGTCCACGCCGAAGTTGTACGCGATGCCGGTGCCCGTCAGGACGAGCAGCACCACCGACCAGCCGAGCGAGGGGCGGGCGGCGAAGCCGAGGGACGGCAGGACGCAGAAGACGCCCATCGGGAAGGTCAGGCGGGCGCGGGCCCGGGGGCCGAGGAAGGTGCCGGCCAGGGTTTCGGCGGTGATCGCACCGGCCGGCATGGCGCACATCAGCAGGCCGGCCCCCGCCGGGCCGGTGCCGAGCAGGTCTGCGTACGGGATGAGCAGTGCCTCGGGGATGACGACGAACGTCGGGGGCAGCCAGATCAGCAGGAGAAGGGCCCTGATGCGGCGGTCGGACAGCAGGTGCCGGGTACCGGCCAGGGAGGCGGCCAGCAGCGCGCCGGGGGAGGTGTCGCGCGCTGGGCGGGCGCGGGTGCCCAGGCGCAGCAGCAGCGCCGAGCCGAGGAACGTACCGGCGGTGACGGCGAGCACCGCACCGGGCGTCACGGCGGCCAGCAGCAGTCCTCCGGCGGCGAAACCGCCGAGCTGCGCGCTCTGGTTGACGATGCGGATCAGCGAGCGCCCGAGGACGAACAGGTCGCCCTCCCCCAGCACGTCGCCGAGCGTCGCGGCCCGCGTACCTGCGAAGACGGGGGCGATGGCGGCGGTCGCGCAACGCAGTGCCAGCAGTACGGCGACCGGCGTGCCCGGGACCACCATCGCGGCGGCGCAGCCCGCGCACAGCAGGTCGCAGACGACGAGGACACGGCGGGCCGGGTAGCGGTCGGCGACCGCGGAGAGCAGCGTGCCGCCGATGACGTACGGCAGCAGGCCGAGCGCGAAGGTCAGCGCGCTCAGCAGCGGCGACCCGGTGAGCCGGTGAGCCGGTGGACCAGCACGGACAGCGCGATCTCGCAGACGACGACGCCGAGGGAGGAGAGGAGGTGCGCGGCGAAGACGTGGCGGAACTCGGGGACGGCGAAGACGGCGCGGTATCCGGTGGCGGCGGGCTTGGAGGGGCCGGCGGGCCCGGAGGGGAGGACAGGTTCGGTGGGCCCGGAAGGTCGGGAAGGGCCGGCGGGTGAGGGCATGGCGGCAGCGTGCCGGGCCGGAGCACCGGGCCCCAGTCATTCGCCGGCGGCCGAATCCATGACGGAACCGGCCTCCGGTGGGAAGAGTGAAGGTAGTGCAGGTAGGAGGAGAGGGGGGCCTCGGCCATGCCGCTGGACATGCGCTTCGGCGCGGAGGACCTGCTGCGCATCCGCTTCGCCATCTCGCCGCTGTGCGAGACCCACGAAGCCGTACGGACCCTGTTACGCACCGAACGGCACGGCTATCACCTGCCCTGGCTGCGGCGGATGCGCGCGGCGCTGGCGGGCCTGGACCTGACCGCGCTGTGGCTGCTGATGCCGTCCCCGCAGCCCGGCTACACCCCCGACTTCCTGGGGCCGCCGCCGGAGTCGTCGCTCGCTCCCTTCGAGGAGGAGCTGGCGCGGGTACGGGCCACGGATCCCGTCCTCGCCCGCGCGGAGCTGGCCAAGTCGCTGGCCTGTACGCCGGGGGCCGCCGAGTCCCCGCGGGGCCGGGCGTTGCTGGCGGACCCGGCCGGCGCCGTACAGGAGCTGGCCGACGCCACCGAGCGGGCCTGGCACGCGCTGCTGGCCCCGGACTGGCCGCGGCTGCGCGCCCTGCTGGAGGCCGAGGTCGCCTACCGGTCGCGGCAGCTGGCGAGCGACGGGCTGGAGAAGCTGTTCGCGGACCTCGGCCCGCGGATCACGTGGTCCGGCGGCACCCTCACGGTCCGTACCCGCGCCCGGTTCCTGCAGATCCAGGACCTGGACGGGCGGGGTGTGCTGCTGATGCCGAGCGTTTTCGTGTGGCCCGACGTGGTGAGCGCCTACGAGCCGCACTGGCAGCCCACCGTCATCTATCCGGCGCGCGGCATCGGCGGGCTGTGGCAGGAGCCGGAGTCGGGCCCGGCGCTGGCCCGGCTGCTCGGCGTGAACCGGGCCGCGGTGCTCACCGCGCTGGACGAGCCGGCGTCGACCACGGCGCTGGCGCAGCGGCTGGGCCTGGCGCCGTCGTCGGTGTCGGCGCAGCTGTCGGTGCTGCGCGACGCCGGGCTGCTGACCTCGCGCCGGCACGGGCACCAGGTGCTGTACGAGCGGACGCCGCTGGGGATCGCGCTCAGCGCGGGCGGTACGCCGCCGCGCTGAGCGCGGGTACGCGCGGCCCTCAGCTGCCGGAGTCCGCCGCGAGGTGGCGTTCGACGGTCTCGACCTTGGAGGTCAGGCCGTCGGTGACGCCGGGCCTGATGTCGGCCTTCAGGACGAGCGAGACCCGCCCGGCCCGCGCCTCGACGGCGGCCACGGCGCGCTTGACGACGTCCATGACCTCGTCCCACTCGCCCTCGACGGAGGTGAACATCGCGTCCGTCCGGTTGGGCAGCCCGGATTCACGGACCACCCGTACGGCGTCGGCGACGTACTCCCCGACGTCCTCGCCGACGCCCAGCGGGCTGACCGAGAAGGCGACGATCATGCGTTGACCACGCCTTCGCGGCGGGCGCGGGCGGCGATGACGGTGGCCTCGGCCTCGCGCTTGAGGCGGCGGTCCGCGATGAAGCCGCCGGTCGGCACGATGGACAGGACGAAGTAGAGGGCGGCGGTCCCGAAGGACCACTTCGTGCGGTTCCAGGCGTCCAGCCAGAAGAGCACGTACAGGATGAACAGCACGCCGTGCACCGGGCCCAGGACCGGTACCGCGTTGAAGTCGGTCGTGTACTTCAGGATGGTGCAGACGATCAGCAGCAACCAGGAAGCGGCTTCGGGTACGGACGCCAGGCGGAGCCGGCGCAGGGCGGAAGCGGTCTTGATGTCCACGGGAACCTCGTTCGGGTGGCAGGTGGCGGCACGATGCGCTTGTGCGGCATTTCACAAGGGCGTCACCATTGTTGCAGGCCCGCAAAGGATCACTGTTCAGGGGTCGGTGCGCCGGTTACCTTCGATCCCGTGGCTCAGTTTCGGCTCCAGGGGAGCAAAGTGCTCGCCGTCGACATGACCGGCGATGCCGTCAAGGCGAAGAACGGCGCGATGGTCGCCTATGACGGCCAGATGACGTTCAAGAAGATGACCGGCGGCGGTGACGGGCTGCGCGGCATGGTGACCCGCCGGCTGACCGGCGAACAGATGGAAGTGATGGAGGTGAAAGGCCACGGCACCTGCTATTTCGCCGACCGCGCGAGCGAGATCAACCTCGTACGGCTGCACGGCGAGAAGCTGTACGTGGAAGCCAGCAACCTGCTGTGCACGGACGCGTCGCTGCGCACCGGCACCACCTTCACCGGGCTGCGCGGCGCCTCCCAGGGCAACGGCCTGTTCACCACCACCGTCGAGGGCAGCGGCCAGGCCGCGATCGTCTCCGACGGGCCCGCCGTGGTGCTGCGCGTCACCAAGCAGTACCCGCTCCAGGTCGACCCGGGCGCGTACGTCGCGCACACCGGCGACCTCAAACAGCACTTCCAGTCCGGGGTGAACTTCCGCACCTTCATAGGGGAAGGCTCCGGCGAGTCCTTCCAGATCCGCTTCGAGGGCGAGGGCCTGGTGTACGTACAGCCCAGCGAGCGCAACACCATCGGCGGGGAGGTCTGATGCCGTTCACGCTCGTCAACTCGCGCATGGTGCGCGCCCAGGTCGGCCCCGGACAGCGGATGTACAGCCAGCGCGGCGCGATGCTCGCCTACCAGGGCGACGTCAGCTTCACCCCGAACATCCAGGGCGGCCAGGGCGGCATCGGCTCGATGATCGGCCGGCGGATCGCCAACGAGGCGACGCCGCTGATGACCGTGGAGGGGAGTGGCACCGTCCTCTTCGGGCACGGCGGCCACCACGTCCACGTCGTGGACCTCTCCGGCGACACCCTCTACGTCGAGGCCGACCGGCTGCTGGCCTTCGACGGGACGCTCCAGCAGGGCACGATGTTCATGGGGTCGCAGGGCGGCGTCATGGGCATGGTGCGCGGTCAGGTCACCGGCCAGGGCCTGTTCACCACGACCCTCAAGGGGCAGGGCGCGGTGGCCGTGATGGCGCACGGCGGCGTCATCGAGCTGCCCATCACCCCGCAGCGGCCCGTCCACGTCGACCCGCAGGCGTACGTGGCGCACCGCGGCGACGTCCGCAACAAGCTCTCCACGGCGCTGGGCTGGCGCGACATGGTCGGCCGCGGCTCGGGGGAAGCGTTCCAGCTGGAGCTGTCCGGCCAGGGCACCGTCTACGTACAGGCGTCGGAGGAGAAACTGTGACCGGTCCCGTCGTTCTCGACCCCCACACGCTCCCCTCGGACGACAACGTCAACGAGTACACCTTCAGCGTGGACCTGAACGGCCAGTGGTTCCTGCAGAAGGGCAAGATGATCGCCTACTACGGGCGGATCGACTTCCAGGGCATCGGACACGGCGCGCTGGACCGCCTGGTCGCCCACAGTTTCCATTCGCCATTGCACGCCGCGGACTGGGTGGTGGCCGAGGGCCAGGGCAAGATGCTCCTCGCCGACCGGGCGTTCGACGTCAATTCCTACGACCTGGAAGAGGGCAATCTGACCATTCGCTCGGGCAACTTGCTCGCCTTTCAGCCATCTCTGTCGCTGAAGCAGTCGATCATTCCGGGGTTCCTCACGCTGATCGGCACGGGCAAGTTCGTGGCCGCCTCCAACGGCCCGGTGGTCTTCATGGAGCCGCCGATCCGGGTGGACCCGCAGGCCCTGGTGGGCTGGGCCGACTGCCCCTCGCCCTGCCACCACTACGACCACCAGTACCTGCGCGGGTTCCTCGGCGGCGTACGGGCGCACACCGGCCTGGGCGGGGTCTCCGGCGAGGAGCACCAGTTCGAGTTCGTCGGGGCCGGCACGGTGCTGCTGCAATCCACCGAACAGCTGATGCCCGAGCTGGCGACGGGCGAGGTCGCGGCCGAGGCGGGGGTGCCGGGCGGGGGTGAGGCAACTCGCCAAAGTGGCTCACAACTGCCGCAGCTGCCCGGCGGGCTCGGGGGCCTCCAGCGCCGCTTCGGGCTGTGAGCGGTAGTCTGCGGACGGTGACCTCGAACGTCTGAGCAAGCGCCCGACCGAGCGCCTGAGCCATGTCACAGCCATGACTAATTCGATATTCAACTTTCACGGGTAGAATTCATTCATGACGACCGACAGCGACACTCCCTGGCTGACCGAGCAGGAGCAGCGAGCCTGGCGTACCCACCTGGACGTCAGCCGGCTGCTGATGCACCAGCTGGAGCGCGACCTGCAGCCGTTCGGACTGACCAACAACGACTACGAGATCCTGGTCAACCTCTCCGAGGCCGAGGACCGGCGGCTGCGCATGAGCGACCTGGCGGCCGCCACCTTGCAGTCCAAGAGCCGCCTGTCCCACCAGATCACCCGCATGGAGAACGCGGGCCTGGTACGCCGTGAGAGCTGCGAGTCCGACCGCCGCGGTCTGTACGCGGTGCTCACGGACGAGGGCTGGGACACCATGCGCCGGGTCGCGCCGCACCACGTCGCGTCCGTACGCCGGCACTTCATCGACCTGTTCACCACCGAGGACCTGGAGTCCCTGCGGACCTCCCTGACCCCGGTGGCCGAACACCTCCGGGGCCGCCGCGGCAAGGTCTGACGGCTACCCCGCCGGCAGCCGCAGCTCGAACACCGAGCCCTCCCGCACGGCCAGCGTGCCGCCGTGCCGCTCCGCGACGTCGCGGGCGATGGCGAGGCCGAGACCGGCCCCGCCGTCGTCGCGGCTGCGGGCGTCGTCGAGCCGTACGAACCGCTCGAAGATCCGCTCCCGCTCCTCCGGCGGCACCCCTGGCCCGTCGTCCTGCACCCGCAGCACGGCCCACTCCCCCTCGCGCACCACACTCGCCCGTACGGCGCCCTCCGCATGCCGCTGCGCGTTGTCCAGCAGATTCCCCAGCACCCGCCCCACCTGGCTCCGCGACCCGGCGACCTCCACGCCGTCCAGCTCCCCCACCTGCACGGCGATCCGGTCCCCCACCCGCTGCGAGACCTCCTCGCGCACCAGCGCCGCCAGGTCGATCCGGGTGTCCGCCGGCCGCTCCCCCGCGTCCAGCCGTGCCAGCAACAGCAGGTCAGCCGCCAGGTTCTGGAGCCGTACGGCGTCCTCCACGGCCCCCTCCGCGTCCAGCAGCTCCGGGTGGGCGATGCCCACCTCCAGCTGCGTCCGCAGACTCGCGATCGGGCTGCGCAGCTCGTGCGAGGCGTCCGCGACGAACCGCCGCTGCCGTTCCACCGACGCCTGCAACGCGCCGAGCGTCTCGTTGGTCGTACGGGCCAGCCGGTCGATCTCGTCCCGCGACCCCGGCTCCGGCACCCGCCGCGACAGATCCGCGCTCGCCGTGATCACGGCCATCTCCCGCCGGATCCCCTCCACCGGCCGCAGCGCCCGCCGCGTCACCAGCCAGGTCACCCCCGCCACGACCACCAGCAGACACGGCAGCCCGATGAGCATCACGGTCCGCACCGACCCCACCGCTTCCCGCTCCGTCGCCAGCGGCGCCCCCGCCCGCACCACGGCCTTGCCGCCCTGCGTGTCCTTGGCCTCGACGGTGGCGAACCGGTAGTCCGCGCTACGGTGCCCGACCGTGGCCGTACCGCCGCTGTGCCGGGCCTCGTCCTCGACCTCGCCCGGCTTGATCTCCCGGTCGTCGTCATCGTCGCCGGAACCGGAACCGCCCGGCTGCTGTGCCGCCGACGGATGCCGCTCCGTCACGGCCTTCCCGTCCACCGCCCGTACGTCCTCGCCCGCCGCCAGTACCCGTCCGTCCTCGGACAGCACCACCACCGGACGCTCGTCCCCGTCCGGAAGATCCAGCTTCTCGTACGGCTTGCCGGTCGCGATCTGCGTGGCGACTTCCCGCGCGGCGTTCTCCGCCTGGAGGTCCGCCTGCCCCACCAGATTGTCCTTCAGCACCAGCAACAGCGCCGTCCCCGCCGCGACCAGTGCGAGCGCCACCACCAGCGACGCGCCCAGCGCCGCCCGTACCCGTACCTTTCCGAAAACCCTACGCACCGGACACCAGCCGGTACCCGGCACCGCGCACCGTCACGATCGCCGCGGCACCCAGCTTCCGTCGCAGCGCGCTCACGTACACCTCGACGATGTTGTTGTCGCCCTCGTACGCGAAGTCCCAGACATGCTCCAGGATCTCCGCCTTCGACACCACGTCCCCCGCGCGCAGCGCCAGTTGCTCCAGCACGGCGAACTCCTTCGCGGTCAGCACCACTTCCACCCCGGCACGCTCGACCCGCCGAGCCCCCTGATCAATGCTCAGCTCCCCCACCCGCAACACCGGCAACGCCGTCCGCCCGCGCCGCCGCAGCAACGCCTTGACGCGGGCCACCAGCACCACGTACGAGAACGGCTTCGTCAGATAGTCGTCCGCCCCCGTGTCCAGCCCCTCGGCCTCGTCGTACTCCCCGTCCTTGGCCGTCAGCATCAGGACCGGCACCTCGTTGCCGGCCGCACGCAACGCGCCGCAGACCCGGTAGCCGTTCATCCCCGGCAGCATGATGTCCAGGATCACCAGGTCGTACGCGCCCTCACCCGCCCGGTGCAGCCCCTCCAGGCCGTCGTGCACCACGTCGACCGCGTACCCCTCGGCCATCAGTCCCCTGGCCAGCGACAAGGCCAGCCGCTTCTCGTCCTCCACGATCAACAGGCGCATACGCACACGATGCCACCCCGTACCTGAAGAGCCCTTCAGGTGACTTCAGCTTCCCTTCAGCTCGCCTGCGCCACGGTGGATCACGTCATCGAGCACCACTTCACCAACCGGGGAGAACGAACCGAGATGAAGCGCAACATCGTCATCGCCACCGTAGCCGCGGCCGCCCTCATCGGCGGCGGCACCGCCACCGCCGTCGCCTTCAGCGGCGGCTCCGCGGCCCCGTCCTCGCCGTCCTCGCCGTCCGCGTCGGCCGCGTCGGCCGCGTCGTCCACGCCGCGCTCCAGCGTCAGCGTCCCCGACGACGACGTCAACGAGGACGCACGGGAGGCCAAGGCGGCGTCCGTCTCCGCCCCGCAGGCCGCGGCAGCCGCCCTCAAGGCCGTCCCCGGCACCGTCACCGGCCTCGACCTCGACCAGGACCGCCCCGGCCTGGTCTGGGAGGCCGACATCCTCGGCAAGGACGGCAAGTGGCACGAGGTCACCCTCGACGCCGGCGACGCGAAGGTCCTGAACCAGCACGTGGAGCACGAAGGTGACGACGACCACGGCGTCTCGCACGCCCGCTCCGAACTGAAGGGCGTCACCGTCGACGCCGCCCGGGCCGCCGAGAAGGCCGCCGCCACGTACGGCAAGGTCACCTCGGTCGACCTGGACGACGACCACCGCTCCACGCCCACCTGGGAGGTGGAAACCGTCACCAAGGACGGCAAGGAGCACCGGCTCGACGTCGACCCGAAGACGGCCGAGGTGACGGTCGCCCCGCAGGACACCGACGACAACGACAACGACGGCCAGGACGACTGACCCTCCGGGAAACTCCCCACGGGCCCCGCCGCACCGCGGCGGGGCTCAGCTGGTGAAAGCCCCCCGCCACCGGACGCGGGGCGCGCACGCGAGTCCCCGCGAAGCCGTCACTCCTCCCCCGTGACCCCCGCCACCAGCTCATCCGCCGCCGCGTACGGATCCAGTTCTCCCGCCACGATCCGCTCCGCCAGCACGGACAGCCGCCGGTCCCCCCGAAGGTCCCCGATCCGTTCCCGCAGCCGTGTGACGGCGATCGTCTCGACCTCGCGCGCCGCCCGCACCCGCCGCCGCTCGGCGAGCACCCCGTGCTCCTCCGACCAGGCGCGATGCTTCTCCAGCGCCTCGACGACCTCGTCCGTGCCCTCGCCCCGCGCGGCCACCGTCTTGACGATCGGCGGCCGCCAGTCGCCCGGCGCCCGCGCCTCGCCGAGCCCGAGCATGTGGTTCAGCTCCCGGGCGGTCGCGTCGGCGCCGTCCCGGTCGGCCTTGTTGACGACGTACACGTCCCCGATCTCCAGGATTCCGGCCTTGGCCGCCTGGATGCCGTCCCCCATGCCCGGCGCGAGCAGCACCATCGTCGTATCGGCCTGGCCCGCGATGTCGACCTCGGACTGCCCGACCCCCACCGTCTCGACCAGGACGACGTCGCACCCCGCCGCGTCCAGCACCCGGATCGCCTGCGGGGCGGCCCACGCCAGGCCGCCCAGGTGCCCGCGCGTGGCCATGGACCGGATGTAGACACCGGGGTCGGACGCGTGGTCCGACATCCGGACCCGGTCGCCGAGCAGCGCGCCCCCGGAGAACGGCGAGGACGGATCCACCGCGAGCACCCCCACCCGTTTCCCCGCCCGCCGGTACGCACTCACCAGTGCCGACGTGGAAGTCGACTTACCGACACCGGGTGACCCGGTCAGCCCTACCACGTACGCCCCGCCGGCCAGCGGAGCCAACGCCGCCATCACCTCGCGCAGCTGCGGGGACGCCCCCTCGACCAGCGAGATCAGCCGGGCCACGGCCCGCGGCCGGCCCTGGCGTGCCTGTTCCACCAGCTCGGGGACGTCCACCACGGCCCAGCTCCTCCCACTTCGGTTACGGCTACGCGTCCGACGAGGCCCGGCTCACTTGCCCGGCACGCGAATGATCAGCGCGTCACCCTGACCGCCGCCACCGCACAGCGCCGCCGCCCCGACACCCCCGCCCCGCCGCCGCAGCTCCAGCGCCAGGTGGAGCACGATACGGGCACCGGACATGCCGATCGGGTGACCGAGCGCGATGGCCCCGCCGTTGACGTTCACCTTTTCCGGGGACACCCCGAGATCCTTCATTGACTGCACGGCCACCGCGGCAAACGCCTCGTTGATCTCGATCAGGTCAAGATCCTCGACACCCAGGCCCGCCTTGCCCAGCGCGTGCCGGATCGCGTTGCTCGGCTGCGACTGGAGCGAGTTGTCCGGCCCCGCCACATTGCCGTGCGCGCCGATCTCGGCGATCCACTCCAGGCCCAGTTCCTCGGCCTTGGCCTTGCTCATGACGACCACCGCGGCGGCGCCGTCGGAGATCTGCGAGGACGAGCCGGCGGTGATGGTGCCGTCCTTGGCGAAGGCCGGGCGCAGCTTGCCCAGGGACTCGGCGGTGGTCTCCGGCCGGATGCCCTCGTCCTTGCTGAAGACGACCGGCTCGCCCTTGCGCTGCGGGATCTCCACCGGTGTGATCTCGGCCTCGAACAGGCCGTTCTTCTGCGCGGCGGCGGCCCGCTGGTGGGAGCGCGCGGCGATCTCGTCCTGCTCGGCGCGGCCGATGCCCAGGCGGGTGTTGTGCTTCTCGGTGGACGCGCCCATCGCGACGTTCTCGTACGCGTCGGTGAGGCCGTCGTGGGCCATCGAGTCGAGCATCTCGACGGCGCCGTACTTGAAGCCCTCGCGGGACTTGGGCAGCAGGTGCGGCGCGTTGGTCATGGACTCCTGGCCGCCGGCGACGACCACGTCGAACTCGCCGGCGCGGATCAGCTGGTCGGCGAGGGCGATGGCGTCCAGGCCGGAGAGGCAGACCTTGTTGACGGTCAGCGCCGGCACGCTCATGGGGATGCCGGCCTTGACGGCGGCCTGGCGGGCGGGGATCTGGCCGGCGCCGGCCTGGAGCACCTGGCCCATGATCACGTACTGCACCTGGTCACCGCCGATGCCCGCCCGGTCCAGCGCCGCCTTGATGGCCGCGCCCCCCAGGTCGGCGCCGGAGAAGCTGCGCAGGGACCCCAGCAGGCGGCCCATGGGGGTACGGGCGCCCGCGACGATCACGGAGGTGGTGCTGGACGTACCGTTCGCTGTCGACATCAGCGCGGCCCTTCCTGTACAGGGAGGTTAACGAGGGTTCCCGTCAATGTACTGAGCGGTAGGCGCCGGGTCACCGGGCTGCGGGTGTGATCGCGCGCACGTTGCGTAACCACGCGTGCGAGCGGTGCACTGGAGGCATGCTGACGCGAATCGACCACATCGGGATCGCCTGCGAGAACCTCGACGCGACCGTCGAGTTCTACCGCGCCACGTACGGCTTCGAGGTGTTCCACACCGAGGTCAACGAGGAGCAGGGCGTCCGCGAGGCCATGCTGAAGATCAACGATACGTCGGACGGCGGCGCCTCGTACCTCCAGCTCCTGGAACCCACCCGGGC
This sequence comes from Streptomyces sp. NPDC030165, assembly GCF_055573595.1. Classification (NCBI taxonomy): domain Bacteria; kingdom Bacillati; phylum Actinomycetota; class Actinomycetes; order Kitasatosporales; family Streptomycetaceae; genus Streptomyces; species Streptomyces sp. NPDC030165. Next base: position 256,581 of record NZ_JBVIBD010000005.1, on the reverse strand, counting down.
GGACTCCGCGGTGGGCAAGTGGCTCGCCAAGAACGGGGAGGGGGTCCATCACATCGCCTTCGGCACGGCGGACGTGGACGGGGACTCCGAGGCCATCAGGGACAAGGGTGTACGGGTGCTCTACGAGCAGCCGCGCACCGGTTCCATGGGCTCGCGGATCACCTTCCTGCACCCCAAGGACTGCCACGGCGTACTGACCGAACTGGTCACCGCGGCCCCCCACGAGGGAACTGCCGGCCCCGCTTCCTCGTCCACCTCCACGACAGAGCACTGACCTTTCCCTTCCCCGGCCGGTAGAGTGCACCTTCGGCCGGGGGCCGGGTCGGGGCTCGGTCCACACTCCGCCGATGATCTGACACCATTTCTTCGGAAGGGTCAGCTCCAGCACGCGTTGCGCACGAGGCATTTCGGGTGCGAACGGGCAGATGGGAGCCGGCCGCCACCATGACCAGGGGACGGATGGGACCGCGCAGTGCGGGGCAACGACCGCTACGAGGCTGACGACCACCTCTCGCAGTTCGAGGCCGAGATGGAGCGGCTGAAGACGGAGCGGGACAAGGCGGTCCAGCACGCCGACGACCTCGGGTACCAGGTCGAGGTGTTGCGAGCCAAGCTCCACGAGGCGCGGCGCACCATCGCGGCCCGCCCCGCCTACGACAACGTCAGCCACCAGGCCGAGCAGCTGCTGCGCAACGCCCAGATCCAGGCCGACCAGTTGCGTACCGACGCCGAGCGCGAGGTGCGCGAGGCGCGCGCCCAGACGCAGCGGCTGCTGCAGGAGCAGGCCGAGCGCCAGGCGCGCATGGAGGCCGACCTGCACGCCGAGGCGGTCGAGCGGCGCCGCCGGCTGGACGAGGAGCTCAACGAGCGCCGCCAGACCGTCGAGTCGCACGTCAACGAGAACGTGGCCTGGGCGGAGCAGCTGCGCGCCCGTACGGAGTCGCAGGCGCGCCGGCTGATGGACGAGTCGCGGGCCGAGGCCGAGCAGGCGCTGGCCGCCGCCCGCGCCGAGGCGCAGCGGCTGGCCGAGCAGACCCGCGCCCGGCTGGGCACCGAGGCCGAGCAGGCCCGCACCGAGGCCGAGGCGATCCTGCGCCGGGCCCGCGCGGACGCCGAGCGGCTGCTGAACGCCGCCTCCAGCCAGGCGCAGGAGGCCACCGACCAGGCCGAGCAGCTGCGCACCAGCGTCGGTACGGAGTCCGAGGAGGCGCGGCGGCAGGCCGCGGAGCTGACGCGGACCGCCGAGGCCCGGATGCAGGAGGCCGACCGCGCGCTGCGCGAGGCCCGCGCCGAGGCGGAGAAGCTGGTCACCGAGGCGCAGGAGAGCGCCGCCAAGCGGCTGTCGGCCGCCGAGTCGGACCAGGAGCAGCGGCTGCGGACCGCCAAGGCGGAGATCGCCCGGCTGGTCGCGGAGGCCACGAAGGAGGCCGACGCCCTCAAGGCGGAGGCCGAGCAGCTGCGCGCGGACGCCCGTACGGAGGCCGAGAAGCTGGTCGCCGAGGCGCAGGAGGCCGCCCGTTCCAAGGCGGCCGAGGACTCCGCGGCGCAGCTCGCGAAGGCCGCGCGCACGGCCGAGGAGGTGCTGACCAAGGCGTCGGAGGACGCCAAGGCCACCACGAAGGCCGCCGCCGAGGAGGCCGAGCGGGTCCGCCGGGAGGCCGAGGCCGAGGCGGACCGGCTGCGCGGTGAGGCGCACGACACCGCCGAGCAGCTCAAGGGCGCCGCCAAGGACGACACCAAGGAGTACCGCGCCAAGACCGTCGAGCTCCAGGAGGAGGCCCGGCGGCTGCGCGGCGAGGCCGAGCAGTTGCGGGCCGAGGCCGTCGACGAGGGCGACCGGATCCGGGCCGAGGCGCGCCGCGAGGCGGTCCAGCAGATCGAGGAGGCGGCCGCCACCGCCGAGGAGCTGCTGGCCAAGGCGAAGTCGGACGCCGAGGAGACGCGTTCGGGCGCGAGCGCGGAGAGCGAGCGGGTCCGTACCGAGGCCATCGAGCGGGCCACGGCGCTGCGCAAGCAGGCGGAGGAGGCGCTGGAGAGCGCTCGCGCGCAGGCCGAGGAGCTGCGCGGCGAGGGCGAGGAGGCCGCCGCCGCACTGAAATCGGAGGCCGAGGAGGCCGCGCGGCAGCTGCGTGCGGAGGCCGAGGAGGCCGCCGCGGAGCGCCGCTCCGAGGTGCAGGAGGAACTGGACCGGCTCCAGGCGGAGGCCGCGGAGAAGGTCGCCGCGGCCGAGGAGGCGCTGCACGACGCCCGTGGCGAGGCCGAGAAGCTGCGCCGGGAGGCGCAGGAGGAGGCCGCCAAGCTCAAGGCGGAGTCCGCTGAGCGGCTGCGGGTGCTCCAGCAGCAGGCCGAGGAGGAGGCCGAGCGGCTGCGTTCGGAGGCGGCGACCGACGCGTCGGCCGCGCGCGCCGAGGGCGAGTCCGTCGCCGTACGGCTGCGCAGTGACGCCGCCGCCGAGGCGGAGCGTCTGAAGACCGAGGCCCAGGAGACCGCGGACCGGGTGCGCGCGGAGGCCGCGGCCGCCGCGGAGCGCACGGGCGCCGAGGCCGCCGAGGCGCTGGCCGCCGCCCAGGAGGAGGCGGCCCGCCGCCGCCGGGAGGCCGAGCAGCTGCTCGGCGAGGCCCGCGAGGAGGCCCACCAGGAGCGCACCGCCGCGCGCGAGCAGAGCGAGGAGCTGCTGGCCTCGGCCCGTACGCGGGTCGCCGAGGCGCAGGAGGAGGCGGAGCGGCTGGTCGAGGAGGCGGACCGGCGCGCCGCCGAACTGGTCGCCGCCGCGGAGCAGACCGCCCAGCAGGTGCGGGACGCGGTCGCCGGGCTGCACGAGCAGGCCGAGGAGGAGATCGCCGGGCTGCGGTCGGCGGCCGAGCACGCCGCGGACCGTACGCGGACCGAGGCGCAGGAGGAGGCCGACCGGGTACGGGCCGACGCGTACGCGGAGCGCGAGCGCGCCGCCGAGGACGCGAGCCGCACCCGGCGCGAGGCCCAGGAGGAGGCCGAGGCCGCCAAGGCGCTCGCGGACCGCACGGTCGCGGAGGCCATCGCGGAGGCCGACCGGCTGCGCGCGGAGGCCGACAGCACGCTCGACGAGGCGCGCGAGGCGGCCGGCCGGACCCGTACGGACGCCGCCGAGCAGGCCGACAGCCTGGTCGCGGAGGCCACCGCACAGGCCGAGAAGCTGGTGGCGGACGCCTCCGCCAAGGCGCAGCAGCTGCGTACGGACGCGTCCGACGCGCTGGCCTCGGCCGAGCAGGACGCCAACCGGGCCCGCGCGGAGGCCCGCAACGACGCCAACCGGATGCGTTCGGACGCCGCCGAACAGGTGGACCGGCTCCTGACCGAGGCCCGCGCGGAGGCCGAACGGATCGTCACCGAGGCGACCGAGCTGACCTCTTCGGCGCAGGACGACGCGGACCGCACGGTCCGCGAGGCCCAGGAGGCCGCCGAGCGGCTGCGGGCCGAGGGCGAGCAGCGGGCGGCGGAGCTGGTCGCCGAGGCGACCGGCGAGGCGGAGCGGCTGCGGGCCGAGGCCGCCGAGGCGCTGGAGACCGCGCGCCAGGAGGCGGAGCGGATCGGCGACGAGGCGCGCGAGGCGGCGAACAAGACCCGTTCGGACGCCGCCGAGCAGGCCGACCAGCTGATGACCGAGGCCGGCAGCGAGGCCGAGAAGCTGCGCGCGGACGCGGCGGAGACCGTCGCGGGCGCCGAGCGGGACGCGGACCGCACCCGGGCGGACGCCCGCGAGCAGGCGGACCGGATGCTCGCCGAGGCCACCGCGGAGGCGGACCGGCTGCGCGCGGAGGCGGCGGAGACCGTCACCTCGGCGCAGGAGCACGCCACCCGTACGCGTGCCGAGTCCGAGCGGATCAAGGAGGAGGCCGAGGCGGAGGCCGACCGGCTGCGCACCGAGGCGCTGGAGGAGTCGGAGCAGACCGTCGACGCGGCGCGCAAGGACGCCGCGCAGCGCCGCGCGGACGCCGCCGAGCAGGCCGACCAGCTGGTGGCCAAGGCCCAGGAGGAGGCGCTGAAGTCGGCGACCGCCGCCGAGGAGCAGGCCGACCGGATGGTGGGCGCGGCCCGCAAGGAGGCCGAGCGGATCATCGCCGAGGCCACCGCCGAGGGCAACGCGATGGTCGAGAAGTCCCGTACGGACGCGGACGTCCTGCTCAGCGAGGCCCGCGGGGACGCCACCGCGATAAGGGAGCGCGCCGAGGAGCTGCGCACCCGGATCGAGGGCGAGGTCGAGGAACTGCACGAGCGGGCCCGCCGCGAGTCCTCGGAGACGATGAAGAACGCCGGGGAGCGTGTCGACAAGCTGATCGCGCAGGCCACGCAGCAGCAGGCGGAGGCCGAGGAGAAGGCCAAGCGGATGGTGTCGGACGCCAGCAGCGAGGCCAGCAAGGTCCGGATCGCCGCGGTGAAGAAGGCGGAGGGGCTGCTCAAGGAGGCCGAGCAGAAGAAGGCCGAGGCCGTACGGGAGTCGGAGCGGCTGCGCGCCGAGGCCCGCGCGGAGGCGGAGCGGATCGTGTCGGAGGGCCAGCGGGAGCTGGAGGTGCTGGTGCGGCGCCGCAAGGACATCAACGCGGAGATCTCCCGTGTCCAGGACGTGCTGGAGGCGTTGGAGTCTTTCGAGGCCCCGGCCAACGGTGGTGGCAAGGACGGGGCGAAGGCCGCGGCGGGGGCGGGCGCAACTCGTTCGAGTGGCAAGCAGTCTGAGGGGTAGCCACCCGAATGAGGGGCCATTCTCCACTTCAAACGCGCAATGACTCGATGACACGCCGTTGCGGCCCCTAGGATTCCCTTTATCACCTCACCGGTCTCTTTCGACAGGAACCCCATGAGCGACACTTCCTCCCCCTACGGCTTCGAGCTCGTGCGGCGTGGGTACGACCGCGGTCAGGTGGACGACCGCATCTCGAAGCTGGTCGCCGACCGCGACAGCGCCCTGGCCCGTATCACCTCGCTGGAGAAGCGGATCGAGGAGCTGCACCTCGAGACGCAGAACGCCCAGGCCCAGGTCAATGACGCCGAACCGTCCTACGCGGGCCTCGGCGCGCGCGTGGAGAAGATCCTCCGGCTGGCGGAGGAAGAGGCGAAGGACCTGCGCGAGGAGGCCCGGCGGGCCGCCGAGCAGCACCGCGAGCTGGCCGAGTCGGCCGCCCAGCAGGTCCGCAACGACGCGGAGCAGTTCGCGACGGAACGCAAGGCCAAGGCCGAGGACGAGGGCGCCCGCATCGTCGAGAAGGCACAGGGCGAGGCGACCGCGCTGCGCGCAGAGGCGCAGAAGGACGCGCAGTCCAAGCGGGAGGAGGCGGACTCCCTCTTCGAGGAGACCCGCGCCAAGGCCGCGCAGGCGGCCGCGGACTTCGAGACCAACCTCGCCAAGCGCCGCGAGCAGTCGGAGCGGGACCTGGCCTCGCGTCAGGCCAAGGCCGAGAAGCGGCTGGCGGAGATCGAGCACCGGGCCGAGCAGCTGCGGCTGGAGGCCGAGAAGCTGCGGACGGACGCGGAGCGCCGGGCCCGCCAGACGGTGGAGACGGCGCAGCGCCAGGCCGAGGACATCGTGGCCGACGCGAACGCCAAGGCGGACCGGATCCGCAGCGAGTCGGAGCGGGAGCTGGCGGCGCTGACCAACCGCCGGGACTCGATCAACGCCCAGTTGACGAACGTCCGCGAGATGCTCGCCACGCTGACCGGTGCGGCGGTCGCCGCGGCCGGTACTCCGGCGGACGAGGAGCCGATCTCCCGCGGCGTCCCGGCGCAGCAGTCGCGCTGAGGCGCCGTTCGTCGTTGTGACGCCGGTGCGGCCGGCGGGCCCCGGCGGCCCGTCCACCCCGTGACGGCCGGTACCGCGCACCACGGCGCAGGCGTTTTCCGCCCGCCCCGCCTCTCCCCGGAGGCCGGGCGGGCGGAATGCTTTCAGCAGATGGACGGACCGTCGTACGGGGCCGCTCCGGTGTCCGGCGGAACCGGTGCGCGATGTCCGGTACGCCCGAGATGCGGGGCCACCGGCCCCCGCTTAGCGTGCTGTACATGATCGAGATCGAGGGGCTGACCAAGCGTTACGGCGACAAGCTCGCCGTGGACGGGCTGACCTTCGCCGTGCGGCCCGGGATCGTCACCGGCTTCCTCGGCCCCAACGGCGCCGGCAAGTCGACGACCATGCGGATGATGCTCGACCTGGACCATCCGTCGTCGGGACGGGTCCGTATCGACGGGCGGCACTACCGGCAGCTGTCCGACCCCTTGAAGCACATCGGCGCCCTGCTGGACGCCAAGGCCATGCACGGCGGCCGGAGCGCCGTCAACCACCTGCTGTGCCTGGCCCAGAGCAACGGCATCCCGCGCGCCCGCGTCCACGAGGTGCTGGACACGGTCGGACTCACCGCGGTGGCGAAGAAGCGCTCCAAGGGCTTCTCCCTGGGCATGGGCCAGCGCCTGGGCATCGCCGGGGCGCTGCTCGGCGACCCCGAGATCCTGATGTTCGACGAGCCGGTCAACGGGCTCGACCCCGAGGGCATCCACTGGATCCGCAACCTGATGAAGGGTCTGGCGGCGCAGGGCCGTACGGTCTTCGTCTCCTCGCACCTGATGAGCGAGATGGCGCTGACCGCCGGACACCTCATCGTCATCGGCCAGGGGCGGCTGCTGGCGGACACCTCGATGGCGGAGTTCATCCGGGAGAACTCACGCTCGTACGTACGGATGCGGGCACCGGAGCGCGAGCGGCTGCTGGACGTGCTCACGGATGCCGGGTACGCGGCGGCCGGTTCCGGCGAGGCGGTCGAGGTGGACGGGGCGAGCGCCGCCGACCTCGGCGAGCTGGCCGCCCGGCACCGCATCGTCCTGCACGAACTGAGCCCGCAGCAGGCGTCCCTGGAGGAGGCGTTCATGCAGCTGACCGCCGGGTCGGTGGAGTACCACGCCCATGCGGACGGGCCGCGGCCCGCGGCACCGGAGGACGGTCTGCCGGACGCTCCGCCCCCTCCCGGGACGCCGGGGGCGCCGCCCCCGGACGCGCCGCCCGGCGGCGGCTGGGGCGCCGACTGGCGGAACAAGAAGCGGAGGGCCTGACGATGGCGGCGGTCTCCCAGGTCCTGAGGTCGGAGTGGACCAAGATCCGGTCGGTGCGGTCCACGGTGTGGACCCTGGGCATCGCGCTGGTCGTCACGGTGGCGCTGGGCGCGCTGATCTGCCTGCTCGCCTCGAACGACTTCGGCACCATGTCCCCCCGCGACCGGCTCGTCTTCGACCCCACGAACATCAGCTTCTCCGGGATGGGCCTCGGCCAGCTCGCGATGATCGTCTTCGGAGTGCTGGTGGTCTCCAACGAGTACAGCACCGGCATGATCCGTACGTCGCTCGCCGCCGTACCGCAGCGCGGCACCTTCCTCTTCAGCAAGGTCGCCGTCGCCGCCCTGCTCGCCCTCGTCGTCTCCTTCGTGACGGCCTTCCTCTCCTTCTTCATCGGACAGGCGATGCTCGGGACGCACGCGGCGTCCCTCGGCGACCCGGGAGTGCTGCGGGCCGTGGTGGGCGGCGGGCTGTACATGACGCTGATCGCGGTGTTCTCGATGGGCGTGGCCACGATGCTGCGCAGCCCGATGCTGGCGCTGGGCATCCTGATGCCGTTCTTCTTCCTGATCTCCAGCATCCTGGGGAACGTCTCGGCCACCAAGAAGATCGGCTGGTACCTCCCCGACCAGGCCGGCCAGAAGGTGATGCGGGTGGTGCCGCCGGCCGGCGACGAGGTGCCGTACGGGCCGTGGGGCGGGTTCGCCATCATGGTGGCGTGGACGGCGGCCGTCCTGCTGTGCGGGTACGTGCTGTTGAAGCGGCGGGACGCATGAGGCGAGACGTGTGAGAAGGGGCGCGTGAGGTCCGGCGCTCCGGATCCGGCTCCGGCCGCCCCGCGCGGGCCCCTGGCACCCCTCGCGCCCCACCGGCCCGCGTTTTGACGGGAACCGTCAGCCTGCGGATAACCTCCTAACCCTCACGGGGGTACGAGAGCACCTCTGCCCCGAACCATGTCTGAGGGGCGGAGAATGATCGAGGCAGTCGGCCTGACGAAGCGCTACGGCGCCAAGACGGCCGTGCACAACCTGTCGTTCCAGGTGCGGCCGGGCACCGTCACCGGCTTCCTGGGGCCCAACGGCTCCGGCAAGTCCACGACGATGCGCATGATCCTGGGGCTGGACACCCCGACGAGCGGGCGGGTCACCATCGGTGGCATCCCGTTCCGCCAGGTGCCCAACGCCCCGCGGCACGTCGGCGCCCTGCTCGACGCCAAGGCGGTGCACGGCGGCCGCAGCGCGCGCCAGCACCTGCTCTGCCTCGCGCAGCTCTCCGGCATCCCGGCGCGCCGGGTCGACGAGGTGCTCGGCGTGGTCGGCCTCCAGGACGTCGCCCGCAAGCGCTCCAACGGCTTCTCGCTCGGCATGGGCCAGCGCCTGGGCATCGCGGCGGCGCTGCTCGGCGACCCGCAGGTGCTGCTCTTCGACGAGCCGGTCAACGGCCTGGACCCCGAAGGCATCCTGTGGGTCCGCAACCTGATGAAGCAGCTGGCCGCCGAGGGCCGTACGGTCTTCGTCTCCTCGCACCTGATGAGCGAGATGGCGCTGACCGCCGAGCACCTCATCGTCATCGGCCGCGGCCAACTGCTGGCCGACATGTCGGTCAAGGACTTCATCTCCGCCAACTCCGCCGACTTCGCCCGGGTCCGCACGCCGGACACCGAGCCGGCGCTGCGCGAGAAGCTCGGCTCGCTGCTCGGCGAGGCGGGTGCCCAGGTCGTGCCGGAACAGGACGGCGCGCTGCGCGTCAGCGGGCTGCCGCTGCCCCGCATCAGCGACCTGGCGCACGACGCGGACATCCGCCTGTGGGAGCTGTCGCCGCACCAGGCGTCCCTGGAAGAGGCGTACATGCAGCTGACGCAGGGCGTCGTGGACTACCGCTCGACGACCGACCAGCGGGCCGGCCTCCAGCAGCAGGCGCCCGGCCACGCGCCGCAGGGTGCCGGTGTGCCGGGGCAGCCGCCGCAGGGGTACGCGCCCGGAGCGCCGCAGCCCGGCCCTTACGGACAGCCTGGCCACCCGGGGCAGCCGCAGCCAGGGGCCCAGGGACAGCCGAACCCGTACGCGCAAGGTCCCGGCGGCGCGCCGGGCCAGGGCTACCCGCCGCCGGCCGGCCAGGGCTCGCCGTACGGGCAGCCGAACCCGTACGGGCAGCCGCAGCCGGGCCCGCAGGCCGGCGCCCCGGCGCCGATGCCGCCCGCCGCCCCCGCCGACATCTCCAAGCCACACACCGAGGACGCCCGATGACCAGCCCTCAGCAGCCGCAGCCGCAGCCTGAGCCGCACGACACCGACGCCCCGGGCGCCGGCCCGACGCCCCCGGCGGGGGCCCCGCAGCAGCCCGCACAGCCGCCCGCCGAGCAGCCGGAGCCCCGGCCGCTGGCCGCACACCCGCAGCCGGAACAGCAGCCGCAGCAGCCCGCACAGCAGCCCCCGGCGCAGCCGCAGCAGCCGGCCCACGCGCCGCTGCCCCCGCAGGCCGGCCAGGCGCCGCAGGAGAGTGCTCCGGCCCGCGAGGCCGGCACGGTGATGCTCCAGGCCCAGCAGCCGCCGGCCGCCGTGCCCGGCAAGGAGGCCGGGACGATGATGCTCCAGGCCCAGTCCGCCCCACAGGTCCCCCAGGGTGCACCCGCCCCGCAGGGCATCCCCAAGGACGCGGGCACCATGACGCTCCAGGCTCAGCAGCCGCCCGTCGGCCCCCCGCCGCAGCAGACACCCCACCAGCCGCAGCAGACCGCTCAGCAGCAGGCGCAGCGGCCGTCCCACCAGCAGCAGATCCCGGCCGCCTGGCAGGCCGCCGGCCCCGGCGGCACCACCCCGGCCTACGTCTCGCCGATCCCGGTGCGCCGTACGAACCTGGGCCACGCCCTTGCCTCCGAGTGGACGAAGATCCGCTCGGTGCGCTCCACGATGTGGACGCTGGGCGTGCTGGTCCTGCTGAACGTCGGCATCGGACTGCTGATGTCGCTGTTTCTGGCGGGCCCGGACCGGGTGGTCGATCCGGTGCTCGGCTTCGCCTGGTTCGGCCTGCTGCTCGGGACGCTGTGCGTCATTCCCCTGGGCGTGCTGGTGATCGCCTCGGAGTACGGCACCGGAATGATCCGTACGACGTTCACGGCCTGCCCCGGCCGGGCCCGGGTGCTGACCGCCAAGGCGATCGTCCTGTTCGGGCTGACGTTCGTCGTCACCACGGTCTCCAACGTGCTGGTCGCGGTGGCGCACGCCGGGATGCTCAACGGCCCGGCGCCGACCGGCGACCAGTGGCTGCGCGCCACGGTCGGCTCCGGCCTGTTCGTGGCCGTGCTGAGCCTGCTGGCCCTGGGCGCGGGCGCGCTGCTGCGGCACTCGGCCGGCGCGATCAGCGCGATGCTGGGCCTGGTCCTACTGCCCATGCTGCTGGCCGTGTTCATGATCGGGTCGGAGAGTCTGCGCCCGTTCGCGACCAAGCTGATCGAGTACTCGGTCCCGAACAACCTCGCCGCGATCTACGACCAGCCGTTCATGCCCGACGGCCCGTCCGGCTGGCAGCCGCTGCTCGTCCTCCTGGGCGTCACAGCCGTCGTCCTCGGCGGTGCGTACGCCGCGCTGGAGAAGCGCGACGTCTGACCCTCAGTACCTCGGCGCATTACGGGACCGCTGGAGCTTCGCGCTCCGGCGGTCCCGTGCGTTCCAGCACGCCTTGTGCCAGTGTCTGCGTTCGTCCACGTCGCCCTCCCGCGGCCAGGCGACGACGTGCGGCACCCCCGGCGGGATCTCCTGGTCGCACCCCGGGCAGCGGTAGTGCTTGGCCGCCCCGCCACCCCCCAGGTGCCGTACGACCCACTCCTCGCCGCGCCACTCCTCGGTACGTTCGAGACCGTAGCGGCCCCCGCCCGCGTGGTCGGCTGGCTTCTCACCGCCGCGCGGGCGGTTTCGACGCGGAGACACTGGGCACCTCGGGAAATCTGCGGGGTCACGGGCCGTCACCACCCTACGCGGCTCCGTCATGGGGCGTAGTCGCCCGTCACAATCCTGCGATCATCAGGAAACTTCGTTCCAGGCCGTGCCTTTGGCACGTGTCACCCGTTGTTGCCTGTTAGGGGGATGTCGCGTCGGCTGCGAGGAGGCAGAAGAGCGATGCGTGTTGGGGCTTTCATTCTGGCCGCTCAGTTTCCCGGTCAGGGGCAGGGGGAGGCGCTGCACCGGGCGGTGCGGTCCGCCGAGGCCGCGGAGGAGGCCGGGCTCGATGCGGTCTGGCTGGCGGAGCACCACTTCGTGCCGTACGGGGTGTGCCCGTCGGCGGCGACGCTGGCCGCCCTGCTGCTGGGCCGTACCCGCCGGATCGGCGTCGGTACGTCCGTCAGCGTGCTGCCGACCCAGCACCCGGTCGCCCTCGGGGAACAGGCGGCGCTGCTGCACCTGACCTCCGGCGGGCGGTTCACCCTCGGTGTCGGCCGGGGCGGCCCCTGGGTGGACCTGGAGGTCTTCGGCTCGGGGCTGGCCGCGTACGAGCAGCACTTCCCCGAGTCGCTGGACCTGCTGCTGCGCTGGCTGCGCGAGCCGCGGGTCGGCGCCGCGGGGCAGCGGCACTCCTTCCGGGAGGTCGCCGTCGTGCCGCGGCCCGACGAGTCGCTGGAGATGCCGGCCGGACCGCCCGTCGTCCTCGCGTGCACCTCGCCCGGGACGGTGCGGCTGGCCGCCGAGCGCGGGCTGCCCATGCTGCTGGGGATGCACTGCGGCGACGAGGACAAGGCGGAGATGGTGGCGCTGTGGCGCCGGGCCGCGCTGGCGGCCGGGCGGGACCCTGAGCAGGTCGCGGCGGCGGAGCACGTCTCGGCCGGTGTGGTGCAGGTCGGCGACACCCGCCAGGGCGCGGCCGAGGTCCTCACGAAGGCCATGCCGGGCTGGCTGCGGCGCGGGCTGGCGGCCCATGAGACGGTCGACGGCCGCTACCGCGCCATGCGCGATCCGCTGGCGTACACGGAGCTGCTCTGCGACCTGCATCCGGTCGGGCCGCCCGAGCTGTGCGCCGACCGGCTGGCGGCCTCGGCGGAGCGGACGGGCATCCGGCGCTTCGCGCTGCTCGTCGAGGGCTCCGGGGACCTGGACGCCACCGAGGAGAACGTACGGCGGCTGGGTGCCGAGGTGCTGCCCCGGCTCGGCTGAGCCGGACGCGGCGGCGGAGTGCGGTGTCCCGCGCGGGCCGGTGAGGTGCGCCGGCCGCGGTCCGTGCGCCTGGCGCGATAGTGCCGGTCCCCGGCCCGCGACCGGAGGACACCGTTCAGGCCGCGCCGACTCTGTGTGACCGCGCCGGGTCGGCCGATGCTGCCGCCCACGCACCCTTGGCCGTACGGCCTCCCCTGCGCGTGCGCAGCGGCAGCATCTCCGGTCAGCAGTCGCGCAGCTCCGGCGACTGGTTCAGCAGCTGGCCCCGGATGGAGGTGAACTTGGCCAGCCTGTCGTCCGCCGACGGGCCGAGCGGGAAGACCGCGACCCGGTGGCAGTTCTGGAACGCCAGTCGCACACCGAAGTGCCGCTCCAGTGACCCGCGTATCGCGTCACTGGCCAGCGCACGCAGCAGCTGACCGCGTGCCTGCTCGTCCGGCGGCGGCGTCTGGTTGTCGGCGAACTGGCCGCCGTCCACCTTCAGCTGGGCCACCAGGGAGCTGATCATTCCCCATGCGTAGGGCAAGGAGGTCCGGACGCAGTCGACGAATTCCGCTTCGTCGACCTCGCCTCGCTCGGCCTGTTCGAGGAGGGCCGGTGAGACGTCGAGCGACATGAGGTTCTCCTCTCGCGGCCCCGCCGGGACGGGGCCTCAGGGATCGGACGGGGGTTTCGCGACGGAGCGTGTCCGTATCACGACCCCCCGCTTCAACGGTATGCCGCTCATCCGGCCCGCACCAGGAGATTGCAGGGACAACCGGCCACCGGCCCACCGGGCGCTTCAGGGGCGAATCGCGTCGGCGGCCTCCGGTCGAGTAGCGTGGCGCACCATGCGTCTCGTCATTGCCCGTTGCTCCGTGGACTACGCGGGCCGGCTCAGTGCCCACCTCCCGTCGGCCCCTCGCCTGATCCTCGTGAAGGCGGACGGTTCGGTCTCCATCCACGCGGACGACCGGGCCTACAAACCCCTCAACTGGATGTCCCCGCCGTGCACCCTCAAGGAGGGGGACGGCAGTGTGTGGACGGTGGAGAACAAGGGTGGCGAGAAGCTCATCATCACCCTGGAAGAGGTGATGCACGACTCGGCCCACGAACTGGGCGTGGACCCGGGCCTCATCAAGGACGGGGTGGAGGCGCACCTCCAGGAGCTGCTCGCCGACCGGATCGAGACCCTCGGCGAGGGCTACTCGCTCATCCGACGTGAATACCCCACCGCCATCGGCCCGGTGGACATCCTGTGCCGGGACGCGGACGGCGGGACGGTCGCGGTGGAGATCAAGCGGCGCGGCGAGATCGACGGTGTCGAGCAGCTCACCCGCTATCTCGAACTCCTCAACCGTGACCCGCACTTGGCGCCGGTCAAGGGCGTCTTCGCGGCCCAGGAGATCAAGCCGCAGGCGCGGGTGCTGGCCACCGACCGCGGCATCGGCTGCGTCGTGCTGGACTACAACGCGCTGCGCGGCATCGAGGACGACAAGCTGCGGCTGTTCTGAGCGGCCGGCCCACAGGGCGCGGGGCCGCACGGCCCTGCGGTACGGACGACGACGGCCCGGTACGCAACGCCCGCCCACGGGGGCGGACGGTCACGTACCGGGCCGTCGTGCTGCGCTCAGGCGTCCGTACCGCCCGTCGTGCCACCGCCGCTCGTGCCGCCGCCGGTGGTGGTGCCCGCCGAGCCGCTGCCGTTGGCGCTGCTGGGCGCCGGGTTGCTGGTGGTCCCGGTCGGGTCCTGGCTGGTCGGCTTGTCGGTGGGCTTGTCGGTCGGTTTGTCCGTCGGCTTGTCGGTGGGCTTGTCCGTCGGTTTGCCGGTCGGCTTGTCCGTGGGCTTGCCGGTCCCGGTCCCCGTGTCGGTGGGCCGGGTGGTCGGGTCGGTCGGGCGCGTCGTCGGGTCGGTCGGGCTGCTGCTCCCGTCCGTGGGCCGGCCGGTCGTCGGGCCGGTGGCGCCGGTGCTCGGGGCGGCCGTGCCGCTGCCCGGCCGGCCGCTGGTGCCCGGCGTGCCCGGCGCCGTCGAGCCGGGGCCGGTGTGCGTACCGGGGCGGCTGCCCTGGCCGGTGCGGGTGCTGTCGGTGCCCGGCTGGTCGGCGGGCAGGCCGTCGCCGTCCTGGCCCGTTTCGGCGGACTGCTCGGTCTTGACCTTGTCGCCCGGACCGCCGTCGGGCCCGGAGACCGCGCCCAGGGTGACGACCGTGCCGAGGACGGCGACGAGCAGCGCGCCCGCGGCAGCGGCGACCAGGTTGCGCCGGGCGCCCAGCACCAGCGCCTTGCGGCCGCCGGCCTTGCCGCCGGTCCTGCCGCCGCCCGTACGGGCGGCATGGGGTGTGACCACGGTGGGCGCGGTCGCGTCGACGGCCGGGGCCGGCGCGAGCCCGGCGGGCACCCCGCCGGGCGGCGAGGCGGATTCCTCCGTCCGCGCGTCCGGGACCTCCTCGCCGGCCGGTGTGGCCGTGCCGGCGGGCGGGGTGAACGCGCCGGAGCGGTCGGCGACCAGGGCCAGCGCGCGCCGTCCCGCGACGGCACCGCGCCGGTCGGAAAGCACACCGCGCAGCCCTATCGACGCCTCCAGCTCGGCCCGCGCCCGGTCCAGGTTGCCGGTGCACAGGGCGAGCACGCCCAGCTCGTGGTGGAAGTACGCCTCCTCGGCCACCTCCCCGGCGATCCTGGCGGCCTCGGCGCCGTGCCGCAGGCTGCGCTCCCAGGCGTTCCACTGCAGGGCGGCGGCGAAGGCCGGGGCGGCCGTACGGGCCAGCAGGACGGCGGCGCTGGGGTGGCCGCTCTCCCGGCTGCCGGTCAGGACGTTCATCGCGGCGAGGATCGCGTCGGACTCGACGGCGGCCCGTTCGGGGGTGACCGAGGGGTGGCCGGCCCACCAGGCGTAGTGCTGGGCGGCGGTCAGCGCCCGCTCGCCCGCGCCGTCGGCGTACCCGGCGGCCGCGAGCTGGTCCTCGACGGTGGCCGCGAGCCGGTAGTGGGCCCCGGCCGGGGTGATCAGTCCGCAGTCCAGCAGCTCGCCGAGCGCGGCGTCCGCGTGGGTGTCCTGGGCGAGCGCGGGCAGGTGCGCCTGGTGCGGCAGTTCGCCGCCCAGCGCGACCGCGAAGCGCAGCGTCTCGCGCGCGGCCTCGCTGAGCCGGGAGGCGATCAGCGGTGCGGGCGAGGCGGCCTCGGTGACGGTCGGCAGCGGTGCGCCGTCGCCGGGCGCGCCCGCGTCGTCGGAGTGCTCCCCGTACGTCTCGGGGTCCTGGTCGGTACGGTGCCGCTGCCGCAGCAGGGCGCCGGCCTGGACGAAGCGCAGTGGCAGCCCCTCGGACTCGAACCACAGGTCGGCGGCCCACGCGGCCTCGTCGTCGCTGAGCGGCCGGCCGACGACGCCCTCCAGCAGGTCCCGGCAGGCGCCGCGGCCGATGCCGCCGAGGAAGACCTCTTCGAGGTGGGAGCCGGGCGAGGGGGCGGCGACGTCGGGGGTGGCGGCGAGCAGGAAGGCGCACTCGGGGGTGGCGCCCAGCAGCTCGTCCAGCGCGGCGCCGCCGAATTCCAGGTCGTCCAGGACGACGATCGCGCCGATCTCGCCGAGCAGGCGCAGCAGCTCGCCGCGGTCGGGGCGGTGCAGCGGGGCCCGGTGGACGGCGGCGAACAGCTCGTACATCACGTCGGTGGGCGTGCGGTGGTAGCCGGAGAGCCGCACCACGCCGTCGGGGGCCAGGCCGTCGCAGGCGGTGGCCACGGCGTCCAGCAGGCGCGTACGGCCCGATCCGGAGGGCCCGGTGACGCGTACGGATCTGCCGCGGGACAGCAGTCGCACCAGCCTCTCGGTCTCCTCGGCCCGCTCCAGGAGGGCGCCGTGGCGGCCCGCGGAGACCGGTACGGCGGGCGGGGCGGCGGCGCGGGCGAGCTCCGCGCGTTCCTCGGGGCCGTGTTTGCCGGGGACGGCGGGCTGCTCGCCGGGCGGGCAGGGTTCGATCTCGCTGCCGTCGACCGGGTTGACGGTGAGCAGGTAGGGGCCCGACACGAGCTGTACGGTGCGCGCGAGCCCGCCGGGGGCGGCTCCGGAGCCGCTGGACGCGGGTGGCGGCGTCGTGGCAGGGGCGTCCTGCTCGCCGTACTCCTCAGGTCCCCGGTTGGTGTTCGGGTCCATGGTGAAATGCCCCCCAGATGCGCTTGGCGTGCCGACCGACCGTTTGCGTCCCGGCCGTCCGCACTCCCCCAGCCTCCGGCCGGGGTGCTCCCCGGCCGCCGCTTCTGGTCCGGTGCCCGCCGCGCGGCGTACCGGACGGCGGAAAACCGAACCTTAGACCTTTGCCCAGTATCTACGAAGCGCCGGGGTCCGTTCCTGCCCGGAACGTCACAGTGTTGTGAGAATCCTTCGGGTATGCGGCTTTGATCTTGTGCCGGTGCCGTACGCGCCCGGCCGCCTTCAGACCCGCGGCAGGGTCTCGGCCGCGATGCCGCCCTCGATGGCCAGGATGCGGTGCAGCCGTGTGGCGACCAGCAGCCGCTGCATCTGCGGGGGGACGCCGCGCAGGACGAGGCGGCGGTTGGCCCGGCCGGCGCGGCGGTGCGCGCCCATGATCACGCCGAGCCCGGTGGCGTCCCAGGAGTCGAGTCCGGTCAGGTCCAGTACGAGGTCGCCCTGACCCGAGTCGACGGCGGTGTGCAGGACGGTTCGGGCGTCCGCCGCGCTGCGGACGTCGAGGCGGCCCCCGACGACCAGCTCGGCGTGATCGCCCCTGATGTGCATATGCGCTCCCCGGGTGATGAATGCTCGATCGTTACGTCTACAGAACTGACTGCCTCTCATGCGGCGAAGTTGCCGCCTGTAAGCGAACCGATACCGAATTCACCCTGGGGGGTGACGGCACCGGACCCGTGCGCCTGACGCGCCGGCCACCTTCGGGGGTGCGCCGGCGGCGGCCGGAGCTCCGGCCGCCACGCCCACGGCCGTGCCGTGGGCGGCGTCTGACGCCGCGACAGCACGATGCGGGGTCCGGGCCCGTCCGACGCGGAATCAGTGCTCGTAGAAGCCTTGCCCACTCTTGCGACCGATATCGCCGGCATCGACCATCCGCCGCATGATCTCCGGCGGCGCGAACTTCTCGTCCTGCGACTCGGTGTAGATGTTGTCGGTGGCGTGCAGCAGGATGTCCACGCCGGTCAGGTCGGCGGTGGCCAGCGGCCCCATGGCGTGGCCGAAGCCCAGCTTGCAGGCGGTGTCGATGTCCTCGGCGCTGGCCACCCCGGCCTCGTACAGCTTCGCCGCCTCGACGACCAGCGCCGAGATCAGGCGGGTGGTCACGAAGCCGGCCACGTCGCGGTTGACGACGATGCAGGTCTTGCCGACGGACTCGGCGAACGCGCGGGCGGTGGCGAGGGTTTCGTCGCTGGTCTTGTAGCCGCGCACCAGTTCGCACAGCTGCATCATCGGCACCGGCGAGAAGAAGTGCGTGCCCACCACCCGATCGGGGCGTCCGGTGGCCGCCGCGATCTTGGTGATCGGGATGGCCGAGGTGTTGGAGGCGAGCACCGCCTCGTCCTTGACCAGCTTGTCCAGGTTCGTAAAGATCTCGCGCTTGACGTCGATCCGCTCGAAGACGGCCTCGACGACGATGTCCGCGTCGGCCGCCGCGTCCAGGTCGGTCGTGGTGGTGATCCGGCCCAGCGCCCGCTCGGCGTCCTCGGCGGCCAGCTTGCCCTTGCCGACGAACTTCTCGTACGAGGCCTCGATGCCGCCCTTGCCACGGGCCAGCGCGCCTTCCGTCACATCGCGGAGGACGACCTCCCAGCCCGCCTGGGCCGAGACCTGCGCGATGCCGGACCCCATGAGTCCGGCTCCGATGACGGCGAGCTTCTTTGCCACTTGCTGTCCCCTAACACGCTGTACACCTGACGGCTCTCGGCAGTGACGTTAGCGCCCGGCGGCGATCGATAGGAGGGTTAGAGATGCGCGTCACGTCTCACATGACGGACATCACACCGTGCGGGCTCATCCGCCGCCGCGCACGGCGTAGTTGAGGACCTTTCCGCTGAGCGCGTCCTCCAGGTCGTCGAGCAGGACGAGCGCTTCGCGTGACACCTCGTCGGGTGCGCGCCCGGCCATCATCGCGCGGGCGATGTGCGCGGTGAGCGTGGCGTGCACCCAGTTGAGCTGGCCGGCCACCAGGAGCGGCAGCCAGTCGTCCGCCGCGGCGCCGGCCTCCTGGCACAGGGTGTCCTCCAGGCGGGTGAGCTGTTCCTGCTGGAGGTGCCAGAGGCGGGCCTTGAGGGTGGCGGCGCCCTCGATGACGCGCAGGAAGCGGTCGTAGCCCTCGACCAGCCCGACGGCGGGCGAGACCGCCTCCACCTGTTCGCGCAGTTCGCGCAGGACGGCGGCGGCCGCCGACTCCCCCGCGTCCCGGCCGCGGACATAGCGCGCGAGGCGGTCCACCAGCCCGGCGCTGCGGTCCATGAAGAGGTCTTCCTTGGCCGGGAAGTAGTTGTAGACGGTGTTGACCGAGACCTCGCAGACCTCCGCAATCTCCGTGATGGTCACCGCGTCGAAGCCGCGCTCCAGGAACAGGCCGGTGGCCATGTCGGAGATGTGCTGGCGCGTCTGCCGCTTCTTGCGCTCCCTGAGTCCCTCTGCCATGCCTCGCATCGTACGCCTTCTTGGTGCCCTTTAAATTTTGGAGGCATTGCAAACTTTCACCGACTCTGTTTTTCTGTCCGGCATGGCAGTCATCACCGCGTCCGGCCTGACCCGGACCTTCACCACCCGACGCGGCACCGTCCAAGCCGTACGCGGCATCGACCTCACCGTCGAACGCGGCGAGATCCTCGGCCTGCTCGGCCCGAACGGCGCCGGGAAGACCACCACCCTGCGGATGCTCACCACGCTCCTCGCCCCCACCGGCGGCCACGCGACCGTGGCCGGCTGCGACCTCGCCCGCGACCCGGCCGGCGTCCGGCGCAACACCGGCTACGTCGCCCAGTCCGGCGGCGTCGACCCCCACATCTCCGTACGGGAGGAACTGACGACCCAAGGGCGGCTCTACCGCCTCCCGAAGGCCCAGGCCGCGGCCCGCGCCGCAGAACTGGCGCACGACCTCGGCCTCGACGACCTGCTGGACCGCACGTGCGCGGCGCTCTCCGGCGGCCAGCGGCGGCGGCTGGACATCGCGATGGGCCTGCTGCACCGGCCCGCGGTGCTCTTCCTGGACGAGCCGACGACCGGCCTCGACCCCGGCAGCCGGGCCGGCCTGTGGGAGCTGGTCCGGCGGCTGCGTACGGACTTCGGCACCACCGTCGTCCTGACCACCCACCACCTCGACGAGGCGGACGCGCTCGCCGACCGCCTCGTGATCGTGGACCACGGCGTGGTGGCCGCCGAAGGCACCCCGCGCGCGCTGAAGACCGAGTACGCCGGCTCGCCCGACGCGTCCCTCCAGGACACCTTCCTCGCGATCACCGGGCGCGGCCCCGCCCCGGTGGACACCGCCCCCGTAGCCGTCTGACCGCCCGCCCCTCAGGAGACCCGCATGCCCTCCGTCCTGTCCGACACCGCCCTGATCTTCGGGCGTTACGCCCGGCAGACCCTGCGCTCCAAGGTGCAGATGTTCTTCGGCGTCCTGATGCCGCTGCTCTACCTGCTCTTCTTCGGCCCGCTGCTGACCGAACTGCCGCTGGCCTCCGAAGGCAGCTCCTGGCAGGTCCTGGTGCCCGGCCTGCTGCTGCAACTCGCGCTCTTCGGCGCGTCGTTCTGCGGCTTCGCCATCCTTCTCGAAAAGCAGTACGGCGTGGTGGAACGGATGCGGGTGACGCCCGTCAGCCGGCTCGCGCTGCTGCTGGGGCGGGTGCTGCGGGACACCGCGCTGCTCACCTGCCAGGCGGTGCTGCTGGTCCTGACGGCGCTGGTGATGGGACTGCGGGCGCCGCTCGGCGGCATCCTCATCGGCTTCGCGTTCGTCGCCGCGACAGCCGTCGCCCTGTCCTCGCTGTCGTACGCACTGGCCCTGAAGGTCGCCTCGCCGCAGGAGTTCGGGCCGGTCGTCAACGCCGCCACCATGCCCACCATGCTGCTGTCCGGCCTGATGCTGCCCATGGCCCTGGCCCCCGGGTGGCTGGACGTCCTCTCGCGCTTCATGCCGCTGCGCCACCTCGTGGACGGCGTCCGCGCGGCCTACGTGGGCGACTACACCGGTACGCCCGTGCTGTACGGCGCGCTGGTCGCCGCCGGGCTCGCCGCGGTGGCCGCGGCGGTCTGCGCCCGCGCCTTCCGCAGGGCCGCCGCGTAGGCTCGCCCGTATGGTCAATCTGACGCGCATCTACACCCGTACCGGCGACAAGGGCACCACCGCCCTCGGCGACATGAGCCGGACCGCCAAGACCGACACGCGGATCGCGGCCTACGCGGACGCCAACGAGGCCAACGCGGCGATCGGCGTGGCCATCGCCCTCGGCTCACTGCCCGAGGACGTCGTCAAGGTGCTCGTCCGGGTGCAGAACGACCTCTTCGACGTGGGCGCGGACCTGTCGACGCCGGTGGTGGAGAACCCGCAGTTCCCGCCGCTGCGCGTCGAGCAGTCCTACATCGACAAGCTGGAGGCGGACTGCGACCACTACCTGGAGAGCCTGGAGAAGCTCCGCAGCTTCATCCTCCCCGGCGGTACGGCGGGTGCCGCGCTGCTGCACCAGGCGTGCACGGTGGTACGCCGCGCCGAGCGTTCCACGTGGGCGGCGCTGGAGACGCACGGCGACACCATGAACCACCTCACCGCCACCTACCTCAACCGCCTCTCCGACCTCCTGTTCATCCTGGCCCGCACGGCCAACAAGGAGCAGGGCGACGTGCTGTGGGTGCCGGGCGGCGAGCGGTAGGCGGAGGCCACCAGGACGGCGGCGGGCGGAACTACCAGGACGTGGGCGGGCCCGGCCGGCCCGCCCCGGCCGGATCGAGTCCGTGGTCACGGTCGCGGCCGTCCGCGCCGCCCGGGGGCAGGCCCCCCTCCGGCGCCTTCTTCGGCCAGAGCGTGTAGCTCACCGCGATGACCAGGTTGATGCCGATCACGAACAGCATCTTGATCTGCCAGTCGCGCAGCGAGGTGGTCCGAGCGGGATCGCCCACGTACCAGGCCGCGAGCTGGAGCAGTCCGATCGCGATGAGCGCGGCGAGGACCCAGCGGCCCGCCGACTGCCATTCGAAGACCGCACGCTCCTTGCCGTACTTCGGTGCCGGCACCGGCGGCGGGCCGCCCGCGAAGCGGTGGGCGAAGCGGGCGTCCACCCACTTGATCGTGCGGTGCCCCAGCGCGACCGAGAATCCGATGTAGACGGCGGCGAGCCCGTGCTTCCAGTCGGCGTCCGCACCGTTCTTCAGATCGACGGCGGTGACGATCAGCAGGACGAGCTCCAGCACCGGTTCCAGCAGCAGGACGGCGATGCCGGTACGCGGCATCTTCGCCAGGTAGCGCAGGGCCAGCCCGCCGGCCAGCAGCACCCAGAAGCCGACCTCACAGATGACGATCAGCGTGACGATCACGGGACTCCCCTTCTTTCCGGTCCCTTCCAGCCTCACCCCGGAATCCGGCCGTCACCTCGTCACCCGCGATGATCCAGGACTGCATCTTTCGATGTAGCGCGCGGCGGAACGGGTTCCGCCGGGGCGTGGAGGCGACGGGCCGCACCGCCGTGTTTGATGGAGGGGTGACCGCGAGACCCATCGCCGCCCCGGCGCGCCCGCACCGCGACGACGTGCGCATCGCCGTCTGCGGGCTGCTCGGCGGGCTGCTGCTGTACGGGCTGGGGCTGCGCAGCAGCCCACCGCTGTTCCCGGGCCTGCCCTCCTGGCTGGTCCTGGTGACGCTGACCCTCATGTCCGGCACCGAGCTGCTGCGCCGGACCGCCCCGCGGTCCGCGCTGGGCCTGGCGACCCTCGCGATCACACTGGACCTGTGCTGCGGTGGGCTGATCGCCACGGTCGTGATGTTCACCGACATCGTCTACGCCGCGGTGCTGTACGGGCCCCCGGGCACCGCCCGGCGCGTACCGGTCATCAGCGTCCTGCTCACCGTCCTCGCCACCATCGTCCCGGTGACGATCCTGCACGACCCGCAGGCCCTGCTGATCGGCATCGGTATCGGCGTGATCACCGTCGGCCCGGCCTGGACCGGCGCCATCATCCGCGAACACCGCAACACCGCCCGGGCCGCCCGCCTGGAGGCCGAACAGACCGCGCTGCTGGCCGAGATGGACCGTACGCAGGCCATCCTCGCCGAACGCGCCCGGATGGCCCGCGAACTGCACGACATGGTCGCCAACCACCTGTCCGCCATCGCCATCCACTCCACGGCCGCGCAGGCCATAGACGACCCCGGCGCCACCCGCGAAGCGCTCGGCGTCATCCGGGAGAACAGCGTGCAGGGCCTCGCCGAGATGCGGCGCCTGATCGGGCTGCTACGGGACGCCAAGCACCCCGGCGGGACCGCAGAGGCCCAGGCCACCCCCACCCTGCACGGGCTCGAGGCGCTCCTGGCGCAGGCCCGCGTCAACGGGGCGAGCAGCGGACTCACCTTCACCCTGGAGGACACCCGGGCGGACGGCGGTGCGCGACTGCCCGCGCCGGTGGAGCTGGCCGCGTACCGCATCGTCCAGGAGTCCCTGACCAACGCCCTCAAGCACGCCGCGCCCGGCGAGGTCGCGGTCCGTATCACCCAAGGCCCCGGCGGCCCGCTCACCGTCCGCGTCACCAGCCCCTTCGGCGACCGGCCCGGCCCGCGCGCGCCCGGCTCCGGCGCGGGCCTGATCGGCATGCGGGAGCGGATCGAGCTGCTCGGCGGCCGGTTCGAGGCCGGGCCCGAGGGCGGTGGCGAGCACGGCGACGGCAAGCGATGGCAGGTACGGGCCGAACTGCCCGTCCGCGAGGAGGAAGAACAACAATGACCGCTGACACCGGCCGCCCGGTCCGGGTACTGATCGCCGAGGACCAGTCCGCCGTACGGGCCGGGCTGGCGCTGATCCTGCGCTCCGCCCCCGACATCGAGGTGGCCGGGGAGGCCGCGGACGGCGAGGAAGCGGTGCGGCTGGCCCGCGAACTGAGGCCCGATCTGGTGCTGATGGACGTCCAGATGCCCAAACTGGACGGCGTCTCGGCCACCCGGGCGATCGTGACCGAGTCGCTGGCCGACGTCCTGGTGCTGACCACCTTCGACCTGGACGAGTACGTCTTCGGGGCGCTGCGGGCCGGAGCCGCCGGCTTCCTGCTCAAGGACAGCGAGGCGGCGGCGCTGCTGGACGCGGTGCGCACGGTGGCCGCCGGGGAAGGGGTGATCGCCCCGGCCGTGACCCGGCGGCTGATCGCGGAGTTCGCCGACCCCCGTACGGTACGGCGGCCCGCAGATGCCTCGGCACCGGACCCGGCCGTGCTGGACGCGCTGACCCGCCGCGAACGCGAGGTGCTGGGCTGTCTGGGCCAGGGCCTGTCGAACGCCGACATCGCGGTGCGCCTGGAGATGGCGGAGGCCACGGTCAAGACGCACGTCAGCCGCCTGCTGGGAAAGCTGGAGCTGCGCAGCCGGGTGCAAGCGGCGGTGCTGGCGCAGGAGTTGGGTGTCGCCGGCGGCTGAGACGGGCGACGGCACCCGTCGCGCGGCCGGGCGCCGCGGAGGGCGTCCCCCACTTTGGTCCAGACCTCTTGACCGTAGGTCTGGACCTTTTTACGCTCCCTTCACATCTTTGCGGTGAGCGCGCCCCACAGCGCTCACCGGGCGGCGCAGGTTCCCCCACCCTCCACCCCCTCACCTGGGAGCATCCGTGACACCCGGAACCCTGACACGCACCACCCACGCCCGACGAAGAGCCCTCGCGGCCCTCACCGCACTCCTCCTGCCCGTCGCCGCGCTGATCGGCCTGGCCGGCGCCACCCCCGCGCACGCCGCCGAATCGGCGACCGCCACGTACACCAAGGTCTCCGACTGGGGTACCGGCTTCCAGGGGCAGTGGACGGTGAAGAACACCGGCACCACCACCGTCAACGGCTGGACCGTCGAGTGGGACTTCCCCGCCGGCACCACCGTCGGCTCCGCCTGGGACGCCCAGGTCAGCGGCTCGAACGGCCACTACACCGCCAAGAACGTCAACTGGAACGGCACCATCACTCCCGGCGCCTCGGTCAGCTTCGGCTTCATCGGCACCGGCTCCGGCGGCGGCGACGTGAACGGCTGCAAGCTCAACGGCGGCCCCTGCGACGGGGCACAGCCCGGCGACACCCCGCCCTCCGCACCCGGCAAGCCCGTGGCCAGCGACATCACCGACACCTCCATACGCCTGACCTGGACCGCCGCCACCGACGACAAGGGCATCAAGAACTACGACGTCCTCCGCGACGGCACCAAGGTCGCCACCGTCGAGAAACTCGCCTACACCGACACCGGCCTGACCAAGGGCACCGACTACACCTACACGGTCGTCGCCCGCGACACCGCCGACCAGACCGGCCCCGCCAGCGCCGCCACCACCGTCCGCACCACCGGCGGCGGCGGGCAGCCCGTGGACGCGGTCAAGCTGGGCTACTTCACCGAGTGGGGCGTCTACGACCGCAACTACCACGTGAAGAACCTGGTCACCTCCGGCTCCGCGAGCAAGCTGACGCACATCAACTACGCCTTCGGCAACGTCCAGGGCGGCCGGTGCACCATCGGCGACGCCTACGCGGCCACCGACAAGGCGTACACCGCCGACCAGAGCGTGGACGGCGTCGCCGACACCTGGGACCAGCCACTGCGCGGCAACTTCAACCAGCTCAAGAAGCTCAAGGCGAAGTACCCGAACATCAAGCTCCTGTGGTCCTTCGGCGGCTGGACCTGGTCCGGCGGCTTCCCCGACGCCGTCAAGAACCCGGCGGCCTTCGCCGACTCCTGCCACCAGCTGGTCAACGACCCGCGCTGGGCCGGCCTCTTCGACGGCATCGACCTGGACTGGGAGTACCCCAACGCCTGCGGCCTGACCTGTGACACCAGCGGTCCGGCGGCGTTCGCCGAGATGATGAAGGCGATGCGCGCCAAGTTCGGCAAGCAGCTGGTCACCGCGGCGATCACCGCCGACGGCTCCGACGGCGGCAAGATCGACGCGGCCGACTACGGCAGCGGCTCGCAGTACGCCGACTGGTACAACGTCATGACGTACGACTTCTTCGGCGCCTGGGACAAGACCGGCCCCACCGCCCCCCACTCGCCCCTGACCACCTATCCCGGCATCCCCAAGCAGGGCTTCAACACCGACGCGGCCCTGCAGAAGCTCAAGGCCAAGGGCGTACCCGCCAAGAAGCTGCTGATCGGCATCGGCTTCTACGGGCGCGGCTGGACCGGCGTCACCCAGGACGCCCCCGGCGGCACCGCCACAGGACCGGCCCCCGGCAAGTACGAGGCGGGCATCGAGGACTACAAGATCCTCAAGGCGAGCTGCCCGGCTGGGGGCACCTCCCAGACGGAGTCTGGGGGAGGCACCGTCGCCGGCACCGCCTACGCCCGCTGCGGCAGCAACTGGTGGAGCTACGACACCCCGGCGACGATCATCGGCAAGATGAACTACGCCAAGCAGCAGGGGCTGGGTGGCGCGTTCTTCTGGGAATTCAGCGGTGACACGGCCAACGGCGAACTGATGACCGCCATCGACAGCGGCCTGAAGTAGCCCGGCCACTCCCCCGGACCGGCCGGGGAGGCGGTGTCGCCCCCGCCTCCCCGGCCTTCGGCCGGTTCAGCCGGAGGACAGCCTCACGCGACGTTCACCCGCTGCCCGGGAGGCGCCGCCTCCAGCCAGGCCAGAAAGCCCGTCAGGGCGTCCTCGCTCATGGCGAGCTCCAGCCTCGTACCGCGGTGGCGGCAGGCGAGCACGACGGAGTCGGAGAGGAGGGCGAGTTCTTCCTCGCCCTGGGGGGTGCGGCGTTCCAGCACCTCGATGGCGAAGCGTTCCAGGACGCGGCGCGGGCGGGGCGCGTAGGAGAAGACGCGGAACCACTCGACCCGGTCGCCGTTGTAGCGGGCGACGCCGTAGATCCAGCCTTTGCCGCTGGGCTCGGCCTCCCCGTCGGGAACGTTCCAGCGCAGGCTGCAGTCGAACGTGCCGCCGGAGCGCTGGATGAGCCGTCGCCGTAGTCCGAAGACGAAGAGCCCCAGCAGCACCAGTACGACGACCGCGCCGCTCACGAGCAGAGCGAGGACCATCCGAACCGACCTCCTCGCCTCGATGGGGGTACCCACGCGCCGGTTCGGGCGCGAGGGGGAAAACGCACCTGCATTGCCTCAGCCGCGGACCGCCCTGGAGGATTCCAGCGCAGCCCGCGGCTGAGGGACGAACTCGTCGGTGGAGGGCTTCAGTGCGCGCCCGCCACCGCACGCAGCCGGACATCGGCGCGGCGCTCGGCGGCCGCGTCGGCCTCCGACTTCGCCCGCTCCAAGGCCCGCTCCGCGCGCTGGACATCGATCTCGTCGGACAGCTCGGCGATCTCCGCGAGCAGAGACAGCTTGTTGTCGGCGAACGAGATGAAGCCGCCGTGCACGGCGGCGACGACGGTGCCGCCCCCGCCCTCGCCGGTCGTACGAATCGTCACCGGGCCGGACTCCAGCACGCCGAGCAGCGGCTGGTGCCCCGGCATGACGCCGATGTCGCCCGACGACGTGCGCGCGACGACCAGGCTGGCCTCGCCCGACCAGACCTGACGGTCGGCGGCGACCAACTCGACGTGCAGCTCAGCCACGATGGCTCCTCGGGTCTCCACCTGCCGGGTGCGGCAGATGTTGGGTCAAATACTAGTGGTCGTACGGGCCGGGGGCGGCCAGGGCCGCCCCCGGAACGCGGCCGGGCCTCAGGAGACGCCCAGCTCCTTGGCGTTCGCCTTCAGGTCCTCGAGGCCACCGCACATGAAGAACGCCTGCTCGGGGAAGTGGTCGTACTCACCGTCGGCGATCGCGTTGAACGCCGCGATGGACTCGTCCAGCGACACGTCCGAGCCGTCGACACCGGTGAACTGCTTCGCCACGTGGGTGTTCTGCGACAGGAAGCGCTCGATGCGGCGGGCGCGGTGGACGGTGAGCTTGTCCTCCTCGCCCAGCTCGTCGATACCGAGGATCGCGATGATGTCCTGGAGGTCCTTGTACTTCTGCAGGATCGTCTTGACGCGCGAGGCGCAGGCGTAGTGGTCCTGCGAGATGTAGCGCGGGTCCAGGATGCGGGACGTCGAGTCCAGCGGGTCCACCGCCGGGTAGATGCCCTTCTCCGAGATCGGACGCGAGAGAACGGTGGTCGCGTCCAGGTGGGCGAAGGTGGTGGCCGGCGCCGGGTCGGTCAGGTCGTCCGCGGGGACGTAGATCGCCTGCATCGAGGTGATCGAGTGACCACGGGTCGAGGTGATGCGCTCCTGGAGGAGGCCCATCTCGTCCGCCAGGTTCGGCTGGTAGCCCACCGCGGACGGCATACGGCCGAGCAGGGTGGACACCTCGGAACCCGCCTGGGTGTACCGGAAGATGTTGTCGATGAAGAAGAGGACGTCCTGCTTCTGGACGTCACGGAAGTACTCCGCCATCGTCAGACCGGCCAGCGCGACCCGCAGACGGGTGCCCGGGGGCTCGTCCATCTGGCCGAAGACCAGCGCAGTCTTGTCGATGACGCCGGAGTCCGTCATCTCCTCGATGAGGTCGTTGCCCTCACGGGTGCGCTCACCGACACCGGCGAACACCGACACACCGTCGTGGTTGTTGGCCACGCGGTAGATCATTTCCTGGATGAGGACGGTCTTGCCGACGCCCGCGCCGCCGAACAGACCGATCTTGCCGCCCTTGACGTACGGGGTCAGCAGGTCGATGACCTTGACACCGGTCTCGAACATCTCGGTCTTCGACTCGAGCTGGTCGAAGCTGGGGGCCTTGCGGTGGATCGGCCAGCGCTCGTTGATCTCGACCGTGGACGGGTCCACGTTCAGGATCTCGCCCAGGGTGTTGAACACCTTGCCCTTGGTGACGTCACCGACGGGCACGGTGATCCCGGCGCCGGTGTCGGTCACCGCGGCCTGGCGGACCAGACCGTCGGTGGGCTGCATCGAGATCGCGCGGACCACACCGTCACCCAGGTGCTGGGCGACCTCCAGGGTCAGCGTCTTCTTCTTGCCGGCCTCGGCCGGGTCGAGGACCTCGACGGTCAGCGCGTTGTAGATTTCCGGCATCGCGTCGACGGGGAACTCCACGTCGACGACCGGGCCGATGACCCGCGCGACGCGGCCCGTCGCCGTGGCCGTCTCAACAGTGGTGGTCATAGTTGTCAGTCACTCCCCGCGGTCGCGTCGGCCAGGGCGCTCGCGCCACCGACGATCTCGCTGATTTCCTGGGTGATTTCGGCCTGGCGGGCCGCGTTGGCAAGCCGCGAGAGCGACTTGATGAGTTCTTCCGCGTTGTCGGTCGCCGACTTCATCGCGCGCCGCGTGGCGGCGTGCTTGGAGGCGGCGGCCTGGAGCAGCGCGTTGTAGATGCGCGACTCGACGTACCGCGGCAGCAGGGCGTCCAGGACGTCCTCGGCCGACGGCTCGAAGTCGAACAGCGGCAGGATCTCGCCCTTGGACGACGCCTGCGCCTCCTCGGCCGTCTTCTCAAGGCTGAGCGGCAGCAGCCGGTTGTCGACCGGCGTCTGCGTCATCATCGAGACGAACTCGGTGTAGACGATGTGCAGCTCGTCCACGCCGCCCTCGGCCGTGTCCTGCTGGACGGCGGCGATCAGCGGCCCGGCGACCGCCTTGGCGTCCGCGTACGTCGGGCTGTCGGTGAAACCGGTCCACGACTCCGTGACCTTGCGCTCGCGGAAGGCGTAGTACGAGACACCCTTGCGGCCGACGATGTAAGTGTCGACCTCCTTGCCCTCGGCCTTGAGCCGCTCGGTGAGCTGCTCGGCGGCCTTGATGGCGTTGGAGGAGTAGCCGCCGGCCAGACCGCGGTCGCTCGTGATGAGCAGTACCGCGGCCCGGGTGGGGTTCTCCACCTCGGTCGTCAGGGCGTGCTTGGTGTTCGATCCGGTGGCAACCGCCGTCACCGCGCGGGTCAGCTCACTCGCGTACGGCGTCGATGCCGCCACCTGGCGCTGCGCCTTGACGATGCGCGAGGCGGCGATCATCTCCATCGCCTTGGTGATCTTCTTGGTCGCGGTGACGGAGCGGATGCGACGCTTGTAGACCCGGAGCTTGGCTCCCATTGGTCAGGTCCCTTCCGTCGTCACTTGCTGGTGCTGACCGGAGCGTCCTCACCGAGAAGCTTGCCGTCCGAGGTCTCGAACTGCTGCTTGAAGGTGGCGACGGTGTCGGCGAGTGCCTGGATGGTGTCGTCGGACA
Source organism: Streptomyces sp. NPDC030165 (assembly GCF_055573595.1). Lineage (NCBI taxonomy): Bacteria > Bacillati > Actinomycetota > Actinomycetes > Kitasatosporales > Streptomycetaceae > Streptomyces > Streptomyces sp. NPDC030165. Next base: position 227,041 of record NZ_JBVIBD010000005.1, on the reverse strand, counting down.
TCTTGGCGCCCTCGGCGATGCTGGTGAGCAGCTCCTTCTTCTCGCGGCCCATCCAATCCAGCAGCTCGCGCTCGAAGCGGCGGATGTCCTCGACCGGAACGTCGTCCATCTTGCCGGTGGTACCGGCCCAGATGGAGACGACCTGCTCCTCGACGGGCATCGGCTGGTACTGGCCCTGCTTGAGCAGCTCGGTCATGCGCTGACCACGGGCGAGCTGGGCCTTGGACGCCGCGTCCAGGTCGGAACCGAAGGCGGCGAACGCCTCCAGCTCACGGAACTGGGCGAGGTCCACGCGGAGCCGGCCGGACACCTGGCGCATGGCCTTGTGCTGGGCGGAGCCACCGACGCGGGAGACGGAGATACCGACGTTCAGCGCCGGGCGCTGGCCCGCGTTGAACAGGTCGGACTCCAGGAAGCACTGGCCGTCGGTGATGGAGATGACGTTGGTCGGGATGAACGCCGACACGTCGTTCGCCTTGGTCTCGACGATCGGCAGGCCCGTCATCGAACCGGCACCGAGGTCGTCGGAGAGCTTCGCGCAGCGCTCCAGCAGGCGGGAGTGCAGGTAGAAGACGTCACCCGGGTAGGCCTCACGGCCCGGCGGGCGGCGCAGCAGCAGGGACACGGCGCGGTAGGCGTCGGCCTGCTTCGAGAGGTCGTCGAAGATGATCAGGACGTGCTTGCCCTGGTACATCCAGTGCTGGCCGATGGCCGAGCCGGTGTAGGGCGCCAGGTACTTGAAGCCCGCCGGGTCGGACGCCGGGGCGGCGACGATGGTGGTGTACTCCAGGGCGCCGGCCTCCTCCAGCGCGCCGCGCACGGACGCGATGGTGGAACCCTTCTGGCCGATGGCGACGTAGATGCAGCGGACCTGCTTCTTCGGGTCGCCGGAGCGCCAGTTGTCGCGCTGGTTGATGATCGTGTCGACGGCCAGGGCGGTCTTGCCCGTCTGGCGGTCGCCGATGATCAGCTGACGCTGGCCGCGGCCGATCGGCACCATCGAGTCGACGGCCTTGTAGCCGGTCTGCATCGGCTCGTGGACCGACTTGCGGACCATGACGCCCGGAGCCTGGAGCTCCAGGGCGCGGCGGCCCTCGGACTCGATCTCGCCGAGGCCGTCGACCGGGTTGCCCAGCGGGTCGACGACGCGGCCGAGGTAGCCCTCGCCCACGGCGACCGAGAGCACCTCTCCGGTGCGGCGCACCGGCTGGCCCTCCTCGATACCGCTGAACTCACCGAGGACCACCGCGCCGATCTCGCGCTCTTCCAGGTTCAGCGCAAGACCGAGCGTGCCGTCCTCGAACTTCAGCAGTTCGTTCGCCATCGCCGAGGGAAGACCCTCGACCTTCGCGATGCCGTCACCGGCCTCGCTGACCGTCCCGACCTCCTCGCGCGAGGCCGCGTCCGGCTTGTACGCCTGGACGAAGTTCTCCAGCGCGTCCCGGATCTCCTCCGGCCGGATCGTGAGCTCCGCCATCTGGGTTCCCTGCTCTCCTTGTTGGGCCCGTCGTCGTTTACGGGGGTCTGTACGTCCCCCGCCGCAGGCAGGGGCGGTTGCCCCCGTGATGTCACTGCGTCCACGGCCCAACTCGGGCCGCCGTACTACTTCTTGAGTTGGTGGGTGGGTCAGCCGGCCATCCGCCGGGACGCTTCTTCGAGGCGTCCCGCGATGCTGCCGTTGATGACCTCGTCGCCGATCCGGACCTGGACGCCGCCGAGGACCTCGGGGTCCACGTCGAGGTTCAGGTGGACCTGCCGTCCGTACACCGACGCCAGGGCCGCACCGAGGCGCTGCCGCTGGGTGTCGCTGAGCGGAACCGCGGAGGTGACGACCGCGACCATGCGGTCCCGGCGCGCCGCGGCCAGCTTGGACAGGGCGTTCAGTCCTGCTTCCAGGCTACGGCCCCGCGGCTGTGCGACAAGCCGGACCACGATGCGCTCGGTGACCGGGTTGGCCCGGCCGCCCAGCAGCGAGCGCAGCAGCTCGGTCTTGGCCGGGCCCTGCGCGTTGCGGTCGGTCAGTGCCGCGCGCAGCTCGTGCGACGAGGCGACGATCCGGTCGAACCGGAACAGCTCGTCCTCGACGTCGTCGAGGGCGCCCGCCCGCTGCGCCGCGACGAGGTCGGCGGCGTACGCCAGCTCCTCGGTCGCGTCCGCCAGGTCGCGCGAGCGCGACCAGCGGGAGCGGACCATGCCGGAGAGCAGGTCGACGGTCTCGCCGCCGACCTGGCCGCCCAGCAGGCGCCCGGCCAGCTCGGCCTTGGCCTCGCCGGCCTGCGCCGGGTCGGTGAGGACCCGACGCAGCGACACCTCGCGGTCGAGCAGAGCGGTGACGGCAGCCAGCTCCTCGGCGAGCTTCGCGGCGTCGACGGTCGTGTTGTCCGTCAGCGCGTCGAGCTGCTCGCGTGCGGAGGCGAGTGCCTCGCGGCTCGCTCCATTCATCGGCCGGCCTCTGCCTTCGTCGGGTCCGACGCCGCCTTGGCCTCGAGCTCGTCGAGGAAGCGGTCGATGGTCCGGCTCTGGCGGGCGTGGTCCTCCAGGGACTCACCGACCAGCTTGCCCGCCAGCTCCGTGGCGAGCTTGCCCACGTCCTGGCGCAGCGACTGCGCGGCCTGCTTGCGGTCCGCCTCGATCTGGGCGTGGCCGGCCGCGATGATCTCCTCGCGCTGCCGCTGGCCCTCGGCACGCATCTCGGCGATCAGGGTCGCTCCCTGCTCCTGCGCCTCCTGGCGCAGCCGGGCGGCCTCGTGGCGCGCGTCGGCGAGCTGGGACCGGTAGTCCTCCAGAACCTGCTGGGCTTCGGCCTGTAGGGCATCCGCCTTCTCGATACCGCCTTCGATCTTCGCGCGGCGCTCGTCCAGAACCTTGTTGATGTTCGGGAGGAGCTTCTTCGCGAGGAAGCCGAAGACGATGAAGAAAGCGATCAGGCCGATGACCAGCTCTGGAATCGGCGGGACGAGGGGGTTCTCAGGAACCTCCGCCGCCATGTTCACCAGGGCGCTCACATCAATGCCTTCCGTCTAAGTGGCGTCGTCGGTGCGTTCCGTGCTTAGGACGGGTACGCGTAACCCATGACGATGCCGATGAGGGCGAGCGCCTCGCAGAAGGCGAAGCCCATGATCTGGTTGGTGCGGATCAGGCCGGCGGCCTCGGGCTGACGGGCCAGGGCCTGGGTGCCGTTACCGAAGATGATGCCGACGCCGACGCCGGGGCCGATGGCGGCGAGGCCGTAGCCGATCGAAGCGACGTTGCCAGTGAGGCCGGCGGCGAGTTCGAGAGTCGCGGACATGCCGTGTCTTCCTTCTCTTTCATGGACCGGTGGGGGTTGGCCACCGGACGTCTGGTGGGACTGCTGGAGTACCTGGGGGCTCAGTGGTGCTCGGCGAGCGCGCCCTGGATGTAGTTACAGGCCAGGAGCACGAAGATGTACGCCTGAATGGCCTGGATGAAGAGCTCGAAGGCCGTCATCACGATGGTCATGATGAACGAGACGCCCGCGTAGGCAATGCCGATGCCGTTCAGCAGGTACCAGCTGGCGACGGTGAACATCAGGATGAGCATGTGGCCGGCGAACATGTTCGCGAACAGCCGGACCGCGTGCGTGAAGGGCCGGATGATCAGGTGCTGCAGCAGTTCCAGGAACATGATCAGCGGGAGGACCCAGCCGAGCGACTTGTCGTAGCCGGTGAGGTTCTTCAGACCGCCGACGAAGCCCTGCCTCTTGAACGTCAGCACGAGCCAGGTGATGTAGACCACCAGGGCCAGACCCATGGGGAACGCGATGACCGACGTCACCGGGAACTGGGCGACCGGAATGATCGACCACAAGTTCATGATCCACACGAAGAAGAACAGCGCGACCATGAAGGGGACGAACTTCTCGCCCTCCTTCTTGCCGAGCGCGTCGTAGACGAGCCCGCGGCGCACGAAGTCGTAACCCGCCTCACCGATCATCTGCAGCTTGCCGGGCACCACCTTGGCGCGGCCGAAGGCGGCCCAGAAGAACGCCACGATGATGACCGTGCTGACCAGAGCCAGCAGCATCGGCTTGTTGAACTCGTAGCCACCGATGGTGAAAAGGGGCTCGAAGACGAACGAATGAAGGCCCGGGGCCTCGAAGCCACACCCCGGGATGAAGAGGTGGCACTCCGTGTCGAGGGCGAGCATCGTTTCAGCACTCACCGCGAGCTCCTTCAGCGTGGCGCATGGGTACGGCAACCTCGTTGTGTCGGCGCGGCATTGAGCCACGGTGCGGCACTGGACTGGTCTTACGGATTGGGGGGCGGCTGATCGGCGCGGGGCCGGATCGGTTCACAGGCGTCGGCCGGACGTGCCACCGGTTCCCTGACGCGGAACCTGGAAGCTCAGCCGCCTGCGCCGACTGCGCCGCAGTTGGCACCGGACGATAGCAGGCTCTCGCGTGGGCTTTTATTCCGGCCCTACGCCTCACGTCCGCGACCCCGTGGTTTCCGCCTTCTTGGACTCGGCGGATTCGGGATTCACGTAGAGAACCTTTGCCTTCATATAGCTGCGGGCCTGGAAGGCGATCCATACCAGGACGGTCGCGAGCAGGGTGAAGGCGAACGCCCTGACGTTGAAGAGCGTGGTGTCCTTGAAGACGATCATGAAGACCGCGACGGCCAGGATCTGCACCGCGTACAGCAGCAGTCCCATCATCTGGAACAGATCCGGGAGGCGCTTCGCGGTCTGCTGGAGGACCACCAGGCCCGACCCCATCAGCAGCAGCACCAGCACCGTCCCGATGGCAGCCCCGATCGCGCCCTGCCCGCCCGCGACCACAGCGCTGATCACGACGCCGACGGCGCCGGTGGCAAGCGAGGGTACGGAGACATTGGCAAGTAGGCGGGCGTCAGTGGACTGCATGGCGGCGCTCCGGCAAGAAAATGGGGGTGGTGTCGTCAAGGACGAGCGTAGACCCGGCCTGAGGGAGAACCTGAGGCCGAAAGACCGTCGCACTTCGGTCCTTCGGCTCTGCCGCCGGGTTTCGTGAACGGTATCACAAACTATTTGATGAGGTCTTTACCTGCTCGGTGTGCTACCCGTCACACGTGAGCAGTAATCCGCGCGTTGGAGCGCGACACGGTGGCGTTCTGTCTGCTATGTAGCCCAATGGGGGGATTTTCGAGCATCGCTCGTACGAGCGAAAATCCGCCTCAGCGATGACTTCCGGCCTTACGCCGGTCCGTGAACCGCGACCGGTCCCCGATCGCGGTGGCCCCGTTGATGCCCGCCGGCACCGGCTGCCGCTCCCGTTCCGGAGCGCCCTCCGCGCCCGGCGCCCCCGCCTCGTCCAGATGTCCGGCCTCGTCGACCGCCGCGCTCTCCTCGGCGGCCGCCGCGACCGCCGCCGCCTGCACGCTGCGCCGGTACCGCGGCGGAACCATCCACTCCATCCAGCGCGGCGCCCGCGGCGTGAAGCGCGGCAGCAGCAGGAGCACCAGGCCGATCGCGCTCAGCAGCACGATGCCCATCACGACCCACACGCTGGCGTTGTTGACCGAGTACGCCACGGCGCCGAAGGCGATCAGCGCGGACCAGAAGTACATGATCAGGACGGCCCGGCTGTGCGAGTGGCCGATCTCCAGCAGCCGGTGGTGCAGGTGACCGCGGTCGGCGGCGAACGGCGACTGGCCCTTCCACGTACGGCGCACGATGGCCAGCACCAGGTCGGCGACCGGCACCGCGATGATCGTCAGCGGCAGCAGCAGCGGAATGTAGACCGGCACCATCGCGTGGGTGGCCTCGCGGACACTGCCCGCCTTCAGGTTGAGCAGGTCGGGGTCGACCTGACCGGTCACCGAGACCGCGCCGGCCGCCATGACCAGACCGATCAGCATCGAACCCGAGTCGCCCATGAAGATCCGCGCCGGGTGCATGTTGTGCGGCAGAAAGCCCAGGCACATGCCCATCAGGACGACCGAGAACAGCGTCGCGGGCGCGGCCGCCTCGATGCCGTACCCGAACCACATGCGGTACGCGTACATGAAGAAGGCCGCGGCGGCGATGCACACCATGCCCGAGGCCAACCCGTCCAGGCCGTCCACGAAGTTGACGGCGTTGATGGTGATGACGACCAGAGCCACCGTCAGGAGCGTGCCCTGCCAGGGGCTCAGCGAGACCGTGCCGATGCCCGGCACCGGGATCCACAGGATCGTCAGGCCCTGAAGGACCATCACACCGGCGGCAATCATCTGCCCGCCGAGCTTGACGAGCGCGTCCACGCCCCACTTGTCGTCCAGTACGCCCAACACCCAGATCAGCGCGGCGCCGGACAGCAGCGCGCGCGGCTCGTTGGAGTGCTCGAAGACGGACTTGAGGTTGGAGAGATGGGCAGCGACCAGCAGGCCCGCGCACAGCCCGCCGAACATGGCGATGCCGCCGAGGCGCGGGGTGGGTTCGCGGTGCACGTCGCGCGCGCGGATCTCCGGCATCGCGCCGGCCGCGATGGCGAATTTCCGTACCGGCCCGGTCAGCAGGTAAGTGACCGCGGCCGTGACGCACAGCGTCAGCAGGTATTCACGCACGGGCTGCCCCATTGGTATCGCTGGCCATCACAGCCACACACCATATGCGTGTCCGCCCCCTATCCGTGAACGTAAGGGAAGACAACCCCGTCGCGTGAATGGTTCCAGGTCTCAGCGCGGATCGGGATATGGGGGAAAGCGCCGGACCAATGCCGCGGTCGCCGCACGGGCCTGGGGGTCCTCCCGTACGGCCGCCGCGATCAGCGCGCCGACCTGCACCGCCTCCCTTTCGCCCATGCCCTGGGTGGTCAGGGCGGCGGCGCCCAGCCGCAGCCCGGGCCGGCGCCCGGACGGGTCCTCGGGGCACGGCAGCGCGCAGGTGTCCAGCACGATGCCCGCCGCCGCGCAACGCCCCCTGGCCGTACGGGCGTCCGCGCCCAGCGGCGCCGGGTCGGCGGTGATCAGGTGGGTGTCCGTACCGCCGGTGGTGACCGGCAGGCCCTCCGCGGCCAGCGAGCCGGCCAGCGCCCGCGCGTTGACGACGACCTGCCGCGCGTAAGCGGCGAAGGCGTCGGTGGCGGCCTCGCCGAAGGCCACGGCCTTGGCGGCGACCGCGTTCATCTGGGCGCCGCCCTGCGTGAAGGGGAAGACGGCCCGGTCGATGCGCTCGGCCAGCTCGGCGCCGCACAGGATCATGCCGCCGCGGGGGCCGCGCAGCACCTTGTGGGTGGTCGCGCACACCACGTCCGCGTACGGGACCGGGCTGGGCGCCAGGCCCGCGGCGACCAGCCCGATGGGGTGCGCGGCGTCCGCGATGAGGTACGCGCCCACCTCGTCGGCGATCTCCCGGAAGGCGGCGTAGTCCAGATGGCGGGCATAGCAGATCGAGCCGCAGACGATGGCCTTGGGGCGGTGGCTGCGGGCCAGCGCGCGCACCTCGTCGTAATCGAGCAGGCCGGTGTGCGGGTCGACGCCGTATCCGGCGAAGTCGAACCAGCGGCCGGAGAAGTTGGCCGGGGAACCGTGGGTCAGGTGCCCGCCGTGCGGCAGCGCCATGGCCAGGACGGTGTCGCCGGGCCGCAGCAGGGCGGCGTACGCGGCCAGCACGGCCGAGGACCCGGAGTGCGGCTGTACATTCGCGTGCTCGGCGCCGAACAGGGCCTTGGCGCGGTCCACCGCAACCCGCTCGGCGAGGTCCACGACCTCGCACCCGCCGTGGTGCCGGGCACCCGGGTAGCCCTCGGCGTACTTGTTGGCGAGCGGGGACCCGAGGGCGGCCAGCACGGCCCGGGAGGCGAAGTTCTCGGCCGCGACGAGCTGCAGCCCGTCACCCTGCCGGGCCGCCTCGGCGAGCAGCATCCCGGCGATCTCCGGGTCCTGCTCCAGCAGCCCGGCGAAGTCGGGACTCCAGGAGGGCGGCGGATATCCGCCGCGCCCCACCCCTGGTCCGGCCGCCTCCCTGCGGGCAGCCGTGGTCTCGCTCCGGGATGACGTGGTGGTGGCGGGCATGGCGTGCTCCGGGCCTCGTACGGGACGTGCTCCCAATGTAGGCGCGGTACGGCGTTCGGGCGCGATGGATGGCGCCGACGGGGTTTTGGCGGGGTGGGGGGGGTGGGACAGAGCCCGCGGCGGGCCGGGGCGCGGGCGGGGGCGGGATCCGGGTGGGCCGAAGCGGGCCGGGGCGGGGTGAGGCGGGCCGGAGGTGAACCGAAGCGGGGTGGGGCCGAGCCAGGGGCGGCTGCGCGCCCTACGGGGCGAATCGAACGCCGACATCCCCCCAGCGGGGGCTTACCCAGCGGTCACCGGGACGAAGCCCCCGGGCCATCACCACCACGCTGGGTCTCCGCGCCCCTCAGAGCGCCCTCTCCAGCCCCCCAGAGCCACGTTCCCGCCCTCGCCGCCCAAAGACCTCAGGCGCGGGCCGGAACTCCCGTCAGGGCCGTCACGACGGGGTCCAGCGCCTGGTTGATCTCGTCGCCGATGGAGCGGAAGAACGTGATGGGCGCGCCGTACGGGTCGTAGACCTCGTCCGCCTCCGGGTTCGGTGCCAGCAGCCAGCCGCGCAGGGCGGCGGCCGCGCCGACCAGGGCGCGGGCGCGTTCGACCAGCCCGCCGCCGGGCAGCGCCGGGTCGGGCTCGGGCAGCGTCGCCGGGTCTATGGCCCGGACCAGCCGGTTGAACTCCTTCAGCGTGAAGGTGCGCAGCCCCGCCGAGTGGCCCATGGAGATGACCTGGGCACGGTGGTCGCGGGTGGCGGTCAGGACCAGGTCGGCGCGGATGACGTGCTCGTCCAGCAGCTCGCGGCCGGTGAAGTCGGCCGGATCGGCTCCGTAGTCGGCCAGGACCGTGGCGGCGTGGGTCTCCATGGGCGCGCCTTCGTGGCCCCAGGTGCCGGCGCTCTCCACGACCAGGCCGCCGCGGTCCGCGCCCAGCCGCAGGTCGAGGGCGTGCCGGTGCAGCCGCTCGGTGATGGGCGAGCGGCAGACGTTGCCGGTGCTGACGTGGAGGATGCGGAACGTGCGGTAGCTGTCCTCGCCGGGTCCCGCTATGCCACGCCCGAGGGGCGCAATCAATTCGCCACCTCAAGCCCGGGGGCCACCTTGCGCAGCTCCTCCGCGCTGATCGCGCCCTCGCGCAGCAGCAGCGGCGTCGGCCTGGTGACGTCCACGATGGAGGACGGCACGGCGGCGGGGGTGGGGCCGCCGTCCAGGTAGACGGAGACGGAGTCGCCGAGCATCTCCTGGGCCGCGTCGCAGTCCTGCGGCGACGGGTGCCCGGTGAGGTTGGCGCTGGAGACGGCCATCGGCCCGAACTCGGTCAGCAGCTCGATGGCGACCGGGTGCAGCGGCATGCGGACCGCGACCGTGCCGCGGGTCTCGCCCAGGTCCCAGGTCAGCGACGGCTGGTGGGTGGCGACCAGGGTGAGCGCGCCGGGCCAGAAGGCGTCGACCAGTTCCCAGGCCTGCTCGGAGAAGTCCGTGACGAGCCCGTGGAGGGTGTTCGGGGAGCCGACGAGCACCGGGGAGGGCATACCGCGCCCGCGCCCCTTGGCCTCCAGCAGGTCACCGACGGCCTCGGCACTGAACGCGTCCGCGCCGATGCCGTAGACGGTGTCGGTCGGCAGCACGACCAGCTCGCCGCGACGGACGGCCGATGCGGCCTCGCGCAGACCGGTCGCGCGGTCGGTCGCGTCGCTGCAGTCGTAACGCCGTGCCATTTAACGGACCTCCTCGTGCGGAACGTACAGATGACTCATGGGGGCCGGGCTCGTCATGGCGTCGCCCTGCGCGCGGTGGCGAAGCGGGGCCGGTTGTTCAGGTCGGGGTGGTCGGCCGCGTCGGCCCAGCCCCGCTCCTCGGTGAAGATCCACGGAACCTGGCCGCCCTGGGTGTCGGCGTGCTCGATGACCACGACGCCGCCGGGCCGCAGCAGGCGGTGCGCGGTCCGCTCGATGCCACGGATGGTGTCCAGGCCGTCCTGGCCCGAGAACAGCGCGAGCTCGGGGTCGTGGTCGCGCGCCTCGGGTGCGACGTACTCCCACTCGGTCAGCGGGATGTACGGCGGGTTGGAGATGACCAGGTCCACCTGGCCGTCCAGCTCGGGAAGCGCGGTCAGCGCGTCGCCCTGCTGGAGAACGACGCGGGACCCCTCGACGTTCTTGCGGGCCCACTGCATGGCCTCGTCGGACAGCTCCACGGCGTGCACGCGCGAGCGCGGCACCTCCTGCGCCAGGGCGAGCGCGATGGCGCCGGAGCCGGTGCACAGGTCCACGATGAGCGGTTCGACGACGTCCATGGCCCGTACGGCGTCTATCGCCCAGCCGACGACCGACTCGGTCTCCGGGCGGGGTACGAAGACGCCGGGGCCGACGTGCAGCTCCAGGTAGCGGAAGAAGGCGCGCCCGGTGATGTGCTGGAGCGGCTCGCGGGCCTCGCGGCGGGCGACGGCCTCCCAGTACCGGGCGTCGAAGTCCGCGTCGGGGACCCGGTGCAGTTCACCGCGCTTGACGCCGTGGACGTGCGCGGCGAGCTCCTCAGCGTCGAAGCGCGGTGAGGGTACGCCGGCGTCGGCCAGCCGCTGGGTGGCCTGGGCCACCTCGGCGAGCAGCACGGTGCGGGGGTTGGGCCCGCGGCGGGGCCGCTGGGGGTCGTGACCCCCGGAAGGCGACGGCACGCTGTTCCTCCGGCTCTTCTACGGGCTTACTGTGCGGCTGCCAGCTTGGCGGCCGAGTCGGCGTCGACGCACGCCTGGATGACCGGGTCGAGCTCGCCGTCGAGGACCTGGTCCAGGTTGTACGCCTTGAAGCCGACGCGGTGGTCCGAGATGCGGTTCTCCGGGAAGTTGTACGTCCGGATGCGCTCGGAGCGGTCGACGGTGCGGACCTGGCTGCGCCGGGCGTCCGACGCCTCCTTCTCGGCCTCCTCCTGGGCGGCGGCCAGCAGCCGCGAGCGCAGGATGCGCAGGGCCTGCTCCTTGTTCTGGAGCTGGCTCTTCTCGTTCTGGCAGGAGACGACGATGCCGGTGGGCAGGTGGGTGATGCGGACGGCGGAGTCGGTGGTGTTGACCGACTGGCCGCCGGGGCCGGACGAGCGGTAGACGTCGATGCGCAGGTCGTTCGGGCCGATCTCGACCTCGACCTCCTCGGCCTCGGGCGTGACGAGCACGCCGGCGGCGGAGGTGTGGATGCGGCCCTGGGACTCGGTGGCGGGCACCCGCTGGACGCGGTGCACGCCGCCCTCGTACTTCAGGCGGGCCCATACGCCCTGGCCGGGCTCGGTGGCGCCGTTGCCGCCCTTGGTCTTCACGGCGACCTGGACGTCCTTGTAGCCGCCGAGGTCGGACTCGTTGGCGTCGAGGATCTCGGTCTTCCAGCCGACGCGCTCGGCGTAGCGCAGGTACATGCGCAGCAGGTCGCCGGCGAACAGCGCGGACTCCTCGCCGCCCTCGCCCGCCTTGACCTCCAGGATGACGTCCTTGTCGTCGCTGGGGTCGCGCGGGACGAGCAGCAGCCGCAGCTTCTCGGTCAGCTCCTCGCGGCGCGCTTCGAGGTCCTTGACCTCGTCGGCGAAGTCGGGGTCGTCGGCGGCCAGTTCGCGGGCCGTGCCGATGTCGTCGCCGGTCTGCTTCCAGGCGCGGTAGGCCGCGATGATCGGGGTCAGTTCGAAATAGCGCTTGTTGAGCCGCTTGGCCTCGCGCTGGTCGGCGTGGACCGCGGGGTCGGCCAGTCGCTTCTCAAGGTCGGCGTGCTCGCCGATCAGTTCCTCGACCGCCTCGAACATCGTGGGGGTTCCTCACCTGGCTGAGTCTTCCGGGGTCCGGGGGTTCCCGGTTGCCGGCATGTGTGCGGCGTGCGCCGCGGGCCCCGGGACCTCCGGCGGGGTCCGTGGCCTGGACGACAAAACGCCGGTCCGCCGCCCCTTCGCGGGGGCGGGACGGAACCGGCGCCTTGCGGGTCGCTACTTCTTGGCGGAGCCGGCGCCCTTGCCGAAGCGGGCCTCGAAGCGGGCCACGCGGCCACCGGTGTCGAGGATCTTCTGCTTGCCCGTGTAGAACGGGTGGCACTCGGAGCAGATGTCGGCACGGATGGTGCCGCCGGCAACGGTGCTACGGGTGGTGAACGACGCGCCACAGGTGCAGCTGACCTGGGTCTCGACGTACTCCGGGTGGATGTCGCGCTTCAAGGGAATCTCCTAGGTTCGGGAGGGCTCCGGGTCGTTCCGCGGATTGCGTCACGTGAACCGGGGCCGACGGTCCAGTCTGCCAGGACTGGCCTCATCTCCCAAAACCGGGGTGCTCCGGGAGGTATTCCCGGGGGCTTCCCGGTGTCGGGAAAGAGCTTAAGGAAACGGTTCCGCTACTTGACGTAACTGCCGGTTCCGCCCTTGTCACCTGCGGAATCCTTGATCGCTTCCTTCGGGATATCCCGGTCCTGGCGCAGCGCGTCCCAGACCTGGCGCGACTGCTTCTCCAGCGGCAGCACGCGGGAGGGGTTCTTCGGGTCGTACGTGACCGGCAGCGTCACCATGTCGATCTGGTCCGACCCGATGCCGCCCATCTCCTTGGCGAGGCCCATCAGCGCGTTGACCGAGTTCAGGTCGGTGTCGGTGGTGATGGCCTTGGTCGCGGTGTCGGCGATGCCGTAGAGCTTCGTCGGATTCGACAGCAGCCCGATGCTCTTGACCTGCTTCATCAGTGCCTTGATGAAGGTCTGCTGGAGCTGGATGCGGCCCAGGTCGCTGCCGTCGCCGCCGGGCACGCCGTGCCGGGTCCGGACGAGGCCGAGGGCGTCCTCACCGTTGAGGGTGTGCTTGCCGGGCTCCAGGTTCAGGTGGCTCTTGTTGTCGTGGATGGCCTTGGTGGTGGTGATGTCCACGCCGCCGAGGGCGTCGATGAGCTTTTTGAAGCCGGTGAAGTCGACCTCGACGAAGTGGTCCATGCGGATGCCGCTCATCGCCTCGACGGTCTTGACCGCACAGGCCGGCCCGCCGACCTCGAAGGCGGTGTTGAACATCGCCTTGCGCTGGCCCGGTACGTTCTTGCCGTCCTTGGTGCAGTCCGGGCGCTCGACCATGGTGTCGCGCGGGACGCTGACCACGCTGGCCTTCTTGTGGCCCTTGAAGACGTGCACGATCATCGCGGTGTCGGAGCGGGCGTTGCCCCCGTCGCTGCCGTACTCGCTGTTCTTGCCCGCCCTGGAGTCCGAGCCCATGACGAGGATGTCCATCGATCCGTCGTCGTTGTTCTGCGGCCGGTCTTTGCCCAGGGCGGCGTTGATGTCGACGCCCTTCAGGTTGCCGTTGAGTTTGAAGTAGACGTAGCCGAGTCCCGCGCCACCGAGCAGTACGCAGCTGACCAGCGCGCACACGGTGATCGTCAGGGCGCGGCGGCGCCGGGTCGGGCCCTTGCGCCGGCGGCCCGTGGCACGTATGCCGCGGGAACGGCCCTTGGCCGTGTTCGCGGCCCTGCTGTCGTCCGCCATCTGCTCCTCAGTCCTCGTTCTCTCGGCTGCCCACGCCGTCGTCGTTCACCGCTCGACCGGACTCGGTTGCGCCTTGAAAGACGGGGGGCTGACCGGAAGGGTTGCACAACGGGATTGAGAGCCATTCTTAGAACCGGGCCCGCCCCGACTCCGGCCAAAAGTCGACTTTTACCCGGGTGACCTGGAGTTTCGTCCGGGCACGGAAAGCGGAGTGGCGTCCTCCGCAGCCGGTGCGCGTGTGCGCAAGGCAACAATCTGCGGGTTTGTACGGGGAACACGAAGCCCTCCCGGCCACCGAAGTGACCAGGAGGGCTCAGCCGAGCGGCTACCGCCCCGTCCGGCGCCTGTACGGGCGCCGGCGGGCCGTGCGCGGGGGACGGGCGTCAGTCGTTGCCGTTGCCGTTGCCCATGCCGGGGGTCGTCTTCTGGATCTGGAGCAGGAACTCCGCGTTGGACTTCGTCTGCTTCATCTTGTCCAGCAGCAGCTCGATGGCCTGCTGCTGGTCCAGGGCGTGCAGCACCCGGCGCAGCTTCCAGACGACGGCGAGCTCGTCGCTGCCCATCAGGATCTCTTCCTTGCGGGTGCTGGACGCGTCCACGTCCACCGCCGGGAAGATGCGCTTGTCCGAGAGCTTCCGGTCGAGCTTGAGCTCCATGTTGCCGGTGCCCTTGAACTCCTCGAAGATCACCTCGTCCATCCGCGAGCCGGTCTCGACCAGCGCGGTGGCCAGGATGGTCAGCGAGCCGCCGTCCTCGATGTTGCGCGCGGCGCCGAAGAACTTCTTCGGCGGGTACAGCGCGGTGGAGTCCACACCACCGGAGAGGATGCGTCCGGAGGCGGGGGCCGCGAGGTTGTACGCACGGCCCAGGCGGGTGATGGAGTCCAGCAGGACGACCACGTCGTGGCCCAGCTCCACCAGGCGCTTGGCGCGCTCGATGGCGAGCTCGGCGACGGTGGTGTGGTCCTCGGCGGGGCGGTCGAAGGTCGAGGAGATGACCTCACCCTTGACCGACCGCTGCATGTCGGTGACCTCTTCGGGACGCTCGTCGACCAGGACGACCATCAGGTGGCACTCGGGGCTGTTGCGGGTGATCGAGTTGGCGATCGCCTGCATGATCATGGTCTTGCCGGTCTTCGGCGGGGCCACGATCAGACCACGCTGGCCCTTGCCGATCGGCGCGACCAGGTCGATGATCCGCGGCGTCAGCGCGCCCGGCTCACCTTCCAGGCGCAGCCGCTCCTGCGGGTAAAGCGGCGTCAGCTTGCCGAACTCCGGGCGCCCGCGGCCCTGTTCGGGCGAGACGCTGTTGACGGTGTCCAGGCGCACCAGCGCGTTGAACTTCTCGCGCCGCTCGCCCTCACGGGGCTGGCGGACCGCGCCGGTGACGTGGTCACCCTTGCGCAGGCCGTTCTTGCGGACCTGGGCGAGCGAGACGTACACGTCGTTCGGACCGGGCAGGTAGCCGGAGGTCCGGATGAACGCGTAGTTGTCGAGGATGTCGAGGATGCCCGCGACGGGGATCAGCACGTCGTCCTCGGAGACCTGCGGCTCGTTGCCGAAGTCCTCCCGGCCACGGCGGCCGCGGCGGTCCCGGTAGCGGCCGCGGCGCCCGCGGCGCCCGCCCTCGAAGTCGTCCCCGTCCTCGTCGGCCCGGCGGTTGTCGCGGTCGCGGTTGTCGCGCTGGCGGTTGCCGCCGCCCTGCTGGTTGCCGTCGCCGCCGTCGTTGTTCTTGCTGCGGCGGTCGCGCTGACCCCGCTCGCCACGCTCGCCGCGGCCCTGGCGGTCGCCCTTCTGGCCGCGGTCCTGGCGGTCCCCGCGGTCCTGGCGCTCGCCCTTGCCCTGACGGCCCTCGGCGCTGTCCGCCGCGGCCTCGGCCTTGGCGTCCTCGCGCGGTGCCGTACGGGTGTCGGCCTTCGCCTCGGTCCGGCCCTCGGCCTTCGCCTCGCCGGCGCTGTCGGGGCTGCCCGCGGCGGCGGTGGCGCGGCGCCGGCGGCGCTCGCCGGCCGGCTGCTCGTCGCTCGGCTGGCCCGGGATGTCGATCTGCTGCTGGCCTGCGCCCTTGTCGGCGGCGGCCTTGCCGTCCGCCTTGCCCGCGGCCTTGGCGTCGCCGTCCTCGCCCGTACGGGCCTTGGAGGTCGCCCGGCGCTTGGGCTTGGTCTCGGTCTCTGCGGGCGCGTCGCCCTTGGCAGCGGCGCCGGAACCGGAGCCGGCGGCCTGCTTCTCCTTGATGACCTCGATCAGCTGGCTCTTGCGCATCCGCGCGGTGCCCTTGATACCGAGGCTGGAGGCGACCTGCTGCAGCTCTGCCAGGACCATGCCGTCCAGGCCGGTGCCGGAACGGCGGCGCCGCGCAGGCGCGGCGGGAGCGTCCGTGGCGGGCGCGGTGGCACTGCCATCGGTGCGTACGCCCATCAGATCGGTGGTGTCGCTCACGAAGGGTCCTTCCCTGGAGCGGGCGTCGGCCTGTCTGGCTCGGCGACCGGTTGTGCTGTCCGGCTGCGGTCCCGTACTTGCGGACCTGGCCGGGGCGGTGGTCCCGCCGGAAATGGCGGAGAGATCAGTTCATGGTCCGGCGCGAAGAGATGTCTGTGACTCATGTCCGTCACGCCGATTCCGGAGCGTGCTCGCTTCTGCTCAGGCAACTGCTCCAAGCAGTTTGGGAGGCTCCCGGAAGAAAGGTGGTCCCGATGGGGGACACGGAGTACCGCGCCGCAGAGGCGTCAGGTACTCACTTGAGGTTAACACTACCGGATCCAACAAACATTCCCCCTCTCGAAGACCGGCAATCGTCGATCACCCGGCGAGCGGCAGCACCGAGGTGCCCGCCGCGTCGAGGGCCAGCCGGTTGGCCGCCCACCCCTCGTCCGCGAGGCCGGCGACCTTGTCGGCCGCGTCCTCCTGGACCAGCGCGAGGACCGTGGGGCCCGCGCCGGAGACGACCGCGGGGACGCCGTCCGCCCGCAGTCGGTTCACCAGGGCCACGCTCTCGGGCATCGCGGGAGCACGGTACTCCTGGTGAAGTCGGTCCTCGGTCGCGGCCAGCAGCAGCTCGGGGCGCCTGGTCAGGGCCTCGACGAGCAGTGCGGCGCGGCCGGCGTTGGCCGCGGCGTCCACGTGCGGGACGGTCCGCGGCAGCAGGCCCCGGGCGGTCTCGGTGAGCACCGGCTTGCCCGGTACGAAGACCACCGGAACGATGGAATCGGCGGGATCCATCCTGATCGCCCGCGCGGATCCGGTATCGGTCCAGGCCAGGGTGAAGCCGCCGAGCAGGCAGGCGGCGACGTTGTCCGGATGCCCCTCGATCTCGGTGGCCAGTTCGAGCAGCGCCGCGTCGTCCAGCTTCTGTTCGGCCCCTATGGTCACCGCGCGGGCGGCGACGATGCCGGCGCAGATCGCGGCGGAGGAGGAGCCCAGGCCGCGGCCGTGCGGGATGCGGTTGGCGCACACGATCTCCAGGCCGCGCGGCTGCCCGCCGAGCAGGTCGAAGGCGGCGCGCAGGGACCGTACGAGCAGGTGGCTCTCGTCGCGCGGCAGGGTCCCGGCACCCTCGCCCGCGATGTCGACGTGCAGGCCGGAGTCGGCCACCCGCACCACGACGTCGTCGTACAGGCCCAGGGACAGCCCGAGGGCGTCGAAACCGGGGCCGAGATTGGCGCTGGTCGCGGGGGTGCGCACCCGGACGGCGGCGGCGCGGAACGCTGGACCGGCCATCGCTCGATGACTCTCCTTGATGTGATGCTGCGGCACTGCCCCGGAGCGCCGCGGCACCTGGGTGCCCGGCCGGCTCGTGGGGGCCGTTCTGACCTGCCCTGCACACCACTGCGGCATGCCGTGGGGAGGGGAGTTGGCTGCCAGCCTATCGAAGGAAGGTTCTGTGGCGACATAGGGCGCACAGGAGGCGCACGATGCGTGTCGCGCGCTGCCCGCGGCCGGCAGCCGCCTTTGCAGCCTTTGCAGGGTTTGCTGCGTCCGAGGTTACGGGGTTCCTGCGGGCTCCGTAACCCTTTTTCGCGCACGTTCGCACGTCCGGGGCGGCGCACCCGGCCGCGGGGAACGGCCGGGTGCGGCGCGCCTGCCGGAGGCGTACTACGCCAGGCCCAGGCGCTCGGCCGCGGCGTCCGCGTCGACCGGGACCGTGACCGGCTGCGGGGCGCCCGCGACGGCCCAGTCCGGGTCCTTGAGGCCGTTGCCGGTGACCGTGCAGACGATGCGCTGGCCGGGGTCGACCTTGCCCTCGTCGGCGGCCTTGAGCAGGCCGGCCACCGAGGCGGCCGAGGCGGGCTCCACGAAGACGCCCTCCTGGGAGGCCAGCAGGCGGTAGGCGGCCAGGATCTGACGGTCCGTCACCTCGTCGATGAAGCCGCCGGACTCGTCCCGGGCACGCTCGGCGAACTGCCAGGAGGCCGGGTTGCCGATCCGGATGGCCGTCGCGATCGTGTGCGGATCCTTGACGACTTCGCCACGTACGATCGGCGCGCTGCCGGACGCCTGGAAGCCCCACATACGCGGGGTGCGCGAGGCGATGCCGTCGGCGGCGTACTCCTGGTACCCCTTCCAGTACGCGGTGATGTTGCCCGCGTTGCCGACCGGCAGCACATGGATGTCCGGCGCGTCGTCCAGCATGTCGACGATCTCGAAGGCGGCGGTCTTCTGGCCCTCGATCCGTACCGGGTTGACGGAGTTCACAAGTGCGACGGGGTACTTCTCGGACAGGCCGCGGGCCAGCGTCAGACAGTCGTCGAAATTCCCGTCGACCTGGAGGATCTTCGCGCCGTGCACCAGCGCCTGGCCCATCTTGCCGAGCGCGATCTTGCCCTGCGGGACGAGGACGGCGCAGACCATCCCGGCCCGTACGGCGTACGCGGCCGCCGAGGCGGAGGTGTTGCCGGTCGAGGCGCAGATGACCGCCTTGGCGCCCTCCTCCTTGGCCCGGGTGATGGCCATCGTCATCCCGCGGTCCTTGAAGGAGCCGGTGGGGTTGGCGCCCTCTACCTTGAGATGCACCTCACAGCCCGTGCGCTCGGAGAGCACCTGGGCGGGCACCAGCGGCGTACCGCCCTCACGCAGCGTGACGACCTCGGTCGACGCGCCGACCGGCAGCCGGTCCCGGTACTCCTCGATGATTCCGCGCCACTGACGGCTCGCGGTGGAAATGGCAGACATGGGTTCCTCTACTCCCCTTCGACCCGCATGATGCTGGCGACGCCCCGGACCGTGTCCAGATCGCGCAGCGCGCCGACGGTCGACGACAGGGCGGCGTCCGCCGCCCGGTGCGTGACGACGACGAGGGACGCCTCTCCCCCGTTCGCGGTCTCACCGGAGCGGGCGGCACCCCCGTCCTTGCTCTGCTGGCGGACCGTGTCGATGGACACGCCGTGCTCGGCGAAGACCGTGGCGACCTGGGCGAGGACACCGGGCTTGTCGGCCACGTCCAGGCTGATGTGGTAGCGGGTGACCACGTCACCCATCGGGCCGACCGGCAGCTGCGTGTACGCGGACTCGCCCGGTCCGGTGGTCTCGGCCAGCTTGTTGCGGCAGACCGCCACCAGGTCGCCGAGGACCGCGGAGGCGGTCGGCGAGCCGCCCGCGCCGGGGCCGTAGAACATCAGCTGGCCGGCGGCCTCGGACTCGACGAAGACCGCGTTGTACGCCTCGCGGACGGAGGCCAGCGGGTGCGTCAGCGGAATCATCGCCGGGTGCACGCGCGCCGTCACCGAGGCACCGTCGGCCGCCCGCTCGCAGATCGCGAGGAGCTTGACCGTGCAGCCCATGCGCTTGGCGGAGGCGATGTCGGAGGCGGTGACCTCGGTCAGCCCCTCGCGGTGCACGTCGTCGATGGTCACCCGGGTGTGGAAGGCGATACCGGCCAGGATGGCGGCCTTGGCCGCGGCGTCGAAGCCCTCGACGTCGGCGGTAGGGTCGGCCTCCGCGTACCCCAGGGCGGTGGCCTCGTCCAGCGCCTCGGAGTACCCGGCGCCGGTGCTGTCCATCTTGTCCAGGATGAAGTTGGTCGTGCCGTTGACGATGCCGAGCACCCGGTTGACCTTGTCGCCGGCCAGCGACTCGCGCAGCGGCCGGACCAGCGGGATCGCGCCGGCCACGGCGGCCTCGTAGTAGAGGTCGGCGCCGTTGGCCTCGGCGGCGGCGTGCAGCGCGGCACCGTCCGCCGCGACGAGCGCCTTGTTGGCCGAAACGACGCTGGCGCCGTGCTCGAACGCGGTGGTGATCAGCGTACGGGCGGGCTCGATGCCACCGATGACCTCGACGACCACGTCGATGTCATCCCGTTTGACCAGCTCTTTCGCGTCGGTGGTGATCAGCTCCGCGGGCACCCCCGCACGCACCCGGTCCGGGCGGCGGACCGCGATCCCGGCCAGTTCGACCGGCGCGCCGATGCGGGCCGTGAGGTCGTCGGCGTGCGTCGTCATGATGCGCGCCACCTCTGAGCCGACCACTCCACAGCCCAGCAGCGCCACCTTCAGCGGACGCGTACGCATCATTCGACCTCTTTCACTTTCCTGCTCGGTCTGCACCAGTCTCACGCACCGGACCGGGAATTCCGGCCCCGGTCCGGATGCCGAGACATCTGTTCCACCATTGTCGGTCACCGGGAGGGGGTGGTGGACACCGGGCGGGGCGGACCGGCCGTACGGACAGAACCCGCCCCTCGCCCTCGCTCCTCGCCGCTCACCCTCGGCCCGCGCCGCTCACCCGACGTCGAGACGGAGCAGGTCCTCCTCCGTCTCCCGCCGCACGATGACGCGCCCGGCCCCCTCCCGCACCGCGACCACCGGCGGGCGCAGCGCGTGGTTGTAGTTGCTCGCCATCGACCGGCAGTACGCGCCGGTCGCGGGCACGGCGAGCAGGTCGCCGGGGGCCACGTCGGCGGGCAGGAACGCGTCCCGTACGACGATGTCGCCGCTCTCGCAGTGCTTGCCGACCACCCGCGAGAGCATCGGCGGGGCGTCCGAGGCGCGCGAGGCCAGTGCCACGCTGTACTCGGCGTCGTACAGCGCCGTACGGATGTTGTCCGACATGCCGCCGTCGACGGAGACGTACGTACGCAGGCCGTCCAGCTCCTTGACCGTGCCGACCTCGTAAAGGGTGAAGGCGGTCGGCCCGACGATGGCGCGGCCCGGCTCCACGGAGAGCCGCGGCACGGCGAGCCCGGCCGCCGCGCACTCGCGCGTCACGATGTCGCCCAGCGCCTTGGCGATCTCCTGCGGCTCGCGCGGGTCGTCGTCCGGGGTGTACGCGATGCCGAGCCCGCCCCCCAGGTCGATCTCCGGCAGCTCGACGCCGTGCTCGTCCCGTACCTCGGTCAGCAGCTGCACCACGCGGCGCGCCGACACCTCGAACCCGGCCATGTCGAAGATCTGCGACCCGATGTGCGAGTGGATGCCGGTCAGCTCCAGGCCGTCCAGCTTCAGCACCCGCCGTACGGCCTCCGCGGCCTGCCCGCCGGCCAGCGCGATGCCGAACTTCTGGTCCTCGTGCGCGGTGGCGATGAACTCGTGCGTATGGGCCTCCACGCCCACCGTCACCCGGATCTGCACCCGCTGCCGCTTGCCCAGCCGGTCCGCGATGTGCGCCACCCGCGCGATCTCCTGGAACGAGTCCAGCACGATCCGCCCGACCCCCGCCTCCACGGCCCGGGTGATCTCGTCGACGCTCTTGTTGTTGCCGTGCAGCGCGATCCGCTCGGCCGGCATCCCCGCCGCCAGCGCGGTGGCCAGCTCCCCACCGCTGCACACGTCGAGATTCATCCCCTCCTCCGCCAGCCAGCGCACCACGGCCCGCGACAGGAAGGCCTTCCCGGCGTAGAAGACGTCCGCCCCCTCCCCGAACGCCTCCTTCCAGGCCCGGCACCGGGCCCGGAAGTCGTCCTCGTCCAGGAAGTAGGCGGGCGTCCCGAATTCTTCGGCGAGAGCGGTGACGGCCACCCCGCCGACGGTGACCACCCCGTCCTCGTCCCGGCGGACCGTACGGGACCACACCCGGGGATCGAGGTCGTTCAGGTCGGCGGGCGGAGCGGTGTAGTGCCCCTCGGGCAGCACGTCACCGTGACGGGGTCCTGCGGGGTGTGCGGAGCGGCTCATGGCGTGGAGGTTCCCCTCATGTACGGGTACGACGTCGCCGCGCGTACGGCGCCGCCGGATGGATCACAGACGTTCGGGTGACCGCGTACGGTCGCGCGGTCACGGACTGTCGGGTGACCGCATACCGTCGCGCGGTCACGGACGTTCGGGCGTGGAGATGCCGGACGGGTCACAGACGTTCCGGCGTGGAGATGCCGAGCAGGTGCAGGCCGTTGGCGAGCACCGTTCCGGCGGCTTCGGCGAGGGCCAGCCGGGCACGGTGCACGGCCGAGGGTTTCTCCTCACCGACGGGCAGCGGCGGACACACGTCATGGCAGCGCAGCCAGGCGTCGGCGGTCACTTCCAGATGCCGCGCGACCCGGTCGGGCGCCCGGTGCCGCGCGGCGGCCTCGACGACACCCGGATACTCGGCGATCGCCGCCCACACCTCCCGGGCTTCCCGCCCGCCTCCTGCGTCCCCTACGCCCCCCGGCTCGGCGACGAACCCCAGCTCCCGGGCATTCCGCGTCATCGCACACGTACGCGCATACGCGTACTGCACCCGGAACCGCCCATTGCTCTCCCGCTGCACCGGCCCCTCAGGAAGCCGCACAGCATCCTGCTGCGCGGCCCGCAGCAGCACCCAGCGGGCTTCGTCGGGGCCGAGACGGGCGGTGAGGTCCTGCCATTCGCGGGAGGCGGCCGAAGAAGAACGGGGCGCCGCCGCATGTGAGGAGCCTCCCTCGCACGGCACCATCCGCACCGGCCTAGGCCGAATCACCTCGACCTGCGGACCGTGCTGATCCTGCGGGCCCTCCAGACTCTCCGGGCCCTCCGGACCGTACGGCCCCTGCGGCTCCCCCGGCTCCACCCCGGCCCCGGCCCGGACCGCCATCCCCCCCGCGGGCAGAATCCGCCCCAACGCCTCGACCACGACCGCAGCCCGCACTCCGTCCGCGGCCCGCAAGGCCACCGGCGCACTCCCGGGCCCCGGCACCTGCCCCAGTTCCCTTCCCCCGGCGTCTCCGTACCCCCGCCCCTGCGCCAGAACGCTCCTCACGAGCTCGGCGCGGGCGGACCCCGTCAACGTCACATTCAAGAAGCCGGCCCCGGCGATCTCCACTCCCCCGACCCCCGGCACCCCCACCAACCGCTGCCGCAGCGCCCCCGCCACCTCACGCGGCGGGCGGCCGGCCTCCTTGGCGACCTGCAACGCGACATTGCACGCGAGATCCGCCTCACCGCCCCCGCCCTCGCCCGGCATGGGCGCACGCACCACGACCCGCTCCGGAACGGTCACGGAGAGTTCGCCGTCCGCCACGGCGCCACGCAGCGAGCGCAGGACGGCGCGGGAGAGCTCAGCGGGTGTCACGCCCCCAGCCTATGAGAGAAACAGCCCCCCACCGCCACCAGGTTTCACCCACCGGACACCCCGCCGGCCCCGCACCCTCCGTAACCGCCTCAGACCCTCACCCCGCGGGCCGAACCACAGACTCCGAGCCTCCCCCGCCCTCCGCACAGTCCCCCGCCTCCACACCCCCACTGCTCCCCACGCCCCCACCCGTATCCACATCCCCGCCCGCATCCACACCGGCCGGCCCCTCGCCCCTCGGCTGCCCGCCACCACTCATCAGCCGCCGCACCATACGTACGAGATCCATGGGCTCGAACGGCTTCGCCAGGAACGCGTCCACCCCCACCGCCTGCCCGCACTCCACCTCCGCCTGCGTGCAGGCGGAGACGACGGCGAGGGGAATCCCCCGCGTCAGCGGATCGGCCCGCAGCCGAGCCGCCGTCTGCAGCCCGTCGAGCCGGGGCATCACCACATCGAGCGTCACCACGTCCGGAGCGACCCGATGCACGATCTCCAGGCACTCGGCACCATCAGCCGCGGTCACGACCTCGAAGCCCTCAAGCTCAAGGTTGACCCTGATCAACTGCCGGATGACCTTGTTGTCGTCGACCACAAGGACCCGGCCGGACAAGCCAGGCACACCTTGAGACTAGGCGCGCGCCTCCGGCTGCGTCCGGGTTTTCCCCACTTCCGCCCCGTGCGAGGGACCTTTCCCCGACCACCCCCACCCCCACTCCCCCATGCGCTACGCCCCCCTCCTCCAACCCGTTCATGAACACCCCGTCAGAGCTGGTAGTGTTCTACCCGTCGCCGCGAACAACGGCCGACACGCCCCCGTAGCTCAGGGGATAGAGCAACGGCCTCCGGAGCCGTGTGCGCAGGTTCGAATCCTGCCGGGGGCACTTCGGTGCCAGGCCCTGACCAGTAGAAATGCCGGTCAGGGCCTTTCTTGTTCATACCAAAAGGCACACGGCCTTCCAAGCCATGTGCAATTGACCCCCATCAGGCTGCTGACCAGGCACTTTGCTACGCCCAGTCCGGAAGAGCCACAGAGTCTCCGTCCCGCACGCAGGGCAGAGAGAGCATGTGCGGGCTACACGTGGGGCGAGAAACCGTGCCGACCCCGTCGGGCCCGCGAATACCCAGCTTGGGCTCTGCTGACCCGCTACTTTCCTGGCACACTTATCAAATGGTGCAAACGGAGCACGGTACGTGTGCCTTTCGCTAACGCCGCAACTGTCGGAGGGCGGCCAACTGGCCAACTCAGGACACCGTGCTGCACCCGTCAGCGACGACCGCAACTCCCACGGCGTCAACGGCTCGCACACGGCCTCTCCGTGCGGTGCCCGACCCCGCGCGGGTATCCGCACCGCGATCGGACGCCGCGGATGTCCGGCCGACTGCTCGACCGCAGCGAGGCCGGAGCGCTGGGCTCAGTCAACAGTCAGCTTCGCCAGCGACTCCTCGGCCTCCCCCGTCCCTTCCTGCGGCGCCCAAGAGCCGCGTGCAGTCCCTCAAGGGCTGCCGAGGCAGTATCTATCGACAAGCGGCTTGGCGTCCCACCCGGCACGAGCACACCACGCTCGCCATACCTTCCCTAGCACCTCAGACGCTTCGCTGCCGAAGACTTCGAAGGCGATATCCGGCGTCAACACAGGTGCGGGCAGGGCGGAGATCGCCGCTCCGTCGACGAGCGCCCGGGGAATGCAGATCCCCGCCGACCGACGCCTCTGCTGCTCGGCGCGCTCCGCGAGTTCCACCAACCTGATCTCAGCCCAGGGACGCGGCCAAGGGCATGCCGCCGCCAGCCCCTCACCAGCCGCGATCAGCCGATGCTGCGTGTCCTGTCGCGCCACAAGGTCAGCAGATCGTCCCTGAATGCCCTGGCCTGCTCGTAGCGCCTCCTGCGGAGGAGCCTTTCCGGGTGCTTGATGTCATCCGAATCGGTCTGCATTTTGCAGGAGGAGCCCGACCTGGAGTTGTATCCACCGGACGGCAGTGGCCAGGCGCCCCGAACAGCGTCTGAGCTCTGACTCACAGCCCGTGTTCGTCCATCAGGCGCATCAGATTGCGCTTGCGCTTCTGGGCAGCACGCAAAGCGGTGACGTACGCGGCGAACTCGTCCAACGTACCCAGGCGGCGGTGACAGTCGCGGATGCTCAGCAGGAGGCTGACGAGCTGCTCGTAGACCGCGTTGCCGGTCTGCCGGGTGAGCGGCTCGGCCAAGCGCAGATAGACGCCGAGCGCGGCGGCGGGGCGGTCGGCACGGGCTTGGTCGGCGAGGGTGCGCCACTGCTGCTCGTGGGCGCCGGTTTCGGTGGCAGCTCGCCAGGCGGCGTCAACGTCCTGGTCATCGAGCAAGGCATCGACCAGGACGGGGCCACCGTGCCAGCCGTCCTGCCACCGCCCGGCGTCGGTGCGCAGCAGGGCCAGCGCCCTCTCGCGCTCGGCCTGCCAGCAGTCGGCGGCCCGCGCGGCGGCGCGCAGTTGCCGGTAGGCGAGCAGGGAGCGGCGGGCGCCGAAATGGTCGCGGCGCAAGGCGACGGATTCGGAAAGCCGGCCCGCCTGCGCGTAGCGGTCAGAGAGATGGTCGACGAGGGCGGAGTCGACGGAGGCGAGGTCCCGGGCTTCTCGGATACCACGCTCCGCCCAGTTCAGAGCCTCATCGGACCGCCCCGCGGCGTCCAGTTCTTGGGCGATGACCAGGTGGGTGTGGCCGTCCGGTGCGAGGTCAGCCGCGCGCACAGCGATCACCGCATCGACATCGCCGCCCGCCTTGGCCAGGCGCTCCATCAGATACTTCTCGGCCCAGCCGGTGCGATTGCCCCGCCATGCCTCGACCGCCAGATTCCGCAGGGCGGTCATCCCCCGTTCGCCGAGGAGGTCCTCGTAGTCGAGCGGATCGATACCGGTGAGGTCGTCGGCGTCACCAAGCACGTGGCCGACCAACCAGCGAGCCAGCTCCTCCGGGTCGGGGCGCGCCGCACGGCATGCCTCGTGGTGGGCGTCGGCGAGCTCCGCACCGACCTGGCCCAGCCATCCGTCCGAGTCGTCGACGCTCTCCACCGCGTCGCTCAGCAGTCGCATCGCCTCCCGTGCCAGGACGATCGCATTGGCGGCCCGGCCCGAGCCGGTCAGCGCCGTGATCGCGGACACTGCTTGCCCGGCCTGGTCGGAGTAGGCAGGGGCATCGGCGTATTCGACGTACCCGTACTGTGCGAACGGGCCGATGTCGAGCAGCTCACGGACGCGGGCCCGGACCCCGGCCAGGTCTCCGCGGGCGCTGGCGGCCCGCATCTCCAGGGCGCGGCGCAACTGCCGGTCCTCGGCGATCTGTTCCTGTACGAGGGCGAGCAGTTCTTCCCTGGACAGGCCGAACAGCCAAGCGCCGAGGTCCTTTGCGCGTTCCCGAGCCGCCTTCTGCTGCTGCGGCAGATTCTCCCGCTGTGCGAGCACGGCCAGCCCGAGTGCGACCAGGTGCTTGCAGAAGTTCCCCTCCAGGCCGTATGGGCAGTCGCACTCGCCGGCCACACCCCCGGGCGCGTTCAGGGTCAGCTCCACCTCGTACCGCTGCGTACCGTGGACGGTCGCGGTGACCCATGCGTCACCGATCTCGATCCGCGACACCGCGTCGAGGTATCCAAGCCCACGGTCGAAGGAACGGGCACCGGCCAGCGCTCTGAGGTTCGCCTCGGTAAGGCCATCCACGACTCTTCCCACCCCGGCTCCGGCCATGCTCGTGACGACCGTCAGCCTACGCCCGCCGGTCAGCCCGGTCCGGCGATCCGCCGGAAGCCGGTGGGATGCTGCGCCGGGTGGGCATCGCGCAGGTGCTGCTCGGTGACCCGCAGGTCATCATCGTGGACGAGCCGACGGCCGGTCTCGCCCCGGAGGAGCGGGTGCGGTTCCGTAACCTGCTCAGCGGTCCGGCCTCGGACAGGGTGGTGATGTTCTCACCCACATCGTCTCCGACGTGGAGTCGGTGGCCTCCGACATCGCGGTGGTGCGAACGGGCGATTGCTGCGTCGCGGCACGCCGGAGGCGCTGCTGGACGAGGTGGACGGGCAGGCGTGGGAGGCCCTGGTCGGCCCCGCCTCCGTCCGGGGGGTGCAGGCGCGGTTCGTCGTCAGCCGTATGGTGCGCACGGGGCAGGGAGTGAAGGTCCGGTTGCTGGCCCCGTCCCAGCCGTACGAAGGCGCGGTGCGGGCCGTTCCGGATCTTGAGGATGCTTATCTTCACGTTGCCGACGGGGCTGGTGGAGGCGGTGGTTCCGGCGTACCCGGCCGGCCGTCGCTGCGGGCTCGGGCGGGCGGGGTGAGCCGGTGACGCGTGTGCTCCGCGGCCTGGCGGTCGCCGACTTAAAGGACCGGGTACGACGGCCCGCCTATGTGGTGACCCTGGCCGCGGCCGTGATCCTGGGATAAAGCTGGCGTCGATGAGACGGCGGGCGCCACGCTGACGGCGGTGGTGGGTCAGGGCCGCTGGTCCGGCTGATCATCGCCGATGACCTCGCGGGGGTCTCCTGCTGGGCCGCCTGTGCGCTGTTCGTTCCGTCGCCGGCGCTGGCCCTGGGCACCCTCAGGCGTACCCATCACGGTCGCCAACGGTCTGCCCCTCTTCGACTTCATGGGCGCCATCCGGACCGAGGGCCGGCCGGCGGGGCTGCCCCCGGCGGTGGTGCTCGCGATGTCGGCGGTGCTGGTCGCGGTGGTCTTCATGGCCGGGTCGATGCGGCGGCTCGGCCGGGCTTCCTGACCGGCTCGGCGCGGCGGCTCCCGAGGCTCCTGACCGGCTCCGATGCGGCGGCTCGGGGGGGGCCGCCTCAGGCCGTCCCCCGGTCGGATGACGGCCACACGTACGGCAGGCCTTCCGGGACGTCGGGGAACAGCGGGCGGTAGTGCTCAGGGGCTTTGGTGACCAGGGCCGACTGGTGGCTTCGGTGGAAGGCCGGGTCGCCCAGCCATTTCGGGAGGTCGCCGGCCGCGGACAGTTCGGCGTAGGAGCGGACCGGGGCCCGGGGGCGGTGGGCGGTGAAGTCCTGGGTGAGGGTGGTGGCGCAGGTGTCCTGGCGGCCGGCGTCGGTCCATTCGCGGCACATTTCGAGGCCGTAGCGGACCAGGGCCTCCTCGTAGCCCGTCCACATGCGTACGGCCGGGTGGTGCCGCCAGCCGTAACCGGGGACGGTGAGGCCGCGCAGGACCTGGATGGTCTCCACCCGCTGCTTGCCGAGCCGGCGTGCGTCGAGGACGGCGGCGGAGGCGGCGAAGTCCGGGTACGGGAGAAAGGTCTGCATGGGACAGGTGTAGCCCCTGCGCCGGGGTGGCGCAGGGGCGGTTGCTTCGTCCGGCCCAGTGGCCGGGCGTTACGGCAGCAGCTTGGACAGCGGTTCGTCCGGAGCGGCGACGGCCGCGGTCAGCAGCCTGATCAGCGACGCCGCCATCCCCTCCACAGTCTCCCGCTCGAAGAGGTCCGTGTTGTATTCCACGAAGCCGTCGAGGCCCTCGGGGGTGCCCTGGGCCGTGCGCTGTTCCGTGAGGCCGAAGGACAGGTCGAAGTGGGCGACGCCCAGGTCCACGGGTTCGGGGCGGGCGTGGTTGCCGCCGAGGGTGAAGTGGCGTTCGGGGGCGTTGTCGAGGGTGAGGAGGGTCTGGAAGAGGGGGTGCCGGGCGGTGGAGCGGGCCGGGTTGAGGGCCTCCACGAGCTGTTCGAAAGGGAGGTCCTGGTGGGCCCAGGCCGCGAGGTCGGTCTCGCGGACGCGGGCGAGGAGGTCCCGGAAGGTGGGGTCGCCCGAGGTGTCCGTCCGCAGGACCAGGGTGTTGACGAAGAAGCCGACGAGGTCGTCCAGGGCCTGGTCGGTGCGGCCGGCGATGGGGCTGCCGACGGGGATGTCGGTGCCGGCGCCGAGGTGGGTGAGCAGGGCCGACAGGCCGGCCTGGACGACCATGTAAAGGCTGGTTCCGGTGTCGCCGGCCAGGGCGTGCAGGCCCTGGTGGAGGTCGGCGGGGAGGTGGATCGGGAACATGTCGCCGCGGTAGGTGGTGACCTCCGGGCGGGGCCGGTCCAGGGGCAGCGGGATCTCCGCGGGGAGGCCGGCCAGTTGATCGCGCCAGAAGTCCAGTTGCCGGTTGTAGGTGCTTCCGGGGTCGGCCGGGTCGCCGAGGAAGTCCTGCTGCCACAGGGTGTAATCGGCGTACTGGACGGGCAGCGGCGACCACTGCGGGTCCTCGCCCGCGGTGCGCGCGTCGTAGGCGGCGGCGAGGTCGCGGGAGAGCGGCGCCATGGACCAGCCGTCGCCCGCGATGTGGTGCAGGAGCAGGAGCAGGACGTGCTCGTCCGGGCCCAGCGGGAAGAGGGTGGCGCGCAGGGGGTGTTCGGTGGTGATGTCGAAGGAGTGGGCGGCGGCTTCGTGCAGGGCGGCGGCCAGGCCGTCGGGGCCCGCCTCGACGACCGTGAGGAGGTCGCGGCCGGAGTCCGGCGGCAGGATGATCTGCTGGGCGGCGCGGGCCCGGCGGGGGAAGACGGTGCGCAGGCTCTCGTGCCGGGCGACGAGGTCGCCGATGGCGGCGCGTAGCGCGTCGTGGTCGAGCTTGCCGGTGAAGCGCAGGGCGAGCGGGATGTTGTAGGTGGGGCTGGGGCCTTCGAGGCGGTGCAGGAACCAGAGCCGACGCTGGGCGTAGGAGAGGGGGATGGTGTCGGGGCGTACGGCGGGTTTCACCGGCGGGCGGGCCTGGGCGGTGGTGGAGTCCAGGCGCTGGACGAGGGCCGCGACGGTGGGGGCCTCGAAGAGGGCGCCGATGGGCAGTTCGACGTTGAGGGCGGTGCGGATGCGGCTGATCAGGCGGGTCGCCATCAGGGAGTGGCCGCCCAGGACGAAGAAGCTGTCGTCGATGCCGACGCGGGGGACGCGCAGCACGTCGGCGTACAGCCCGCAGAGGATCTCTTCCTTCGGGGAGCGGGGGCCGCGTCCGCCGAGTTCGGAGCGGGGGTCGGGGGCGGGCAGGGCCTTGCGGTCCACCTTGCCGTTCGGGGTGAGCGGCATGGTGTCGAGCGCCACGAGGGCGGACGGCACCATGTAGGCGGGCAGCCGGTCGCGCAGGTGGCGGCGGAGGGCCGTCGAGTCGAACGCCTCCTTGGAGACGGGGACGAGGTGGGCGACCAGGCGTTCGTCGCCCGGGGTGATCTCGCGCAGGTTGACGGTGGCCTGGGCGACCGCGGGGTGGGCGTCCAGGACGGTCTCGATCTCGCCGAGTTCGATGCGGAAGCCGCGCATCTTGACCTGGGAGTCGGCGCGGCCGATGTAGTCGAGTTGTCCGTCCGCGGTCCAGCGGACCAGGTCTCCGGTGCGGTACATCCGGGCGCCGGGGGCGCCGAAGGGGTCGGCGACGAAGCGTTCGGCGGTGAGGCCGGGGCGGTTGAGGTAGCCGCGGGCCGGTCCGGTGCCGCCGACGTAGAGTTCGCCGGTCACCGAGGGGGCGACGGGGCGCAGGGCGCTGTCGAGGACGTAGACGCGCATGTTGTCCATGGGGCGGCCGATGGGGACCGTCCCGGCGACCCGCTGCGGTGCGCGCATCGCGTGGTACGTGGCGGACATGGTGACCTCGGTGGGCCCGTAGACATTGAGGACACGGGTGTCCGGGCAGGCGTTGAGGATCTTCTGTACGGCGGACGGGGAGGCCGCCTCGCCGCCCGTCCAGACCTGCCGTACGCCCGCGAGCGCGCCGGGGCACTCCTCGGCGAGCAGGTTGAACAGGGCGGTGGTGAGGAGGACCGCGGTGATGCGGTGGGTGGTGAGCAGGTCCCGGTAGTCGTCCGGGGTGAGGTCGCCGGGCGGGGCCATGACGAGGTGGCCGCCGTTGAGGAGCGGCACCCACAGGTCGAAGGTGGAGGCGTCGAAGGCGGTGGAGGCGTGGCCGAGCACGGTGTGCCGGGCGCCGTCCGGTCCGTCCTCGGCCCAGCAGTGGTCGGCGGCCAGGGCCACCACGTCGCCCTGGGTGACGGCGATGCCCTTGGGGGTGCCGGTCGAGCCGGAGGTGTACATGACGTACGCGACGGAGTCGGCGTACGCCGTCGGCCCGGCGGGGTCCCTGTCCGGCAGGTCCGCCACCGTCTCCGCGCAGGCGTCGACGGCCAGGGCGGGGATGCCGGGGAGATAGGCGGAGGCCGGCAGGCCCTGCTGGGTGAGGACGACGACGGCCTCGGTCTCGGCCGCGATCAGCCGCATCCGGGCGGCCGGGTAGCGCTTGTCGAGCGGTACGTACACGCCGCCCGCCTTGAGGACGGCGAGGATCGCGACGACCAGGTCGGCGGAGCGGTCCAGGAGGACGGCGACGCGGCTCTCGGCGCCGACTCCGTACGCGCTGGTCAGGTGCCGGGCAAGGCGGTTGGCTCGGGCGTTCAGTTCGGCGTAGGTAAGGGTCGTGCCCTCGAAGGTGAGGGCGGGCGCGTCCGGTGTTTCGGCCGCCCTGGCCTGGAACGCCTCGGCGAGGGAGGTGCGCAGGACCGGCCGGTCGGTGGCGTTGACCTCGCCGAGCAGCAGGGCCCGTTCGTCGGCGGTCAGCACGTCGAGGTGGGCGAGCGACTGGTCGGGGTCGGCGGTCACCGCGTCGAGCAGGGCGACGAACCGGGCGGCCAGCGCCTCGACCGTACGCCGGTCGAAGAGGTCGGTGCTGTACTCGATCGCACCGTCCATGCCGGGGCGTTCGCCGCGCGCGCCGCGCCGTTCGGTCAGGAAGACCGACATGTCGAAGCGGGAGGCGTCGACGTGGACGGGTTCGGTGTGGGCGGCGTGGCCGCCGAGGGTGAACTCCCCTTCGGGCGCGTTGTCGAGGGTGAGCATGGTCTGGAAGAGGGAGTTGCGGGCCGCCGAGCGGACCGGGTTCAGGGCCTCGACGAGCTGCTCGAAGGGCAGGTCCTGGTGGGCCCAGCCGGCGAGGGCGGTGCTGCGGACGCGCTGGAGCAGCTCGCGGAAGGTGGGGTCGCCGGAGGTGTCGGTCCGCAGCACGAGGGTGTTGACGAAGAAGCCGATGTGGTCGTCGAGGGCCTGGTCGGTGCGGCCCGCGACGGGGCTGCCGAGCGGGATGTCGGTGCCGGCGCCGAGCCGGGTGAACAGGGTGGCCAGGCCCGCCTGGAGGACCATGTAGAGGCTGGTGCCGGTCTCGCCCGCGAGGGCGTGCAGGCGCTGGTGCAGCCGTGCGGGGATCTCCCAGGTGATGGAGTCGCCGCGGAAGGAGGCGCGCTGCGGCCGCGGGCGGTCGAAGGGCAGGGCGATCTCCTCGGGGATGCCCTTCAGCTGCTCGCGCCAGTAGGCGATCTGGCGTCCGTAGACGCTGTCGGTGTCCTCGGGGTCGCCGAGGAAGTCCCGCTGCCAGAGGGTGTAGTCCGCGTACTGGACGGACAGCGGCGTCCACCGCGGGGCCCGTCCGGCGCGGCGCGCGTCGTACGCGGTCGCCACGTCGCGGGAGAGCGGCGCCATCGACCAGCCGTCACCGGCGACGTGGTGGAGCAGCAGGAGCAGGACGTTGTCGTCCGGCCCGGCGCGGAAGAGCTTCACGTACAGCGGCAGGTCGGCGGTCAGGTCGAAGCGGTGCCGGGCGGCTTCCTTCAGGAGCGCGCGGAACGCCTCCGGGTCGTCGGGCACGTCCTCGGTGACGCTGAGGATGTCGAAGGCGTCCGGGTCGGTGGCCGGGTCCAGGATCACCTGCTGCGGGGTGCCGCCGGTCTCGCGGAAGACGGTGCGCAGGCTCTCGTGCCGGGCGAGCAGGTCGCCGAGGGCGGCGCGCAGCGCGTCCTCGTCCACCGGGCCCGCGATGCGCAGCATGAGGGGGATGTTGTAGGTGGGGCTGGGGCCTTCGAGGCGGTACTGGAACCACAGGCGGCGCTGGGCGTACGACAGCGGCAGCACGTCGGGGCGCGGCATGGGCCGCAGGGCGCTGCGGGTACGCGCGGTGGACAGGCCCAGGCGCTCCACCAGGGCTTCGACGGTGGGGGCCTCGAAGAGGGCGGCGATGGGCAGTTCCACGCCGAGGACGGCACGGACGCGGCTGACCAGGCGGGTGGCGAGCAGCGAGTGGCCGCCGAGGGCGAAGAAGCTGTCGTCGATGCTCACGCTGGTGACGCCCAGGAGGTCGGCGTACAGCTCGCACAGGATCTCCTCCTGCGGCGAGCGCGGCGCCCGGCCGCCCGCGTCGGCGCCGGTGCGGGCCGGGTCGGGGGCGGGCAGCGCCTTGCGGTCGACCTTGCCGTTCGGGGTCAGCGGCAGCGCGTCCAGCACTGTGATCACGGACGGGACCAGGTACTCGGGCAGCCGGGCGAGCAGGTCGCGGCGGAGGCCGTCGGCGAGGGTCTGCCGGGCCGCGTCCTCGGCGGGCACGACGTAACCGGTCAGGCGGAGGTCGCCGGTGCGGTCGGGGCGCGCCGCCACGGCGGCCTGCCGTACCGCCGGGTGGGCGGCGAGCGCCTGCTCGACCTCGCCCAGCTCGACGCGGTGGCCGCGTACCTTGACCTGGTCGTCGACGCGGCCGACGAACTCCAGCTCGCCGTCGCCGCGGCGCCGTACCAGGTCGCCGGTACGGTACATCCGCGCGCCCGACGGCCCGAACGGGCAGGCCACGAACCGCTCCGCGGTCAGCGCGGAGCGCCCGAGGTAGCCACGGGCCAGGCCGGAGCCCGCGAGGTAGAGCTCTCCCGCGGCGCCGTCCGGCACCGGCCGCAGCAGCGCGTCGAGCACGAACAGCCGTACGTCGCCGATCGGCGCGCCCAGCGCGGGCAGCGTCCGGCCGGCCAGCGGTTCGCCGACCGTGGCGCACACGGTGGCCTCGGTCGGGCCGTACGCGTTGACCATGCGGCGGCCGGACGACCAGCGCTCCACCAGGTCGGCGGAGCAGGCCTCGCCCGCCACGACCAGCGAGGTGACACCGGGCAGCGTCGCCCGCGGCGGCAGGGCGGCCAGGACCGACGGCGGCAGGGTGGCATGGGTGACGCGCTGCCCGGCGAGCAGGTCCTCCAGGCCCGCGCCCGGCAGCAGCCGCTCCCCCGGTGCCATGACCAGGGCGGCGCCCGACAGCCAGGTCACGCACATCTCGGAGACCGACGCGTCGAAGCTGGGTGAGGCGAACTGCAGCACCCGGCTCTCCCCCGTCACCGCGAACCGCTCGGCCTGCGAGGCCGCCAGCGCGGCGAGGCCGGTGTGGGAGACCACGACGCCCTTGGGGGTGCCGGTCGAGCCGGAGGTGTGGATCACGTACGCCGGGTGGGCCGGACGCAGGCCGGTCGCGGGGTCGGTGTCCGGATACGCCGACAGGTCCGACAGGTCGCGGCGCATCGCCTCGGCGTCCAGGACGAGGACGGGTGCGGCGTCGGCCAGGACGAACTCGCGCCGTTCGGCGGGATAGTCCGGGTCGACGGGCACGTACGCGCCGCCCGCCTTCAGGACGGCGAGCAGTGCGACGGCCAGTTCGGCCGAGCGCGGCAGCACCACGGCCACCAGTGCCTCCGGGCCCACGCCCTGGCCGGTCAGCCAGTGCGCCAGGCGGTTGGCGCGCGCGTTCAGCTCGGCGTACGAGAGTGCGGTGTCCTCGTGGACCAGCGCCGTGGCGTCCGGCGTACGGGCCACCTGCTCCGCGAAGAGTTCGGGCAGCGTGCTGTGCCGGACCGCGGGACGGGCGGCCGACGCGTCCCGCCGCAGCCGCTCGTGCTCCTCGGTGGTCAGCACGTCGAGGTGGGCGAGGGGCACGTCCGGCGTGGCGGCGGCCGTCTCCAGGACGCGGACGAGCTGGGCGGCGAGCGTGGCGACCGTGGAGCGGTCGAAGAGGTCGGTGCTGAACTCGACGAAGCCGTCCAGGCCGAGCGGTTCGCCCTGCGGGCCCTGGCGCTCCCAAAGGCTGAAGAAGAGGTCGTACTTGGCGGTGCCGGTGCTGAGCAGTTCGGAGCGGGTGCGCACGCCGAGCCGGTCGAAGCCGCCCTCGGGGGCGTTCTGTACGGCGGCGACCACCTGGAACAGGGGCTGGCGGCCCGCCGACCGCACCGGGTTGAGGGCTTCCACCAGCTGCTCGAAGGGCAGGTCCTGGTGGGACCAGGCGGCGAGGTCGGTGTCGCGGACGCGGCGCAGCAGGTCGCGGAAGGTCGGGTTGCCGGAGGTGTCCGTCCGCAGCACGAGGGTGTTGACGAAGAAGCCCACCAGGTCGTCCAGGGCCTGGTCGGTGCGGCCCGCGACGGGGCTGCCGAGCGGGATGTCGGTGCCGGCGCCGAGGCGGGTGAGCAGGGCCGCCAGGCCCGCCTGCACGATCATGAACAGGCTGGTGCCGGTGTCGCGCGCCAGGGCGTGCAGGTTCGCGTGCAGGCCGGCGGGCAGGTCCAGGCCGAACGCGTCGCCCCGGTAGGTCGCGCGCCGGGGGCGCGGGCGGTCGTACGGGAGCGCGATCTCCTCGGGGATGCCGCTCAGCTGCCGCGTCCAATAAGCGAGTTCCCGCGCTTGGACACTGGCCGGGTCCTGCGGGTCACCGAGGAAGCCCCGCTGCCAGAGGGTGTAATCGGCGTACTGGACCGGCAGCGGGGCCCACTGCGGGGCCCGGCCCTGGCGCCGCGCGTCGTACGCCGCCGCCAGGTCGCGCGAGAGCGGCGCCGACGACCAGCCGTCACCGGCGATGTGGTGCAGCAACAGCAGCAGCACGTGCTCGTCGGGGCCGGTCCGGAACAGGGTGGCGCGGAGCGGCAGTTCGGTGGCGATGTCGAAGGCGTGGCGGGTGGCCTCGTGCAGCAGGCGCCGTACGTCGTCGGGGTCGGTGTGCACCACGGAGAAGACGGACGGCAGACCGTCCAGGTCTTCGGGGGCGAGGACGACCTGGCGGGGGGTGCCGGTGGCCGTCTCGTGGAAGACCGTGCGCAGGCTCTCGTGCCGGACGAGCAGGTCGCCCAGCGCGGCGCGCAGCGCGTCGTGGTCCAGCTCGCCGGACAGGTGCAGCGCCGTCGGGACGTTGTACGTGGCGCTCGGGCCCTCCAGCCGGTGCAGGAACCACAGGCGGCGCTGGGCGTACGACAGCGGCAGCACGTCGGGGCGCGGCTGCGGCCGCAGGGCCGGGCGGCCCCCGGAGGCGGCGGCGTCGACGTGCTCGGCGAGCCCGGCGACCGTGGGCGCCTCGAACACGGCGGTGATCGGCAGGTCGACGTCCAGGGCGGTGCGGATGCGGCCGATCAGACGGGTGGCGAGCAGCGAGTGGCCGCCCAGGGTGAAGAAGTTGTCGTCGATGCCGACCCGCGGCACGCCGAGGATGTCGGCGTACAGCTCGCACAGCACGCCCTCGCGCGGGGTGCGCGGCGCCCGGCCGCCGGCCCCGTCGCCGAGGTGGGCCAGGTCGGGCGCGGGCAGCGCGGCGCGGTCGACCTTGCCGTTGGGTGTCAGCGGCAGGGTGTCCAGGGCGACGAGGGCGGAGGGGACGAGGTGGGCGGGCAGCCGGTCGCGCAGGTAGCGGTGGAGGTCGGTGACCAGGGCGGCGGTGTTCAGGGCCGTGCCGGGGTCGGTGGTGTGGCCGGCGAGGGGGCCGGTGAGGTCGCCGGCCGGGCGGCAGAGGCCGACCGGGGCCGCCGAGGCGAGGTCCTCCTGCGGCGCGAAGAGCACGTCGTACTGGCCCTCCGGGCTGTCCGGCGCCCAGGTGACGGCCGTCCACAGGCCGAGGCGGGCGCCCAGTGCGGTGATCTCCTCCGGTTCGGCTCCGGCGGTGGCGTCGGTGGCGGCCAGCCGGGCGCGGGCCTCGCGCACCGGCAGGCCCGCCGTGACGGCGGCCTCGGCCGCCGCCTCGCCCGCCAGGCGCGGGTTGGGCACCCCGGTCAGGCGCAGCCGCTGTCCGGGCCGGTCGCGCAGGGCCTGTTCGAGGCCGGTCTCGTCGGTCACGTCCCGGCCCCAGGCCAGGGCCGGGACGTCGGCGAAGGAGACCGTACGGGCGGGCCGCTTGTGCAGCACGGCGTCGTAGCGGTGGCGGGTCAGCTCGTTGTGGTGGCGGGTGCCCTTGAGCTGGAGGCCGGTGCCCGTCACGTCCGGGAGTTCGGCGGGCAGGGCCGCGAAGAAGTCCGGGTCGACCAGGAGTTCCTTCTCCAGCCGGACGCTCTGGTCGATCGTCGCGGCGAGGGCGGCCGGCTCCGCGTCCGCGCCGGCCCGGTGCAGCTCGACGGCGGTACGGAAGAGCCGCAGCAGGCGCCGGTTGCGGATGTCGCCGACGAAGACCCGGCCGCCGGGGGCCAGCAGGTCCACGGCGCGGCGCAGGACGCGCAGGAAGTAGGCGGCGTTGGGGAAGTACTGGGTGACCGAGTTGATCACGATGGTGTCGAAGTAGCCGGTGGGCAGCCCGTCGGTCACATCGGCGGGCCGGCAGCTCAGCTCGACCTTGCCGGCCAGTTCCGGCACGGCGGCGACCTGGCGGCGCAGCCGCTCGACGGCCGGGGCCGAGAAGTCCGCGCCCCAGTACGCCTCGCAGGCGGGCGCCACCTGTGAGAGCAGCAGGCCGCTGCCGACGCCCATCTCCAGGACCCGGCGGGGCCGGAGCGCGAGGATGCGCCGTACGGTCTCGGCGCGCCAGTCGCGCATCTGCGCCACGGGGATCGGGGTGCCGTCGTAGCTGCTGTTCCAGCCGCTGAAGTCCTCGCCGAACGGCGGCTCGTCGTCGTGTGCCTTGGCCTCGTCGGCATAGACCAGGTCGTGCATCTCCTGCCACTCGCCGACCTGGTGCGCGTCGGCCCCGGCGTCCGGCGCGGGACTGTCGGACGGCACGACGTAGCCGACCAGGCGTACGTCGCCGGGCCGGTCCTCGCGGGCGGCGACCACGGCCTGCCCGACTGCCGAGTGTGCGCCGAGCACCTGCTCGACCTCGCCCGGCTCGACGCGGTGGCCGCGTACCTTGACCTGGTCGTCGGCGCGGCCGACGAACTCCAGCTCGCCGTCGTCCCGGCGGCGCACCATGTCGCCCGTGCGGTACATCCGGGCGCCCGACGGTCCGAAGGGGCTCGCGACGAAGCGTTCCGCGGTCAGCGCGGAGCGGCCGAGGTAGCCGCGGGCCAGGCCGGTGCCGGTGACGTAGAGTTCGCCGGTGCCACCGGCCGGCACCGGGCGCAGCGCCGTGTCGAGCACGTACAGGGACACGTCGGCGATCGGCGTGCCGAGCGCGGGCACCACACGGCCGGACAGCGGTTCGCCCACCGTCGCGCAGACCGTGGTCTCCGTCGGGCCGTAGGCGTTGACCAGGCGCCGACCGGCCGACCAGCGTTCGACCACGTCCGGCGGGCAGGCCTCGCCCGCCACCGCCAGCGCGGTGATCTCCGGCAGGGTGGTGTGCGGCGGGAGCGCCGCCAGCACGGAGGGCGGCAGGGTGGCGTTGGTGACGCGCTGTGCGGCGACCAGTTCCGCGAGTCCCGCGCCGGGCAGCAGGCGGGCGGCGGGCGCCATCACGAGGGCGGCGCCGGTCAGCCAGGCGGCGCAGATCTCCGCGACGGACGCGTCGAAGCTGGGCGAGGCGAACTGCAGGACGCGGCTCTCGGCCGTCACCGCGAACCGCTCGGCGTGCGCGGCCGCCAGCCCGGCGAGGCCCGCGTGCGGGACGACGACGCCCTTGGGGACGCCCGTCGAGCCGGAGGTGTAGATGACGTACGCGGCATGGCCGGGGGTGAGGCGCACTTCGGGGCCGGTCGCGGGGCGGCCGGACAGGTCGCGGGGCAGGGTCTCCTCGTCGAGGACGAGGACGGGGGCCGCGTCGTCGAGGAGGAAGGCGCGGCGCGCCTGCGGGTATTCCGGGTCGACGGGGACGTACGCGCCGCCCGCCTTCAGGACGGCGAGCAGCGCGACCGCCAGCTCCACCGAGCGTGGCAGGACCAGCGCCACCCGGGTCTCCGGGCCGACGCCCCGCTCGGCGAGCCAGTGCGCCAGGCGGTTGGCCCGCGCGTCCAGCTCCCGGTACGACAGCGTCGTGTCCTCGAAGACCAGCGCCGTGGCGTCCGGGGTGCGGGCCACCTGCCGGGCGAAGAGGTCCGGGAAGGGCGCGGCAAAAAACGCCGCCTGCGTCGTGTCGTTCACTGGTCCTCCACTCGTCGGCCGGCGCCTGGAGCGGGCCGTTCAAAAGGTGCGAAAGCGGGTGCGGGAGCGGTCACGGATGCGGGAATCGGGGTGCCTTGCCCGGTGCGTGGCCGCTCTGGAAAGGTGCTCTCCGTGGCAAGCGGACAGCCGTTGGCGCTGGTGGCGGGTACGGACGAGGTACTGGGGGCGGTCCCGGCGTACGAGCGGCTGCTCACCGTCGTCGAGCGGCGGCGCGCGGACGCGTTCCTGACCGCGGGCCCGCGGGCCGACTTCATCGCCGCGCACGTCCTGGTGCGGCTCTGCGCCGCCCGGCTGCTGGACCGGCCGGCGGACACGCTCGTACTGGCACAGCGGTGCCCCGGCTGCGGCTCCGACGAGCACGGCAGACCGGGCCTCGCCGGGCTCCCGCAGGTCTCCGTGAGCCTGTCGCACACGACGGGCGTGGTGGCCGCGGCGGCGGGCCACGAGCCGGTCGGCGTGGACGTGGAGCGGCGGACGCTGCCGGACAGTGTGCGGGGTGCGGCGGGCCGGGTGCTGAGCGCGGCCGAGCGGGCGGCGATGCGCGGACACGCCGACCCGGACGCGTACTTCCTGCGCCAGTGGGTCCGCAAGGAGTGCTTCGTCAAGCTGGGCAGGGCCACGCTGGGCGGGCTGGCCGCCGTGGACCTGGCGGGCCTGCCCGACGCGACCGGCGCCGGCGGAACGGGCACCGACGGCCCGCAGCACGCCCCGTACCGCCACGGCGGCCTGTACGTGCTCGACCACACCGACACCCGCCGGGACGCCGTCGCCGCCGTGGTGAGCACGGCGATGCCCCGGATCGGCGCGGCGGTCCCGCACACCGGTCCGGAACACCCTGCTGACCTGGGCCGGAGCATCTGACCGCCGCCCCTCACGCCAGCAGCTCGGCGAGCCGCTGCCGGTTCAGCTTGCCGTTGTCGTTGTGCGGCAGCTCCTCCAGGCGCCGGATGCGGCGCGGCACCATGTGCAGCGGTACGTGCTGCCGCAGCCAGTGGCTGAACTCGTGTGCCCGCATCTCCTTGCCCAGGTAGGCCGCCAGCAGGCGCACCTCGTCCTTGACCTCGACGACCACCACGGCCGCCTCGCTCACCTCGGGGTGGCGCCGCATCGCGGCCTCCACCTCGCCCAGCTCCACCCGGTGCCCCATGATCTTGACCTGGTTGTCCAGCCGGCCGCGGTGCACCAGCCGGCCGTCCTCCCGGCGGACCCGGTCGCCGGTGCGGTACCAGTGGGCGCGGGTGAGCGGTCCGGTGCCGTCGTACGGGACGGCGGGCGCGCCCGGCTCGTGGTGGACGAACCGTCCGGCGTTGTCGGCCGGGTCCAGGTAGCCGTCGAAGCGCTGGGCGCCGCGCACGCACAGTTCACCGTCGTCGCAGGGCTGCCCCTCCTCGTCCAGGAGGACGGCTTCCATGTGCGGGTACGGCTGCCCGATGGGCACCGTGCCGTTGGCGCTGCCCGACGCGGCGGACCCTCCGTCGGGGAGTTCGTGGTCGGTGCAGGTGATGGTCAGTTCGGTCGGCCCGTAGAGGTTGTGGATACGGCTGCCGGGCGCGACCTCGCGCCACAGCGCGGTGAGTTGGACGGTGACCGGTTCCGCGCTGAAGCAGCTGTGGCGCAGCGTGGTGACCTGGCCGAGCGGCAGGTTGCCGTACCGCTCGGCGGTGGTGACCAGCGACGGTACGGAGAACCAGTGGGTGAGCCGGCGGCGCACCACGTAGTCCACGGGCCGGTACAGCTCGTCCTGGTCCGGTACGACGACGGTGGCGCCGGAGCCCCACGCGACGAACAGGTCGTACACGGACGGGTCGAAGGTCAGGCCGAAGGTCTGCGAGAACCGGCAGCCGGGACCCGCCTCGTAGCGGGCGATGTTGTACGCCACGTACGGGGAGACGTTGCGGTGGCGGATCGGCACGCCCTTGGGGCGGCCGGTGGAGCCGGAGGTGAACAGCAGGTACGCCTCGCGCTCCGGGTCGCCGTGGTGGGCGGGCAGCGCGTCGGCGGGCGGGTCCGGGAGGCCGTCGCCGTCCGTCGGTACGACGGTCACGGCGGGCCGGAAGTCCGCCGTCAGCCCGGCGAACGTGTCGCGGTGCTGCTCGCCGACGAGGACGGCGCCGACTCCGGCGCGGCGCGCGATGTCGAGGTTGCGGGGCAGCGGGTGGTCGGCGTTGAGCGGGACGGCGGAGGAGCCGAGGCGCTGCACGGCCAGGTACGCCACGTACGCGGCCACCGTCCGGGAGGCGACCAGCGCGATCCGGGCCGGCGGGCGCGCGGGCCCCTCGGTGGCGGGCTGCCCGTCCAGGACGCGGGCCGCCAGGGCCAGCGCCCTGCGGTGCAGTTCGCCGTAGGTCAGGGTCTGCTCGCCCAGTTCGAGGGCCGGGGCGTCCGGCCACCGGCGGGCGGAGTCGGCGAACCACTGGTAGAGGGTGCGGTCTTCCAAGGCGGGCTCCACGGGGACGGGCTCGGCGGGGGAAGGTGGGAGGTGTGGTGCGGGGGTGCCGCTCGTGGCGGGCGGGTGGCTCACGGGGCGGCCCCCGCCGGTGCGTCCGGGGCCGCGGCGCGCTGCTCCAGCGCCGTGCCCATCCGTACGACCGGGCGCGCGACCAGCGCGAACAGCAGCAGCACAGCGGCTCCGGAGGCCATGTACGGGACGTTGACCTCGACCAGTTTGGCGAGCGCGCCGCCCGCCAGCGCGCCCAGCGGGATGGTGCCGGTGCCCACCAGCCGGTAGACGCCGTTGAGCCGGCCGAGCTGGTCGGGCGGGGTGGTGGCCTGGCGGAAGGAGACGGTCAGCGCCTGGTAGACGGCGGCGCCCAGCGCCATCAGGGCGAAGCCGCCGGCCGCGACGAGCGGGTGCCGGACCAGGCCGGTCAGCAGCATCGCGACGCCCATCAGGGCCATGCCGCCGAGCGCGGCCGGGAAGGTGCCGAACCGGCCGGCCAGCCGTGCGTTGAGCAGTCCGCCGGCGATGCCGCCGAGCGCGCCGACGGCCAGGAACACGCCGAAGGCGGCTTCCGGCAGACCCAGCCAGCGCACGACGTAGAGGACTTCGAGTGTTCCGGTGACGCCCATGAAGAAGTTCAGCGCGCCGAGCATGCCCGCGAGGGTGGCCAGCAGCCGGTCGGTGCGGAGCAGCCGCACGCCGTCCAGGATCATCGTGCGCCAGCGCGGCGCGGCGCCCGGTTCGGCGGGGCCGGCGGACGGCCCGGGGAAGCGCGGCAGGGTGACCAGCAGGGCCACGCCGAGCAGGAACGACACTCCGTCGATCAGGAACGGCAGGCCCGCTCCGGCGACGAAGGCGAGGCTGCCGAGCGGCTGTCCGGCGGAGTCGCGGAAGATCAGCTGGGCCACGTGCAGGCGCCCGTTGGCAGCGGCCAGCCGGGCGGTGTCCACCACCATCGGCAGGTACGACTGGGACGCGACGACGTGCACCGTCTCGCCCAGCCCGAGCACCGCCGCCACCGCGCACACCACCGGCAGGCTGACCACGCCGGTGACCACCGTCAGCGTGAGGACCAGCACCGCGGCGGACCGCAGCAGGTCGATGCAGATCAGCAGCGAGCGCCGGTCGGCCAGGTCCGCCCAGACGCCGGCCAGTGGCGACAGCAGCAGCGGCAGCCAGTTGGCGACCGTCACCAGGGAGATCAGCAGCGGGTCGGTGGTGAGCGAGAGGGCGAGCAGCGGCAGGGCGGTCAGCCGTACGCCGTCGCCCAGTGCGGAGACCGCGGTGGACGCCCACAGCCGCCCGAACGGGCCGAAGCGGCGGCCGCCGGAGCGCGCGCCGGCCCGGCCCGGGCGCCCCTGGCCCGGGCCGTCCGGCGCCGCCGTGCCGGGTCCGTCCACGGCGCCGTCCGTCATGCCCACGGTTTCTCGGTGGCGTCGCCGGTCCACAGGACGGGGCCGGTCACGGTCAGCGTCGTGGGGGCTGCCTGCCGCTGCGGGACCAGGTGCAGACGCTGGACGTCCGCCGGGGCGTCCGCGTTCTGCGCCCGTCCGTCCTGGCAGGGGCACGGCTGGGAGTCGAAGCCCGCGAACCGGTACGCGACCTCCATGATCCGGTTGCGTTCGGTGCGCCGGAAGTCGGCCTCCAGGTGCACCCCGGCCCGGGTGGCCTGGTCGGCGGTCCAGCGCAGCAGCTGGGTACCGATGCCGAAGTTGACCACCCGGCAGGAGGTGGCGAGCAGCTTCAGGCGCCAGCTGCCCGGCTGCCGCTCCAGCAGGACCACGCCGACCGCACCGTGCGAGCCGAAGCGGTCCTCGACGGTGGTGATCAGCACCTCGTGGTCCGGGTCGGTGAGCAGGGCGCGCAGGTCGGCGTCGGAGTAGTGCACGCCGGTGGCGTTCATCTGGCTGGTGCGCAGGGTCAGTTCCTCGACGCGCGCGAGGTCGTCCCGGTCGGCGCGGGCGATGCGCATCCGCATGTCCAGGGAGCGCAGGAAGTCCTCGTCCGGGCCGTTGAACTCGCTCTGCGCGGCCTCGCGCCGGAACTTCTCCTGGTACATGGCCCGGCGGCGGCGCGCGTCGGTGGTGACGGTGGGCGCGAAGTCCGGCAGATCCGGCAGGCCGGCCGCCTCGGGCGCGTCGTAGCAGCGCACGTCCGGCAGGTGGTAGGCGACCTCGGCGCGCTCGGTGTGCTGGTCGTCGATGAACGCGATGGTGTTCTGCGCGAAGTTCAGCTGCTCGGCGACGGTGCGTACGGCGTCGGACTTGCGGCCCCAGCCGATGTGCGGCAGGACGAAGTACTCGGCGACGCCGAGGCTCTCCAGCCGGGCCCAGGCGTCGTCGTACTCGTTGCGGCTGGCCACCGACTGGAGGATGCCGCGCTCGTCGAGGGCCTGGAGCGTCTTCAGGACGCCGGGCCGCAGGGCCAGTTCGTCGTTCTCCAGCAGGGTCCCCTGCCACAGGGTGTTGTCCAGGTCCCAGACCAGGCACTTCACCGCCGGGAACGCGGCCGTCCCGGCCGTGTCCGGGGTGTTCGTGGTCTCCGCCGTCGTGGTGCCCGTCATGCCGGTCATACCTCCCAGAGGGTCACGGCCCAGGCCGCGACGGGGCTGTTGTTGAGGACGAGGACGAGGTCGCCGGGCGCCAGTTCACCGCGGGCCAGCAGCCGGTCCAGGTTGAGCACCACGTCCATGGCGCCTGTGTGGCCGTACGCCTGGAGGTGCTCGGTGCACACCGGGTGGACGGGAACGCCGAGCAGCGTCTCGTAGAACTGGAAGGCCGGCGCGGTGACGTTCTGCATGAGGGTGGCGGTGACCTGCCGCCGCTCGACGCCCGCGTCCTCCAGTACCCGGCCGACCAGGCGCTTGAGGTGCTGCTGGCTGTGCAGGGCCAGGTCGAAGCGGTAGCGGTCGGCGGAGTTGACCTCCTCGCGCCACTCGTACCAGGGGGCGTTCTTGTAGTCGACCTGGAGGAGGTCGTGGAATCTGCCGTCGGTGTGCTGGCGGTGGGCGCGCAGCACCGGGCGGCCGCCGCGTACCAGGGTCATGGCGAAGGCGCCGTCGCCGACGACGGTGACCGGGTGGCGCACCCGGTCCAGGGCGACCGGGCGGCTGGCGTGCGCGATCATGACGGACTGCCGGGCCGGGTCGGCGACGAGGAGGTCCCTGGCCAGGGACCAGGCCGCGCTGGAGCCCGTGCAGCCCAGGCCGTCCAGGACGAAGGAGAAGGCCGAGGTGAGCCCGGCCTCGCTCGCGACCTGTCCGGAGGTGGAGCCGAGCAGCACCTCGGGGGCGCGGGCGCCGACGACCACCAGGA
This sequence comes from Streptomyces sp. NPDC030165, assembly GCF_055573595.1. Classification (NCBI taxonomy): domain Bacteria; kingdom Bacillati; phylum Actinomycetota; class Actinomycetes; order Kitasatosporales; family Streptomycetaceae; genus Streptomyces; species Streptomyces sp. NPDC030165. The sequence continues at coordinate 182,314 of NZ_JBVIBD010000005.1, read as the reverse complement.
CGTCGGGTTCCGGGGCCGCCGGGTCCTGCTCGCGCAGTTCGCGTACGGCCCGGGCCGCGAGTCCGGCGGCCGTGGCCTCACTGTCGAACCGGCCGACCGTACGGATGCCGCAGTCGCGCGCGAACTCGGCCTCCTCGCGCGGCAGTCCGCCGATCTCGTCCAGCTTCTCGACGGGTACCAGCTCGTCGGGCAGGAGGCAGTGCACGGCCCCTATCCCGACGGCCGTGTCCGTGCTGCTGCCCGTGTCCGTCCTCGTCATCCCCGGCCCGTCCGTACGTGGTCCGCGAGGAGCAGCTGGCTGATCTCCGTGCTGCCCTCGATGATCTCCATGAGTTTGGCGTCGCGGTAGGCCCGCGCCACCGGGTGGCCGTCGCGTGCGCCACGGGAGGCCAGCACCTGGACGGCCGTGGCGGCGCCCTTCGTCGCTTCCCGGGAGGCGACGTACTTGGCGACGACGGCCTGGGTGCCCAGCTCCGGCCGGTTCTCGTCCCAGCAGGCGCTGGCGTGCTCGCAGCAGCGCAGCGCGATCTGTTCGGCGACGGCCAGTTCGGCCAGGTGCCGGGCGATGAGCTGGTGGTCGGCGAGCGGCTTGCCGAACTGTTCCCGGTCGCGGGTGTGTGCCGCCGTGCTGTCCACGCACGCCCGCAGGATGCCCGCGCAGCCCCAGGCGACCGAGAGCCGCCCGTAGGTCAGCGCGGCGGTGGCGAGCAGGGCGACCGGCAGACCGGCGCCGGACAGCAGGTGACCGGCCGGTACGCGGACGTCGTCCAGGTGTACGTCGGCGTGGCCGGCGGCCCGGCAGCCCATCGGGTCCGGCACCCGCTCGATGCGTACGCCCGGCGCGTCGGCCGGTACGACCACCACGGCCGCGCCGGAACCGTACGTCCCGAAGACCACCAGCAGGCTCGCGTAGGCGGCGCCGGTCACCCAGACCTTCGCGCCGGTGACGTGCACGGTGTCGCCGTCGCGGCGGATCTCCGTGCGCATCGCCGACAGGTCGCTGCCCGCGTCGCTCTCGGAGAACGCGACACCGGCCGTCTCGCCGCCGGTGAGCCGGGGCAGGAACGTGCCGCGCTGCGCGGCGGTGCCGAAGCGCTGCACGGTCCAGGCGGCCATGCCCTGCGAGGTCATCAGGGACCGCAGGGAGCTGCACAGGGAACCGGCGTGCGCGGTCAGTTCGCCGTTGGCGCGGCTGTCCAGGCCCAGGCCGCCGTGTTCCGCGGCGACCTGCGCGCACAACAGGCCGCGCCGGGACGCCTCCCGTACCGTCTCCGCGGGGATCCGGCCGGCCAGGTCCCACTCCTCGGCGCGGTCGCCGACGAGGTCGCCGAGCGCGGCGCGGGCGTCCGCGGTGGCCTGCGCCGTCACTGCCCCGCCGCTCCTTCGCCGCGCAGCCGCTGGACCAGCGCGGTGATGGCCGGCACGGTACGGAAGTTGTCCAGGGTGAGGTCGTCGCCCTCGACGGTGACCTGGAACTCCTGCTCGACGTGCTGGAGCAGTTCCAGGGAGAACAGCGAGGAGAACGCCCCGGAGGCGAACAGGTCCTGGTCCACGGCCCATTCGCCGCCCGTGCGGGTGCTCAGGAACGCCACCAGGCGCTGCTGGACGTCCTCGGTGCCGGCCGCCGGGCCGGCCTGGTTGTCGACGGTGGTCATGCGCGCGTTCCTCCGTAGGAGTAGAAGCCGTTGCCGGTCTTGTGGCCGAAGTCGCCGGCCCGCACCTTGTCCAGGAGCAGGTCGCAGGCGAGGTATCCGTCGTCGCCGGTGCGGTCGTGCAGCACCTTGAGGGTGTCGACGATGTTGTCCAGGCCGATCAGGTCCGCGGTGGCCAGCGGCCCCGTACGGTGTCCGAAGCAGCCGGTGAAGACGCGGTCCACGTTCTCGGCGGAGGCGCGGCCCTCGGCGACCAGCTTGGCCGCGTCGTTGATCACCCGCATCAGGATGCGGTTGGAGACGAAGCCGGGGCCGTCGCCGACGACGACGGCCTCCCGGTCCAGGGCGCTCAGCAGCCGGTCCAGTGCCGCCATCGCCGCGTCGCCGGTGCGCGGGCCGCGGATCACCTCGACCGCCCTGATCAGGTAGGGCGGATTCATGAAGTGGGTGCCGACGACGTCCTCGGGGTGCTGGGTGTAGCCCGCCAGCTCGTCGACCGGTACGGCGGAGGTGTTGGAGGCGATCAGCGTGCCGGGGCGGACCGCCGCCGAGATGGCGCCCAGCGCCTCGGCCTTGGCGTCGGTGGTCTCGGTGACCGCCTCGATGACGGCCGCCGCGGTGCCGAGCTGCTCGTACGAGGTGCTCAGCGTCAGCTCGCCCTCCGGCCCCTTGGGCAGCTTGCCCAGCAGCCGGGCGTGCCGCAGCTGCTGGCGCACCGCGCCGAGGGCGCGTTCCAGCTGGTCCTCGGACACGTCGATCAGCAGCACCGGGAGGCCGCGGCCCACGGCGAGCGTGGCCAGCGCGGTGCCCATGACCCCGGCGCCGACGACGGCCAGCCGGCCGTCGCCCCATCCGTCGTCCATCGTCGTCCCGTCTGTCGTCCCGTCGGTGGTCACTGGGTCAGGCGCCTTCCGTCACATCGGTCAACAAGGCCGCGAAGGCGGGGTGTCCGGCGAGGTGGCGCAGGGCCTGCAGGGCCCGTGCGCCGTCCAGGCGGGGGTCCAGGCCGCGTTCGCGCAGCCACTCCCCCCACAGCCGGCCTTCCACGTCCACCCGCGGCGTGTCCAGGTCGTGGGTCTCGTACAGGGCCATGGTCGACAGGACCGGGTCGCCGGTCTCCAGGGCCCGCCGGCCCGCCAGGCGCGCCCATTCCGCGACCGGTACGCCGCGGGTCGGCACGCCCAGCGCGCCCAGTTCGGCGAAGAGCGCGGAGAAGGTGGTGGCCTCCTCGCCGACCAGGTGGTAGGCGCGGCCCGCCGATCCGGGCTCCCGGCCGAGCTGGACTATGGCGCGGGCCACCAGGTCGATGGGCGCCACCGGCAGCGGCATGTCGTCCGCCGGGTGGGCGCCGACGGCCAGGCAGGCGGCCACCAGCCGCCAGAGCATGTCGAGGTCGTTGCAGGCGCCGGTGGTGGTGTCGCCGCCGATCAGGCCGGGTCGGAAGACCCGTACCCGCATCCCGTCCCGTTCGGCCTTGTCCAGGAGGCGTTCGCTGACCCACTTGGAGATGCCGTAACCGCCTGCTTCGGGGTCCAGGGGCTGTTCGCGGCGCTCCAGCATCCGGCCTTCGGAGCCGAGGGCCTGGCCGCAGGCGGCCAGGGTGGAGATGTAGCTGATGTCGGTGATGCCGTGGCGGCGCATCCAGCCGAGGAGGTGGTACGTGGCCAGGGTGTTGGCCGGGCGCAGCACCTCGTACGGCTCGGTGAAGACGACGTGGGCGCCGCAGTGCACGACGTGGCCGGTGCGGCGGGCCAGTTCCCCGTCGCGGAAGGTCTCGCACACCTCGGCGACGTCCCGCAGGTCGCCGGGGACGATGTGCACGCGCGCCGGGTCGGGTTCGGGGAGCCGGAAGCGGGCGGCGGCCTCGCGCAGGCGCCGGCGGCCGTGCTCCTCGTCGTCGGCGCGGACCAGGCAGTAGACGCGGCTGTCGCGGTGGCCGGGGTCGTGCAGGAGTTCGTGCAGCAGGAAGGCGCCGACGAAGCCGGTGGCGCCGGTGAGCAGCACGTCCGTGCCGGGCGGGGTGTCGCGCGGTGCCAGGGGCGGCAGTTCGAGGGCGAGGTCGGCGTCGATGAGGGCGGCGTCGGAGGGGTGGGTGGCGGGCGTGTCCCCGGTGGTGGTGCCGGGTTCCGTACGGCCGGGGCCCTCCGTGTCCGTACCGCCGGAAGCGCCGCGGATCGCCTCGGCGACGCGGGTGACGGTGGCCCGGCTGCCGCCGGTGCGGTGGAGGTTGAGCAGGGTGCCGTACCGCTCCTGCACTTCGAGCGTCATCCGCAGGCCGAGCAGGGAGGTGCCGCCGAGGGCGCCGAACTCGTCGTGCGGGCCGATGCCGTCGATGCCGAACAGTTCTTCCCAGAGGGCGACCAGTTCTCCTTCGAGGCCGGTGGGCGCGTCGGCGGGCGCGCTCGCGGCGGCCCGGGCCGTGGGCTCCGCGGCGGCGGCGCTGCCCGGAACGGTGAACACCGAGTCGTCCAGTGCCGAGCAGCGGCGCCGGGTGTACGGGTACGTGGGCAGGGTGACGCGCCGGCCCGTCCCGTCGTCGAGCGCGCGGGCGTCCACCGGGACGCCGTGCAGCCAGGCGTCCGCGAGGGCCGCGGCGATCCGCTCGTCCAGGGCGGCGCGGTCCTCGGCCGGGTCGACGGGCAGCACGTACCGGCCGGGGCCGCTCCCGCCGTCGCCGACGATCAGCAGGTAGGCGTCGGCGGGCAGCGCGGCGGGCACGGTGTCGTGCTGCTCGGTACGGCGGCCCAGGGCCGCCAGCAGCGCGGTACGCATCTCCTCGGCGCGCTCGCCGGCCGCCGTGACGGCCAGGACCGGACGGCGTGTCCCGGCGCGGACCGTACGGGCGGCGGGCGGCCGGGGCAGGCGCAGGGCGGCGGCCAGCCGGTCGGGGGCCGCGGTGACGACCCGGCGCTCGGTGAAGTCCTGCCGCCCGACGCGCAGGGTGTGCGCGATGTCCCCGGGCGCGGCGCGGTCCTGGTCGATCTCGTCGGCCAGGCCGCGCGAGAGGGCGTCGAGTTCGGTGCGGGTCCGGGCGGAGAGCTGGAGCCGTACGACGGGCCGGGCGGGCGCGGCGGGGCGCACCGGCTCCGGCGGCGGGGCGAGGACGACGGAGGCGTTGGCGCCGCCCAGGCCCATCGAGTTCACCAGCACCCGGCGGCCGGCGTCGGTGCACCGTTCCAGCTCGGTGGGGACGTGGAAGGGGCTGTCGGCGAGGACGCCGGGGTCCCGGGCGTGCTCGAACATCGGGTGCGGCACCAGGTGGCCGGTGCGCACGACGTGGATCGCCTTGATCAGCCCGGCGATGCCGGCGGCCGATCCGGCGTGCCCGATGTTGGCCTTGACCGTGCCGAGCGCGCAGTGGTTGCGGTCGGACGGGCGGGCGCCCGCCGCGCGCAGGCCGTCGATGAGGCCGCGCAGTTCGACCTGGTCGCCCAGGGGGGTGCCGGAGCCGTGCGCCTCGGCATAGCGCAGGTCGGCCGGGTCGGTGCCGGCCACCGTGAGCGCGGCGGAGACGACCGAGGCCAGGCCGTCCGGGCTGGGCGCGGTGAAGCCGGGCCGGTGGGCGCCGTCGTTGCCGACCGCGCTGCCGCCGATCACCGCGAGGACCGGGTCGCCGTCGGCGAGCGCGTCGGCGAGGCGGCGCAGTACGACGACGCCGATGCCGGAGCCCGCGCCGGTGCCGGTGGAGCGGATGTCGAAGGCGCGGCAGAATCCGTCCTCGGAGAGCACGCCGCCGGGCTGGTACTGGTAGCCGACGGACGGGTACGACAGTCCGCTGCCGCCCGCCAGGGCGATGTCGCACTCCTCCGACAGCAGGCTCAGCACCGCGTAGTGCACGGCGGTCAGCGAGGAGGAGCAGGCGGTCTGCACGGCCAGGGACGGGCCGCGCAGGCCGAGCTTGTAGGAGACCCGGGGGGCCATGAAGTCGATGCCGCCGCCCAGTTGCGTGGCCAGGTCGTCGAAGGCGGCGGGGCCTTCCGTACGGGCGCGGGCGTACTGGAGCAGGGTGTTGTACGTGCTGTTGCTCGCCCCGGCGAACACGCCGATCTGCGGGCCGTGGTCACCGTTCGGCAGGTGCCCGGCCCGCTCCAGGCCGTCCCGGCACGCCTCCAGGAAGAGGCGCTGCTGCGGGTCGATCAGCTCGGCCTCGACGGGGGTGTAGCCGAAGAACTCGGCGGCGAACAGCTCCGGGTCCTCGATCCAGCCGGACCGGGTCACGAAGCCCGGCGCGGCGGCCGTCTCCGGGGACACACCGCAGCGGCGCAGGTCCTCGGCGGGGATGTCGCGGAGCGAGACCACGCCCTTGTCGAGGTTGCTCCAGAACTCCTCCGGGGTCGCGGCCTCCGGGAACCGGCAGCCGACACCCACCACCGCTACGGCGGTCTCGCTGTTCATCGCGCGGCGGACCCTTCCGGCTGCTGCGGACCGGCGGCGGACGTGGCGTCCGTACGGCCGCGGCGGGCGCTGCCGAGCAGCCGGCCGCGGCCGGCCGGGGCCGCCGCCGCGGGGGCCGGTGCCTCGGGCTCGTACGACGGGTCCAGCAGCCGGGCCTGGGCGCGCACCGTGTCGTGCCGGAACAGTTCGGCGACCTCCAGCTCGCGGCCGGTCTGATCGGAGAGTTCGTCGCTGAGCATCACCAGCAGCATGGAGTTGCCGCCCGCTTCGAAGAAGCCGGTGTCCAGGGGCGCCTCGTCGATGCCGAGGACGTCCTGCCATGCCTGGCGGACGAGCGGGAGCGGGTCCGCGGGTATGGACGCGCTGTCTTCGGGGTTCGCCACGGGGGCCTCCGGGAGGGTTTCGGGTTCAGACACGCCGCGCCGCCGCGGTGTCGAAGAATTCGCGGGACCGGGCCATCGCCCGGCCGACCTTGTCGTAGGCGTTCTCCGGGTCGGCGAACGGGCCGACCTCGACGCCGATCCAGGCGGCGTCGACGGCGAGCAGCTGTTCGGTGAAGGCGGCCATGTCCGCGACGCCCTCACCGGGCACCAGGTGCTCGTGGTACGTGCCGTTGGAGTCGGAGTAGTCCACGCTGTTGACCCGGCCGGGCAGCCGGCCCACCTCGGACGCGGCCACCCCGGCGACGACGAGGTGCGAGACGTCGACGTTGGCCTGGAGGGCCGGGGAGCCGACGTCGTCGAGCAGCCGCACGAGGTCGTCGACGTCGGTGACCAGCGAGGTCTCCATCGGTTCGGGCTTGACGCTGAGCGCGATGCCGCGCGCCTCGGCGTAATCGGCGAGCCGGCGGACCGAGGCGGCCAGCATCTGCCACTGGGCCTCCTCGGGCCACATGGCGCGCCAGAACCAGTCTCCGAGGAGCAGTTTCATGACCTGGCCGCCGAGTTCCCGGGTGAGGTCGACGTGCGCCTCGGCGCGCTTGAGGTGGAACTCCCTCACGACGTCGCGGAAATCACTGAGACCGAAGGCGTGGCACGCCGTCAGGCTGATCGGCAGGCCCACCGCGTCCGCGTCGTTGCGGAATTGCAGCAGCCGTTCCGGCGCCAGTTCCATCGCCTCTTCGACGATGCAGATCCATTCGGCGCCCAGTTCCGCGGCGGCCCGCCACGCGTCCTTGCCCTGGTACGGGGAACCGTAGAACGCCTGGTCCACCAGCAGCCCGAGGCTTACTTGACTGGTCATGGATTGTTCCGCTCCTAGTCGGTGCGCGTCCCGGCCGCGGGCCGGGAGGGCTTCGGTCTTCTCCCGCGGAAAAGACCCGGCGCGACATTCCGTTGTCGGCAGGGGTGGTCGTGCCGTGACGGGCGCGCGGTGCGGTTGCGCGGCGGCGTGTTCCTGCCGCGTCGCGCACCGGTGCGCGTGCCGTCCGCTGCCGTTTCCGGCAGGGCACGGTCCCGCTCACGGGGATGGTCGGCTGTCGGTGATCCGGTGGGAGAAGTCCGGTCCGGGGCCCGCTACGAGGCGGCGGCCGCCGGGCGGTGTGGTGGTGCGGTGCGGCGGCCGGCAGCACACCGGATCGCGCCGTCGCGGCCGTCGGCGGTGCTCGCCACCGCGTCCGCTCTCTCGTCGATTGCCATCATTCGTGCCCCCGTCGGCCAACGATCCTGACGACCTGTTCCGGCCCTGTCGAACACCGGGATGCTAGCACGCGGTCCGGTGCGCACTCTATGGCGAAATGTCACCCGATGCCGTCGCGTCCGATCTCGTAACCGCAGGTCAGATGGGGTAGTTGGACGAAGCAACCGAAAGCGGGAGCTGGCGGTCCGAACGGGCCGGGCGGGCCGCGTGGACACCGCGGCGGCGCACGCCCGGCAGGCGCGGCGCGGCGGCCGTCCGTGCGCGGGCGGCACCCGCGCGCAGCGCCGGGAACCGGCCGCCGGGCGCACCCCGTGCCGCCTTTTCCGCGCCCCTTCCGAAGCTCCGGTTCCGTTTCCGCGGCGGGCCCGAAGACGCTTGCGCGGTGGATCACGACTGGAGTTAACTGGCCCTGTTGAACGGGGGCTGTAAAAGGGGCCGGCCGGCCTGTCCGGCCCGCCGCCTTGCCGGTGCGGGCGCATGACGCGGCCCGGCACCGCCGTTCCTCTCTGCGCGGCCCGTTCGCCGCATTCCACGCCGCTGACCCGAAGTCCACCGACCTTCCCGGGAGCGGCACATCACAGAGGAGACGACATACATGTCACGGGGAACCGCTGTGCCGAAGAATGCACGCGAGGAATACGAACGCAGCGGATGGCTGGCCGTTCCGGACCGGCTCGGCCCGCAGGCGCTGGAAAAGGTACGGGACAGCATCGCGGCCATTTCCCGCACCGACCGTCCGGAAGTGGTGCAGGAAGCGGGCAGTGACACGGTACGGGCCCTGCACGGCTGCCACGGGTACGACGACGTGTGCGCGCAGCTCGTACGGCATCCCCTGCTGCTGGACCTGGCCGAGGAACTGGTCGGTGACCGGGTGTACGTGTACCAGTTCAAGGTGAACATCAAGAGCCCGCGCGAGGGACAGCAGTGGCCCTGGCACCAGGACTTCGCGTTCTGGGCGCACGAGGACGGCATGCCGGCGGCGGACGCGGTGAACATCGCGGTCAACCTGGACGAGGTGCACGAGCACAACGGTCCGCTGACGGTCCTCACCGGCTCGCACCGGCTCGGCCTGATCGAGGCGCCGGAGGCGGCGCGGGCCGTCACCGGCCGCGACTGGCACGAGCACGTCTCGGCGCGGCTGACGCACACCGTGTCCGACGAGCGGGTGCGGGAACTCGCCGCCGAGCACCCGGCGGTGAGGATGACCGGTCCGGCGGGCGCGATCACCGCGTTCCACCCGAGCATCGTGCACTCGTCCACCGACAACCTCTCGGACGACCGGCGGGCGGTGCTGCTGATCACGTACAACTCGGTGCGCAACGCGCCGGTCCGGCCGAGCCGCCCGGACTTCCTGGTCGGCCGGGACACCACGCCGGTGGAGCGGCTGGCCGGCGCCCTGGCGTAGCCGCGGCGCAGGCCCGCACCGTACGCGGTGCGGGCCTGCGGGCGTTCAGCGCGTGGCCTCCTGCCCCAGCGGCCGCCCGTCCAGCAGTCCGGGCACCGAGCGCAGCAGGCCGAGGAAGGCGTCCAGGTGCCCGGCCAGTTCCGTACGGTCGTACAGGCCGTCGTTGCCGTCGAAGGAGACCTGGAGGCCCTGGCCGTCCAGCCGGTCGTACACGTTGACGGTCAGGTCCTCGACCGGGCCCGCGGCCAGGTTGTGGACCGTGGCCGGGTGGCCCGCGTACCCGCTGCCGAAGCCGAAGGACATGATGTTGACGTCGGGGCCGAACTGCTTGCGGCCCTCGGGGAGTGAGGGCAGCTCCCGCACCAGGCGCTCCTGCGGGTAGCGCTGGTGCGCGACGGCTTCCTCCAGGTGTACCGAGACGTCGGCGACGACCTCGGCGAACGTGCGCTCCGGTGTCACCGTGACGCGCAGCGGCACCGTGTTCGTCAGCATGGCCGGCACGCGGCGCAGCATCGGGGCGGTGCGGCCGGTGACCGGCAGGCCCAGGACCACGTCGCGCACGCCGGTCGCGCGGTGCAGCTGCACGGCGACGGCGGCCAGGACGATCTCGGGCCAGGTCACCTCCAGACGCCGGGCCGCGGCACGCAGGGCGTCCACGTCGCCGGGGCCGAGGTGGCCGCTGTGCCGTACGTAGGAACGGGTACGCGGCGGCTGCCGGCCGGCGAGGCTCGCGGTCTCGGTCTGGTCCGCCATCCGCGCGAGCCAGTACCGGCGGTCCGCCTCGAACTCCGGCGACTCCTGGTAGGCGCTGTCCGCCGCGACGGCCTCGGCGAGCGTGCCGGGCGGGCGGGGGCGGCGGGGGCGGCCGGTGGCCAGGGCCGTGTAGACGTCCGCGACGTGCGCGGCGATGAGCGAGAGGCCGAAGCCGTCCACGACGACGTGGTGGGCGGCGCGGTACCAGAAGTACCGCTCGGGCCCGGCCTTGAACAGCGCCCAGGTGAACAGCGGTCCGGTGGCCAGGTCGTACGCCTTGGCCAGGTCCCGGCGCATCCAGCGCTCGGCGGCGGCGCGCGGGTCCGGTGCGGCGCTGACGTCCTCGTGGTGCAGCGGGACGTCCACCGTGTCGTCGATGTCCTGGCAGATCCCTTCCTCGCCGAGGCCGAAGCGGGCGCGCAGGGCCGGAGTCGCGGCCACCACCTCGCGCAGCGCCGCCTCGAAGAGGCCGGAGTCGACCGGGCCTTCGATGTCGCAGTACTCGGCGATGTTGAACGAGCGGTCGTCCGGGTCGAGTTGCTGGGCGACCCAGACGCCGGTCTGGGCCGCGGACAGGGCCAGCCGGGCGGTCATCCGGCGACCCGCAGCTCGCCGACGAACGCCACGACGCTGTCCAGGCTGTGGAACTTCTCGGCGAGCGGGGTGTCGCCGGGCATGACGACGCCGTAGCGCTTCTCGATAAAGGCGCCGAGCCGGGCGACGGAGAGCGAGTCGAGAATCCCCCATTCCAGCAGCGGGGTGTCGGCTTCGACCGCACCCTGGCCCTTGAGGACGTTCTCCTCGATGAATCCCTTGACAGCGCCAAAGGTCTCGCTATCCTTCATTTATCTCCCCCAGAGTTGATGTCAGGTTTCCGTCGGCAATTCTCGCCGCATTCTCCCACCGAGCGGCTCCGCACGCCGCACCTGACGGTAAATCACGCTACTGTTCTGCCGGGTTGACTGTCAAGGAACTTGATGCTTTCCGGGCGGGCTGGGCAAGGAAGACATGGAGACCCGACTGTGAAACTGCACCATCTCGTCCGGGCCGCGGCCCGGCGGACTCCGGACGCGCTGGCCGTCACCGGTCCGGACGGGTCCGCGCATTACGCACAACTGGACGCCTGGGCGGACGGGCTTGCCCGCGAACTCGCCGCCCGGGGCGTGCGGGCCGGCGACCGGATCGGTATCTGGCTCGACAAGTCGGTGGCGGCCGTCGCCGTCATGGAGGCCACCTTGCGGCTGGGTGCCGCGTACGTGCCGCTCGACCCGCAGGCGCCGCCGGCGCGGGTGGCCAAGCTGGTCGGCGACTTCACTCCCGCCCTGGTGGCGGCTCCTCCGCGGCGGGCCGCCCAGCTGGCGGAACACGGGGTCACGAGCCCGGTGCTGACCGCCTGGCCCGACGGCAGCGACTGGGGTGAGCTGCCCACCGGACCGGTGCGGCCCGGCCCGGACGTGCCGGAGCCGGACATCACCGACGACGACCTCGCCTTCATCCTGTACACGTCAGGGTCCACCGGCGAGCCCAAGGGCGTGTGCCACAGTCACAACAGTGCCTGGGCGTGGGTCGAATGGGCCGCAAAAGCCGAAGGCGCCACGGCCGCCGACCGCCATTCCAATCACGCTCCCTTTCATTTCGACATGACGGTCATCGACGTTTACGTCCCGTTCTCCGTCGGCGGTTCCGTGCATCTCGTACCGCCGGAGACGGCATACAATGCGAAAGCCCTGGTGCGGTTCCTCACCGACCACGAAATCACCGTCTGGTATTCGGTGCCGGCAGCCCTGATGCTGATGATGCGGCACGGCGGCCTGCTGGAAACCGAGGTGGCGTCGCTGCGCTGTCTGCTGTTCGCCGGGGAGTCCTTTCCGATCGGCCCGCTGCGGCAGCTCCGGCGGCATTTCCCGGACGTCCGTTTCATGAATCTGTACGGGCCGACGGAGACCACCGTCTGCACCGCGCACGAGGTCGGCGACATTCCGGACGACCGGCTGCTGCCCGTACCGATCGGCGGCCCGGTCTGCGGGGACACCGTCGTCGCGGTACGGCCCGACGGGCAGCCGGCCGGGCCCGGCGAGGAGGGCGAGCTGATCGTCACCGGACCGAGCGTGATGCTCGGGTACTGGGGCCGCCCGCCGGTCACCGACCGGACCTACGCCACCGGGGACATCGCGCTCGTCCTCCAGGACGGCACCTTCGAGTTCGTCGGCCGCCGCGACGCGATGGTCAAGGTCCGCGGCAACCGCGTGGAACTGGGCGAGGTGGAGGCCGTCCTGCAGAGCCACCCGGGGGTCGCCGAGGCGGCCGCCGTGGTGCGCGGCACCGGCATCGACGCCGCCGTCGTGGCGTACGTGGTCGCGGCGGACGGTCACGATCCCTCGCTCATCGACCTCAAGCGGCACTGCGCCCGGCAGCTCCCCCGGTACGCGATCATCGAGACCGCGTACCGGCTGCCGTCCCTGCCGCGCAACGCCAACGGCAAGGTCGACCGCCGGGCGCTGACCGAACGCGCCGCCGCGGAGGCGGACGCCGCCCCCGCCCCCGCGTAGTAGCGGCGGGCGCCGGGCGCGGTGGCCGTGCGGCGGCGCACGGTCACCGCGCCGCCGCCCCCGCGCCGAGCGTGCACTGCTCCGCCGCCGGGTGGCCGACGCGCTCCGCGCTGTCCGCTCCGTCCGCGCCCGCCTCGTACACGGCGTCCCCGTAGACGCTCCGTACCCACGACTCCTGGTAGACCGTGTCCAGGTAACGCTCGCCCAGGTCGGGCGAGATGGCCACGGCCGTGCCGGATGTGCCGGGACGGTGGGCGGCCAGCCAGCGCCGGGCCCCGGCGACGACCGTCCCGGTGGACCCGCCGAACAGGAAGCCGGCCGCGGCCAGCCGGTGGCAGGTCCGCACGGTCTCCGGCTCGGGCACGATCACCACGTCGTCCACCAGGGAGTGGTCGAGCTGTGGTGGCCGGACGCCCGCGCCGAGCCCGGGGATCATGCGGGTGCGCGGCGGACCGCCGAAGGTCACCGAACCGGCCGCGTCCACGGCCACCACGGTCACCGGGCGCGTCCACTGCCGGAAGAAGCGGGCGCACCCCATCAGCGTGCCGGTGGTGCCCGCGCCGACGAAGAGCACGTCCAGGTCAGGGAACTGCCGGGCTATCGCGGGGGCGGTGGTGTGCTGGTGGGCGAGGGCGTTGTACGGGTTGGTGTACTGGTTCAGCCAGACGTACCGGGCGTCGGAGGCGCACAGTTCCCGCACGTGCCGCAGCCGCGCGCCGAGGTGACCGCCGTCCTCGTCGGGCCGGTCGACCGAGTGCACCTCGGCGCCCATGGCCTCCATCAGCCGCCGGGTGCCGAGGTTGCAGCGCGCGTCGGTCACGCACAGGAACCGGTAGCCCTTGTCCGCGGCGATCATGGCGAGCGCCACGCCGAGGTTCCCGGACGACGACTCCACCAGGACCGATCCCTCACGCAGCGCGCCGGAGCGCTCGGCCGCCTCGACCATGGCGGCGGCGGCCTTGAGCTTGACGGAGCCGGCGAAGTTGAAGCCCTCGCACTTCAGGTGCAGGGCGGTGCCCAGCACCGGGCGCAGGTCGACGTACAGGTCGTCGGTGTTGAACTCCTGGGGAGAGGTGATCACCGGCACCGCGGCCACCCCGCCTCACGCATGGCCGCCCCCGGACGGGCCGCCGTCCGCCGGGCCGGGCTCCTTCGCCGGGCCGTCGCCGTAGCGGCTGGTCTCGTGGAAGAAGTCGTCGACGACGTTCAGGGTGCCGTCCGCGGCCACCTGGTCGTACACGAACTTGCTCACCGCGAGGTCCAGGACGCCCAGCCCGAACGGCGAGAACACCACGGTCCGGTCGGCGGGCAGGCCGACCCGGCCCGCCATCACGTCGTACAGCGTGCCGTCGATGAAGTCCCGGCCGCCGGTCCGCTGTTCGGCGAGGTGCGGTGAGGTGTCGGCCTTCAGGCAGTGCTCGATGTCGTCGACGATGTTGGCCGACTCCAGGATGATGCCGGGCGCCAGGTCGCGCAGCGACACGTGCAGCACGACGGGGTGGTGGGCGAACCATCCGGGGTCGGTGACGTGCGGGGTGCCCGCGACGGTCGCGAACACCACCAGGTCGCTGGAGCGGACCAGGTCCTCGGCCCGCTCGTGCACGGTGACCTGCCCGGTGGCACCGCTGCGCTCCAGGTACGAGCGGAAGCCGCCCGCGTGCGCCAGGTCGAGGTCGTGCACCCCCACCTCGTCGAAGGTCCAGCCCGCGCCGTGCAGGTAGGTGTGGATGTAGCGGGCGATGAAGCCGGTGCCGAAGAAGCCGATGCGGCGCGGCCGGCCGCGCTCCTTCGTCAGCACGTCGGCGGCGAGGGCGGCGGAGGCCGCGGTGCGCGCGGCACTGATGATGGAGCTCTCCATGCAGGCGATCGGGTAGCCGGTGGCCTGGTCGTTGAGCACGACGACGGCGGAGGCGCGCGGGATGCCCGCGTCGATGTTCTCCGGGAAACTGGAGATCCATTTGATCCCGTCGACCTTGCTCTGCCCGCCGATGGAGGCGGGCAGCGCGATGATGCGCGAGGAGGGCCGGTCGGGGAAGCGCAGGAAGTACGACGGCGGGTTGACCGTGTCGCCCTCGCCGTGGACGCGGTAGGCCTCCTCGATCAGCGCGATGACGCGCCGCTCCTGCCCGGAGAGCACCTGGTGCACCTGCGAGCCGGGGACGACGGCGAAGGGGGGAATCCGGACGGACATGAGGGAGCGTGGCTCCGTTTCTCCGCGGGGCGGGGGTCAGGAGTGGGTGGGTGAGCAGTCGGCGAGCGGTACCGGGGTGCCGAGGACCATGCCCACCTCGCGCGGCCCGGTGAACGGCTCGCGGCTGTGCGCCATACGGATGTTGTCGACGAGCAGCACGTCACCGGCCTGCCAGGGCTCGCGCAGGGTGGCCGCCTCGTAGACCTCGTTGACGGTCGCGACGGTCTCCGGTTCGAGGGGGCTGCCGTCGCCGTAGTGGGTGTTGAACGCGAGGCTGTCGGGCCCGAGTTGGCGTACCAGGTAGTCGCGGATGGCCGGTTCCATCGTCCACTCGCTCAGGAACGCGATCTGGTTGAACCAGACCCGGTCGCCGGTCAGCGGGTGGCTGATCACCGCGGAGCGGCGCTGGCGGGTGCGCAGGCCGCCGTCCGGCTGCCACGCGAAGGTGATGCCGTTGGCCGCGCAGTACGCCTCGGCCTCGGCGCGGTCCTCGGTGCCGAACGCCTCGGTCCAGTCCACGCCGACCACGCTGTTGTACGAGCGGGTCAGCTCCCAGCCCTCCGCGGTGAACCGCTCCACGACGGACGCGGGCAGGTCCGCCAGGACCTGGCGGGCGTCGGCGAGGCCGGTGACGCCGCCGGTGGCGGGCGGGGTGAAGCAGCCGATGGCCAGCAGCCGGGGGAACTCCCGCGCGTAGCTCAGCTCGTGGTGCATGCACATGGGCTGGTCCGGCGGCCACTCCAGGGAGGAGAAGACCGGGCCGCCGAGCGGCCGGCGGCGGGCGAACGCCTCGCGCTCGGGCACGGTGGGGCCGGTGACCCGCTCGGCCAGCCGTCCCAGCGCGGTGGCGTCGCGTACGCCCAGGCCGCGGACGAGGACGGCGCCGTGGCGCAGCAGTGCGGCCTCCAGCGCCGGGCCGCGCTCGGCGGCCCAGTCGCCCAGGTCGGCGGACGTGACCGCTTCGTCCACGTGCAGGACCGGCGGCTTGCCGGGGGCGAGTTCGAGAGCGGCCTCCAGGGCCTGGCCCGGGGCGTCCGCGAGGTGCGGTACGGCTTCGGTGGCGGGCGGCTGTGTCATGCGCTGATGTCCTTCTGCTGGTCGTTCTGATCCATGGCCGCGGCGAGTTCGGACAGGACGGGGAGCCGGACGATGTCCTCCAGCGCCACCGCGTCCCCGATGGCCACGCCCAGCCGTACGGCGGACAGCGAGGTGCCGCCGGACTCGAAGAAGTGCTGGTCGCGGCCGATGCTCTCGACGGGTATCCGCAGCACGTCCGCCCACAGCCGGGCCAGCCGGCGCTCGGTGCCGGTGCGCGGTGCGGTGGCGTCCGTAGCGGCACCGGACGCGGTACGGGCCGCGGCCAGTTCGCCGGCGTGCCGGGCCAGGGCCTTGCGGTCGGTCTTGCCGTTCCCGGTCAGCGGCAGGGCCGGGAGGTGGTGGAAGTACTGGGGGACCATGTACGCGGGCAGGGCGTCGCCCAGGACCCGCCGGATGTCCGCCTCGTCCAGCGGCGAGTCGGCGGCGTAGCAGGCGGCGAGGTGCTTGCCGTGGTCGGGGCTCTCCAGCACCACGACCCCGGCGTCCCGGACACCGGGCACCCGCAGCAGCCGGTTCTCGATCTCGCCGATCTCGATGCGGAAGCCGCGGATCTTGGTCTGGGCGTCCCGGCGGCCCAGGAATTCCAGGCTGCCGTGCGGCAGCCACCGGCCGATGTCGCCGGAGCGGTAGAGCCGCTCCCCCGGCCGGTGCGGGTCGGTGCCGAACGCGGCGGCGGTGCGCTCGGGGTCGTTGATGTAGCCCCGGCCGACGCAGACGCCGGAGAAGACGATCTCACCGGGCGCGCCGAGCGGTACCGGGTTGAGCCACTCGTCCACGACGTAGACGCGGACGTTGTTGACCGCCGGGCCGAGCGGCACCCGCTCCTGCTGCGGGACCCGGTCCATGACCTCGTGGTTGGTGTCGTCGGAGGTCTCCGTGAGGCCGTAGGCGTTGACCAGCTTGATGCCGGGGTACGCCGCGAACCACCGCGCGACCAGCTCCTTCTTCAGCGCCTCGCCGGTCGCCGAGACGCTGCGCAGCCGGCCCAGGGGCCGCGGGTGCTCCTCCAGGTAGGTGAGCATCACCTCCAGGTAGGAGGGCACCACCTGGAGGACCTCCACGTCTCCCGCGACGACGCTGTCCACGTAGCGCCGCACGTCGAGGATGTCCCGCTGTCCGACGATCCGCGTACGGCCGCCGACGAGCAGGGCGCTGACCAGTTGCCACAGTGAGATGTCGAAGCACTGCGGCGCGGTCTGCGCGACCACCTGCTCCGGGCCGATCTCCAGGTCGTCGATCTTCGCGAAGAGGTGGTTGACCAGGCCCGCGTGCTCGCACATCGCGCCTTTGGGCTCGCCGGTCGAGCCGGAGGTGAAATAGATGTACGCGAGCCGGCCGGCGGCCACCGGCACGCCGGGGTCGGTGTCGTCCGCGCCGTCCGCCGCCGCGTCGGCCACCTCGGTGATCAGCAGGCGGGCGGTGGTGCCGTGGCCGGTCAGCGCCTCGTCGAGGGCGGCGGTGGCGCCGGGTTCGGTGAGCACGAAGCGGCAGGCGCTGCGGGTGAGCATGGCGGCGATACGGCCGGCCGGGAAGTGCGGCTCGACGGGCAGGTAGACGCCGCCCGCCTTGAAGACGCCGAGGGTCGCGGCCAGCCAGTCGAGGTTGCGTTCGGTGACCACGGCCACCACGTCCTCGGCCGCCAGGCCGCGGCGCAGCAGGGCGTGGGCGACGCGGTTGGCCCGGCGGTTGAGCTCGTCGTACGTCCAGGAGGTGCCGTCGTGCTCGGCGGCGGTCCGGTCGGGGTGGAGCCGTACCCGCTCCTCGAACAGTTCGTGCACGCGCCGGTCGGGCACCGAGCGTTCCGGGCCCGCCAGGCCGTCGATCTGGTGCGCCAGTTCGTCCGTGGACAGCAGGCTCTGCCGGTGGTGGCCGGCGCGCGGATCGGCGGCCAGGTGCTCCAGGGCCGCCAGGTGGTATCCGGCGATCCGTTCCGCGTACGGCAGGTCGACGATGTCGGCGCGGCCGTCCAGCCGCAGGTGCAGGCCGTCCTCGGGCGTCCCGCCGAAGGCGACGCGCAGCACGAGGTGGGCACCGGCGTCCGCCAGGTCCTTGGGCTCGGGGCCGGCCGGCCCGACGGCGTCGCCGAGCGCGGAGAGGTCGCACAGCACCTCGTACCGCCGGTCCGGGTCGCCGGTGCCCGCCGCGTCGTCCGCCGCGCGGTGGGCCGCCAGGACCAGCTGCTCCCAGTCGCCGTCCGCCACCGGCACCCGGCACGGCCGGTGGGCGCCACCGCCGCCGGGTGCGGCCCGGCCCGTCAGCACGTCCGTCTCGCCGGTGAGCGCCGACAGCACCTTGGCGTGCGCCGCGAGCAGGACGGCGCCGACCGGCACACCGAGCCGCCCGGCGTGCCCGGTGAGGGCCTGGGCCAGGCCGTCGGGGACCCGGCACGCGTACACGGTGGCGGGTCCGCCGTCCGCCCGTGGCCCGGTGCGCCATCGCGGGATGGCGGAAACGGTTCCGGGCTCGCCGGGGGAGCCGGTGTCTGTCGGTGTGCCCATGTTCTCTGTGCCTTCGCCGGAGGGGTGGTGTCCGGGGGCGCCGCGTGCGGCGGGCGCCCCCGTGGCTGCTGCGCTCTGCGGACGGGGGTCAGGACCCGGCGGCCGCCATGGCCTCGACCAGGCTGGCGGGGCGCATGTCCGTCCAGTGCTCCTCGACGTACGCGAGGCAGGCGTCCCGGGTGTCCGCGGTCTTGGCGACGGTCCAGCCGTCGGGGACGTCGATGGAGGCGGGCCACAGGGAGTGCTGCTTCTCGTCGTTGACGAGCACGAGGTAGCTGGCGTCCGGGTTCTCGAACGGGTTGGTCATCTCGGGTCCTCACTCTTTCCGGGTGGTCGAGTTCTGGGTGGCCGGGCGGCGCCGGGAGGGGCGCCGCCCGGTGGTGCGTGGTGGGGTCGTGTGTGGTGGGGTCGTACGCCGTGCGGTCAGGTCCGGTCGGTGGGGCGTGGCATCCGGCGCAGGGCGGGCCGCTTGGCCGTCTTCTTCGGCGCTGCCGCCAGGCGTTCGACCAGTCCCGCGACGGTCGGTGCCTCGAAGACGGTACCGATGGCGACCTCCGTGCCCAGTGCGGCGCGGATGCGGCTGACGAGGCGGGTGGCGAGCAGGGAGTGCCCGCCGAGGTCGAAGAAGCTGTCGTCGATACCGACCCGGTCGACACCCAGCACCTCGGCGAACAGGCCGCACAACGTGGCCTCTTGCCCGGTACGGGGCTTGCGCCCGCCTGCCGTGGCCGCGTACTCGGGCACCGGGAGGGCCTTGCGGTCCAGCTTGCCGTTGGGGGTGAGCGGCAGCCGGTCCAGGACCATCACCGCGGACGGCACCATGTACTCCGGCAGGCGCTCGGCGAGGCGGGCGCGGGCCGCCTTGACGACCGCGCCGATGCCACGGGCGGCCACCGGGTTGTTGGTCCAGGGCCCGCCGGTGATGGCGGGCACGTACACGCCCGACAGCGCCGCGTCTTCCCCGCCCGCCTCCGCCGGGAGGATCACCGCGTCGAACAGGGCCACCGACCGCGCGGACCAGGTGGGGATCACCAGCAGGCCGAGTTCCCGGCCCCGTTCCACCAGCTCCTGCGGATCGACCGGAGTCCCGCCGAAGTCCTCGGCGGCCAGGCCGTCCAGGGCCCGTTCCGCCGCCACCTCGGCGGCCAGCCGCGCGCTGGGGATGCCCGTGACACGCAGCGGGCCCTCGGGGAGCCTGCTCAGGTCGAGGTCGGCGCTCCAGGCCACCTGCCGCGTTCCGGTCACGTCAACGACGCGCTCGGGGGCCTTGTGCAGCACGACCTCGTAGCGGTGCCGGGTCAGCTCGTTGTGGTACGCGCCGGGCTTGAGCCGGATGTCCAGCGCACCCACCCGCTCGTCCCGCGCCGCCAGCTCCGCGAAGAACTCCGGCGCCGTGACCAGCTCCTTCTCCAGCAGCACCGCGCGATCGACCACCGCACGCGCCGACGCGCCACGACCGGCGTGCACCGCCGCGTGCAGCGCCCGCAGCGACCCGGCGTGCCGCACGTCACCGATCACCAGCCGGCCACCGGGAGCCAGCAGCCCCAGCGCCTGGTCCACGACCTTCGCCAGGTACGCGTCGTCCGGGAAGTACTGGATCACCGAGTTGATCAGGACGGTGTCGAACGTGCCGGCCGGCAGGCCGTCCGTCACGTCGGCGGCCTGGCAGCGCAGGTGCACCCGGTCCCCGAGGCCCGCGGACCGTACCTGGCCGGTCAGCCGCTCGATGACGGCGCCGGACAGGTCGGTGCCCCAGTACGCGTCCACGTGCGGGGCCAAGTGCCCCATGAGCAGGCCCGATCCGACACCGATCTCCAGCACGCGGGAGCCGCCGAGGGCCCGTACCCGCTGTACGATCGCGTCGCGCCAGGCCCGCATCTCGTCCAGCGGGATCGGCTCGCCGGTGTAGGAACTGTCCCAGCCGGAGAAGTCCTCGCCGAAACCGAAGGTCTCGCCGCCCGGCCCGGAGTACACCGAGTCGTAGATCTCCCGCCACTCCCCCACCTGCGCGTCGATGCCGGACGCGGCCTCCTCGACGACGCCCGCCGCCGCGGCGGCGGCCAGGTCGGGCACGACGTAGGCGGCGAGGCGCTGGTCGCCGGGGGTGTCCTCGCGGGCCAGGACGACGGCCTGCCGTACGCCTTCGGAGGCGGTCAGCAGCGACTCGATCTCGCCCGGCTCGATACGGAAGCCGCGGACCTTGACCTGCTCGTCGGCCCGGCCCAGGTACTCCAGCTGACCATCGGCACGCCAGCGCGCCAGGTCACCGGTGCGGTACATCCGCACGCCCGCCTCGAACGGCGAGGCCACGAACCGCTCCGCCGTCAGCCCGGCCCGGCCCGCATAACCACGCGCCAGCCCCGCACCCGACGCGTACAGCTCACCGGTCACCCCCACCGGCACCGGCCGCAGCCCGGCATCCAGCACGTACGCCTTGGTGTTGGTGACCGGGCGCCCGATCGGCACCACGCCGCCGCTGAACGTGTCGCTCATCGAGACGCAGACCGTCGACTCCGTCGGACCGTACGCGTTGACCACCTTGCGGCCGCCGGCCGACCAGTGCGCCACCAGCTCGGGCGGCGCGGCCTCGGCGCCCACGACCAGGCAGGCGAAGTCCGGCAGCCCGGCACTGGCGCCGGTGGGCAGCGTGGCGACCACCGACGGCGGGATCAGGGCGTGGGTGATGTGCCGGGCGGCGAGCACGCCGTGCAGCGGTTCACCCACGAGACGTCCGCCCTCCGGCACCACCAGCGTGGCACCGGACGCGAAGGCGACGACCAGCTCCCAGACGGCGGCGTCGAAGCTGGGCGAGGCGAACTGGAGGACCCGGCTGCCGGCGGACACGCCCAGGCGTTCCCTCTGGGTGTGTGCCAGGCTCGCCATGCCCCGGTGGGAGACCACGACGCCCTTGGGCAGGCCGGTGGAGCCCGAGGTGTAGATCACGTACGCCGGGTTCTCCGGGGCGACGGTCACGCCCGGGTCGGTGTCCGGGAAGCCGGACCGGTCCTGCCGCAGGGCCGCCTCGTCCAGGACGAGGACGGGTGCGGCGTCGGCGAGCATGTAGCGGCGGCGCTCCTCCGGGTAGTCCGGGTCGACCGGTACGTACGCGCCGCCCGCCTTCAGTACGGCGAGGACCGCCACCACCATGTCGGCGGACCGCGGCAGCTCCACCCCGACCAGCTTCTCCGGGCCCACGCCCTGGCCGGTCAGCCAGTGCGCCAGCCGGTTCACCCGCGCGTCCAGCTCCCGGTAGGACAGCGCCAGGTCACCTGCCTCCAGGGCCACCGCGTCCGGGGTGCGGCGGGCGTGCCCGGCGACGAACCCGGCGAGGGTGGTGCCGGGCACCTCGGCGGCCGTCCGGTTCCATCCGGACACCACCTGGACGCGCTCGGCACCGGACAGCAGCTCCACCTGGCCGACGGGGCGCGACGGGTCGGCCGTGACCTGCTCCAGCAGCCGTACCCAGCGGTCGAGCAGCCCCTCGACCGTGGACCGGTCGAAGAGGTCGGTCGAGTACTCGACGGTGGCGGTGACGCCCTGTTCGCCGCTGCTCTCGTCCAGGCTGAGCAGCATGTCGAAGCGGGACCTGCCGATGCCGACCGCTTCCGGGCTGACGCGCACACCGGGCAGTTCGAAGTCGCTGCGGGGGGTGTTCTGGAGGACCAGGGCGACCTGGAAGAGGGAGTGGTGGGCGGTCGAGCGCTGCGGGTTCAGCAGCTCCACCAGGTGTTCGAACGGCACGTCCTGGTGGGCGTACGCGGCGAGGCTCGACTCCCGTACCCGGCCGAGCAGTTCTGCGAAGCTCGGGTCACCGGAGGTGTCCGTCCGCAGCACGAAGGTGTTCACGAACAACCCCACCAGGTCGTCCAGTGCCTCGTCCGTACGACCGGCCACACCGCTGCCCAGCGCGATGTCCGTGCCCGCGCCCAGCCGCGTCAGCAGTGCCGCCATACCGGCCTGGAGGACCATGAAGACGGTCGCGTTCGAGCGACGGGCCAGCGCGACCAGACGCTGGTGCAGCTCAGCGGACAGCTCGTAGTCCAGGTGGGTGCCCCGGTACGAGGCGACCGCCGGGCGCGGCCGGTCGGCGGGGAACGTCACCTGTTCCGGTACGCCCGCCAACTGCCGCCGCCAGTAGGCGACCTGCTGGGTGTAGAGGCTGTCCGGGTCGCTCTCGTCGCCGAGGAGTTCGCGCTGCCACAGGGTGTAGTCCGCGTACTGCACCGGCAGCTCCGCCCACTGCGGGACGGCGCCGCGGGCCCGCGCGGTGTACGCGGTCACGAAGTCCCGCGCGATCGGGCCCATCGACCAGCCGTCGCCCGCGATGTGGTGGACGAGCAGCAGCAGGACGCCGACCTGCGGGCCGGTGCGGAAGAGCCAGGCCCGTACCGGGACCTCACCGGCGAGGTCGAAGCCGTACGTGGCCGCCGCGTCGAGGGCGGCCGGCAGCTCCGCCTCGGTGACGGTCCGGCTCTCCCACCTGAAGTCCGCCTCTTCCGGAGCCAGTACCCGCTGGTACGGCTCGCCGTCGGTCTCCGGGAAGACCGTACGCAGCGTCTCGTGCCGCCCGATCACGTCCCGCAGCGCGGCCCGCAGCACCTCCGCGTCCACGTCGCCGGTCAGGCGCAGCGCCAGCGGCATGTTGTACGTCGCCGAGCGGCCTTCCAGCTGGTGCAGGAACCACAGGCGGCGCTGCGCGAACGACAGCGGCACCCGCTCGGGGCGCGCCATCGGGACCAGGGCCGTACGGGTGCGGCCGTTGCCGGTGAGGCGGGCCGCCAGCCCGGCGACGGTGGGCGCCTCGAAGACCGCGGCGATCGGCACCTCGACGCCCAGGCTGCTGCGGATGCGGCTGACCAGGCGGGTGGTGAGCAGCGAGTGGCCGCCCAGGTCGAAGAAGCTGTCGTCGATACCGACCCGGCCCACGGCCAGCACCTCGGCGAACAGACCGCACAGCACCTCTTCCTGCGGGGTGCGCGGGGCCCGGCCGCCCGGGGTGGCCGCGTACTCGGGGACGGGCAGCGCCTTGCGGTCCAGCTTGCCGTTCGGTGTCAGGGGCAGCCGGTCCAGGACCATCACCGCCGACGGGACCATGTACTCGGGCAGGCGCTCCGCCAGGTGCTCGCGGGCGGCTTCGACGACCGCGCCGATGCCCTTGGCGGCCACCGGGTTGTTCGTCCAGGGGCCACCGGTGGTGGCGGGCACGTACAGGCCCGACAGGACGGCCTCGTCCGTGTCACCGGGCAGGACCACGGCGTCGAAGAGGCCCGTCGACCGCGCCGACCAGGTGGGGATCACGCGCAGGCCGTGCTCACGGCCCCGGGCGACCAGGTCCTGCGGGTCGACGGCCGGGCCCTCGGGAACCTGCGCGTCCAGGCCGTCCAGCGCGCGTTCGGCCGCCGCCTCGGCGGTCAGGCGGGCGTTGGGTATGCCGGTGAGACGCAGCGGGCCCTCGGGCAGCGTGCCCAGGTCGAGGTCGGCGCTCCAGGCCACCTGCCGCACCTCGGACAGGTCCGTGACCCGCTCGGGGGCCTTGTGCAGCACGACCTCGTAGCGGTGCCGGGTCAGCTCGTTGTGGTACGCGCCGGGCTTGAGCCGGATGTCCAGCGCACCGATCCGGTCGTCGTCCGCCGCGAGACCCGCGAAGAACTCGGGCGCCACGACCAGTTCCTTCTCCAGCAGGACGGTCCGGTCGACGACGGTCCGCGCCGCGGCGCCCCGCCCGGACTGCACCGCGGCCCGCAGGGCGCGCAGCGTACCGGCGTGCCGCACGTCGCCGATGACCAGCCGGCCGCCGGACGCGAGCAGGTCCAGCGCCTGGCCGACCACGCGTGCCAGGTACTCCCCGTCCGGGAAGTACTGCACGACGGAGTTGATCAGTACGGTGTCGAAGTGACCGGCCGGAAGCCCGTCCACGTCGTCCGCCGCCTGGCTGCGCAGCCGTACACGACCGCTCAGGCCCGCCTCGGCCACCTGCCCCGCCAGCCGCTCGATCACGGCGGCCGACAGATCCGTACCCCAGTACTCCTCCACGCCACCGGCCAGGTGCGCCATCAGCAGACCGGCACCCACACCGATCTCCAGCACCCGGCGGCCGCCGAAGCCCCGCACCCGCTCCACGACCGCGTCCCGCCACGCGCGCATCTCGCTCAGCGGAATCGGCTCACCCGTATAGGAGCTGTCCCAGCCGGAGAAGTCCTCACCGAAGCCCGCCGGTTCGCTGCCACCCGACCCGGAGTACACCGAGTCATAAATCTCGCGCCACTCCTCCACCTGCGCCTGTGCGTCCACACCGGCGCCGGCGCGGGCTGCCGCGTCCAGGTCCGGTACGACGTACGCGGCCAGCCGCTGATCGCCCGGCGCGTCCTCGCGGGCCACGACCACGGCCTGCCGCACGCCCTCCGAAGCGGTCAGCAGCGACTCGATCTCACCCGGCTCGATGCGGTAACCGCGCAGCTTGACCTGCTCGTCGGCCCGGCCGGCGAACTCCAGCTGCCCGTCGGCGCGCCAGCGCACCAGGTCGCCGGTGCGGTACATTCGCGCGCCCGGTACGAACGGGCAGGCGACGAACCGTTCGGCGGTCAGTCCGGGGCGCCGTACGTAGCCGCGCGCCACCTGGACGCCGGTCACGTACAGCTCACCCACGACACCCACCGGCACCGGCCGCAGCCCCGCGTCCAGGACGAAGACCCGGGTGTTCCACATGGGCCGGCCGATCGGTACGGCGTGCCCGTCGGCGTCCTCGCCCGTGAAGACGGCGGAGGCGACCTGGATGGTCATCTCGGTGGGGCCGTACAGGTTGAACAGTGCGCTGTTCCACGCCGTGCTGATGCGCGCGGCCAGGCCGGGGCGCAGTGCCTCGCCGCTGGACCAGATGCGGCTGACCCGGTGCCCGGCGGGCGGTTCGGGCAGGTTGGCGAGGAGGGACGGCGGGAACTGGGCGACGGTGACGCCGTTCTCCGCTATGTGGGCGACCAGCCGCTGCGGGTCGCGGACCACGTCCGCGGGCGCCACGCTGATCGCCGCACCGGACAGCAGCGGGAACCAGACCTCCAGGCCCACCGAGTCGAACCGCACCGACGTACGGAACAGCAGCACGTCGCCCGGGCCCACCGGGTAGGCGTCCTGCATCCACTGGAGGTTGTTGACCAGGCCGCGGTGTTCGACGAGGACGCCCTTGGGGCGGCCCGTGGAGCCGGAGGTGTAGATCACGTACAGGGGGCCGGCGGGGGTCAGCGGCATGGTGCGCTCGCTGTCCGCCAGGTTGCCCGCGGCGTGCGCCGCGACGGCCGCGGCCGTCTCCGGGTCGTCCAGGACGACGGCTGGGACGTCCGCCGCGGCCGTGTCCAGGCCGCTGTCCCGGGTGACGAGCGCCAGTTGGGGCCGGGCGTCGCGGAGCGTGGACAGCAGCCGCTCGGCCGGGTCGTCGGGGTCGAGCGGCAGGTAGGCGCCGCCCGCCTTGAGGACACCGAGGAGGGCCACGACGGTCTCCGCCGAGCGGGGCAGCGCGACCGCCACCAGCCGCTCGGGGCCCACGCCGAGTCCGACGAGGTGCCGGGCGAGCCGGTTGGCCCGCGCGTTCAGCTCGGCGTACGTGAGCGCGGAGCCGTCGGACAGCACAGCGGTGGCCTCGGGCGACCGCGCCACCTGCGCTTCGACCAGGTCGACCAGGGTGCCCTGGTGGACGTCGGCCGCGGTGTCGTTCCAGTCCGCCAGCAGCTGCCGGTGCTCCACACCGGTGAGCAGGTCGGCCTGGCTGATCAGCCGTTCCGGCGCGGTCAGCGCCTGGTCCAGCAGGCGGATCCAGCGGGCGACGACGGTCTCGACGGTGGACCGGTCGAAGAGGTCGGTGGCGTACTCGACCAGCGTCTCGATGCCGGCCGGGTTGCCTGCCGCGTCGTACTGCTCGGTGAGCGAGAGCAGCATGTCGAAGCGCGAGGTGCCCGCGTCCACCTCCTCCATCCGGGCCCGCAGGCCGGGCAGGGTGAAGTCCCCCTGGTCGGTGTTCTGCAGGACCAGGGCGACCTGGAAGAGCGGGTGGTACGCGGTCGAGCGCTGCGGGTTCAGCAGCTCCACCAGATGCTCGAACGGCACGTCCTGGTGGGCGTACGCGGCAAGGCTCGACTCCCGTACCCGGCCGAGCAGTTCCGAGAAGCTCGGGTCACCGGAGGTGTCGGTCCGCAGCACGAAGGTGTTCACGAACAACCCCACCAGGTCGTCCAGTGCCTCGTCCGTACGACCGGCCACACCGCTGCCCAGCGCGATGTCCGTGCCCGCGCCCAGCCGCGTCAGCAGTGCCGCCATACCGGCCTGGAGCGCCATGAAGACCGTCGCGCCCGAGGCGCGGGACAGGTCCGCCAGCCGCTGGTGCAGCGCGGCGTCGATGGTGAACTCCGCGTACGAGCCCTGGTACGAGGCGACCGCCGGGCGCGGCCGGTCGGCGGGGAACGTCACCTGCTCCGGCAGGCCGGCGAGCTGGGTGCGCCAGTAGGCGACCTGGCGGCTGAACAGGCTGTCCGGGTCGGCCTCGTCGCCGAGGAGTTCGCGCTGCCACAGGGTGTAGTCCGCGTACTGCACCGGCAGTTCGGGCCACTGCGGGGCCGCGTCCTGGACACGGGCGGTGTACGCGGCGACCACGTCGCGGGCCAGCGGGCCCATGGACCAGCCGTCACCCGCGATGTGGTGCAGCAGGAGCAGCAGCACACTGTCCTGCGGGCCGGTCTCGAAGAGCCAGGCGCGTACCGGCGGCTCGCCGGCCAGGTCGAAGCCGTACCGTGCGGCTTCCTCCATCACCGACGGCAGCTCCGCCTCGCTGACCGTGCGCCGCTCCCAGGCGAATTCCGCCACGGCCGGGTCCAGCACCAGCTGGTACGGCTCGCCCTCACGCTCCGGGAACACCGTACGCAGCGACTCGTGCCGCCCGATCACGTCCCGCAGGGCCGCGTGCAGCGCTTCCGCGTCCACGGTGCCGGTCAGGCGCAGCGCCAGCGGCATGTTGTACGTCGCCGACGGGCCTTCCAGCTTGTGCAGGAACCACAGGCGGCGCTGGGCGGACGACAGCGGAACCCGCTCGGGGCGTGCCACCCGGACCGGCGCCGTACGGGTCCGTCCGCCGGGCGCCAGCCGTGTCACCAGTTCGGCGACGGTCGGCGCCTCGAACACGTCCTTGATCGGCAGTTCCGTGCCGAGGACGCTGCGGATGCGGCTCACCAGGCGCGTGGCGAGCAGCGAGTGCCCGCCGAGGTCGAAGAAGCTGTCGTCGATGCCGACCCGGTCCACGCCCAGCACCTCGGCGAACAGGCCGCACAGGACCTCTTCCTGCGGAGTACGGGGCTTGCGGCCGTCCGCGGTGGCGGCGTACTCGGGTACGGGCAGGGCCTTGCGGTCCACCTTGCCGTTCGGTGTCAGGGGCAGCCGGTCCAGGACCATCACTGCCGACGGGACCATGTATTCGGGCAGGCGCTCGGCGAGGCGGGCGCGGGCCGCCTTGACGACGGCGCCGATGCCTCGGGCGGCGACCGGGGTGTTGGTCCAGGGGCCGCCGGTGGCGGCGGGCACATAGACGCCCGACAGGACGGTGTCCTCCGTGTTCTCCGGAAGGACTATCGCGTCGAAGAGGGCCACCGACCGCGACGACCAGGTGGGGACGGTGCGGAGACCGTGTTCCCGGCCCCGCGCGACCAGATCCTCCGGGTCCACGGCCGCGCCCTCGAACTCCTCGGCGTCCAGGCCGTCCAGCGCCCGTTCCATGGCCGCCTCGGCGGCCAGACGGGCGTTGGGTATGCCGGTGAGACGCAGCGGACCCTCGGGGAGCGTGCCCAGATCGAGATCTGCGCTCCAGGCCACCTGCCGCACCTCGGACAGGTCCGTGACCCGCTCAGGAGCCTTGTGCAGCACGACCTCGTAGCGGTGCCGGGTCAGCTCGTTGTGGTACGCGCCGGGCTTGAGCCGGATGTCCAGCGCACCCACCCGCTCGTCGCCCGCCGCGAGCCCCGCGAAGAACTCGGGCGCCACGACCAGTTCCTTCTCCAGCAGGACGGCCCGGTCCACCGCGGTCCGCGCGGAAGCGACACGCCCGGACTGCACCGCCGCGTGCAGCGCCCGCAGCGACCCGGCATGCCGCACGTCACCGATCACCAGCCGACCACCGGGAGCCAGCAGCCCCAGCGCCTGGCCCACGACCTTCGCCAGGTACTCCCCGTCGGGGAAGTACTGCACCACGGAGTTGATCAGTACGGTGTCGAAGTAGCCGGAGGGCAGGCCGTCCACGTCGTCGGCCGCCTGACTGCGCAGCCGTACACGATCGCCCAGCCCCGCCTCGGCCACCTGCGCCGACAACCGCTCGATCACGGCGGCCGACAGGTCCGTCCCCCAGTACTCGTCCACGTCCTTGGCGAGGTGCGCCATCAGCAGACCGGCACCCACACCGATCTCCAGCACCCGGCGGCCGCCGAAGCCCCGCACCCGCTCCACGACCGCGTCCCGCCAGGCACGCATCTCGCTCAGCGGAATCGGCTCACCCGTATAGGAGCTGTCCCAGCCGGAGAAGTCCTCACCGAAGCCAATGCCCTTGGTGCCCGTCTCGGAGTACACCGAGTCATAAATCTCGCGCCACTCCTCCACCTGCGCGTCCGGGTCGGCCTCCGTACCGGCACGCATCGCCGCGTCGAGGTCCGGCACCACGTACGCGGCCAGCCGCTGATCGCCCGGCGCGTCCTCACGCGCGATGACCACGGCCTGCCGCACACCCTCGGAGGCCGTCAGCGCGGACTCGATCTCACCCGGCTCGATACGGAAACCGCGGACCTTGACCTGCTCGTCGGCCCGGCCCAGGTACTCCAGCTGACCATCACTGCGCCACCGCGCCAGATCACCGGTGCGGTACATCCGCACACCCGCCTCGAACGGCGAGGCCACGAACCGCTCCGCCGTCAGCCCGGCCCGGCCCGCATAACCACGCGCCAGCCCCGCACCCGACACATACAGCTCACCGACCACACCCACCGGCACCGGCCGCAGCTCCGCATCCAGCACATACGCACGCGTGTTGGCGACGGGGTGGCCGATCGGCGCGACCGTGGCGTCCGTGGCCCCGCTCATCGAGACGCAGACCGTCGACTCCGTCGGACCGTACGCGTTCACGACCTCCCGGCCGTCCACCGCCCACCGGGCGATCAACTCCGGCGGAACCGCCTCACCCGCCAACGCCACCGCCCGCAACTCCGGCAACCGGCCCTCGGCACCCGACGGCAACGCACCCAGCACCGACGGCGGCAGCGTCACATGCGTCACCCGCTGCCCGACCAGCACCTCCTGCAACGCCTCACCGACCAGCCGGCCCTCCTCCGGCACCACCAACGTGGCCCCCGACCAGAAGGCCATCACCAGCTCCCACCACGCCGCATCGAAGCTCGGCGAAGCGAACTGAAGAACCCGGCTGCCCGCCGCCACCCCCAGCCGCTGGACCTGCGCGTACGCCAAGCTGGCCGTGCCCGCGTGCGGGACCACGACACCCTTGGGGCGGCCGGTCGAACCAGATGTGTAGATCACGTACGCGGGATGCTCCGGCGCAACGTCCACACCCGGGTCAGTGTCCGGGAACCCGGACAGATCCTGCCGCAGCGCCGCCTCGTCCAGCACCAGCACCGGCGCCGCGTCGCCCAGGATGAACTCCCGCCGCTCCCGCGGGTACTCGGGGTCGACCGGTACGTACGCGCCACCCGCCTTGTGCACGGCGAGAACCGCCACCACCATCTCCACCGACCGCGGCAGCATCACCCCCACCAGCTTCTCCGGACCCACACCCTCACCGACCAGCCAGTGCGCCAGCCGGTTCGCCCGCGCGTCCAGCTCGCCGTACGACAGCGTCAGGTCGCCCGCGTCCAGGGCCACGGCATCCGGGGTGCGACGCGCATGGGCGGCGAACTGCTCGGCCAAGCTGGCGGCGGGCAGCTCGGCGGTGGTGCCGCTCCAGCCGGTCAGCAGCGTCTCGCGCTCGGTGCCGGACAGCAGCTCGACCTGGCCGATGCGCAGCGACGGGTCGGCCGTCACCTGCTCCAGCACCCGCACCCACCGGGCCAGCAGGCCCTCGACCGTCGCGCGGTCGAAGAGTTCCGTGGCGTACTCGACGACGGTCTCGATGCCCGAGGTGCCGTGCACGTCCTCGTGCCGTTCGAACATCTCGACGAGCATGTCGAAGCGGGAGGTCGCGGTGGAGACGAACTCGCTGCGCACGTCGAGGTCCGGCAGCCGGAAGGACTCCTCCGGGGTGTTCTGGAGGACCATCGCCACCTGGAACAGGGGGTGGTGGGAGCCGGAGCGGTGCGGGTTGAGCAGTTCCACCAGGTGCTCGAAGGGCACGTCCTGGTGCTCGTACGCGGCGAGGCTGGTCTCGCGGACCCGGCCGAGCAGTTCCTCGAAGCTCGGGTCACCCGAGGTGTCCGTGCGCAGCACGAACGTGTTGACGAAGAGGCCGACGAGGTCTTCGAGGGCTTCGTCGGCGCGGCCGGCGACGCCGTTGCCGAGCGGGATGTCGGTGCCGGCGCCGAGGCGGGTCAGCAGGGCCGCCATCGCGGCCTGGAGGACCATGAAGACGGTGGTGTTCGACTCCCGGGCCAGGGCGACGAGGCGCTGGTGCAGGGTGCCGTCGAGGGTGAATTCCAGGTGGGCGCCGTCGTAGGAGGCCACCGCGGGGCGCGGCCGGTCGGTGGGGAAGCTCACCAGGTCGGGCAGGCCGGCCAACTGCTCGCGCCAGTAGTCCACCTGACGGCTGACGAGGCTGTCCGGGTCGCTCTCGTCGCCGAGCAGTTCGCGCTGCCACAGGGTGTAATCGGCGTACTGGACGGGCAGGGCGGACCACTGGGGTGCGGTGCCGTCCGCGCGGGCGGTGTAGGCCGCCAGGACGTCCCGGGCTAGGGGGGCGAGGGACCAGCCGTCGCCCGCGATGTGGTGCAGCAGCAGTTGCAGCACGCTCTCGTCGCCGGACAGTTCGAAGAGCCAGGCGCGTACGGGAATCTCGGCGGCGAGGTCGAAGCCGTACCGGGCCGTC
The DNA here is from genome assembly GCF_055573595.1 of Streptomyces sp. NPDC030165. Taxonomy (NCBI): domain Bacteria; kingdom Bacillati; phylum Actinomycetota; class Actinomycetes; order Kitasatosporales; family Streptomycetaceae; genus Streptomyces; species Streptomyces sp. NPDC030165. The sequence goes on along the minus strand of NZ_JBVIBD010000005.1, from coordinate 151,087 downwards.
TCGTCGAGCACGGACGGGAGTTGGACGGCCGTGATCCGGCGGTGTTCCCAGGTGAAGTCGGCGTCGGCGGGCTCCAGGACGACCTGGCGCGGCTCGCCGTCCACCTCGGGGAAGACCGTACGCAGCGTCTCGTGCCGGGCCGTCACGTCCCGCAGCGCCGCACGCAGCGCCTCCGCGTCGACCTTGCCCTTCAGCCGCAGCGTCAGCGGCATGTTGTACGTCGCCGACGGCCCCTCCAGCTTGTGCAGGAACCACAGCCGGCGCTGCGCGAACGACAGGGGCAGCCGCTCGGGGCGTGCCATCGGGGTCAGTGCGGCCCGCTGGTCACCCTCGCCGGCCTCCGCGCCGAGGCGCCGGGCCAGCGCGGCGGGCGTCGGGTGCTCGAACACGTCCTTGATCGGGGGTTCGGCGCCCAGTACACCGCGGATGCGGACCAGCAGCCGGATCGCGGACAGCGAGTGGCCGCCGAGCACGAAGAAGTCGTCGTGCGGGCCGACCTGCGGCACGCCCAGCACCTCGGCGAAGAGCGCGCACAGCGTCTCCTCGCGCGACCCGGCCGGCCCGCCGGCCGCTCCGGGGGCGGTCGGTTCCGGTGTCGACGATGGCGTGGCGTCCAACTTCTCGCTCGCTTTCCTGGCGGTTCAAGTGCGTTCGGCGGTCGGGCACGGCGGCACGGCCGGCGGAGGGCAGGGTCGATCGGTGGTCTGCGGGGCGGGGACCCGCACGCGGACGGCACGGCCGGACGGCCCGCCGCCCGGTGGTCCGTGCAGGGTCGGGTGTCCGGACGGCCGGGCAGCGCGCCACGGGACACCGGTTCATGCGTTCAGGTACGGATGCTGAACAGCCGTACGGCGGTGGGAAACACGCGAGGCACCGGGTGGGCTCGCGGAAAGGAAGCGTCGGGTCAGCGCCCTCGGGCGGACGCACGCGGGCGCCCGGCCGGGCTCACCCGGGACGGTTCGACGAACGCGGCGCCGTACGTGATTTCCGCTGCGCGGAGGCCGGTGGTCGCGGCCCTCTCCGCATGACTCGTGCCATATCGCAATCCCCCGTAGACATGCACACCGTCTGTATCCGATCCGGCCGGCCGATGCCTGCCTGGATCTCACTTGAGTCAACCAGCCGTCCGGGGCGGCGTCAAGGTCATGGATCTCCGCGTCCGGTCAAATCCCGTACGCCGCCCGGCGGTCGGGCAGGCGGATTTTCCGCGGGCGCGGACAATCGCGTCCGCGCCGCGCCGAAATCCGCGGGAACGGTCGGCGCGGTGCGGACGTCCGGGCCCTTGCGGCGTCCTGGTGGTACGGCGGTGCGCCGTTGTCAGGTCAGTCGGCCGTCCCTTCCCGGAAGGCGGTGCGCAGCTTCTCGGAGACGGCGGCGCCGATGATCTCCAGCGGCCCGGGATTCATCATGTGGGTGTGCGTGCAGGGAATCTCCCGGAATTCGACGTCCCCTTCGAAATACGGGTCCCACATGCCCGGCAGGAGCTGGTGTCCGGTCTCTTCGGAGGCGGCCAGGATCAGCGCGGGTGCGGAGACGGGGTGGTGCACCACGTCCAGTCCGATGCGCGCGTTGTTGATCGTGACCTCGGTCATCGCCCGGACCTCGGTCTCCGAGAGGCCGGCCAGTGCGGTGTTCTTCGTGCGGAGCAGGTCAACGGTGCTTTCGTGGGTGAGCCGCGCGGCTTCCTCGTCGTCGAGTTCAATGTCGAAAAGGCCCAGCATGGCGCGGTACACGTCGGCCGTCCTGACCTTCGTCAGGGACTCCTCCACCTCCTCCCGGGTGACCGTGCTCGCCGGGTGGCAGTCGAGCAGGGTGAGCAGGCCGACGCGCTTGCCGCGCTTCTCCAGCTGGTCCGCCATCCGGTGCGCGACGATTCCACCGAACGACCAGCCGAGAAGGTGGTACGGCCCGTCCGGCTGCGTCTGAAGAATACGGTCGACGTAGTGCGCCGCCATTTCCTCGACGGAATCCGGGAGGTTTCCCGAACCGTCGAGACCGGCCGCTTGTACGGCGTACACGGGAACGTCCGGGTCGAGGTGCCGGAGCAGTCCCGAATACGACCAGCCGAGTCCGCTTCCGGCGTGGATGCAGAAGACCGGCGGTTTGCTGCCGTGCGCACGCAGCGGCAGCAGGACATCCAGCGCGCCGTCCTCGGTGCCGGCGTCCAGGCGCCGGGCCAGTCCGGCCACCGTGGGGGTTTCCAGAATGGCCTTCACCGGGAATTCCACGCCCAGTACGGCATGGATCCGCACGAGCAGCCGGACCGCCGAGAGGGAGTGCCCGCCGAGTTCGAAGAAATTGTCGTCCACGTTCACGTGCGGGACATGGAGGATTTCCGCGAACAGGCCGCACAGCAGCTCTTCCCTGGGCGTGCGCGGCGGCCTTCCGGGACCGTCCGGCTCCTCCTGCGGCAGCGGCAGCGCCGCCCGGTCGAGGGTGCCGTGGCCGGTCAGCGGCAGCCGGTCGAGCAGGACCACGGCGGCCGGGACGAGGTGTTCCGACAGCCGCTCCCCGAGGTAGGCGCGGAGCGCGTCGGGTCCGGGTGCGCCGGCGGCGCGCGCGGGCACCGCGTACGCCGTCAGGGTCTCCGCCCCGTCACCGTCCTCGCGGACCGCCACCGCGGCCGCGACGACGGCCGGGTGCGACGTCAACGCCGTCTCGACGGCGCGCGGTTCGATCCGCAGGCCGCGCAGGACGACGTGCTCCCCCGCCTGCGCGACGGATTCCAGGGCCGGTCCGTCCGCGCCGGCGCGGCGGCGCACCAGCTCGCCCGTGCGGTACATCCAGGCGCCCGGCCGGAACGGGTCGGGCACCAGCCGCTCGGCGGTCAGGACGGCCGCGCTCGCGTACGCCGCGTGCCGCTGCGGGACGTGCACGTACAGCTCGCCCGTCACGCCCGGCGGCACCGGCCGCAGCCCGGCGTCCAGGACGTACACCCCGGTGCCGGCCGCCGGGGTGCCGAGGGTGGGCTCGGCCGAGTCCGCCACCCGGCCCGGCAGCGTCGCCGCGGCGCACCCGGAGGGGCGGTGCACGGCGTACGCCCGCGTCGCGGGCAGTTCCCGCAGCCGGTGCCACAGCGCCGTTCCGGCGGGCTCGCCGGACAGCACCAGTCCGACGGGTGCGGGACGGCCACCGTCCGGCGTGCAGAGGCCCGCGTCCAGCAGCTGTTCGGTCTGCCGCGGGGTGGTGGCGACCAGGTGGACGCCGGCCGCGCGGAGCTGCCCGGCGGTGTCCTCCGGGGTCGGCAGGCCCCGGTCCTCGCGCGGGTGCACGCCACCCCGCAGGTGCAGCTCGTGCCCGGCGAGCAGGCCCGTCAGGGCGTCCCAGGCGCCTGGTGCGGAGAGCGGCACCGTCAGGGCGATGCGCAGCCGCTCCTGCTCCGCCGCGCTTACGGCGTCGGCGAACAGGTGCTGCTGGTGGTGGGCGAACAGTTCGGTGAGCGCCGCATGCGGTACGGGAAGGTGGCCGGGGCGGTGCGCGGCGCGCGCCGGGTGCTCCGGCAGCAGCGGCGTCGTCCGCTCGGCGTCGGTGAGATCGGCGGCGGTGAGATCGGCGGCGCCGATGAGGTCGGTCTCGGCCGCGACCTCCTCGTACACCGCGTCCAGCCGGACGATGGTCCGGCCGCCCGCGACCGCGGTGTCGAAGCCCGCCCCGGCGACGACCAGCAGCGCACCGGCAGCGTCGAGCGCGTCCCGGTGGGCCTCGGGATCGCCCGGGCCGTCGAGCGCCACGTACGCCGCGCCCGCCTTGAGGACGGCCAGCAGCGCGACGACCGCCCGCGCGGACGGCGGCGCTGCCAGTGCCACCACCTGCCCGGGGCCGGCGCCGAGTCCGGCCAGCCGCCGGGCGATCCGGTTGGCGCGGCCGTTGAGCTGCCCGTACGTCAGCGTGCCGTCGTCGGCGGTCACGGCGGGCGCACCGGGCGTGACCGCCGCCTGCCGCTCGAACAGGCGGACGACGGTGTCCGGTACGGCGGCGGTCGCCGGGCGCCGGGCCGCCTGCTCCGCCATGAGACGGCGCTCGCCGGCGGTGCGTACGTCGAGCCGGGACACCTTCCGGCGCGGGTCGGCCACCACCGTGGCGACCAGGTCCACCAGCCGCTCCGCGAGGGCGGTGGCCGTCGTACGGTCGAACAGCTCGGTGGCGTAGCGCAGGGTGCCCACGACGCCGCCGGGCGTGCCGTCGTCCGCGACGCGCTCGTTGAAGGTGAAGTCCAGGTCGAACTTGGCCGCCCCGGCTTCCAGTTCGACCGCTTCGACGTCCAGTCCGGGCAGTCCCGGCCCGTCGGCGCCCTGCACCCCGAAGTCGACCATGACCTGGAAGAGCGGGTGCCGGGCCGTCGAACGGTACGGGTTGATGATCTCCACCAGTCGCTCGAACGGCAGGTCCTGGTGCGCGTACGCCTCCAGCCCGGCCTGCCGCACCCGGTCGATCAGCTCGCCGAACGACGGGTCGCCGGACAGGTCGGCGCGGAGCACCAGGGTGTTGACGAAGAAGCCGACCAGGTCGTCCAGCGCCTCGTCGGTCCGTCCGGCGACGGGGGTGCCGAGCACGATGTCCGTACCGGCGCCGTGCTTGGCCAGCAGCGCCGCGACGGCCGCCTGGATGACCATCGCGGGGCTCGCGCCGGAGGCGGTGGCCAGCGACGCCAGGCCGCGGTGGGTGCGGACCGGCAGTTCGAAGGTGACGGCGCCGCCCTCGTAGCTCGGTTCGGCCGGGCGCGGCCGGTCGGCGGGCAGGGCCAGTTCCTCGGGCGCGCCGTCCAGGAGCTTCTGCCAGTAGGCGATCTGCCGGGAGATGGCGCTGTCCGGGTCGTCCTCGTCGCCGAGCACCTCCCGCTGCCACAGCGCGTAGTCGATGTACTGCACCGGCAGCGCGGGCCAGCGGGGCGTGCCGCCCTCGCACCGCGCGGTGTAGGCGGCGGCCAGGTCGCGGATCAGGCGGCCCGCCGACCAGGCGTCGCCCGCGATGTGGTGCAGCAGGATCAGCAGGACGTGGCTGGGTCCGCCGTCGGCTCCGGCCTCCTCGAACAGCTCGGCGCGGACCGGCGCTTCGGCGGCCAGGTCGAACGGGTGGGCCGCCGCGTCCCGCAGTACGCCCGGCAGTTCCGTCGCCGTGACGGCGCGTACCCGCCAGCCGAAGTCCACCGCCGCGGCCTCCAGGACCGCCTGCCGCGGCTCGCCGTCGGCCTCGGGGAAGACGGTGCGCAGCGACTCGTGCCGGGCGATCACGTCGTGCAGGGCGCCGCGCAGCGCGTCCTGGTCGACCGTGCCCTTCAGCCGCAGCGCCACCGGCATGTTGTACGTCGCCGACGGCCCCTCCAGCTTGTGCAGGAACCACAGGCGGCGCTGGGCGAACGACAGCGGTACGGCGTCCGGGCGCGGTCCGGCCACCGGCGCCGTACGGGCCCGTCCGCCCGCGTCCAGCCGGTCGGCGAGCCCGGCCACGGTCGGCGCCTCGAACACCGCGGCGATCGGCACCTCGGCGCCCAGCGTCCTGCGGATGCGGCTGACCAGCCGCGTCGCGAGCAGCGAGTGGCCGCCCAGCTCGAAGAAGCTGTCGTCGATGCCGACCCGTTCCAGCCCCAGCACCTCGGCGAACAGCCCGCACAGGGCTTCCTCGCGGGGGGTGCGGGGCGCCCGGCCTGCGCTGAGCAGCCCGTAGTCGGGTGCGGGCAGGGCCGTGCGGTCCAGTTTGCCGATCGGGGAGAGCGGCAACCGGTCCAGGACGACGAACGCGGACGGGACCATGTACTCCGGCAGCCACCGGCTCAGCTTCGCCCGCAGGTCACGGCTGAGTTCGGCGGTCCGGTCCGGGCGGGCCGGGGTGTTGGCGTACTCCGCCGGTGCCCGGTCGCCGGGTGTGCCGCGGTAGGCCGCGACGAGTGCGCCGGGCGCGTCGGGGCCGGGCAGGACGACGGCGTCGAAGCGGTCGTCGCGCCCGGACTGCGCCCATGTCGCGACGGCGTGGAAGCCGAGCTGTTCGACGTACTGGTGCAGGGTCTCCGGGTCGGTTCCGGTGCCCGGCCCGGTGCCGCCGTCGACGCGGCGCAGTACGGCCGCGTCGGCCGCCAGCCGCGCGTTGGGGACGTCCGTCAGGCGCAGGCCGCCGGGGTTCTCGCGGAGCGGCCCGGCCAGCCCGTCGAGGTCCGCGCCCGCCTGCTGCCAGGTGACGACGGGCAGTGCGTCCACCGGGGCGGGGGCGGCCGGGGTCCGGGTGATGACCACGTCGTAGCGGTAGCGGGACAGTTCGTTGTCGAAGGTGCCGCGCTTGAGGCGGATGTCGGCGCCGCCGGCGTCCGGGAGGGCGGCGGCCAGCGTGGTGAAGAAGTCGGGCGCGAGGAGCAGTTCCTCCTCGGCCGCGGTGCGCTGGTCGACCTGGGCCCGCAGGGCGGCCGGGCCGGCGTCGGCGCCGAGGGCCTGCGCGGCGACTCCGGCCTGGAGGGTGCGCAGCAGGCGCAGGTTGCGGATGTCGCCGAGGAAGAGCGAGCCGCCCGGCACGAGCAGGGACAGGGCCTTGGTGATGACGTCGGTCAGGTAGCGGGCGTCGGGGAAGTACTGGGCGACGGAGTTGACGACGACGGTGTCGAAGAAGCCCTCGGGCAGCCCGGTCAGGTCGTCCGCGGGCTGGGCCCGCAGTTCGACGTGGTCGCGCAGGTCGTCGCGTTCCGCCACCCGCTCCCGCAGGGTCGCGACCGCCGCGGCGGAGAAGTCGGTGCCCCAGTAGGCCGCGCAGTGCGGGGCGACCTGGGAGAGGATCAGGCCGTTGCCGACGCCGAGTTCGAGGACGTTGCGGGGTGCCAGGCGCCGGATGGACTCGACCGCGGCGGCGCGCCACCGGTGCATCTCGGTGAGCGGCAGGGGCGAGCCGTCGTAGCTGCTCGTCCAGATGCCGAAGTCCTCCCAGAACCCGCCGCTGCCGGCCTGGCCGCGGTAGACCTCCTCGTACACCTCCTGCCAGGAGGCCACCCGGCGGCCGTCCTCGCCGTCCGCCGTGGCCTGCTGGTCGGGGACGACGTAGCCGACCAGCCGCGGCGTGCCGTGGTCCTCGCGGACCTGCACGGTGGCGGCGGCGATGCCGTCCTGGCGGATGAGGGCGGCCTCGATCTCGCCCAGCTCGATGCGGAAGCCGCGGACCTTGACCTGGTCGTCGGCGCGGCCCACGAACTCCAGGCCGTGCTCGCCGCGCCACTTGACGAGGTCGCCGGTGCGGTACATCCGCTCTCCGGGGGCGCCGTACGGGCCGGCGACGAAGCGTTCGGCGGTCAGGCCGCGGCGGTCGAGGTAGCCGCGGGCCAGGAAGGGCCCGGCCACGTACAGCTCGCCGACGACTCCGTCCGGTACCGGCCGCAGCTTCTCGTCCAGGACGTACACCTGGACGCCGGGCAGCGGCGTGCCGATCATCGGCGGCCGTTCCGGGCCGGTGACCTCGCTGGTCGTGACCCAGACGGTGGCCTCCGTCGGCCCGTAGAGGTTGACGGCGCCGCCGCCCCGGGCGTGCAGCCGCTCGGCCAGGGCGGCGGGCAGCGCCTCACCGCCGACCAGCAGCCGTACGCCCGAGAGGTCGCCCGTGTCGTCGTCCGGTCCGTCACCGGAGCCGCCCAGCATCGACCGGTAGACCGACGGGGTGGCCTGGAAGAGGGTCGCGCCGCTGTCCGCGACCAGGCGCCGCAGGGCGAGCGGGTCCTTGGCCGTCTCCGACGGTGCGAGCACCACGCTCGCGCCGGACAGCAGCGGGGCGTGGATCTCCACGGCGGCGATGTCGAAGGTGATCGTGGTGGCGGCCACCATGCGGTCGTCCGGTGTCATCGGTACGCGGGTCAGGAGCGCGTCCAGGAAGTGCGCGATGCTCGCGTAGGAGATCACCACGCCCTTCGGCCGGCCGGTGGAGCCGGAGGTGTAGATGACGTAGGCGGCGTCCGCCGGATGGACCGGTGTGCCGCGTTCGGCGTCGTTCACGTCGTCGTCCCGGCGGGCGCCGAGCCGCTCCTCGGTCTCCGGGTCGCCGAGCCGGACGCACTGCCCGGGCAGCGGTTCCGGCAGGGCGCCGTGCAGGTCCGTGGTGGTGATCACGGCGGCGGGCCGCGCGTCCTGCAGGACGTACGCGAGCCGGTCGGCCGGGTTGGCCGGGTCGAGCGGCAGGTAGGCCGCGCCGGTCTTCATGACGGCGAGCAGCGCGACGACGAGGTCTGCCGTGCGGGGCAGCGCCAGCGCCACCACGCGGTCCCGGCCGATGCCGCTGTCCAGGAGCAGGCGGGCGAGCCGGTTGGCGCGGCGGTTGAGCTCCGCGTAGTCCGTCTCCTGGTCGCCCGCGCGCACGGCGAGGGCGCCGGGGGTGCGGGCCGCCTGCTGCTCGAAGCGTTCGTGCGGCAGCCCGGCGGGCGTGCGGCCCGCGGTCGTGTTGCGGGTCCGCAGGAGTTCGGTGTGCTCCTCGTCGGAGAGCAGCCGGGCGTCGGCGAGGCGTACGGCCGGGTCGCGCACCACCGCGCGCAGGAATCCGGTGTACCAGGCGGCGATCTTCTCGGCCGTGCTCCGGTCGAACAGCTCGGTGGCGTACTCCAGCGTGGCGCTGATGCCGTCCGGGGCGCCCGTCTCCGTCAGCGCCTCGCCCATGCTCAGGAACAGGTCGAACTTGGAGTTCTCGCTGTCCAGCGGGTACGGCTCGGCCTCGGCGCCGGCCATGGTCAGAGTCGGCGCGTCCACGTTCTGGAGCGCGAACATGACCTGGAACAGCGCGTTGCCGGACAGCGACCGCACCGGGTTGACCGCCTCGACCAGGTACTCGAACGGCAGGTCCTGGTGCGCGTAGGCGGCCAGGGAGCGGTCCCGGGCGCGGCCGAGGAGGTCGTCGAACCGGGGGTCGCCCGAGGTGTCCGTCCGCAGCACCAGCGTGTTGACGAAGAAGCCCACCAAGTCGGTCAGCGCCTCGTCGGTACGACCCGCGATCGGAACGCCCACCGGGATGTCGTGGCCGGCGCCGAGCCGGGACAGCAGCGCGGCGAAGCCGGTCTGGAGCACCATGAACAGGGTGGTGTGGGTGTCCGCCGCGAGCTTGCGGAGCCCGGCGTGGAGTTCCGCGTCCAGGGTGAAGGGCAGCAGGTCGCCGCGGTAGTCCGCGACGGCGGGCCGCGGCCGGTCGGTGGGCAGTTCGAGCTGGGCGGGGATGCCGTCGAGCGCGTCCTTCCAGTAGGCGAGCTGGCGTGCGGCCAGGCTGTCGGGCTCGTCGGCCCGGCCGAGGAGTTCCTGCTGCCAGATCGCGTAGTCCGCGTACTGGACGGGCAGTGGGCTCCAGCCGGGGGCCGCGCCCGCGAGGCGGGCCTCGTAGGCGGTCCTGAGGTCGCGCATCAGCGGGGCGCGGGAAGCGCCGTCACCGATGATGTGGTGCATCACCAGGACGAGGACCGGCGCGCCGCCGTCCGGCCGCTCGAACAGCCAGGCGCGGACGGGCGGTTCGCTGTCCAGCCCGAAGCGGTGGCCGGCCGCCTCCTGCACGGCCCGGTGCAGCCGCTCCGCCGTCACCTGCTCGACCCGCAGGTCCAGGACCGCGTCGGCCGGGGCGAGCACCACCTGCCGCGGTTCGCCGTCCACGTCCGGGAAGACGGTGCGCAGCGACTCGTGCCGGGCGACCAGGTCGTTCAGCGCCTCGCGCAGTGCCTGCCGGTCCACGGTCCCGGTGAGGCGGAGCGCGAGCGGCCAGTTGTAGGCCGCGGACGGGCCCTCCAGCTGGTGCAGGAACCACAGGCGGCGCTGGGCGAAGGACAGCGGTACGGCCTGCGGGCGGGGCATCGGCACGAGGGCCGTCCGCACCTGTCCCCCGGCCGCGTCCAGCCGGGCGGCCAGCCCGGCGACCGTCGGGGCCTCGAAGACCGCGCCGAGCGGCAGCTCGACACCGAGGACGGCGCGGACGCGGCCGACCAGCCGGGTGGCGAGCAGGGAGTGGCCGCCCAGGTCGAAGAAGCTGTCGTCGATGGAGACCCGCTCGACGCCGAGCACGTCGGCGTACAGGCCGCACAGCATCTCCTCGCGCGGCGTGCGCGGTGCGCGCCCGGCACTCAGGGCACCGAAGTCCGGCGCGGGCAGGGCGCGGTGGTCGAGCTTGCCGTTGGGCGTCAGCGGTACGGCGTCGAGGACCACCACCGCGGCCGGGACCATGTACTCGGGCAGCCGCCCGGCGGCGTGCGCGCGCAGCGCGGCGGTGTCCACGGCGGCGGGCCCGTCCGCGCGGTTCTCGGGTACGACGTATCCGACGAGCCGGGTGTCGCCCTGTCCGCCGTCGCGGGCCACGACGACGGCCTGCCGGACGTCCGGGTGGTCCAGCAGCGTCGAGGCGACCTCGCCGGGTTCGATGCGGAAGCCGCGGATCTTGATCTGCTCGTCGGCCCGGCCCGCGTACTCCAGCTGGCCGTCCGGCCGCCAGCGCGCCAGGTCGCCGGTGCGGTACATCCGTACGCCCGGCTCGAACGGGCAGGCCACGAAGCGTTCGGCGGTCAGCCCCGGGCGGCCGAGGTAGCCGCGGGCCAGCTGGGCGCCCGCGACGTACAGCTCGCCCGCGGTGCCGGTCGGCACCGGCTCCAGGTGTTCGTCGAGGACGTAGGCCCGCATGTTCCAGAAGGGGCGGCCGATCGGCACCGGCCCGGCGGGCAGCTTCTGCTTGGGGCCGATGCGGAACTCGGTGCAGTTGACGGTCGTCTCGGTCGGCCCGTAGGCGTTGACGACGGTGACCCGGCGGTGGCCGGCGCGCCACTGCTGGAGGGCCGCGGCGGTCAGCGCCTCGCCGCCGAGGATCAGCATCTCGCCGGGTGACCAGCGCTTGGGCAGGTCGCCGAGGAGCGGCAGGTGCGACGGGGTGGCCTTCAGCAGGGCCACCGGCACCGCGTTGTCCTGCCCGGCCACGTCGTCCAGGCTGCCCAGGTAGACCCGGCCGCCGACGGTGAGCGTCGTGTAGAGGCCGGTGACGGTCAGGTCGAAGGCGATCGAGGTGGGGACGAGGGTGGCGCCGCGGGCCGCCGGGTAGTGGTGGGCGGCCCAGTTGAGGTAGTTGACGACGGCGCGGTGCTCGGTCACCACGCCCTTGGGGGTGCCGGTGGAGCCGGAGGTGTAGATGACGTACGCGGGGTGTTCCATCCCGACGTCGGTCTCGGGATCGTCGTCCGAGTAGCCGGACAGGTCGCGGTCCGTCGCCGCCTCGTCCAGGACGAGCAGCGGCGCCGCGTCGGCGAGCACGAAGGCCCGCCGCTCCCGCGGGTATTCGGGGTCGACGGGCACGTACGCACCGCCCGCCTTCAGTACGGCCAGCAGCGCCACCACCAGGCCGACGGAGCGCGGCAGCACCACCGCCACCCGCTGCTCCGGCGCCACGCCCTGCTCGATGAGCCAGTGCGCCAGCCGGTTCGCCCGCGCGTTCAGCTCCCCGTACGTCACGGTCTGCGTGCCGCACACCACGGCGACCGCGTCCGGGGCGCGCCGTACCTGGATCTCGAACTGCTCGGGGAGGGTGAACTCGGGCACTTCCACCGCCGTGTCGTTCCAGGCGGCGAGCATCTGTCCGCGTTCCTGCTCGTCGAGCAGCCGGACCCGGCCGAGCGGCAGCGCCGGGTCGGCCGTCATCTGCTCCAGCAGCCGCCGGAAGCGTGTCAGCAGTCCTTCGACCGTGGACCGGTCGAACAGGTCGGTCGCGTACTTCACCGTGCCCGCGATACCGGCCGGCGTGCCGTCGGCGCCGTGCCGCTCCAGCACGTTCACGGACAGGTCCACCTTGGCGGTCTCGATGTCCACCGCCTCGCCGCTGACGTCCAGTCCGGGCAGGGTGAATCCGCCGGACGGGTCGTCCTGGAGGACCAGCATCACCTGGAAGAGCGGGTGGTGGGAGGTGGAGCGCCGCGGGTTCAGCAGTTCCACGAGGTGGTCGAAGGGCACGTCCTGGTGGGCGTAGGCGGCCAGGTTGGTGTCCCGGACGCGTTCGAGCAGTTCCGCGAAGCCGGGGTCGCCGGAGGTGTCCGTCCGCAGGACGAGCGTGTTGACGAAGAAGCCCACCAGGTCGTTGAGCGCGTCGTCCATCCGGCCCGCGACCGGCGACCCCACCGGGATGTCCGTCCCCGCGCCGAGCCGCGTCAGCAGTGCGGCCAGGGCCGCCTGGAGGGCCATGAAGACCGTGCCGCCCGCGTCGCGGGCCAGCTCCGCCAGCCGCGCGTGCGTCGCCGCGTCCAGTTCGAAGGGTACCGAGGCACCCGCGTACGAGGCGACAGCGGGGCGGGGGCGGTCGGCGGGCAGGCTGATCTGATCGGGCAGGCCGGCCAGCGCCTCGCGCCAGTAGGCCACTTGCTGTCCGTACATGCTCTCCGGGTCGTCCTCGTCGCCGAGCAGTTCGCGCTGCCACAGCGTGTAGTCGATGTACTGCACCGGCAGCGGCTCCCAGCGCGGCGCCGTACCGCGCTTGCGCGCCTCGTACGCCGTCACCACGTCGCGGGCGAGCGGCCCCATGGACCAGCCGTCACCGGTGATGTGGTGCAGGAGCAGCAGCAGGACGCAGTCGTCCGGCCCCAGCTCGAACAGCCCGGCGCGGAAGGGCAGTTCGGCGGTCAGGTCGAAGGTGTACCGGGCCGCCGTGTCGAGGGCGGCGGGCAGCTCCGCCTCGGTGACCGTGCGCCGCTCCCAGCCGAAGTCCGCGTCGGCGGCGTCCAGCACCACCTGGTGCGGCTCGCCGTCGGTGACGCGGAAGACGGTGCGCAGCGCGTCGTGCCGGCCGACCGCGTCGTGCAGCGCGACCCGCAGCGCCTCATGGTCCACGGTGCCCTTCAGGCGCAGTGGCAGCGGCATGTTGTACGTCGCCGACGGGCCCTGCATCTGGTGCAGGAACCACAGGCGGCGCTGCGCGAAGGACAGCGGGATCAGGTCCGGGCGCGGCATGGGGGCGAGCGAGGTGCGGGCCGGGCCGCCGAGGCCGAGCTGTTCGACCAGGCCGGCCACCGTCGGTGCCTCGAACAGCACCCGGAAGGGCAGTTCCACGCCGAGTTCGGCGCGTACCCGGCTGACGAGCCGGGTGGCGAGCAGCGAGTGCCCGCCGAGGTCGAAGAAGCTGTCGTCCAGGCCGACCCGGTCCACGTCCAGCACTTCGCGGAACAGCCGGCACAGCGTCTCTTCCTGCGGGGTGCGCGGGGTGCGCCCGTCGTCGGCCGCGGCACCGGCCGCGTAGTCCGGTACGGGCAGGGCCCTGCGGTCGAGCTTGTCGTTGGGGGTCAGCGGGAGCCGGTCCAGCACCAGTACGGCGGCCGGGACCAGGTACTCCGGCAGCCGTTCCGCCAGGTGGGCGGTGAGGGCGGCGGGCTCGGGCGCAGCCGTGCCGTCCGGCACGACGTAGGCGACGAGCCGCTGGTCACCGGGGGTGTCCTCGCGCACGATGACGACGGCCTGGCGTACTCCGCCGAAGCCGGTCAGCACCGCTTCGATCTCACCCGGCTCGATGCGGAAGCCGCGCAGCTTGACCTGCTCGTCGGCCCGGCCCAGGTATTCCAGCTGGCCATCTGCACGCCAGCGCGCCAGGTCGCCGGTGCGGTACATCCGTTCCCCCGGCGCGAACGGCGAAGCGACGAACCGCTCCGCCGTCAGCCCGGGGCGGCCCGCGTAACCACGCGCCAGGCCCGCGCCCGCCGCGTACAGTTCGCCGGTCACGCCCACCGGCACCGGCCGCAGCCCGGCGTCCAGCACGTACGTACAGGTGTTGGCGATCGGGTGCCCGATCGGCGCGGCCGTGGCGTCGGTGGTCCCGCTCATCGAGACGCAGACCGTCGACTCCGTCGGACCGTACGCGTTGACGACCTCCCGGCCGTCCACGGCCCAGCGGGCGATCAGCTCCGGCGGCGCGGCCTCGCCCGCCAGCACCACCGTCGTGAGCGCGGGCAGGGCCGTCTCGGCGCCTGCCGGGACCGCGCCCAGTACGGACGGCGGCAGCGTCAGGTGGGTCACCCGCTGCCCGGCCAGCACCTCCTGCAACGCCTCACCGACCAGCCGCCCGCCCTCGGGCACCACCAGCGCGGCACCCGAGCCGAACGCCATCACCAGCTCCCACCACGCCGCATCGAAGCTCGGCGAAGCGAACTGAAGAACCCGGCTGCCCGCCGACACCCCCAGCCGCTGGACCTGCGCGTACGCCAGGCTCGCAACACCCCGGTGGGAGACCACGACACCCTTGGGGCGGCCCGTCGAACCAGAGGTGTAGATCACGTACGCGGGATGCTCCGACGCGACACGCACACCCGGGTCGGTGTCCGGGAAGCCGGACAGGTCCTGCCGCACCGCCGCTTCGTCCAGGACGAGAACGGGCGCCGCATCGGCGAGGATGAACTCGCGTCGTTCCTGCGGGTATTCAGGGTCGACGGGTACGTACGCGCCGCCCGCCTTCAGTACGGCGAGGACGGCGACCACCATCTCCACCGACCGTGGCAGCACCACGCCCACCAGCTTCTCCGGACCCACGCCCCGACCGATGAGCCAGTGCGCCAGCCGGTTCGCCCGCGCGTCCAGTTCCCCGTACGACAGCGTCTCGGCACCGCACACGACCGCCACGGCCTCCGCGTCCCGCCGCGCATGGTCGCCGAACAGCGCGGCGAGCGTGGTGGCCGGCACCTCGGCGGCCGTCCGGTTCCACTCGGACACGACCTGGCCGTACTCGGCGCCGGTCAGCAGTTCGACCTGGCCGATGCGCAGCGACGGGTCGGCCGTCACCTGCTCCAGCAGCCGCGCCCACCGGCCCAGCAGGCCCTCGACCGTGGACCGGTCGAACAGCTCGGTGGAGTACTGCACGGCGGAGACGACACCCTGCGGCGCGCCGTCCGTGCCGTGCCGCTCCACGACGTTCAGTTCGAGGTCGGCCTTGGAGATGCTGAGGTCGACGCCCTCGATGTCCACCTCGATGCCCGGCAGCGCGAAGCCGGCCTCCTCGGCGTTCTGGAGGCCGAGGATCACCTGGAAGAGCGGGTGGTGGGCGGTGGAGCGCTCCGGGTTGAGGAGTTCCACCAGGTGCTCGAAGGGCACGTCCTGGTGGGCGTAGGCGGCCAGGTTCGTTTCCCGGACGCGGCCCAGCAGCTCCGCGAAGCCGGGGTCGCCGGAGGTGTCCGTCCGCAGCACCAGCGTGTTGACGAAGAAGCCCACCAGCTCGTCGAGGGCGTCGTCCATCCGGCCCGCGACCGGCGAACCCAGCGGGATGTCCGTACCGGCGCCGAGCCGCGTCAGCAGCGCCGCCATGCCGGCCTGGAGCACCATGAACACCGTCGTGTTCGAGCGCCGCGCCAGCTCCACCAGCCGCCCGTGCAGCTCCGCGTCCAGCTCGAAGACGAGCGACGCGCCCTCGTAGGAGGCGACGGCCGGACGCGGCCGGTCGGCCGGGAACGTCACCTGCTCCGGCAGGCCCGCCAGCTGCCCGCGCCAGTAGTCGATCTGCTGCGCGTAGACGCTGGCCGCGTCCGACTCGTCGCCCAGCAGCTCGCGCTGCCACAGGGAGTAGTCCGCGTACTGCACGGGCAGCTCGGCCCACTGCGGGGCCTCACCCCGGCCGCGGGCGGTGTACGCGGCGACCACGTCGCGCGCCAGCGGGCCCATGGACCAGCCGTCACCCGCGATGTGGTGCAGCAGGAGCAGCAGCACGCAGTCCTGCGGGCCGGTCTCGAAGAGCCAGGCCCGTACGGGTACGTCGGTGGCCAGCTCGAAGGTGTGCCGGGCCGCCTCGTCGAGGGCGGCGGGCAGCTCGTCCTCCGTGACCGTGCGCCGCTCCCAGCCGAAGTCCGCCTCGGCCGGGCCCAGTACCCGCTGGTACGGCTCGCCGTCGGTCTCCGGGAAGACCGTACGCAGCGACTCGTGCCGCCCGATCACGTCCGCCAGGGCCGCGTGCAGCGCCTCCTTGTCCACCCCGCCCGCGAGCCGCAGGGCCAGCGGGATGTTGTACGTGGCGGACGGGCCCTCCAGCTTGTGCAGGAACCACAGGCGGCGCTGCGCGAACGACAGCGGCACGCGCTCCGGCCGCTCCGTCCGCACCAGCGCCGTACGGGCCTGCCCGCCGGCCGCCTCCAGCCGCGCGGCCAGCCCGGCGACCGTGGGTGCGCCGAACACGTCCTTGATCGGCAGTTCCGTGCCGAGGACGCTGCGGATACGGCTGACCAGCCGCGTGGCGAGCAGCGAGTGCCCGCCGAGGTCGAAGAAGCTGTCGTCGATGCCGACCCGGTCCACGCCCAGCACCTCGGCGAACAGGCCGCACAGGACCTCTTCCTGCGGGGTGCGCGGTGCACGGCCCTCGGCACCGGCCGCGTAGTCGGGAGCGGGCAGGGCCTTGCGGTCCAGCTTGCCGTTCGGTGTCAGCGGCAGCCGGTCCAGGAGGACGACGGCGGACGGGACCATGTGGGCGGGCAGCCGCTCGGCGAGGCCCGCGAGGAGCCCGGCGGGGCGGGCCGGCGCGTCATGGCCGTCCTCGGGTACGACGTACGCGACGAGCCGCTGGTCACCAGGGGTGTCCTCGCGGACGACGACCGCCGCCTGCCGGACGGCCCGGGAGGCGGTCAGCAGCGACTCGATCTCGCCCGGCTCGATACGGAAACCGCGGACCTTGACCTGCTCATCGGCCCGGCCCAGGTACTCCAGCTGACCATCGGCACGCCACCGCGCCAGGTCACCCGTCCGGTACATCCGCACGCCCGCCTCGAACGGCGAGGCCACGAACCGCTCCGCCGTCAGCCCGGCCCGGCCCGCATAACCACGCGCCAGCCCCGCACCCGACACATACAGCTCACCGACCACACCCACCGGCACCGGCCGCAGCCCGGCATCCAGCACGTACGCACGCGTGTTGGGCACCGGCCGGCCGATCGGCGCGACCGGGCCGTCCGCGGCGTCCGCCGGGTCGCTCATCGACACACAGACCGTCGACTCCGTCGGGCCGTACGCGTTGACGACCTGGCGGCCGTCCACGGCCCAGCGCGCCACCAGCCCGGGCGGCACCGTCTCCCCGGCCACCAGCACGGTCCGCAGAGCGGGCAGGCGCGCCTCGGTGCCGGGCGGCAGCGCGCCCAGCACGGACGGCGGCAGCGTCACATGCGTCACACCGTGCTCCGCCAGCACGCTCGTGAGGGCCGCACCGACCAGCCGGCCGCTCTCCGGCACCACGAGTGCGGCGCCCGAGGAGAACGTCATCACCAGCTCCGCCCAGGCGGCGTCGAAACTGGGCGACGCGAACTGCAGGACCCGGCTGCCCGGACCGACCCCCATGGGCCGGCCCTGCGCGCGGGCCAGGCTCGCCACGCCGGTGTGCGGGACGACGACGCCCTTGGGGGTGCCGGTGGAGCCGGAGGTGTAGATCACGTACGCCGGGTGCTCCGGCGCGACGGGCACGTCCGGGTCGGTGTCCGGGAAACCGGAGAGGTCCTGGCGCAGCGCCGCCTCGTCCAGCACCAGCACCGGAGCGGCGTCCCGGAGGATGAACTCCCGGCGCTCCCTCGGGTAGTCCGGGTCGACGGGCACGTAGGCGCCACCGGCCTTGAGGATGCCGAGGACGGCGACCACCATCCCCACCGAGCGCGGCAGCACCACGCCCACCAGCTTCTCCGGCCCCACGCCCTGAGCGATGAGCCGGTGCGCCAGGCGGTTCGCCCGCGCGTTCAGCTCGCCGTACGACAGGGCCAGTTCGCCGGACACCACGGCCGGGGCCTGCGGGGCACGCCGCACCTCGTCCTCGAACAGCCCGGCCAGCGTCCGCGCGGGCACGTCGGCGTCGGTGCCGTTCCACTCGGAGAGCAGCCGGGCGCGTTCCGCCGCCGTCAGCAGCTCCGCCCGGCCGATCGGCCGCGACGGGTCGGCGACCGCCTGCTCCAGCAGCCGCACCCAGCGCGCGGCGAAGCCTTCGACGGTGGCGCGGTCGTACAGCGCCGTGGCGTACTCGGCCAGCGCCTCGATACCCGTCGGCTCGCCGGTCCGGTCGTAGCCCTCGGCCACGTTGAAGACCAGGTCGGCCCTGGCCACGCTGAGGTCGACGCCCTCCACGTCGACCTGGAGGCCGGGGAGCCCGAAGGCCGCTTCCTGACCGCTCTGGAGGCCCAGGATGACCTGGAAGAGCGGGTGGTGGGCGGTCGACCGCCGCGGGTTGAGAAGTTCCACCAGGTGCTCGAACGGCACGTCCTGGTGCGCGTACGCGGCCAGGTTCGTCTCCCGTACCCGGGCGAGCAGTTCCTCGAAACTCGGGTCGCCGGACGTGTCCGTCCGCAGCACGAGCGTATTGACGAAGAAGCCCACCAGATCGTCGAGCGCGTCGTCCATACGCCCGGCGACCGGCGAACCCAGCGGAATGTCCGTACCGGCGCCGAGCCGCGTCAGCAGCGCCGCCATACCGGCCTGGAGCACCATGAACACCGTCGTGTTCGAGCGCCGCGCCAGCTCCACCAGCCGCCCGTGCAGGCCGGCGTCGAGGGTGAAGGCCAGGTGGCCGCCCTCGTACGACGTGACGGCGGGGCGGGGACGGTCGGCGGGGAACGTCACCTGGTCGGGCAGGTCCGCCAGCTGCCCGGTCCAGTAGTCCACCTGCTTCGCGTAGACGCTGTCCGGGTCGGCCTCGTCGCCGAGGAGTTGGCGCTGCCACAGGGTGTAGTCCGCGTACTGCACCGGCAGCTCCGCCCACTGCGGGGCCGCGCCCTGCACGCGGGCCCCGTATGCCGCCATCACGTCGCGGGCCAGCGGGCCCATGGACCAGCCGTCGCCCGCGATGTGGTGCAGCAGGAGCAGCAGGACGCTGGTGCCGGCGTCGATGTCGTGCAGCCAGGCCCGGAGCGGAACCTCGGTCGCGAGGTCGAAGCCGTACCGCGCCTCGTCCTCCAGGGCCGCGGGCAGTTCCGCCTCGGTGACCGTACGGCGCTCCCAGCCGAAGTCCGCCGCGGCCGGGTCCAGCACCAGCTGGTACGGCTCGCCGTCGTGGTCCTCCCGGAAGACGGTCCGCAGCGACTCGTGCCGCGCCACCACGTCACCCAGCGCCGCCCGCAGGACATCCGCGTCGACACCGCCCGTCAGCCGCAGCACCAGCGGCATGTTGTACGTCGCCGACGGCCCCTCCAGCTTGTGCAGGAACCACAGCCGGCGCTGCGCGAACGACAGCGGAACCCGCTCGGGGCGCGGCATCCGCACCAGTGCCGTACGGGCCTGCCCCGCGGCCGCCGCCAGACGTCCGGCCAGCGCGGCCACCGTCGGCGCACCGAACACGTCCTTGATCGGAATCTCGATGTCGAGCGCACTGCGGATGCGGCTCACCAGGCGGGTGGCGAGCAGCGAGTGCCCGCCGAGGTCGAAGAAGCTGTCGTCGATGCCGACCCGGTCCACGCCCAGCACCTCGGCGAACAGGGCACAGAGGGTGGCTTCCTGCTCGTCACGCGGCTTCCGGCCGCTGGCGGTGGCGGTGTACTCGGGGGCGGGCAGGGCCTTGCGGTCCACCTTGCCGTTCGGTGTCAGGGGCAGCCGGTCCAGGACCATCACTGCCGACGGGACCATGTACTCGGGCAGGCGCTCGGCGAGGCGGGCGCGGGCCGCCTTGACGACGGCGCCGATGCCTCGGGCGGCGACCGGGGTGTTGGTCCAGGGGCCGCCGGTGGCGGCGGGCACATAGACGCCCGACAGGACGGTGTCCTCCGTGTTCTCCGGAAGGACTATCGCGTCGAAGAGGGCCACCGACCGCGACGACCAGGTGGGGACGGTGCGGAGACCGTGTTCCCGGCCCCGCGCGACCAGATCCTCCGGGTCCACGGCCGCGCCCTCGAACTCCTCGGCGTCCAGGCCGTCCAGCGCCCGTTCCATGGCCGCCTCGGCGGCCAGCCGCGCGCTGGGAATGCCCGTGACACGCAGCGGCGCGCCGTCGAAGCCGGCCAGCACCGCGGTCAGATCCAGCTCCGCGGTCCATGGCAGCTGACGTGCCGAAGACACGTCGAGGACCTGCTCGGGGGCCTTGTGCAGCACGACCTCGTAGCGGTGCCGGGTCAGCTCGTTGTGGTACGCGCCGGGCTTGAGCCGGATGTCCAGCGCACCCACCCGCTCGTCCCGCGCCGCCAGCTCCGCGAAGAACTCCGGCGCCGTGACCAGCTCCTTCTCCAGCAGCACCGCGCGATCGACCACCGCACGCGCCGAGGCGCCACGACCGGCGTGCACCGCCGCGTGCAGCGCCCGCAGCGACCCGGCGTGCCGCACGTCACCGATCACCAGCCGGCCACCGGGAGCGACGAGAGCGAGCAGTTGGTCGATGACCTTCGCCAGGTAAGCGCCGTCGGGGAAGTACTGGATCACCGAGTTGATCAGGACGGTGTCGAAGTGACCGGCCGGAAGCCCGTCCACGTCGTCGGCCGCCTGGCTGCGCAGCCGTACACGATCGCTCAGGCCCGCCTCGGCCACCTGCGCCGACAACCGCTCGATCACGGCGGCCGACAGATCCGTACCCCAGTACTCCTCCACGCCACCGGCCAGGTGCGCCATCAGCAGACCGGCACCCACACCGATCTCCAGCACCCGGCGGCCGCCGAAGCCCCGCACCCGCTCCACGACCGCGTCCCGCCACGCGCGCATCTCGCTCAGCGGAATCGGCTCACCCGTATAGGAGCTGTCCCAGCCGGAGAAGTCCTCACCGAAGCCCGCCGGTTCGCTGCCACCCGACCCGGAGTACACCGAGTCATAAATCTCGCGCCACTCCTCCACCTGCGCGTCCGGGTCGGCCTCCGTACCGGCCCGCATCGCCGCGTCGAGGTCCGGCACCACGTACGCGGCCAGCCGCTGATCGCCCGGCGCGTCCTCACGCGCGATGACGACGGCCTGCCGCACACCCTCGGAGGCCGTCAGCGCGGACTCGATCTCACCCGGCTCGATACGGAAACCGCGGACCTTGACCTGCTCATCGGCCCGGCCCAGGTACTCCAGCTGACCATCGGCACGCCACCGCGCCAGGTCACCCGTCCGGTACATCCGCACACCCGCCTCGAACGGCGAGGCCACGAACCGCTCCGCCGTCAGCCCGGCCCGGCCCGCATAACCACGCGCCAGCCCCGCACCCGACACATACAGCTCACCCATCACACCCACCGGAACCGGCCGCAGCTCCGCATCCAGCACATACGCCTTGGTGTTGGTGACCGGGCGCCCGATCGGCGCGACCAGCTCGTCGGCCGTGTCACTCATCGAGACGCAGACCGTCGACTCCGTCGGACCGTACGCGTTCACGACCTCCCGGCCGTCCACGGCCCAGCGGGCGATCAGCTCCGGCGGCGCGGCCTCGCCCGCCAGCACCACCGTCGTGAGCGCGGGCAGGGCCGTCTCGGCGCCTGCCGGGACCGCGCCCAGTACGGACGGCGGCAGCGTCAGGTGGGTCACCCGCTGCCCGGCCAGCACCTCCTGCAACGCCTCACCGACCAGCCGCCCGCCCTCGGGCACCACCAACGTGGCACCCGAGCCGAACGCCATCACCAGCTCCCACCACGCCGCATCGAAGCTCGGCGAAGCGAACTGAAGAACCCGGCTGCCCGCCGACACCCCCAGCCGCTGGACCTGCGCGTACGCCAAGCTGGCCGTGCCCGCGTGCGGGACCACGACACCCTTGGGGCGGCCGGTCGAACCAGATGTGTAGATCACGTACGCGGGATGCTCCGGCGCAACGTCCACACCCGGGTCAGTGTCCGGGAACCCGGACAGGTCCTGCCGCACCGCCGCTTCGTCCAGGACGAGAACGGGCGCCGCATCGGCGAGGATGAACTCGCGTCGTTCCTGCGGGTATTCAGGGTCGACGGGTACGTACGCGCCGCCCGCCTTCAGTACGGCGAGGACGGCGACCACCATCTCCACCGACCGCGGCAGCACCACGCCCACCAGCTTCTCCGGACCCACGCCCCGGCCGATGAGCCAGTGCGCCAGCCGGTTCGCCCGCGCGTCCAGCTCGCCGTACGACAGCGTCTCGGCGCCGCACACGACCGCCGTGGCCTCCGCGTCCCGGCGGGCGTGCCCGGCGACGAACCCGGCGAGGGTCGTGCCGGACACCTCGGCGGCCGTCGCGTTCCAGCCGGCCACCACCTGGTCGCGCTCGGTGCCGGACAGCAGCTCCAGCCGCCCGATGCGCAGCGACGGGTCGGCCGTCACCTGCTCCAGCACCCGCACCCACCGGGCCAGCAGGCCCTCGACCGTCGCGCGGTCGAAGAGTTCCGTGGCGTACTCGACGACGGTCTCGATGCCCGTCGGGCCGTGGGCCGCGTCGTGGCCCTCGGTCAGGGAGACGAGCATGTCGAAGCGCGAGGTGCCCGCGCTGACCACTTCGGCCTGCACCTGGAGGCCCGGCAGCTGGAAGTCCTCGCTCGGTGCGTTCTGGAGGACCAGGGCGACCTGGAAGAGGGGGTGGTAGGCGGTGGAGCGCCGCGGGTTCAGGCGTTCCACCAGGTGCTCGAACGGCACGTCCTGGTGCTCGTACGCGGCGAGGCTGGTCTCGCGGACCCGGCCGAGCAGTTCCTCGAAGCTCGGGTCACCCGAGGTGTCCGTGCGCAGCACGAAGGTGTTGACGAAGAAGCCGATGAGGTCGTCCAGGCCCTCGTCGGTGCGGCCGGCCACACCGCTGCCCAGGGGGATGTCGTGGCCGCCGCCGAGGCGGGTGAGCAGCGCGGCCATCGCGGCCTGGAGGACCATGAAGACGGTCGTGTTCGACTGCCGGGCCAGGGCGACCAGGCGCCGGTGCAGTGCGGGATCCAGGTCGAAGGTGAGGTGCTCGCCCTCGTAGGAGGCCACCGCGGGGCGCGGCCGGTCGGTGGGGAAGCTCACCAGGTCGGGCAGGCCGGCCAACTGCTCGCGCCAGTAGGCGACCTGCTGCGCGAAGACGCTGTCCGGATCGCTCTCGTCGCCGAGCAGTTCGCGCTGCCACAGGGTGTAGTCCACGTACTGCACCGGGAGTTCGGGCCAGTCCGGGTCGCGCTGTTCGGTGCGCGCGGTGTACGCCTCGACGACGTCGCGGGCGAGCGGGCCCATCGACCAGCCGTCGCCGGCGATGTGATGGAGCAGCAGGAGCAGGACGTGGTCGTCCGGGCCGGTCTCGTACAGCCATACGCGGACCGGTACCTCGGTGGCCAGGTCGAAGGGGTGCCGGGCCGCCCGTTCCAGCGCCTCGCGCAGCTCCGCCTCCGGTATCCGGCGGTGTTCCCAGCCGAAGTCGGCGTCGGCGGGCTCCAGGACGACCTGGCGCGGCTCGCCGTCCACCTCGGGGAAGACCGTACGCAGCGTCTCGTGCCGGGCCGTCACGTCCCGCAGCGCCGCACGCAGCGCCTCCGCGTCGACCTTGCCCTTCAGCCGCAGCGTCAGCGGCATGTTGTACGTCGCCGACGGCCCCTCCAGCTTGTGCAGGAACCACAGCCGGCGCTGCGCAAAGGACAACGGGATCATGAGGGGTTTCCTTCTTCCTGCCCCGCACAGGGCAATGCGGCACTGGTCGGTCGTCGGCCGGGTCGGTGAGCGGCGTCGGGGAGGGACGGCGTCGGTGGACGGCGTCCGGCGGGCGGCATGGCGGGCACACCGCGCACGGCGGCCCGGAGCAGGGCGGTGACGCCCGGCGGGGAAGGCGGCGCCGAGTGGGTGGAACGAAAAGGGCCGGAGGGGCCGGCAAGGGTGCCGGGCCTGTTCCACACGGAACGGGCCGGTGTTTCCGGGCTCCGGTGGTCGGTCCGGACGGGAAATCGGCAAGGGAAAAGGGCGAAAGGTCCGGCCGGGGCCGGGGACTGATGCCGTGTTCTCACACACCCGGGACGAAGGTCAAGGGTGAACGGATTTTCCCCTGGGCACCCCTGTCGGTGACCCGTTCGGCGAACCGCCGCGCCGGGCCTGGTCGTTACCGATCTTTCGGGGAAATACCGGGGTCCACAGCCGGTACGCGGGCGGTCATTCGTACGCGGACCGGCGTTCCGGTGGATCCGTACGGGAAATCAGGGCGATCGCAGTGGGTGCGGCGGGACACAATCCGCGCGACACGATGTCGCGCCCTCCTGGGCGTGGCCGGGCCACGGTCTCGCTCGTACGCCTTGTGGCATGGATACACAACCCCCGAAAGTGCACACCATCCGGACCCGCTCCGGGTCCATCGATCAAGCCATCGCGAGTTAATCAGCAGTCCCGCGAAGGCGTCAAGGAGAAACCCGCGGCGCCCGGGCGACCGCGAACTCCACCGCCGCGACCTACATATGGGCTGGTCAGCCAGGGTGTCCGGGACGCTCTTCGGCGCTCCCGTTCCGGTCTTTGCCCAGGCCGGGGGCGCCCGGCCGGCCGGCCGGCGGGGACGGCGTCCGGACGGGCCGAATCGGCCACAACCGGAATGGCATCTTCTTTTTCCGGCCGTCCACCGTGCCGGGCAGCGGAATCCGTCCCGGAGCACCGGGCGCGACCTCCGCCGGTACGCGGCGAGTTGCTACTGTGAAAATGCGGAGCGGCCGCATGGGCGACTCCGGCCGACCGGGCCACGGGGGACCATGGCCGGCCACCGGCGGACGACGCCGGGGCCGCAGACCGAAAGCGGCGAACACGGCGACACCGCCGGAGCCTGCCACGGAGCCTAAGGAGCAGTTGAATCCATGCCCAGCCGCATCATGCTGAGTCCGGGTGACATAGCGACGCTGGACCTGACGGACCCGCGTACCCACGCCGAGTACGACCTGAGTGAGGTCTGGCGTCATCTGCGCAGAACCCAGCCGTTCTACTGGCACCCCTCCGTCGGCGGGTCCCCGGGGTTCTGGGTCGTTTCCCGGCACGCCGACGTCTCCGAAATCTACCGGGACAACAAACGGTTCACGTCGGAGAAGGGAAATGTGCTCACCACGCTGCTGATGGGCGGCGATTCCGCGGCGGGCATGATGGCCGCGGTGACGGACGGGCCACGGCACTCCGACATCCGCAAGATCCTGCTCAAGGCGTTCTCGCCGCGCGCGCTGGAAGGCGTGGTGGACAACATCCGGCAGTCCACCCGCGCGCTGCTGCGCGAAGCGGTCGCCCGCGAGGAGTGCGACTTCGCCCGGGACGTGGCGGCGGACATCCCGCTCACCGCGATCTGCGACCTGATGGGCGTGCCCGAGGCGGACCGCGCCAAGGTGCTGGAGCTGACCGCGACCGCCCTCGGCAACGACGGCGCCGCCCAGTCGCCCGCCGCCGCGTGGCAGGCCCGCAACGACATCCTGGCGTACTTCGGCACGCTGGCCGAGGAGCGGCGCAGGAACCCGGGCAGCGACGCGGTCAGCGTGCTGGCCACCGGTCTCATCGAGGGCCGGCCGTTGACCATGGACGAGATCGTGGTCAACTGCTACAGCCTGATCATCGGCGGTGACGAGACCAGCCGGATGTCGATGACCGGCGGGGTGCTCGCGCTCGTCGAACACCCCGAGCAGTGGCGGGCGCTGAAGAGCGGCGAGGTGGAGATCCCCGCCGCCGTGGACGAGATCCTGCGCTGGACGACGCCCGCGCTGCACTTCGGCCGTACGGCGCTGGAGGACGTGCCGGTCGGCGGGCAGGGGCAGGTGATCAAGGCCGGGGACATCGTCACACTGTGGAACGACTCGGCCAACATGGACGAGGACGTCTTCGAGGCCCCGGAGCGCTTCCTGCTCGGCCGCACCCCCAACAAGCATCTGTCCTTCGGCTACGGCCCGCACTTCTGCCTCGGCGCCTACCTGGGCCGGGCGGAGATCGCCGCCATGCTGACCGGGCTGCGCGAGATCGTCGCCTCGGTGGAGCTGCGCGGCGACACCCGCCGCAACTACTCCAACCTGCTGAGCGGCGTCACCAGCCTCCCGGTCGCCCTGCGGCCGGAGTGAGTCCGGGCCCGGCGCGGCGCCCCGGCCGGGGGCGCGGCGCCGGTCACTTCACCAGGTCCGCGTAGAAGACGATGTTGTCCGAGCGGTGGCCGTCCACGATCGGGCCGCCGCAGGTGATCAGGCGCAGCTCGGGGCGGTCGGTGTCGCCGTACACCCGGTCCGTCGGAAAGTGCTCCTTGCCGATCTGCTGGACCTCTCGGATCTTGAAGGTGGCGGTGGTGCCGTCGGCGCGGCCGACCTCGATGACGTCACCGACCTTCATCCTGGCGACGTTCCGCAGCAGGGCCGGTCCCTCGGCCGTGTCGTAGTGGGCGACCAGGACGGCCGGCCCCTTCTCCCCCGGGGTGACCCCCTTGGTGAACCAGCCCGCCTGGTCCGCCTTGTCCACCGGGGGCACGTCCAGCTCGCCGTCCGCGGTGAGCCCGAGCGGGAGGACGGGGCGGCTGTCGACGCCGGCCGACGGAATCCGTACGCGGGTGGGCTCGGACCGCTTCATCGGCGTGACGGCCTGCCCGGCCGGGCCGGTGGCGGCGTTCTCCACCCGCACGTCCGGGCCGGGGCCGCCGCCGCAGGCGGTCAGGGCCCCGCTGACGGCGAGCGCGAGGACGCTCAGGACGGCGATACGTCCGATGCGGCCGTGGCGGTTCGTGGTGGACGGGGGCACGGTGGCTCCTGGTGCGTACGGGGAGTAAGTGGAGGGGGTGGGGGCGGGCCGCTCCGGTGCGGGAGGAGCGGCCCGCCCCGGGCGGCGCCGCGGGTCAGGCGTCCTGGCCCGCCTTGCGGCGGTGCAGCAGTGCGAAGCCGAGGCCCGCGGCCGCCGCGGCGGCCCCGCCGCCGGCGAGCAGGAGGGCCGGGGCGTCCGGTGTCCCGCCGACGCCCTCCGCACCGGCCTTCACGCCGCCCTTCGGGGTGACCTGGGTCTGCCGGCCGCTCTGCTGCGGCTGCCGCTGGTCCTGCCGCGCGTCCTTCTTCCGCTCCCCGTGCTTCGCGTCCTTCTTCCGGTCCTGCTTCTCGTCCTGCTTCTTGTCGCCGCCCTCGACCCACGAGGTCATGGAACCGTCGGGCCGCAGGACGAAGTGCGCGCCGTTGTGCTGACCGTAGGCGGGCTTGCCGCCCTTGGTCTCCAGCGTGTCCATCTTGACGAGCTTGCCGGTGGCCGGTTCCTTGGCGTACATGTCGGCCTGGAAATGGTTCGGGCCCAGCTTGTAGACCTTGGCGGTGAATCCGCCGGACAGGCTCTGCGTACGGATCAGCTTGCGCTCGCCCTTCTGCTGCCCGTCCTTCTGCTGTCCGTCCTTTTCCTGACCGTCCTTCTGCTGGTTCTCGTCCCCCTTGTTCACCGGCTTCCCGGAGTCCTCGGAGGGCTTTTCCACCCCGGGGCTCGTGGCGGTGGCCGGCTGCGGGCTGTCGGCGAAGGCGGCAGCGGCGGGCAGCAGCAGCGCCGAGCCGGCGACGGCCGTGACGGCGGTGGTACGGACGAGAGTACGGCGACGGGTGCTGGCCATCAGGATTCCTTTGCGGTTTTCCATCAGTGGAGGTCGCTGTCCGCTCGGTGCGTCGGCGACACCGATGAAGTTATTCAGCCCGCATCACGAGAAATCTCCGGGAAGGTAACAGCCTGCCGGAGATGAGGACACGGCCACGCAACTCCCGCGCTTTCCGGGACTTTGGTCCCCGCGGAATTCCGCCCTCCTCGTCCGTACGGAGGAAAAGAAACGACCGGGCACTCAGCCTTTCGGCCAGGTGCCCGGTCGCCGAAAGAGAATCCGCCCCGACCGCTTACCGAAGAATGGTTGAATTCCGTGCCACCGGTACGGGAGAAGGGAAACTCGGCTCAGCCGTCGACCCGGACCGGCAGCGACTCGATCCCGTACACGATCGACAGCTTGCGGAACGCCAGCTCCTCGGGCCGCACCGCGAGCCGCATGTTCGGGAAGCGCCGCACCAGCGCGGGGTAGGCGGCGCGCAGCTCCATCTTGGCCAGCTCGGCGCCGACGCAGCGGTGGATGCCGTAGCCGAAGGCGAGGTGCGAGGGCACGTTGCGGGACGGGTCGAAGCGCTCCATGTCGGGCCCCAGCTTGCCGTCGCGGTCGGCGCCGCTGAGCGAGCACAGGACCACGTCGCCCTTGGCGATCTGCACCCCGGCGATCTCCAGGTCCTCCCGCGCGAACCGGGGGAAGGCCACCTGTACGACGGTGAGGTAGCGCAGCAGCTCCTCCACGTAGCGTTCGGCCGCCTCCTCGTCGTCCTTGAGGGCCGCGAAGTGCGAGGGGTCCTGCAGGAGCACCAGGGCGCCCAGCGCCAGCATGCTCGCGGTCGTCTCGAAGCCGCCGGTCAGCACGCCGTCGGCCAGGCCCGCCAGCTCCTCGTCGCTGACCGAGTCGCCGTGCTCCTTGACGATCATGCCGAGCAGGCCGTCGCCGGGGTTCCGGCGCTGCTTCTTGACCACCTCACGGAAATACTGGAGCGATTCCGATATGGCGCCGAAGGACGCGTTGGCGCCGCTGAAAAGGTCGAAGCGGGCGGCGCTCAGCCGCTCGAAGTCGGCGCGGTCCTCGTACGGGACCCCGAGGAGTTCGCAGATGACCAGCGACGGAATGGGCAGGGCGAAGTGCTCCACGATGTCGACCGGGTCGCCGGAACAGCCGGCCTTCTCCATGGCGTCCAGCCGCTCCTCCACGATCTCGTGGATACGGGGCGTGAGCCGGCCAAGGCGGCGCATGGTGAATTCGGGGGTCAGCAGACGGCGCAGCCGGGTGTGCACCGGCGGGTCGGCGAAGCCGAGGCCGCCGGGGTTCTGGTCGGTGCTGGCGCCGGCCTGTCCGATGAGGTTGGTGAAGTCGGAGCTGAAGGCGTTGGCCTTGCCCAGGACGGCTTTGACCTCGTCGTAACCGGTGACCAGCCACACATTGGCGGCGATCGGCACCGGCAGTTTGCTGATGGGCTCCTTCTCGCGCACCGTCGCCAGCTCGCCCACCGGGTCCAGTCCGTCCCGCCGCAACGGCATCAACACAGACTCGGGCAAGAAAGACATCCGAGACAGGTCGAAGCCCTTCTTCCGTGTCCTTGCCATATACAGGCGGCCGGCCCAGGCGATGATCCGGGAACGGAGAGTCGTCATGACGCTAATACTGCCTTTCGTCGAGGGGGACGGTCACCCGCCCTCGGCGGGCCCCGGTAAGGGCTGCCGAACGCCGGGACATCCGCTCGGCGTTCGCGGATGTGACGTGCGCCATGAACCGGTCGGCCGCGTCCAGCGTGACGAGCTCAGCCTTGTACCTATGTGTGCGCGTGGTCTGAGGGCGAGTTTACAAACTGCCATTGCGCGCAATCACGGAACAACCCCTGTTCGCCCCCTAGGGGCTCCCCCGGAGGCGGCCGTGGCGCGGCTCCGGGGGAGCCAACCGGGCCCGCTCGCGGGCCGGTCGGCCATCGTGGCGCGCGGCGCAGCCGGAGCTGCGGAGATGGCGGGCGTCATGGGTGAAAGCCAACCGTACGCGGGGTGTGCGGCCCACCGGTTCCGTCACGGGCGAACGAGGCAACCCGTACACCGTTTCCCGCGTCCACTCGCCAGGCCGCCGTACGGCCCGCCCGCGGCGGGACGCCACGAGACCCCGCTCGCCGCCACCCGTCACCGGAATCCGTGCCCGCCCGGCCCCGCGATCGCGCCCACCCGGCCCTCCGGTCCGGAGCGACGCCCGGCCCGGTCGCCCGGCGGCCGCACCCGTGGGGCCCTTGCGTACGGCCGCGCCCGCACTCCCGTACACCGGTACGCCCCCACCGCGCCCGGCCGTCGCCCGTCGCCGCCCACCACACTCCCCGCCCACCATGCCGACATAAAGGACATATGCCTCAGCACTTGCTACGTTGCCCGTCATGACCGCAACCACGGCGGACGCTCCCCCACCGCGCCTGAGGGCGCCCCGGCGCCGGGGCACCGAGCTGGCCCTCCTCGCCGGCGCCGTCCTCATCAGCGTCTGCGGGTACATCGACGTCGGCCTCGCCCGGCAGAACGCCGTCCCGGCCGACGCCGCGAGCTACGGGGCGGGCCTGGCCGCCCTGGCCCTCCTCGGGCACCTCGCCGTCAGGTTCCGTGCCCCCTACGCCGACCCCCTGCTGCTGCCCATCGCGATCCTCCTGAACGGGCTCGGGCTGCTGCTGATCTTCCGGCTCGACCTGGAGACACCCGAGGACCGGGCGGCGCCCACCCAGCTGGTCTGGTCCGCCCTCGGCGTGGCCCTGTTCGCCGCCGTCGTCCTGCTGCTGCGCGACCACCGCATCCTGCAGCGCTACGCCTACGTGTCGGTCGCCGCCGGTCTCGTCCTGATGGTCGTCCCGATCCTCTTCCCCGCCGTGAACGGGGCCAAGATCTGGATCCGGGTGGCGGGCTTCTCCTTCCAGCCAGGCGAGTTCGCGAAGATCCTGATCACGGTCTTCTTCGCCGCGTACCTGGCGGCCAACCGCAACGCCCTCGCCCACACGGGCAAGCGGATGTGGAAGTTCCAGTTCCCCACCGGCCGGGTGCTCGGCCCGGTCGTCACCGTCTGGCTGGTCAGCGTCGGCGTCCTGGTCCTCGAACGCGACCTGGGCACCTCGCTCCTCTTCTTCGGCGTCTTCGTCGTCCTGCTGTACGTGGCCACCGGCCGCACCGGCTGGATCGCGATGGGCCTGCTGCTCGCCGCGGCCGGCGCCGCCGCCGTCGGTGTCCTCGAACCGCACGTGCACAGCCGCGTCGCGGACTGGCTGCACCCGTTCGCGAGCATCACGGCGGGCCGGGGCGCCGGCCAGCTCGCCCAGTCGCTGTTCGCCTTCGCCGCCGGCGGCCTGCTCGGCACCGGCCTGGGCGAGGGCCACTCCGCCCTCATCGGCTTCGCCATGAAATCGGACTTCATCCTGGCCACGTACGGTGAGGAACTGGGCCTGACCGGCCTCACCGCCCTCTTCCTCCTGTACGCCCTCCTGGTCGCCCGCGGCTACCGGGCGGGCCTGGCGCTGCGCGACCCGTTCGGCCGGCTGCTGGCCGTGGGGCTCGCCTCCCTCCTGGCCGTCCAGGTCTTCGTCATCGCGGGCGGGGTGATGGGCCTGATCCCGCTGACCGGCATGGCGATGCCCTTCCTGGCCCAGGGCGGCTCGTCCGTCGTGACCAACTGGGTCATCGTCGCGCTGCTCATCCGGATCAGCGACAGCGCCCGCAGCCCCCGCCCGGACGACACGGAGGCCGGGACGATCGCGGCGGCGGGCACCGGTGGCGCCCGGTCCGGGGCCTCGGCGTACCCGTACGCGGAGGACGACCTTCCGTACCGGTACGGGTACGGGTACGGGGGCGACGACGACACCCCCGGCACCCCCGCCCCCACCGGAACCGTCGGCCTCGTCGCCCCCGCCACCCCCACCGACCGCGACGACCAGGGCAGGGACCGGTGAACCGCTACATCCGCCGCGCCAGCGTCTTCTGTCTGGTCCTGCTCGTCGCACTGCTCCTGAACGCCGCCCGCGTCCAGGTCTTCGAGGCCGACGGTTACGACGACAACCCCGCCAACCGGCGCACCGTGATGACCCGTTACAGCCAGCCGCGCGGCGACATCCTCGTCAGCGGCGAGCCGGTCACCGGATCGCGGGACAGCGGCGGGCAGCTGCGGTTCGAGCGGACGTACGCCGAAGGTCCGCTGTACGCGCCCGTCACCGGCTACGCCTCGCAGACCTACGGCACCACGCTGCTGGAGAACGCCGAGGACGACGTGCTGTCCGGCACCGACCCCCGGCTCGCCCCGTTCCCGCTGTGGACGGACATCAGCCGCGAGCAGCAGCCGGGCGGCGACGTGGTCACCACGGTCGACGCGGCGGTGCAGCAGGCCGCGTACGAGGAGCTGGGCGGCAAGAAGGGCGCGGTGGCCGCCGTGCAGCCGCGGACCGGCAAGATCCTCGCGCTGGTCAGCACGCCGTCGTACGACCCGGGCGACCTCGCCGGCACCGGGCGGCCGGTGACGGACACCTGGAGCCGGCTCAACGGCAGCGGCGGCCGGCCGATGCTCAACCGCGCCCTGAAGCAGACCTACCCGCCGGGCTCCACCTTCAAGGTCGTCACCGCCGCGGCGGCGCTGGACCGCCGCAAGGTCACCGACATCGACGCGGCCACCGGCACCCCGAGCCCGTACACCCTTCCGGGGACGTCCACCCGGCTCACCAACGAGGCCGGCGGCTGCGCGAACGCGTCGCTGCGGCACGCCTTCGAGGTGTCCTGCAACACCGTCTTCGCCCGCCTGGGCGTGGACGTCGGCCTGGACGGCATGGCCGAGACCGCGGAGAACTTCGGCTTCAACGACGAGAACCTGAAGGTCCCCTCCACCGCCGCCCGCAGCGTCTTCGACACCGACATGAACCAGGCCCAGCTGGCCCTCTCGGCCATCGGCCAGTACGACACCACCGCCACCCCGCTCCAGATGGCGATGGTCGCCGCGGCCGTGGCCAATGACGGCGAGATCAAGTCCCCCTACCTGGTGGACAAGCTGACCGACGCGCACGGCAAGACCGTCGCCACCACCCGGCCCAGGACCCTGCACCGGGCCATGAGCCGCGGCACCGCGCGGCACCTCCAGGAGATGATGACCGGCGTGGTCACCCGGGGCACCGGCGCCGGCGCCGCGATCGACGGCGCCACCGTCGGCGGCAAGACCGGCACCGCGCAGCACGGGGTGCACAACAAGGGCACGCCGTACGCCTGGTTCATCTCCTGGGCGCGGAAGGACGGCGCGGCCGACCCGGCGGTGGCCGTGGCGGTGGTCGTCGAGGACGCTGCCGCCGACCGCGCGGACATCAGCGGCGGCGGCAGCGCGGCCCCCGTCGCCCGCGCAGTGATGCAGGCCGCGCTACGGTGACGGACGGGGACCGGGCCATGAGGCACAGGCAGGAAGCGCAGGGGGACGCGTGGGACAGCGAGGGCACGGAGAACGGAGCGGGGACCGGGCGCTCCTGCCCCTCACCGAGGTCGAGGCGCTGGCCCGCCGGGCCCACCAGGGGCAGACGGACAAAGCGGGACGCCCCTACGCGGAGCACCTCGCGGCGGTCGCCGAGGGGGTACGGGCACGCGGCGGCAGCGACGAACAGATCGCCGCCGCCTGGCTGCACGACGCCGTCGAGGACGGTGCCCTGACGGCGGCGTGGCTGGACGGCGCCGCACTCACCGCGCCCACCAAGGCGATGGTCCGCGCGGTGAGCAAGCGTCCGGGTGAGCCGGTCGAGGCGTACGCGGCACGCATCCTGGCCACACCGGGCGCACTGCTGATCAAGGAAGCGGACCTGGCGCACAACACGGACCCGGCGCGGCTCGCGGTGCTGGACGCGGCGACGCGGGAGCGGCTGACGGTGAAGTACGCCCGGATCCGCGGGCTACTGGGGCTGGCGTAGGGCGGCTCCGGCCCCCGGTCCACACCCCGGACACCCCCTCACAAGGCTGCCCCATACAGCTAACCTGCCCGCCATGACGACCTCGGAGCCCTCGGACCCCACCGCCCCCTCGGCCCCCGGAAGCCGCGTGATCGCGGCCCTCCACGACGCGAGCGTCCGCCGCTTCACCACCGGGCAGGTCATCCTGGACAGCGTCGACTGGGCCGTACGCACCGGTGAGCACTGGGCCCTGCTCGGCGCCAACGGCGCGGGCAAGACGACCGTCCTGCGGCTGATCGGCGCGCTGATGTTCCCCACGACCGGCACGATCGAGGTGCTCGGGCACCGCCTCGGCACCGTCGACGTACGCGAACTGCGCGCCGCGATCGGCCTGGTCTCCAGCGCGCAGAAGGTGCCCCAGGACGCGACCGGCCACACCGTCGTGCTGACCGGCGCGACCGGCACCGTGCAACCGTTGTGGGGGAAGTATGACGACGCCATCCGCGAGCGCGCGCACGAACTTCTGGGCGAGCTGGAGTGCAAGGACCTGGCGGACCGGCCGTACGGCGTGTGCTCCGGCGGTCAGCGGGCCCGCCTGCTCATCGCCCGCGCGCTGATGGCCGATCCGTCGCTGCTCCTCCTGGACGAGCCGTTCAACGCGCTCGACCTGCCGTCCAGGGAGGACCTGATCGACACCATGTACCGGCTGGCCGAAGGCCGCCCCGGCCTGTCGACGGTCACCGTCACCCACCACCTGGAGGAGCTGTCCCCCGCCATCGGCCATGCGCTGCTGCTGCGCGAGGGCCGTGTGCAAGCGCTGGGCCCGGTGGCGGACGTCCTCACCGGCGAGCGCATGACGGCCTGCTTCGGCCGGCCCATCGAGGTGTCCCGCCACGACGGCCGCTGGCTCGCGCGCTCGGGGCGCCGCTGACGGGGGCCGGGCCACGCCCTCAGGCCGGGCCCCCGTCCGCCTTCCCCAGCTCGATCGTCTCCGTCACCTCGCCGACCCGTTCGCGCTCCTCCTGCGCGAAGCGCTCCGCGTCGAGCCGTTCGGCCAGTTCCTCGTCCTGGGCCATCAGCTGGTCCAGGCTGGAGTCGCCGAGGTCGAAGACGCCCATGTCCACGTACGCGCGCTGGAGGCGTTCGCCCCACAGGCCGATGTCCTTCACGCAGGGGACGATGCGGCTGAAGAGCAGTTTGCGGAAGAGGTGGAGGAATTCGGAGTTCTCGGTTATTTCGGCGGCCTCCTGGCGGGGGACGCCGAAGTTCTCCAGGACCTCCAGACCGCGCAGCCGGTCGCGCATCAGGTAGCAGCCCTCGATGACGAAGTCCTCGCGTTCGCGCAGTTCGGCGTCGGAGAGCTGCTTGTAGTAGTCGCGCAGTGCCAGCCGTCCGAAGGCGACGTGCCGGGCCTCGTCCTGCATCACGTAGGTCAGGATCTGCCGAGGCAGTGGCTGGGTGGTGGTGTCGCGGATCATGCCGAAGGCGGCCAGCGCCAGGCCTTCGATCAGTACCTGCATCCCCAGGTAGGGCATGTCCCAGCGGGAGTCCCTGAGGGTGTCCCCCAGCAGCGCCCGGAGGTTGTCGTTGACCGGGTAGAGCATCCCGATCTTGTCCTTGAGGAAGCGGCTGTAGATCTCGGCGTGCCGGGCCTCGTCCATGGTCTGGGTCGCGGAGTAGAACTTCGCGTCGAGGTCGGGGACGGTCTCCACGATTCGCGCCGCGCACACCATCGCGCCCTGCTCGCCGTGCAGGAACTGGCTGAACTGCCAGGACGCGTAGTGCTGCCGCAGTTCGCCGCGCTCCTTGTCCGACATCCGGTCCCAGTGGGGTGTGCCGTACAGGGAGACCGATTCGTCCGGGGTGCCGAGCGGGTCGTACGGGTCCACCTCCTGCGCCCAGTCGATGCGCAGGCCGGCGTCCCACTGCTTGTCCTTGCCCTTCTGGTAGAGGGCCAGCAGCCGTTCCCTTCCGTCGTCGTACTCCCAGCTGAAGCGGGCCGGACTGCCCGCCGGTACGGTCCACGCGTACGCGCCCGGGTCCTGTGTGTACAGCTCACGGCTCGGCACCTGCGCCTCCTCGCCTCGCGTCCGACCCCCGTACCGGAGACGGTCGTTGGCAGGCTCACACGGACTTACCGGCGGGTCAACAATTCGCGCGCAGGGGATTGACGAGCTTGCTGACAAGCAGTCTCATAAGACGTGACCGCGGGTAACCCACGAGCGAGGTAACCACAGCCATGACCACCGTGACGCCAGCAACCACCGTGACGGAGCCGGGAGTCCTCCGGGACGCCCTCGGGCTGCTCAAGGACCGCGAGCAGGTGGCGGAACGACTGCTCGACTCCTCCGCCAAGCACTCCTTCGACCCGGACACCGAACTCGACTGGGACGCGCCCCTGGAAGAGGGCAAGTGGTTCTGGCCGCCGGAGCTGGTGTCCCTCTACGACACCCCGATGTGGAAGAAGATGTCCGAGGAGCAGCGGATGGAGCTGTCCCGGCACGAGGCCGCCTCCCTGGCCTCGCTGGGCATCTGGTTCGAGATCATCCTGATGCAACTGCTGGTACGGCACATCTACGACAAGTCCGTCACCAGCGCGCACGTCCGCTACGCCCTGACCGAGATAGCCGACGAGTGCCGGCACTCGAAGATGTTCGCGCGCATGATCCACAAGGGCGAGGCGCCCGCGTACCCCGTCTCGCGCCTCAACCACAACCTGGCGCGCGTCCTCAAGACGGTCTCCACGACGCCCGGTTCGTTCGCCTGCACGCTGCTCGGCGAGGAGATCCTGGACTGGATGCAGCGGCTGACCTTCCCGGACGAGCGGGTCCAGACGATCGTGCGCGGCGTCACCCGCATCCACGTCGTCGAGGAGGCCCGGCACGTCCGGTACGCCCGCGAGGAGCTGCGCCGCCAGATGGTCACCGCGCCGCGCTGGGAGCAGGAGCTGACCCGGCTCAGCTGCGGCGAGGCCGCCCGCGTCTTCTCCATCGCCTTCGTCAACCCGCAGGTGTACACGAACGTCGGCCTGGACCGGCGGGAGGCGGTCGCCCAGGTGAAGGCCAGCGGCCACCGCCGCGAGGTGATGCAGTCCGGCGCGGGCCGGCTGACGGAGTTCCTGGACGACATCGGCGTCCTGCGCGGCGTGGGCCGCAAGCTCTGGAAGAGCTCGGGGCTGCTGGCGTAACGGCCCGAACGCGCGGGCGGGAAGCGGCCGGAGCGCGGGTGCGGGGAGCGGGGACGGGAAGCGGCCGGGACGCGGGTGCGAGGAGCGCGGACGGGCAGCGGCGACGCGGGTCCAGGGCGTCCGGCCCGCAGGGAAAGCACCGGCCCGGCCCCGCCCCGGACGCACCGGCGCAGCGCGGGGGCCGTACCCGCGCATGCTCCCCGGGCCCCCGAACCCGCCCCGGCGCTTTCCCTGCGGGCCGGTTACGCTGCTGGGATGAACGGCAGCGGCACCGCCCCAGCAGTACCCCGACCCGCCTACCGCAGGCTCAGCGTCGAGCAGCGCCGCTCCCAACTCCTGACCGCCGCCCTGGGACTGTTCGCCCAGCGCGCCCCCGAGGACGTGTCGCTGGACGACGTCGCGGCCGCCGCGCAGGTGTCCAGGCCGCTGGTCTACCGCTACTTCCCCGGCGGCAAGCAGCAGTTGTACGAGGCCGCCCTGCGCAGCGCGGCCGACATACTGGAGGGCTGTTTCGACGAGCCGGAGGACGGCCCGCTGACCCAGCGCCTCGGCCGGGCGCTCGACCGCTACCTGGCGTTCGTCGACGAGCACGACGCGGGGTTCAGCGCCCTGCTCCAGGGCGGCAGTGTCGTCGAGACGGCCCGTACGTCGGCGATCGTCGACGAGGTGCGGCGCACCGCCGCCGAGCGGATCCTGCACCACCTCGGCGCCCCGTCCCCGTCCCCCCGGCTGCGGATGGCGGTCCGCACCTGGATAACGGCCGTCGAAGCCGCCTCCCTGATCTGGCTGGACGAGGACAAGCGGCCGCCGCTGGACGAACTGCGGGACTGGCTCGTCGACCACTTCGTCGCGCTGCTGACCGCGACGGCGGCCACCGACGAGCAGGCCGGGCGGGTGGCGCGGGCGGCGCTGGCGATGGAGACCGCCGAGGGCCCGGTCGGCGTACTGGCCCGGCGCATCCTGCCGATCGTGGCCGACGCGTCCCACCTCCTGTGACCCGGGGCCATCCGGACACGCCGTCGCGCCGACTGGCCTGACCTGCGCTTTCACCGCGCTGTGCATCGATGTGAGACTGGTGGGGTGAGAAGCGAGAACACCCCGTTCGTCGGCGGCCCGCTGGACGGGCGGATCCTGCCGGTCCTCGTCGGCGCGACCGGCCAGCCGCCGAAGACGTACGAGATCCCGGTACCGAACGACGACGGCAGCCCGCCGACGGTGCACCTGTACCGGCGGGCACCGGGCCGGGTGGGGCGGCTGGGGCTGCCCCGGGGGTGGAAGTACGAGTACGACCCGGAGGGCAGGCCGCAGGGCGGGACGAAGTGGCCCTGGGCGAAACGGCGTTGACCGCCCGGCCGGCACCCGTCCGTCATCCGGTGAACCGGTCCCCGGCCCTCTTCACCGACCTTGGTCCGGACCATTGACAGTACTGGTCTAGTCCTGTTTGCTGCGTGCCCAGGGGGAGCCGCGCCCTGCGCCTCCCTGGCAAGGCCCCACCCCCGCAGGGTCGGCTCCCTCCACCACCTTCGGCACCCGCGTACGCCCCCTCCGTACCGCCGTCGACAAGGAGCACCCCCCATGCACCGCAGTCGCAGCCGCATTCCCGGACACAGACGCAGCCCCTCCGGAAGACCCCTGACCGCCACCCTGGCCGCCGCGGCCGCCGGCCTCATCGGCGCCACGGCCCTGTCCGCCTCCCCCGCCCAGGCCGGCCCACCGCCCACCGAGGCCGCCCACGGCGCACCGGCCGCCCGCACCCGGGCGCTCCCCGAGCACGCCCTCGTCGGATACCTCCACACCAGCTTCGCCAACGGCTCCGGCCACACCCGCCTGGCCGACGTCCCGGACAGCTGGGACGTCATCAACCTCGCCTTCGGCGAGCCGGCCTCCGTCACCTCCGGCGACATCCGCTTCTCGCTCTGCCCGAAGACGGAGTGTCCCGGCGTGGAGACCGAGGCCGAGTTCAAAGCCGCGGTCGAGGCGAAGCAGGCCGCCGGCAAGAAGGTGCAGATCTCGATCGGCGGACAGAACGGGCAGGTGCAGCTCACCACCACGGCCGCCCGCGACCGGTTCGTGCAGTCCGTCGGCGCGATCATCGACCGGTACGGGCTGGACGGCCTGGACATCGACTTCGAGGGCCACTCCCTCTCCCTGGCCACCGGCGACACCGACTTCAAGAACCCGAAGACCCCCTCGATCGTCAACCTGATCTCGGCGGTGAAGACCCTCAAGGCCCGGTACGGCGCCGGGTTCACCCTGACCATGGCGCCGGAGACGTTCTTCGTCCAGCTCGGCCACCAGTTCTACGGATCGGGCCCCTGGGGCGGCCAGGACCCGCGCGCCGGCGCGTACCTGCCCGTCAACCACGCGCTGCGCGACGACCTGACCCTGCTGCACGTCCAGGACTACAACTCCGGCCCGGTCATGGGACTGGACGGCCGGTACCACTTCATGGGCGGCGCGGACTTCCACATCGCGATGACCGACATGCTGCTGACCGGCTTTCCGGTCGCCGGCAACCAGAACAACGTCTTCCCCGCGCTCAAGCCGTCCCAGGTCGCCATCGGCCTGCCCGCCTCCCCGTACGCGGGCAACGGGCACACCCCGCCCGCCGAGGTCACCAAGGCGCTCAACTGCCTCACCCGGGGCATCGACTGCGGCGGCTACCGGACGCACGGCCGCTGGCCCGGCATGCGCGGACTGATGACCTGGTCGGTCAACTGGGACCGGTTCGGCGGCTGGGAGTTCCGGAAGAACTTCGACGCCTACTACGGGAGCTGACACCTCCTCAGGCCCCTCGGCAGCACGCCGGGGCCGCCACCGGGCGCCGGGACACGCCCCCGGCCGCCGATCGGGTGACCGTACCGCTCCGGTGGCCCCACCCCCACGGCGAAGATACGACCACCGTGGCACGATCCGAACGAACCGGGCGGCGGACCACGGGTCCGCCGGAGCCGCAGCTGTCCGTCGGAGGTGGGTTCGTGTCGCAGCGGTGCACGCCGGGTCGGACCGGGCCGGGGCGGATCGTACGGTCGGTGTGCGCGACGGCGCTGGTGGGCGCGGTCACCCTGACCCTGCCCGCCGCGCCCGTGCACGCCGTACCGGAGCCGGACCCGGCCGCGACCGGGGCGCCCCAGCCGCCGGAGGGGACGGAGGCACCGGACACGTCCGGCGACGCCTCCCTCCGTCGTCTGCTGGCCCGGCTCCAGGACCTGTACCGGCGGACCGAGCAGGCCACCGAGGCGTACAACGCCACCGAGGAAGACCTCAAGGCCCAGCGCAAGGAGTCCCGGGACCTCAGCCTCCGGCTCGCCCGGGCCCGTACCCGGCTCGCCGACGGGCAGGCCGACGCGGGGCGGCTGGCCCGTATGCAGTACCAGGGCGGCGGCGCCGCCGGACTCTCCGCCTACCTGCGCATGCTGCTCTCCGCCGACCCGCGGGAAGTACTGGAGGAGGGCCACCTCTTCAAAGAGGCGGCCGGCAGCCAGGCCGCCACCGTCGCCCGGCTCACCGGCGACGAGAAGCGGGCGGACGAGCTGGCGAAGGCCGCACGGGCCGCGCTGGACGAGCAGCAGGTGCTCACCGAGCGGCGGCGGCAGCAGCGGGACGCGGTGGAGGGCCGCCTCAAGGAGGTCGAGGAACTGCTCTCCACCCTCTCGGAGGACCAGCTCGCCGAACTGGGCCGGCTGGAGCAGCAGGGCACCGATGACGCACAGCGCAGTCTGCTGGCATCCGGTGAGGTGAGCGGGTCCCGGGCGCCTACGGCGAGCGGTGACCGGGCCGTCCGGTACGGCCTCCGGCAGGTCGGCAAGCCGTACGTCTGGGGCGCGCAAGGGCCCGGCTCCTTCGACTGCTCCGGCCTGACCTCGCAGGCGTGGTCGCACGCCGGACGGACCATTCCACGTACCAGCCAGGAGCAGTGGCGGCGGCTGCCGCACGTGCCGCTGCGCGCGCTGCGCCCCGGTGACCTGGTGATCTACTTCCCCGGCGCCACGCACGTCGCGATGTACCTCGGCGACGGCATGGTGGTCCAGGCGCCCCGCCCCGGCGCCCGGGTCAAGGTCTCCCCCATCGCGGCGAACCCGCTACTGGGCGCCGTCCGCCCGGACCGCGACGCCACGCCCCTGCGCGCCTACGTCCCGCCGCCGCTGCCGGACGACGCGACGGCGGGCGCGGACACGGGCTACGGCTCATCGGGGGCCCCGGCCTGAGCGGGGGTGGCACTGCTGCCACCCCCACAAGTGAAACCTGTGTGATCGATCCGCCCGGCCCCGTACCGCAGCATCGTTCCCGTACAGCAGTGCAGCAGTGCAGCAGTACGGCGGTACGGCCGTACGCATGCCTCAGGGAGGAACGGGTGCGGGTGTTCGAGAAACGGCGGTGGCGAAGGGCCTCCGTGGCGGGACTGGTGACCATGGTGGCGGCCGCGCTGCTGCCGACGGCCGCCGGGTCCGCTGCGGCCGCGGGCGACACGGACGTTCCCGCGCGCTACACGGGGCAGCGGCTCGCCTGGCAGCCGTGCGACGGCGCGCCGTCGCTGGAGTGCGCGACGATGACCGTGCCGCGCGACTGGCACCGCCCCGCGGACGGCCCGGACATCAGCGTCTCCGTGTCACGGCACCGGGCGGCCGGCCCGGCGGCCCGGCGGGGCGTGCTGATGATGGCGGCGGGCGGGCCGGGCGGCCGGGGCCTGCTCAGACCGGCGGACTTCGCCGAGAAGTCGCCGGCGGTGGCCGCCGCCTACGACATCGTGAGCTTCAACCAGCGCGGACTGCCCCTCAGCACGCCCCTCACCTGCCAGACCAGGACGGAGTTCGACGCGTTCTTCGGCGACGACTCGCGGGACCGCTCGCCCGCGGCGGTACGGGACGTCGTACGGCGTTCCCGGCAGCTGGCCCGGGCCTGCCAGGAGCGCGGCGGCGGCCTGGCGCCGTACATCACCACCGACCAGACCGTGCGCGACATGGACCTGTTCCGCGCGCTGCTCCGGGCCCACAGGATCGCGTATTACGGTCCCTCGTACGCGACCATGATCGGCGCCTACTACGCGACGGAGTTCCCGCACCGCGTGGACCGGCTCGTCCTGGACAGCCCGGTCGGCTTCGACGGCACCTGGCAGACCTTCGAGGAGGGCCAGCCGCGTAGCTTCCAGCGCCGGTTCGAGCAGGACTTCCTGCCCTGGCTGGCCGCGCGCGACGCCACCTACCACTACGGGCGCACGGCCGCCGCGGCGAAGGCGAAGTGGGAGGCGCGGCGCCGGGCCCTGCGCGACCGGCCGGCCCGCCTGGGCGACGGGCGGCGGGTGACCCCCAACCGCCTGGACTTCGGCACCGGCCAGGCCCTTTACAACGCGGCCGGGGGCTTCGCCCCGCTGGCCACCGCGCTCGCCGCCCTCGACCACTGGGACACCGCCACCCCGGCCGAGCGCGGCATGGCGGAAAAGGTCTTCGGCGATTACCTCAGCCCCGCGTTCCTGGCCGAGTACACCGCGGTGACCTGCAACGACACCCCGTGGAGCCGGGACATGGACGACTGGGTCCGCCGCACCGCCGGCTACACCGCGACGTATCCGCTGCTCGGGGCGCGGGCCCTGGCCTTCACAGCGGTCTGCGCCGCCTGGCCCGCTTCCCGCGCTCCGCGCGTCCACGTCACCGGCAAGGGCCTGCCGACGACGCTCATGCTCGCCTCCCGGCACGACCCCGCCACGTACTACGAAGGCGCCCTCCGGGCCCACCGGTCCCTGCGCGGCTCCCGCCTGGTCACCGTCGGCGGCGGCGACCACGGCCAGTACCGGAACCAGAACCCGTGCGTGGACGCCCTGGTCGACCGCTACCTGCTCGCGGGCACGGCCCCGGCGGGGGACGTCAGCTGCCCGGCACCGAAGCCGGCTGACGGCTGACGGCTGACGGCTGACGGCTGACGGTCAAGCCAGCGAGGCGAGGTACTTCTGCGCCTTCTCCGGCTCGAAGAAGAAGTTCTCGAAGTCGGCCGGATCGTTGAACCCGTTCGCGAACCGGTCGGCGACCGGCTGCAACCGGCCCGCCGCCCCGATCAGGTCCAGTACGTGCTCGGGCGGCGGCGCCAGCATCGCGTTGGTCCACTTCGTGACGTGCTGGGCGGTCTGCCAGTAGCGGTCGAAGGCGGTCTGCATCCACTCCGCGTCGAAGGGCCGGTCACCGTGCTCGGTGATCGAGGCGAGGTAGGAGGCCGCGCACTTGGACGCGGAGTTGGAGCCCTGGCCGGTGATCGGGTCGTTGGCGACGACGACGTCCGCGACGCCGAGGACCAGTCCGCCGGAGGGGAGCCGGCCGACGGGGTGGCGCACGGTCGGCGCGTACCGTCCGGCCAGGGTGCCGTTGGCATCGGTCAGCTCGACCTTCGTGGCCCGCGCGTACTCCCAGGGGGTGAAGCGTTCCATGAGCTCCAGGGTCGCCGCCAGGTGCTCGTTGGGGTCCCGCATGCCCGCGAAGACGTCCAGCGGGCCGCCGGGTATGCCCTCCCAGAAGAGGATGTCGGCACGGCCGGAGTTGGTCAGCGTCGGCATGATGAACAGTTCGCCGACGCCCGGTA
Source organism: Streptomyces sp. NPDC030165 (assembly GCF_055573595.1). NCBI lineage: Bacteria > Bacillati > Actinomycetota > Actinomycetes > Kitasatosporales > Streptomycetaceae > Streptomyces > Streptomyces sp. NPDC030165. The sequence goes on along the minus strand of NZ_JBVIBD010000005.1, from coordinate 108,125 downwards.
CGAGGTTGCAGCGCACCGCGTCGAAGTCGGGGTGCTCGGGGCGCGGGTCCAGCCCGTGCACGTACGCGACGGACAGCGCGCGCTGCGGGGCGTCGTACGGGGAACGGGAGGCGTCCCGGCCGAACATCGACACCAGCTCGCCCTTGCCGGCGGAGACCAGCGTCAGGTCGTAGCGGCTCGCGAAGAAGTCGAGGTCGGAGACGGCGGCGCCGTGGATGACGAGCTGCCCGCCGCGCTGCGCGAAGGTCTCCATCCAGCCGGCCATCTTCAGTCGCTGGTCCACGGACTGGGCGTGGCCGTCCAGCTTGCCGACCCAGTCGACGGCGCGCTGCGTGCCACCGGGCTCCGCGTGGCTCCCGGGGGCGGCGACGGAGACGCCCAGGCCCTCGATGCGCGGGGCCTGGCTCTCCCAGAAGTTCAGCGCCAGGTCGCGCTCGTGCTGGAGCGCGGTGTGGAACATGCACTGCGTGGACATGACCCGGCCGGAGCGGATCTCGTCCGCGGTGCGGTTGGACATGAGGGTGACCTCATAGCCCTGGGACTGGAGCCCGAGGGCGAGCTGGAGCCCGGACTGGCCGGCTCCGACGATGAGTATCTTCCGCATGGTGGTGCTCTCTTCCCAGGTACGGGGGGGGCGGCTCGGGCTATTCGGGAGTGGCTTCGAGGGCGTGGGCGACGAGCGCGAGCAGCGACTCGACGACCGTGATCCGCCTGCGCGCGTCCATGATCACGACGGGCACGTGCGGCGGCACGGTCAGCGCCTCGCGTACGTCCTCGACGGCGTACTCGGCCGTCCCCTCGAAGTGGTTGACCGCGACGATGTACGGCAGGCCGCAGCTCTCGAAGTAGTCCAGCGCCGGGAAGCAGTCGTCCAGCCGCCGGGTGTCGGCCATCACGACGGCACCGATCGCGCCGCGTACCAGGTCGTCCCACATGAACCAGAAACGTTGCTGCCCCGGCGTACCGAACAGGTACAGCACCAGGTCGGAGTCGAGGGTGATCCGCCCGAAGTCCATCGCGACCGTGGTGGTGGTCTTCTCCGGGGTGGCGGACAGGTCGTCGGTGCCCTCGCTGGCCTGCGTCATCACCGCCTCGGTCTGCAGGGGCGTTATCTCGGAGACCGAGCCCACGAACGTCGTCTTGCCCACGCCGAAGCCGCCCGCCACCACTATCTTGGTCGCGATGGGGGCGCGGGAACGATCCGTCTGCCAGCTCTGCAGCCCCGCCTCCTCGGCGGCCGCCGGCACCCCGGCGCCGGCGGACCCGTGAGGCGCTCCGGCCACCCCGGTCGCGGCGGCCGTCATCGTGTCAGAGCCTGCGAAGTCCACCCAACACCCTTTCGAGCAGCGCGCGGTCGGGCCGGCCGGTGCCGTGCCCGGTGCCGTAGACGCGGATCTTTCCTTGGTCGGCGAGATCGCTGAGCAGGACGCGGACCACGCCCAGCGGCATTTTGAGCAGCGCGGAGATCTCCGCCACCGAGCGCATCCGGCGGCACAGCTCCACGATCGCCCGCATCTCCGGCATCACCCGGTCGCCCCAGCCGCCGGAGGTCAGCTCCCGCCGCTCCTCGGGAGCGTCCAGCGCGGCCACGAACGTCTCCACGAGCAGCACGTGGCCGAAGCGGGTGCGCCCGCCGGTGAGCGAGTACGGGCGCACGCGCGAGGGTTTCTTGTCCCCGCCGCGTACGGGGAGCTTCGGTGCGGTGCTCACTGGGCGCTCTCCATCGACTTGCGCAGCTCGCTGCGGAGTTCGGGGGTCAGGACGTGGCCGGCCCGGCCGACGAACAGCGCCATGTGGTAGGCGATGACGCTCATGTCGCAGTCCGGAGCGGCGTGCACCCCGAGCAGCGAGCCGTCGCTGACCGACATGACGAACAGGCTGCCCTCCTCCATCGCGACCATCGTCTGCTTGACCGTCCCGCCGTCCATCAGCCGGGCGGCACCCGCGGTGAGGCTGCCCAGCCCGGAGACGATGGTGGCGAGGTCCGCGCTGGACCCGCGGGGCCCCGCCGGCACGCCGGGCTGCCCGGCCGTGAAGACCGCGGCGGCGGCTCCCGGGTCGGACGAGAGCAGCAGCAGCCCGTCGGAGGAGACCACGGCGACCGACCGGATGCCCGGTACCTCGTCGACCAGGTTGGTCAGCAACCACTGCAGATTCCGTGCCTCACTGCTCAATCCGTACGCAGTGGGCGCTTGCGCCTTCAATCGCGTGCCTCCTCGACAACGTGGCTCTGTCCCGGGGCCCCCGCTCCGTCGGTGTCCGTCTGTGGGATGGTCTGCTCCGCTGTACGTTCCGCGATCTCGGCCTCGACGTCGCGCCGGCCGTCCCGCGCCCCCTGCTGGAAACCGCCGAGCCGGGCCCGCAGGGCTTCCGCGTTGGCCGCCGCGTTGCCCGTACGGGGTACGGCGGGCGGCTTCCGCGCCACGATCCGGGGTGTGCGCTTGGGCAGGCCCTGGTCGGTCAGCCGGGGCCGTGGCGCGTCGGCGGTCCCGCCGGCGGATGCGGCGGCGTCCTGCGGCCGGGCGTGCCGCCCGGCGGGCGGCGTCGCGGTGTCCGGGTTCGCGGCGTCCGGCCGGGTGGGCTCGCCGGTGCCGGCGGTGTACGGGCCGGACGCGCCGAGGCCGGTGGTCGTCCCCGCCCCGGGAATCGCCGTACCGGAAGCTGCCGTACCGGGCGCCTGGGGCGCCGCTTCCGCGGGCCGGTCGTGCTCGGCCGGCTCCTTGGCGTACGGGCCGGGCGACCGCGGCCCGTACGGGCTCGCCCCGGCCACCGGGCCGTCCCCCGCCGCGGCATCGCCGGGCGCTTCCGGCCCGGCCGCCTCCACCGCACGCTCCGCCGCCTCGACCAAGGGGTCGGGGGCGGGGACGTCCGCGCCGGGAGCCGCCCCGGGCTCCGTACCGGCTTCCGGGGCGCCCTCCGTGGCCGGCTCCGCGGACGGAACGTCGGCCGGGGCCGGGGCCGGGGCCGGATCCGGGGCCGGAGCCGGGGTCAGGGGTTCCTCGGGACCGTGACCGCTTCCGGCGCGCGCTCCGCCCTGTTCCAGGCGCGGCAGCCGCGTCTGGAGCGTGTTGGAGTTGGCCTCGGCGACCGAGCCGGGCAGGTTCTGGATGCCACTCTCGCCGGGCAGCGGGGGCGCGACGGAGCCCGGCGCGGGGCGGGTGGGCAGGATGGACGCGGGCAGCACGACGACGGCCGTGATCCCGCCCTGCTTCTGGTCCCGCAGCTGTACGCGCACACCGTGCCGGGCGGCGAGCCGTACGACGACGTACAGGCCGAGCCCGAGCGTCTCGTCCGCCGTGTCCGGACTGTCGCCGCTCCCGGGCCCGTCCGGGAGGCGCTCGTTCAGCTCCGCCAACCGGTCCGCGGTCATCCCTATGCCCTCGTCCTGCACGGAGAGCATGACCTCGCCGCTCTCCAGCAGCCAGCCGGACAGCTCGACATGGGCGTCCGGCGGGGAGAACGCGGTGGCGTTCTCCAGGAGTTCCGCGACCAGGTGGCTGATGTCGTCGGCGGCGAACCCGGCGACCTGGGAGTGCGGCGGCAGCGACTGGACGCGGACCCGCTCGTACTGCTCGATCTCGCTGATCGAGGCGCGCAGCACGTCCAGCAGCGGCACCGGCCCCGGCTGCCCGGCGCTGTGCTCCGTACCGGCCAGGACCAGCAGGTTCTCGCTGTTGCGCCGCATCCGCGCGGCGAAGTGGTCCAGCTTGAAAAGGGTCTCCAGCCGCTCCGGGTCCTGCTCCTTCTGCTCCAGCGACTCGATGACGGTCAGCTGGCGCTCGACCAGGTTCAGGGTCCGCAGCCCCAGGTTGACGAACCGGCCGTGCACGCCGGTACGCAGCGCCGTCATCCGCTCGGTGAGACCGGCGACCTCCTGGCGCAGCGACTCGCGCTCCTCCTGGAGCGCCGCACGCTCGGCGGCCAGCCGCTTGCGCCCGCCGACCAGCCGGGCGCGCTCGCCCTCCAGTCCGGTGATCCGGCGCGTGACCTCGCCCACCTGGGCGTGCAGGGCGTTGACGGACCGTACGGCGTCGGCGAACTCGTCGTTGCGGCCCTTGAACGCGACCGGCGGCTCGCCCGCCGGATCAGCCGCCACCCGCTCGGCTCCCAGCCGCAGCGCCGCTAGCGGCCGGGTCACCGAGCGCCACGCGGAGACGCTGGCGCCGATCGCCAGCAGCAGGCAGACGCCGACCAGTGCGATACGGATCTCCAGCGCCGTCACGTCGTCGTCGCGCAGCGCGCCCAGCCGGTCGATGTCGGCGGTGGCCATCGACGCCTCGACGCCGCGCATCAGACCGATCCGCGCGGTGAGCGCGGTCTTCACGCGGGCGCTGCTCAGCCGCTGGTCGTCGGAGTCCAGGCGCGGCTGGTCGGTGAGCTTGGCGAGGTAGCTCTCGGCGGTGTTCACGTCGCCGCCGTTGACGGTGCGGTCGTAGGCGTCCCGGGCCTTGGGGCTCGCGGACTGCTTGAAGGCGGCCAGCGCGGCCTGTTCGCGTACGTACGCCTGCTGAGCGGCGGCAGTCAGTCTGGCCTGCGGGCCGCCGGCGGCGAGGGCCGGGACGAGCAGGGCGCGGGCCGCGGCCGCCTGGTCGGTGGCGCGGCCGAGCTGCGGCAGGGCCCGTACGTCCGGGGCGGCGTCGCTCGCGCGGGCGGGCAGGTCGCGGGCGATGGCGTCGGAGAGCGCGCCGAGCGCCTGTACGGCGGCCGTGTACGCCTCGAAGGTCTCGGTGACCTGCCCCGGCCCCGACAGCGCCTTCTGGCGGGTCTGCGGCAGCGCGGCGAGCAGCTTGTCGGCCGTCCGGTACGTCCCGGTGGCGCCGGCGGCACCGTGCGCCGCGGCCCGCAGTTCGCTGATCTGGCGGTCCACGCGGGCCCGCTGGGACTCCGGGATTCCGGCGCCGCCCGACTTGGCGGAGCGTCCGCCCGCGACGTACTCGGTCATCGCGTCGCGCTCGTCGGCGAGGGAGTGCGCGAGGGTGACCGCGTGCGCGTTCAGCCCGGCGAGGTCGACGAGCTGCTGGGAGGCATGGGTGTCGTCCACGGCCGAGACGATGGCGGGCGCGCCGGCCCCGAGCACGGCGAGCGCGGCGACGGCCACCGCGCCGACCAGCCGGTTGCGCACGCGCGCGCGACGGCCGGCGGGAGTGGGGGGTACGGGGGTGTTCCCGAAGGCGTCACCGGCCCCCGGGCCCGCGCCCGGAGCCGTACCCGAAAACGAACCGGCCGGTGATCCCGGCCCGGCCGCGCCGTCCCGAAGCCGCTTCTTGCGCACCGCTGCTCGCATTCCTGTCTCGCCTGCCCACACCGTGTGGTCCCGCGGACCCGGTCGCTCTCGCCCGCGGCGCGTACCTGCGCGAAGACCGCAGCAATGCACACGTCCGCGAGGGAAGCAGCCCGGCTCTGCGCGTCGCGACGAGTGTTCTGGCGCCTCCCATGATCCGGGCCACGACCATTCCACCGGCATCGCGCAGCGGCCCGGCAACGTACACCCGGCCACTCGAATGAGTGAACATCAATCGGAAGTTGACCATCAACTTCCGATCAAGGCCGCTCCGGGATGCAACCTCGCGCAACCCCCGAGCGGGTTTGGAGAACCGTGCGGCTCCTGGAAAGATGCGCGCCCGCACGTCGGCGGACCGCGCTTTTTGGCCCCATCTCACGCCTCTGACCTGCTGATACGTCCCCGAGCCCGGCGAAGTCCGCACACCGCGGGAAACCGGACGTGCTCCGGCAGACTTGCCGTCATGCGCATCGAACTGGCCACCGAGCCGGGAGACCCCCAACACCCGAACGAGGACTACGCGTCCGTCGCCCTGCCCGCCTCCGGCCAGGGCGGAGTCCTGGTCCTCCTGGACGGCGTGACCCCGCCACCGGACGACACCGGCTGTATCCACGGTGTGCCGTGGTACACCGCGCGACTCGGGGGAGCAATGCTCGAACTGTCCGGTTCATTCCGGGATATGACGCTCCCTGAGACGCTTTCGGCCGCCATCTCCCGGACGGCTGAAGTTCACCGCTCCACCTGTGACCTTTCTCACGCCCGCACGCCGCAGGCAACCGCGGTGGCCGTCCGGTGGTCGCCGTCGGCCGTCGAGTACCTCGTCCTGTCCGATTCCGCCCTGCTCATCGAGCACCCGGACGGTACGGTCCGCCCCATTCTGGACACCCGCCTGGACGAACTGCCGCCCTCCGTACAGGCCCTGCGCGACGCCGTACGGGCCCTGCCGGGCGGCTCCGCCGAACGCGCCGCCGCAGGCCGCGAGTACGGCGTGGCGGTCGAGGCGCTGCGCAACGCCGAGGGCGGCTTCTTCACCGCGGCGGCGGACCCGGCGGTGGCCGCACGCGCGGTCACCGGGTCCGTCCCGCGCGCCGAGGTACGGGCGCTGACCGCGCTCAGTGACGGCGCGTCACGGTGGGTCGAGGTCTTCCGTGAAGGCTCGTGGACGGACTGCCTCGCGGTGGTGCGCAAGGAGGGGCCACAGGCCCTGGTCGACCGGGTGCGCGCTCTGGAGGACGCCGATCCGGGAGGGGCGCGGTTCCCGCGCGGCAAGTCCCGGGACGACGCGACGGTGGTGCTGGTCGAGCCGTGATCCGGCAGGGGCGTAGCCCGGTGGGACCGCAACGCGGCGGCCCCGGAGGCCCGTTGCGGGCCGCCACACCGCTTCGCGCCGTACGGCTGGAAACAGCCCTACCCGACGGGCTGCCCCCCGCCTACCGTTGGCTTCGTGACCAGATGAGAAAACTGGTCACGGAGTCAGGGGGGACCGTGCAGGCCGACGAACGTACGGAACGGGGCGAACGCATCCTGGACGCCGCGTGCGAGCTGCTGCTCGCCTGGGGCTACCGCCGCGTGACCGCGGACGAGATCGCCCGCCGGGCGGACGTCGGCAAAGGCACCGTCTATCTGCACTGGAAGAACAAGGACGCACTGCTGCTGGCCGTGGTGCTCCGCGCCAAGGCGGCCGAGCACCGCCGGCAGGTGGAACGGATGCGGGCCGACAGCCGCAACATCCTGCCCAGCCGCGCGCTGCGCGGAGCCCTCCTGCACTTCATGGACGACCCGGTGCTGCGCGCCCTCTACCTCGACGACTCCGACATCCTCGGGCGCCTGAACGACATCGCCAGGAAGGAACTGGCGGAACTGGTGGAAGCGGGCACCGAGACCCTGCGCACGCAGCTGACCACCCTGCGCGCCCACGGCCTGGTGCGCGAAGACCTCAGCGTCGACCAGCAGATGTACGTCTGCATGACGACGGCGACCGGCTTCTTCCAGGCCGAGGTGCTGTTCCCCGAACGCGCTCCGGCGCGAGCGGAGGAGCGGGCCGACCTGCTGTGCCACACGGTCCGCACCGCGCTGGAGCCGCACGGCGAGCCCGACCCGCGGGTCACCGCCGCGGCGGCCCCCGGCATCATCACGCGCTTCGCGCGTCTGGAGGAGCTCAGCCGGCAGGAAGTACGGCGTCAGCTCCGCCAGTGACCCCCGGTCACACCCTGATCAGGAGGAGAACGCACGATGACCACATCGCCTGCCGAGTCCGCAGCGGCCACCCCGCCGGACTCCCCCGCCCCTCCCTCGGCCACCGCCACCGAGCCCGGCGCCCTGCCCACCTACGTCGGCCTGCACCCCGGCGAGCCCAACGTGATGGAGCCGGAGCTGCTGGACGACCCGTACACCGGTTACGGCAAGCTGCGCGAAAAGGCCCCGCTCGTCCGCGCCCGGTTCGTCGACGACTCGCCCATCTGGCTCGTGACCCGCTTCGACGTGGTCCGCGAGGTGATGCGCGACCAGCGGTTCGTCAACAACCCGACGCTGGTGCCCGGCATCAGCCCGGACCGGGACCCGCGCGCCCGGCTGATCGAGCTGTTCGGCATCCCCGAGCACCTGGCCCCGTACATCACGGACACCATCCTCACCAGCGACCCGCCGGACCACACCCGGCTGCGCCGCCTGGTGTCCCGGGCCTTCACCGCACGCCGTATCCAGGACCTGCGGCCCCGCGTCGAGCAGATCACCGACGCGCTGCTGGAGCGGCTGCCCGGCCACGCCGAGGACGGCGTCGTCGACCTCGTCGAGCACTTCGCGTACCCGCTGCCCATCACCGTCATCTGCGAGCTGGTCGGCATCGACGAGGAGGACCGGGCGCTGTGGCGGGGGTTCGGCGCCGACCTCGCCTCGATGGACCCCAAGCGCATCGGCGCCACCATGCCGGCGATGATCGGGCACATCCACGAAGTGATCCGCGAGCGGCGCGGCGCCCTGCGGGACGACCTGCTCAGCGGGCTCATCCGGGCGCAGGACGACGACGGCGGCCGGCTGAGCGACGTCGAGATGGTCACCATGGTCCTCACACTGGTGCTGGCCGGCCACGAGACCACCGCCCACCTCATCAGCAACGGCACACTCGCCCTGCTCAGCCACCCCGACCAGCGGCGGCTGCTCGACGCGGACCCGGCCCTGCTGCCGCGCGCCGTCCACGAGCTGATGCGCTGGTGCGGGCCGATCCAGGGCACCCAGCTGCGGTACGCCACCGAGGACACCGAGGTGGCCGGCGTCCAGGTCCGCCAGGGCGAGGCCCTGATGTTCAGCCTCGTCGCGGCCAACCACGACCCGCGGCACTACACCGAGCCGGAGCGGCTCGACCTGACCCGGCAGCCGGCCGGCCGCGCCGAGGACCACGTCGGCTTCGGGCACGGGATGCACTACTGCCTGGGCGCCTCACTCGCCCGGCAGGAGGCCGAGGTCGCGTTCGGCAAGCTGCTCGCCCGCTACCCGGACCTGGCGCTCGCCCTGCCCCGCGAGCGACTGGAGGAGCAGGAACGCCTGCGGCAGCCCGGCACCTGGCGACTGCGGCGGCTGCCGCTGCGTCTGCACGCGGAGAGCTGACCCCGTACGGGACGCCGGCCGTCCGCGGAGGAGACGGCCGGCGTGGACGACCCGCCGAGAGCCGGCGCACCGCCCCCGCTGGGCCCGCGCGCCGGCTCTCAGCCGTTGCCGCCCTTCCCGCCCCGCTCGCCCTTGCCGGCCGTCCCGCAGCCCTCCTCCGCTTCCTGCTCGCCGTTCAGGCGGTGCAGCAGGCGGGCCAGTTCCGCGACCTCGCGGCGGTCCCAGGAGGCGAGCCGCCGCGCGTACTGGGCGCGGCGGCTGTTGCGTACACGGCTGAACCGGTCGTGCCCCTCGTCGGTGAGGCGGACCAGGACGGCCCGCCCGTCGGCCGGATCCGGCTCGCGGGCGATCAGGCCGAGGTCCTCCAGGGCGCGCAGCTGCCGGCTCATCGTCGCCTTGCCCACACCGAAGAAACTCGCGAGTTCGGTGGCCCGCTGCTGTCCCGCGTCGGCGAGGCGTACGAGCAGGCCGTACGCGGCCGACTCCAGCTCCGGGTGCACCTCCCGCGCCAGCTCGCCGGACGTGGCGCGGGCGCGGCGCAGGAAGACCGCCAACTCCCGCTCCAGGGAGAGGAACACCTGGTCCACACCATGGGATTCGTCCGCCCCTGCCATGCCGTCGGGTCTGGTGTTGTGCACGTCGGCGCCCTCTCCCGCTTTCCGGACCGTGAAAGTTTCTTCCAGCGGCGGCCGAAGCCGCAGCTTGTCCAGTATTTCGCAGGATTAGACCAACGGAAGCCCGGCTCCCCTCTTTGCCCCCCGCATCTACGCGCGTACCGTCATCGGCACGAACTTGGCATGCTCACACCACACGGTCCGGTGCGGCCTCCCCCTCACCCCCTCACCCTCTCTCCCCTCCCTTCCGCTCGGCGCGCGCCGTGGCCTGCCCGGCCGCCCCCCTCAGGTCAGTTCACCGAGATCCTCGGAGGCACGTATGCCCGTGCACAGATCCGGACCCGCCGCCCGCCGCCGCACGCACCCGACGGCGGCCCTGACAGGCATCCTCCTCACCGTCCTGGCCCTCCTCCTCGGACTGCCGGGCACCGCCGGCGCCGCCCCGTACGGCCCGGCCCCCGAACCCACCCACCCCGGCCAGGACTGGGCCGGTTCCCAGGTCGCCCGGCACGAGGGCGACGCGCCGGGCGAAGCGCCGCCGCCCACCCTCGCCTCCGTCGAAGGCGTCGACGTCAGCAGCCACAACGGCAACGTCCCGTGGCAGACCCTGTGGAACGCCGGGGTCCGCTTCGCGTACGTCAAGGCCACCGAATCCACCAGCTACACCAACCCGTACTTCGCGCAGCAGTACAACGGCTCCTACAACACCGGCATGATCCGCGGCGCCTACCACTTCGCCACCCCCGACACCTCCAGCGGCGCGGCCCAGGCCACCTACTTCGCGGACCACGGCGGCGGCTGGTCCAAGGACGGCCGCACCCTGCCCGGCGCCCTCGACATGGAGTACAACCCCTACGGCCCGACCTGTTACGGCAAGAGCGCGTCCGCCCTGGTCAGCTGGATCAAGGACTTCTTCGCCACCTACAAGGCACGCACCGGCAGGGACGCCGTCATCTACACCTCCACCAGCTGGTGGAAACAGTGCACCGGCAACTACGCCGGCTTCGGCACCGTCACCCCCCTGTGGATCCCCCGCTACGGCTCCTCAGCCGGCGAACTCCCGGCCGGCTGGAGCTTCCACACCATCTGGCAGTACACGTCGTCGGGCACCACGGTCGGCGACCGGAACCGGTTCAACGGGACGTACGAGCGGTTGCAGGCGCTGGCCAACGGGTGAGACGAGGCCGGGCCCCGGCGCGGGGGGGGGTGCCGGGGCCCGGGTCGGGGTGCGGCGTCACTTCCGGTCGAAGTCCGCCGTTTCGAGTGTCAGGCCGACGACCGTGTGGGTCAGGTCGACCGGGTCGCCGAAGTCGAGGGTCAGGTACTGGTGGTACTTCCCGTCCTTGGGCAGCGTGTAGCGATGCCACCGGCCCGAGTAGGGGTCGACGATGAGGTAGACCGGGACCTCGGCCACTGCGTAGGCATCCAGCTTGGGGCCGTAGTCGTTGTGCGAGGTGCCCCGGGAGATGACCTCGGCAACGAATTCGACGTCCTGGTACCGCCAGCGTCCCTTGTCGTCCTTCTCCGATCCGTCCCGTAGCGCGACCACGTCGCACGCGAAGCCGTTGAGGCCGCCGGGGAAGTCGAAGCGCACATCCGACTTGATGCTCTTCCTCGGGTACTTCGCGCGTAGTTGTTCGACGACCCCCAGGATGACGTCCCACTGGTTGTCCCGTTGCGGCGACATGACGACGGCCCCCTCGACGATCTCTGCTTTCCAGCCCTCGGGGACGGGCATCCGCTCCAGCTGGTCGAACATTTCGTCCAAGCTGAGCTCGCCGCTGTCGGCCATCTCGATATCGAACCTGTTGTCGGTCAGCTCGATGGTCACCGTGCGCTCCTCCCCACCGCCGCGAAGCGCGGGCAGTCGCGCAGTACAACGATACGCACGGTGACCGGGACACGCGCGGCCCGGAGCCCCCGTACCAGGGGACTCCGGGCCGCTGTGGCCGGGCGCGTCCGTCACGCCGCGACCGGAACCTCCGGGGCGGCCGGGGCCGAGGCCGGGGTCAGGGCCAGGTCGAGGACCTGGCGGACGTCGGAGACCGGATGGACGTCCAGCTTCTCCAGGATCTCGGCGGGCACGTCGTCCAGGTCCGGCTCGTTACGCTTGGGGATGACCACCGTCGTGATCCCCGCCCGGTGCGCCGCGAGCAGCTTCTGCTTGACACCGCCGATCGGCAGTACCCGCCCGGTCAGCGACACCTCACCGGTCATCGCCACGTCCGGGCGCACCTGCCGCCCGGAAAGCAGCGAGGCCAGCGCCGTCGTCATCGTCACACCCGCGCTCGGGCCGTCCTTCGGGACCGCGCCCGCCGGTACGTGCAGGTGGACGCCGCGCTCCTTCAAGTCGCCGACCGGCAGCTCCAGTTCCGCGCCGTGCGAGCGCAGGAAGGACAGCGCGATGTGCGCGGACTCCTTCATCACGTCGCCCAGCTGGCCGGTCAGCTGGAGCCCGGAAGCGCCGGTCTCCGGGTCGGCGAGCGAAGCCTCCACGTACAGCACGTCGCCGCCCGCGCCGGTGACCGCGAGGCCGGTGACCACGCCCGGTACGGACGTGCGCCGCTCGGCCGGGTCCTGCGCCGACTCCGGGGTGTGGTGCGGGCGCCCGATCAGCGGGCGCAGTTCGCCCACACCCACCGTGAACGGCAGCTCCTGCTCACCCAGTTCGCTCTGGGCCGCGACCTTGCGCAACAGCCGCCCGACGGCCCGCTCCAGGTTCCGTACGCCCGCCTCGCGGGTGTACTCCCCGGCCAGCTTGTGCAGCGCCTCATCCGTGAGCGTGACCTCGCCGGACTCCAGCCCGGCCCGCTCCAGCTGGCGCGGCAGCAGGTGGTCGCGGGCGATGACGACCTTCTCGTCCTGGGTGTAGCCGTCCAGCCGGACCAGCTCCATACGGTCGAGCAGCGGCTCCGGTATCGCCTCCAGGACATTGGCCGTGGCCAGGAAGACCACGTCACTCAGATCCAGCTCGACCTCCAGGTAATGGTCCCGGAAGGTGTGGTTCTGCGCCGGATCGAGGACTTCGAGGAGGGCGGCCGCCGGATCGCCCCGGAAGTCCGAGCCGACCTTGTCGATCTCGTCCAGGAGGACGACCGGATTCATCGAGCCGGCCTCCTTGATCGCGCGCACGATACGGCCGGGCAACGCGCCGACATACGTACGCCGGTGCCCGCGGATCTCCGCCTCGTCCCGCACGCCGCCGAGCGCGACCCGGACGAACTTGCGGCCCATCGCGCGGGCCACGGACTCACCCAGCGAGGTCTTGCCGACACCGGGCGGGCCGACCAGCGCCAGCACGGCGCCGCCACGGCGGCCGCCCACCAGGCCGAGGCCGCGGTCCGCGCGCCGCTTGCGCACGGCCAGGTACTCGGTGATGCGCTCCTTGACGTCCTCCAGGCCCGCGTGGTCGGCGTCCAGGACCTCCTTGGCGCCGGGAATGTCGTACGCGTCCTCGGTACGCTCGTTCCACGGCAGCTCCAGCACCGTATCCAGCCAGGTCCTGATCCAGCTGCCCTCAGGACTCTGATCGCTGGACCGCTCCAGCTTGTCGACCTCCTTGAGGGCCGCCTTGCGGACGTCCTCCGGAAGCTGGGCGGCCTCGACGCGGGCGCGGTAGTCCTCGCCCTCGTCCTCCGGGTCGCCGTTCAGCTCGGCCAGCTCCTTGCGGACGGCCTCCATCTGGCGGCGCAGCAGGAACTCACGCTGCTGCTTGTCCACGCCTTCCTGGACGTCCTTGGCGATGGCCTCCGCCACGTCCTGCTCGGCGAGATGCTCACGCAACGCCTCGGTGGCCTGCTTCAGGCGCGCCACCGGGTCGGTGGTCTCCAGCAGCCGCACCTTCTGCTCGGTGCTCAGGAACGGCGAGTAACCGGAATTGTCGGCGAGCTGCGAGACGTCCTCGATCTGCTGGACGCGGTCCACGACCTGCCAGGCGCCGCGCTTCTTCAGCCAGTCGGTGGCCAGCGCCTTGTACTCCTTGACCAGCTCGGTCACCGCACCCGGCAGGGGGTCCGGCACCGTCTCATCGACGGCGGTGCCCTCCACCCACAGGGCGGCGCCGGGTCCCGTAGTGCCCGCACCGATCCTCACGCGCCCGAGGCCGCGGATCAGCGCGCCGGGATCGCCGTCGGACAGGCGCCCGACCTGCTCGATCCGGCCCAGCACACCGATCGCCGCGTACGCGCCGTCGATCCGCGGCACAAGGAGCACCCGTGGCTTGTTACCCGGAGACGCGGCGGACTGCGCGGCCTCCACGGCGGCCCGCACCTCCGCCTCTGACAGGTCCAGAGGCACCACCATGCCGGGGAGGACGACCTCGTCGTCGAGGGGCAGCACGGGCAGGGTGAGCGGGGTGGACGTCGAAGCCATGATCTTCCCTTCGGCAGGCAAGTTGAGCTATGTCCACTCAATGCGTGGGGAGTGCCTGGTGTTCCCTGACCCCTGTTCGCTGTGAGCGATCACCCACATACCGGTGTTCTGCTTTCCCGCCGCGGGGGTGGGGTTCCTGTGTCCTCAAGCGCCGGACGGGCTTGGTACGCGGTCTGCCGGTGGTGGGGGGCTCGGGGCCACACAGGGGTCACTCCTCGGCACCGTTGAGCCCTTCTAATGCGATTCGGTAGCCGGGAACCCGGCTGCCTGCGGGGAGACCCCTGTATGTCCCCGAGCCCGCGCCGTATGCGGCTTTCCGAGCATCTGGGCTGGGGACATGCACAAGCCAAGCCCCATCCGGTGAACGTGTTGGGGTAGCTGCGGCCCACCAGGCTCACGTGACAATGCCGGGCGACGGGCAACGGGCTGCCTTCCCGCCCCACCGCCAGGGACCTCACCCCCAGGAGAGCGGGCACCAGGGTCATCGACAGACTCCCCCCAGCTGTCCCGGACTCGCCAAACCGGCCTGAGGGGGTGCGTAGGGGGCCATCCCCGCAGGCAGCCGGGTTCCCGGCCACCGAATCGCATTAGTAGGGCTCAACGGTGCCGAGGAGTTGGCCCCCTGCGCACCCCCGCCCCCGCACAAACAAATGCGATCCGCGCGACAGCGCAAAACTCGCGCGAAGCGCAAAGCCCCAGCCACCCACCAGGGCGCACCTACGAACCAGGCCCACCCGCCGCGCCAGCGGCCCGTCAGCCCTGAGCCATATGCATGAGCTCCCACACATGCCCGTCCAGATCCTGGAAGCTGGCGCCGTACATGGGACCGGCTTCCATCACCGGCTTCCACTCGCCCGCCCCCGCTTCGCGAGCCTTGGCGAGCATCTCGTCGACTTGTTCGCGGCTGTCGCAGGACAGGCATGTGAGGACTTCTGTGGTCTTCGTGGCGTCGCTGATGTCGCCGTTGATGAAGTCCCGGAAGCGGTCTTCCTGGAGGAGCATGACGGAGATGTTCTCCTCGACGGTCATGCACAGGGTGTGCTCGTCGCAGAAGTGCGGGTTGAAGGTGAAGCCAAGGCGGGTGAAGAACTCGCGGGACGCGGCGATGTCCTTGACCGGCAGGTTGACGAAGATCATTCGCATGGTGGGTGCCTCTTCCTGAACGGAGCGGGGCCCCGGTCGTCGTGGCCGGGTACGACCCTCGCTCCACTCCCCCGTAGTGCCGTGGAGAAGCGTGTCCAAGAAGCTAGCAACGGCCACTGACAATCGCCCTCGGGCGAGGTCGGCGGGGGCGTCGCAGGAGGGGCCGGGTGAGTGTTCCGAGGACGAGGGCGAGGAGGTGGCCCGAGTCGCTGACGGGGTCGCCGGAGGTCAGCAGGTTGTTGACGGCGAACCAGGTCACGCCCGTCAGGAGCGGCCACCGGGCCCAGGCGGGCAGCAGGCCGGTCAGTGCGCCCGTGCAGGCCATCACGCCGAAGCTGATGCCGTAGTCGAGGCGTTGGAGGGAGTCGGCGGGGAGGTGGCCGAGGGCCACCGCGGCACCGACCGGGAGTTCGGTGGCGAGCGTCGCGACCGCGTGGCCGCCGAAGAAGACTGCCGCCGTCCGCAGGGCGCCCACTCGGCGTTCCAGGGCTGTCAGGACGAGCAGGAAGGCGATGGCGTACGCGGAGGTCATGCCGCCGGCGATCCACAGGGCGCTGGCGGCGAGCACGAGCAGGGGTGCCTGCGCCAGGTGCTCGACGTCCGTGCTGGAGGCCTGGAGGAGACGGTGGACGAGGTCGGGGTCGGCGTATTCGGCGACGAGTGAAGTGGTGACGAGGAGGAGGGTGTAGGCGAAGGTGAAGGGGGCGCCGAGGGGGCCGGGGAGGAGGCGCCAGGGCGCGGGGCGCCGGCTTCGGGTCAGCGGAAGTGCCGGGGTCGGCTGTACGGGGCCGGGGGCCGCGGCCTCGGCGGTCTCCGGTCCTGTCCGCGGCCTCGGCACCCCGTCGAGGGGAGTCGCCTCTGCGGTGCCCGTTCCCGCGGAAGAGGCTGTCCGGGTGGGCTCGGCTCCTTCGTCGGGTGGTGTCTTTTCGGTGGCTTGTGCCGTGTTCACCCGGCTCACTGGTGCCTGGCCCCTTCCGTCCCGGTCCGTAATCCGGTGGTCCACTGGAGATCTACGTGAGGGACAGCCTGCACGTTCAACCCATGAGTGAGCTGTGGCCGTGAGGTGCGTCACGCGCCGTGGCGCGGTCCGGGCGGGGAATCCGGTTGGACCCGTCCCGGTCCGATTGGTCAGGATGGCCGTCATGTCTCATCCCGCGCACGCCATGCCTGTCTCCGTGCACGTATCCGCCGGGCCGCGGGTCCTCGACCGTCGGGAGGGCCCGTACGGCGAGGTCGTCCTGCGGCAGCGGGGCGAGCACTTCGAGATCATCGCCAACGGGTGTTTTCTGATGGACACCTCGGACGGACGGTCCGAGCGGTTGCTGGTGGATGCGGCGCTCGGGGAGCTGGGGGACCGGGAGGTGTCGCCCAGTGTGCTGATCGGCGGGCTGGGGGTCGGGTTTTCGCTGGTCAGGGCGGTGGAGGACAGCCGGTGGGGCCGGGTGACGGTGGTGGAGCGGGAGGCCGCGGTCATCGACTGGCACCGGGCCGGGCCGCTGTCCGCCGTGTCGGGGGCGGCGTTCGCCGATCCCCGTACGGAGGTGGTGGCGGCCGACCTGGTGGCGTATGTGCGGGAGGGTGCCGGGTCACGCGTGTTCGACGCGCTGTGTCTGGACATCGACAACGGGCCGGAGTGGACCGTCACGGAGGACAACGGCGGCCTCTACTCCCCTGCCGGTCTCGCGGCCTGCCGGGCGCGGCTGGCGCCCGGTGGTGTGCTCGCCGTGTGGTCGGCGCAGCCGTCGGCCGCGTTCGAGGAGGCTCTACGAAATGCCGGGTTCACCGGCGTACGTACCGAAGAGATCCCCGTTGTCCGAGGCGTCCC
Source organism: Streptomyces sp. NPDC030165 (assembly GCF_055573595.1). Lineage (NCBI taxonomy): Bacteria > Bacillati > Actinomycetota > Actinomycetes > Kitasatosporales > Streptomycetaceae > Streptomyces > Streptomyces sp. NPDC030165. The sequence continues at coordinate 91,288 of NZ_JBVIBD010000005.1, read as the reverse complement.
GGACGTGGTGCACCTCGCGCGCAAGGGCGCGTAGCCGACGGTCATAGCCTGCCCTTACGCTGCTGCCCAGCAGTACGCGACCATGCAGCACGGGGACACGCAGGGGCGGGCGATGGATCAGACGCAGACCACCCAGGGCGGCACCGCCGCGGCCACGCCCGGCGCCCAGCGCCGGATCCTCGTCGTGGAGGACGACCCGACGATCGTGGACGCCATCGCGGCCCGGCTGCGCGCCGAGGGTTTCCAGGTGCAGACGGCGACCGACGGGCCGGCCGCGGTGGACACCGCCGAGGCGTGGCAGCCGGACCTGCTGGTCCTGGACGTGATGCTGCCGGGCTTCGACGGGCTGGAGGTGTGCCGCCGGGTGCAGGCGCGGCGTCCGGTGCCCGTCATGATGCTCACCGCGCGCGACGACGAGACGGACATGCTGGTCGGTCTCGGTGTCGGTGCGGACGACTACATGACCAAACCGTTCTCCATGCGGGAGCTGGCGGCCCGGGTGCATGTGCTGCTGCGGCGGGTGGAGCGGGCGGCGCTGGCCGCGCACACGCCGCGCAGCGGCATCCTGCGTCTGGGTGAGCTGGAGATCGACCACGCGCAGCGCCGGGTGCGGGTGCGCGGTTCCGACGTGCATCTGACGCCGACCGAGTTCGACCTGCTGGTGTGTCTGGCCAACACGCCGCGCGCGGTGCTCTCCCGTGAGCAGCTGCTGGCCGAGGTGTGGGACTGGGCGGACGCGTCCGGCACCCGTACGGTCGACAGCCACATCAAGGCGCTGCGCCGCAAGATCGGCGCGGAGCGTATCCGTACGGTGCACGGGGTGGGGTACGCGCTGGAGACCCCGCCCGTATGACGGGCCTCTCCCGCCAGCAGGAGCGGGCCGGGCGCCGGGACCGCGAGCGTCGGCCGGACGGGCTGCTGGAGCGGGTCTGGGTGCCGTTCTGGCGGCGGGTCTGGGAAGGGCTGCGGCCGCTGGACCCGTACCGCTCGGTCAAGGCGGCGCTCGGCGCGCTGGTCATCGTCTCGGTGATCATCACGACGCTGCTGGTGTTCGTCGCGATCCACTCCGACACCGAGCTGCGCGTCATCACGGTCTTCTCGATCATCGCCTCGCTGCTGGTCACCCAGTTCGTCGCGCAGAGCCTGACCGCGCCGCTGGACGACATGACGGACGTGACCCGGGCGATGGCGGACGGCGACTACACCCGCCGGGTGCGCGGCGGGCGGCGCGACGAGTTCGGTGACCTGGCGGACGCGTTCAACCGGATGGCCGCCGATCTGGAGGCGGTGGACACCCATCGCAAGGAGCTGGTCGCCAACGTTTCGCACGAGCTGCGCACCCCGATAGCGGCCCTGCGCGCCGTCCTGGAGAACGTGGTGGACGGGGTCTGCGAGCCCGACCCGGAGACGATGCGTACGGCCCTGAAGCAGACGGAACGGCTGGGGCGGCTGGTGGAGCATCTCCTGGACCTGTCGCGGCTGGACAACGGGGTGGTGCCGCTGCACGCCCGCCGCTTCGAGGTGTGGCCGTACCTGTCGGGGGTGCTCAAGGAAGCCAACATGAGCCGGGGCGCCTCGACGCTGTCCGGGCTCGCCGGTTCCGGCACCCACACCCGTACGGACGTCCATCTGCACCTGGACGTCTCGCCGCCGGAGCTGACGGCGTACGCGGACGCCGAACGGCTCCACCAGGTGGTGGCGAACCTGATCGACAACGCCATCAAGCACAGCCCGCGGCACGGCCGGGTGACGGTGCGGGCGCGGGGCGGCGAGACGCCGGGCGGCCTGGAGCTGGAGGTGCAGGACGAGGGTCCGGGTATCCCGGAGGCCGAGCGGCACCATGTCTTCGAGCGGTTCAACCGGGGCGACCCGGCGGCGTCGGGGCCGGGCAGCGACGGCGGTACGGGGCTGGGGCTGGCGATCGCGCGCTGGGCGGTGGATCTGCACGGCGGACGGATCCGGGTGGCCGAATCGCCGAGCGGCTGCCGCATCCGCGTCACTCTTCCGGGGAGCGACTCCGTCCGAGGTTGACCCCGGGTGTCGTAGGGTCGGTGGTGGAAGCACACAATCCGGGGTGCGGCGGCGATGCCGCGTACCCGAGTGCAGGGGAACCTGGGGTGTTTCCCGTCAAGTCATGCCCCGAAACCCCCGGCCGAATGTGACGTGCACGACGACTGACGGCCCCGGACTGCACCAAAGGTCCGGAGAGGCGTAGCCTTTATTCCCGCTGTCCACCACCTTAGGAAGCGGAAGAGGGCGGTTGCCGCCGTGTCGCCACAGTCCCCCAACAGCTCGAGCACTTCGACTGACCAAGAGGGGCAGGGTAAGAACCCTGCTGCCGCGTTCGGTCCGAATGAGTGGCTCGTCGATGAGATCTACCAGCAGTACCTCCAGGACCCGAACTCGGTAGACCGAGCCTGGTGGGACTTCTTCGCCGACTACAAGCCAGGAGCGGGCGCCGCCGCGCCGGCCCCGGCGAGTGACGGCAGCCCCGCCACTCCGGCCGCCGGAACGCCCCAGGCTGCGGCCACGGGCACGCCCGCGGCCCCCGCCGCGCCGCAGGCCGCGCAGCCCGCAGCCGCGCAGCCCGCCGCACCGGCGAAGCCGGCCGCGAGTGCCCCGGCGCCCGCCAAGGCCGCCCCGGCGAAGGCCGAACCAGCGAAGACCGCCAAGCCCGCAGTCAAGAAGGACGATGTGAAGGCCGACGAGGCGCCCGCAGGCCCGGAACTGGTCACCCTCCGTGGCCCCTCCGCCGCCGTCGCGAAGAACATGAACGCCTCCCTGGAGCTGCCCACGGCCACGTCCGTGCGCGCCGTTCCGGTGAAGCTGCTGTTCGACAACCGCATCGTCATCAACAACCACCTCAAGCGCGCCCGGGGCGGGAAGGTCTCCTTCACCCACCTCATCGGGTACGCGATGGTGCAGGCCCTCAAGGCCATGCCGTCGATGAACTACTCCTTCCAGGAGAAGGACGGCAAGCCGACGCTGGTCAAGCCCGAGCACGTCAACCTCGGTCTGGCCATCGACCTGGTCAAGCCCAACGGTGACCGCCAGCTCGTCGTGGCGGCCATCAAGAAGGCGGAGACGCTCAGCTTCTTCGAGTTCTGGCAGGCATACGAGGACATCGTCCGCCGCGCCCGCAACAACAAGCTGACGATGGAGGACTTCACCGGAGTCACCGCGTCGCTGACCAACCCGGGCGGCATCGGCACCGTCCACTCCGTGCCCCGCCTGATGCCCGGACAGGGCCTCATCATCGGCGTCGGCGCGATGGACTACCCGGCGGAGTTCCAGGGCACCTCCCAGGACACCCTGAACAAGCTGGGCATCTCCAAGGTCATGACGCTGACCAGCACGTACGACCACCGCGTGATCCAGGGCGCCGCCTCCGGCGAGTTCCTGCGCATCATGAACCAACTGCTGCTCGGCGAGAACGACTTCTTCGACGACATCTTCAAGTCGCTGCGCATCCCCTACGAGCCGGTGCGCTGGCTGCGTGACATCGACGTCAGCCACGACGACGACGTCACCAAGGCGGCCCGGGTCTTCGACCTGATCCACGCCTACCGGGTGCGCGGTCACGTCATGGCCGACACCGACCCGCTGGAGTACGAGCAGCGCAAGCACCCCGACCTCGACATCATCGAGCACGGGCTGACGCTGTGGGACCTGGAGCGGGAGTTCGCCGTCGGCGGCTTCGCCGGCAAGACCATGATGAAGCTGCGCGACATCCTGGGCGTGCTGCGCGACTCGTACTGCCGCACCACCGGCATCGAGTTCATGCACATCCAGGACCCCAAGCAGCGCAAGTGGATCCAGGACCGGGTCGAGCGCGGGCACTCCAAGCCGGAGCGCGAGGAGCAGCTGCGCATCCTGCGCCGCCTGAACTCCGCCGAGGCGTTCGAGACGTTCCTGCAGACGAAGTACGTCGGCCAGAAGCGCTTCTCCCTGGAGGGCGGCGAGTCCGTCATCCCGCTGCTGGACGCGGTCATCGACTCGGCCGCCGAGTCGCGCCTGGACGAGGTCGTCATCGGCATGGCCCACCGCGGCCGCCTGAACGTGCTCGCCAACATCGTCGGCAAGTCGTACGCGCAGATCTTCCGCGAGTTCGAGGGCAACCTCGACCCGAAGTCGATGCACGGCTCCGGCGACGTGAAGTACCACCTGGGCGCCGAGGGCACCTTCACCGGCCTGGACGGCGAGCAGATCAAGGTCTCGCTGGCCGCCAACCCCTCGCACCTCGAAGCGGTCGACCCGATCGTGGAGGGCATCTCCCGCGCCAAGCAGGACATCATCGGCAAGGGCGGCACGGACTTCACCGTCCTGCCGGTCCAGCTGCACGGTGACGCGGCGTTCGCGGGCCAGGGTGTGGTCGCCGAGACGCTGAACATGTCGCAGCTGCGCGGCTACCGCACCGGCGGCACGGTGCACATCGTCATCAACAACCAGGTCGGCTTCACCGCCGCGCCGGAGTCGGCCCGCTCCTCCATGTACGCCACGGACGTGGCCCGCATGATCGAGGCGCCGATCTTCCACGTGAACGGTGACGACCCGGAGGCCGTCGTGCGTGTCGCGCGCCTCGCCTTCGAGTTCCGCCAGGCGTTCAACAAGGACGTCGTCATCGACCTGATCTGCTACCGGCGCCGCGGTCACAACGAGACCGACAACCCGGGCTTCACGCAGCCGCTGATGTACGACCTGATCGACAAGAAGCGCTCGGTGCGCAAGCTCTACACCGAGTCGCTGATCGGCCGCGGCGACATCACGCTGGAGGAGGCCGAGCAGGCCCTCCAGGACTTCCAGGGCCAGCTGGAGAAGGTCTTCACGGAGGTCCGCGAGGCCACCACCGCGCCGTCCGCCCCCGAGGTTCCGGAGCCGCAGGCCGAGTTCCCGGTCGCCGTGGACACCGCGATCTCCCAGGAGGTCGTCAAGCGGATCGCCGAGTCCCAGGTCAACATCCCCGAGCGGGTCACCGTCCACCCGCGCCTGCTGCCGCAGCTGCAGCGCCGCGCGGCCCAGGTGGAGGACGACACGATCGACTGGGGTACGGGCGAGACCCTCGCCTTCGGCTCCCTGCTGATGGAGGGCACCCCGGTCCGCCTGTCGGGCCAGGACTCCCGCCGCGGCACCTTCGGCCAGCGCCATGCGGTGCTGGTGGACCGGGAGACCGGCGAGGACTACACCCCGCTGCTCTACCTGTCCGAGGACCAGGCGCGCTTCAACGTCTACGACTCGCTGCTGAGCGAGTACGCGGCGATGGGCTTCGAGTACGGCTACTCGCTGGCCCGCCCCGAGGCGCTGGTCCTGTGGGAGGCGCAGTTCGGTGACTTCGCCAACGGCGCGCAGACCGTCGTCGACGAGTTCATCTCCTCGGCGGAGCAGAAGTGGGGCCAGACCTCCGGCGTCACCCTGCTGCTGCCGCACGGCTACGAGGGCCAGGGCCCGGACCACTCCTCGGCCCGCATCGAGCGCTTCCTCCAGCTGTGCGCGCAGAACAACATGACCGTCGCCATGCCGACGCTCCCGTCGAACTACTTCCACCTGCTGCGCTGGCAGGTACACAACCCGCACCACAAGCCGCTGGTCGTCTTCACCCCGAAGTCGATGCTGCGTCTGAAGGCGGCGTCGTCGAAGACGGCGGAGTTCACCACGGGCGGCTTCCGGCCGGTCATCGCGGACGACGCGGCGAAGGCCGAGGACGTCACCAAGGTGATCTTCTGCTCCGGCAAGGTGTACTACGACCTGGAGGCGGAGCGGGTCAAGCGCGGCGCGTTCGACACGGCGCTGGTCCGTATCGAGCGGCTGTACCCGCTGCCCGGCAAGGAGCTCCAGGCGGAGATCGCCAAGTACCCGAACGCGGGCAAGTACCTGTGGGTGCAGGAGGAGCCGGCGAACCAGGGTGCGTGGCCGTTCCTGGGTCTGAACCTGATCGACCACCTGGACCTGTCCGTCGGTGCCGATGTGCCGCACGGCGAGCGCCTGCGCCGCATCTCGCGGCCGCACTCCTCGTCGCCGGCCGTGGGTTCCGCCAAGCGCCACCAGGCCGAGCAGGCCGCGCTGATCGCCGAGGCGTTCGACGCGTAGCAGCCCGTACCGGCCCGACCGGCCGGTGTGACAGCGGTGCACCGGGGCCCCGCCACGAACGTTACGGCGTTCGTGGCGGGGCCCCTTGCTGTGCGCGCGTCCAGCTGTTCACGCGTCGCGTGGCAGCACTTCCATCGGGACGTGGTCGGGATGGGCCATCGACGAAGCGGACTCCTGCGGCCGCGGTGTCCCGGGAGCCGGGCGCAGCTTCCAGCGGGCCAGGAGGGTGGCCAGCGCGATGGTGGCCTCCGTCCAGCTGAACCCGTCGCCGATGCACCGCCGGCTGCCGGCGCCGAAGGGCACGACCGCCTTGCGTTCGAGCGCTTCCCGCCGCTCGGGCAGCCACCGGTCGGGGTCGAAGGAGTCCGGGTCGGGGTAGTGTGCCGGGTCGCGGTGCAGGGCGTAGAGGCTGAAGGCGACCTCGACACCGGCCGGAACGCGGTAGCCGCTGAGCTCGATCGGCTCGGTGGTACGCCGCATCAGCAGGACCACCCCGTGCAGGCGGATGACTTCGTCCAGCACGCGCCGGACACCGGCGAGGCGGGGTACGTCGTCGAAGGTCACGGGCCGGTCGCCCACGACCTCCTTGATCTCGGCGACCAGCTGCTCCTCGACCTCGGGGTGCTCGGCGAGGTGGTGGAAGGTCCAGGCGAGGGTGGAGGCCGTGGTCTCCGTGCCGGCGAACAGGATCGTGACCAGTTCGTCCCGGACCTCCTCGTCGGTCAGGCCCTCACCGGTGTCCGCGTCCCGTGCCGCGAGGAGTACGGACAGCAGGTCGGTCGCGCCGGTCTGACCCGACTCGCGTGTCGTGGCGACGACTTCGTCGATGACCCGGCGCATGCTCGCCGTGGCGTCGTCGAAGCGGCGCCAGATCGGCAGCTTGTCCAAGATCTTCGGGGACGCGGCCCTGAGCAGCATGTTCTTCAGGATGACCGGCAGGTTCCGGCGCACCGCCTCCACCGCCGGCCGGCCGATGTCGGTGGAGAACAGGGTCGCCGCCAGCGTCTCGATGGCGTACTCCCCCATGACCTGCTCCACGGCGACGCGTTGGCCGGGGGTCCAGGAGTCGGCCAGCGCGCGGGCGCGGTCGCTCATCACCTCGGCATAGCGGGCGATCTGCTTCGCGTGGAACATGGGCTGTATCAGGCGGCGGTGGCGGCGGTGGACCTCGCCGCCGGCCGTCGCGAGGCCGTTGCCGACCAGGGGCCGGACCCGGTCGAAGAGCCGGCCCTTCTCCAGCGACCGGCCGTGCGTGACCATGACGTCGTTGATCGCGGAGGCGCCGGAGGCCACGTAGATCGGCATGGTGCCGATGTCGACCCGTACGAGATCGCCCGTGTCCCGCAGCGATCGCAGGAAGTGCAGCGGGTTCCGCTGCAGTGGCAGGGCGTGCCCCAGCAGTGGTATCCCGCCAGGGGCACGGGGGACGGCCGTCAGCTCCAACACGGGGGATCCTTTCGCCGAGGCGACGTCCGCGCCGGCCCGCGTGCAGAGGCGATCCGGCGGGAGGGGAGTGGGGCTGCCCGGCGCTGTGGCCGTGGGCAACCCGGAATGATCACGTCAGGCATCGTACCGACCGCGCACACCTGATCCAATGGGCCGTTTCCGCCCCAGGAATGCCCGCCTGCCCCTCCCGCTACCGCGGTTTCCCCGTGTTCACCGCCGCGGCGTGACCGGCGGCGCCTGCTGTCCGCGGCGGAAGCGCGCCGGCCGGGAAGCCGTCACGACGGCCGGGGTGCCGGCCACCGTCTCGGCCACCGTCTCGGCCGGCAGCGTGCCTGCCGTGCCGCCTCGCGCGGTGTCGAGCTGCCGCGGCTCGAACGCCACGGGCAGGGCGGCCGGACGCTGGGTCAGCCAGGCGGCCTCGATGGTCAGTTCCTCCGCCGGGACCGCGAGCCTGACGTCGGGAAGCAGACTCAGCAGGGTGTCGATGCCGGTTTCCGCCATGGCGCGGCCGATGTCCGCCCCGGGGCACTGGTGCGGGCCGAAGCTGAAGGCGAGGTGCGAGCGGTTGCCGTGCATCGGCCCCGCCGCGGCGCGGACCTCGGGGTCCGCGTTGCCGGCTGCCGGGCAGAGCAGCAGCATGTCTCCCTCCTTGATCTCCTGGCCGCCGATGCGGGTGTCGCCGGTGGCCCACCGGCCGGGCACTGCCGCGATGGGCGGGGAGTCCCACAGCACCTGGTCCAGCGCGTCGGGCAAGGTCATCTGGGCGCCGGAGAGGCTTCCCCGGAAGCGGGGATCGGTCAGCACCAGACGCAGGGTGTGGGCGAGCAGGTTGACCGTGCCCTGGTGGGCGGCGACGAGGATGAGCCTCAGGTGCTCGATGATCTCGTCGTCGGTGAGCGCGGACGAATGGGCTGTCAGCTCCGAGGTCAGGTCGCGTCCCGGCCGCTGCTTCTTCGCGTCGACCAGTTCGCGCAGCGTCCGTGTGACCACCTCGTTGCTGGCGGCGGCCGTGGCGGTGCCCTTCACCAGGTCGAGGGCGGGGGCCACGAGGGCCGCCCCCTCCTCGGAGCTCAGCCCCAGGATCTGGGAGACCACCAGCATCGGCAGCGGCTCGGCGTAGTCACGGACCAGGTCGGCTTCGCCCTTCCCGGCGAAGGCCGAGACCAGTTGCCGGGTGTACCGGGCGATGTACCGGCGTACGCCGTGCCGGTTGAGTTGATCGAGGCTGTCCGTGACCGCGCTGCGCAGCCGGAGGAGCTCCGCTCCGTCGGCGAACACGCACAGGGGCTGCCAGCCCACCATGGGAACCAGCGGCGAGTCGTCCGGGATCCGCCCTTCCCGCCATGCCGTCCAGCGCCGCGAGTCACGGGAGAAGCGTGAAGGGGTCCGCATCACCTCAAGGTTCTCCTGGTACCCCAGCACCAGCCAGGCGGGGACGTCGCCGTGCAGCAGCACCGGCGCGACCGGGCCGTGCTCGCGGCGCAGTTCCTCGTACAGCTCCTGCGGGTGCGCCTCCGCGTCAGCCCCGTACAGCCGGCGTACCTCGGGACTCATGCCGTGCGCCGGGCAGCCGGGAGGCGGCACCGGTGCGGAGCGATCACGGGGGGCGTCCGGGCGGGGGGTGGTCACAGGGCCTCCGAAGCCGTTGTTCGATGGAGCAGCCACGGACGGGGGCCCGGTGGCGTGCTCACGCGTCAATATCCGGGTCGCGTGCCGCGGTGCTGCCGCGGTCCAAGATCCCGGGCCAGAGGCAGCATATCTCCGGCGTGCTGCCGCCCGGGAGGAGGCCGGGGCCCGGCGGGTGCGCTAAGTGACGGCCGGGTCGACGGAGTTGACGGGCCGTCGGCACGGGTGCCGCGCGGCCTCCGGGAACGGGCGCCGCCGGGGCCCGCCCTGTGGCGGACCCCGGCGCGGACGCTCCCCGGCAGGAGCAGGCGGCCTCAGACCGGCTGCGGCTCGAAGTCCCAGTAGGGGCGGCGCCGGCGGCGGGCGGAGAGGGTGTGGGGGTGTTCGGCGCCGAGGGTTTCGGTGAGCTGTTGTACGGCCTGCTGCTCCAGCTTGGAGGCTTCCTGGCCGCGTCGCAGTGCCCGCAGGTCGTCGGCGAGCGCCGTCTTGGCGGAGAGGGTCAGGGGGTGGGTCTCGCCCAGTACCTGCTTGGCGCGCTCCAGGGTCTCCCGGCTCAGTCGGGCGGCGCTCTCCTCGTCGTCGACGCGGTTGCGGGCGCCTGCGGCGTTCAGGGCGCAGCCCAGGGTCCAGGGGTGGTCGGGGCCCACCGCCCGGGTCATGCCGCTGAGCGCCTGTTCGGCGATGGCCAGCGCGTTGTCCCGTTCGCCGAATTCCCAGCACACCAGGCCGGTGTTGCCGAGGGCGCCGACCGCGTACGGGTGGGCCTCGCCGACCAGGGTGCGGTACCGCTCGGCGGCTTCCTCGCCCAGGGCCCTGGCCTTGGCGAGGTCGCCGTGCTCGCGCAGGAACGTGGCGTAGTTGGCCTGCATCATGAGCGTCTCCGGGTGCCGGGGGCCGTGCACCCGGCGGGAGCGCTCCACGACGTCGCCCATCAGCGCGTCGGCCTGGGTGACGGCGCCGGAGCGGCGCAGGCACAGCGCGAGGTTGTGTTCGGCCCGCAGGGTCAGGGGCGTGTGCTTGCCCATGACCTGGTGGTAGAGCCGTACGTTCAGTTCCTGGCGGGACAGGGCGTCGGTGTAGCGGCCGAGCAGGCGCAGCACCCGGGCGTAGGAGTAGGCCGCGCCGAGGGTGAGGTGGTGGCGGGCGCGCAGTTCGCGCTCCCAGACGAGCAGCACCTCGCCGAAGAGGTCGAGTGCTTCCCGGTAGCGGCCGAGGGCGCTGAGCGCGGAGGCGAGGTTGCTGCGCGAGGAGAGGGTGAGCGGCGCTTCGGGGCCGAGGAGTTCCGTACGGCCGCGGACGACCGACTCGAAGATCTTCAGTGCCTGGCTGTAGGAGCCCAGCGCCATCAGGGTGCCGGCGAGGCCGTCCTGGGCGCGCAGCAGCGCGCCGTCGCCCGGGTCCCGTTCGGCGGACAGTTCCTCGACGATGGCGCTGCCGACCGCCTCGGCCTCGCGGTAGCGCCCCAGCCTGCGCAGCATGTTGGCGTGCTGGTGGGTGATGACGAGCATGGTGCGCTGGGTGGGGGCGATGCGCGTACGCCAGCGGGACAGGAACTGTTCGCACAGCCGCAGGCCGATGCGGTACTCGCCGCGGACGCGCAGGTACTCGACGCAGTTCAGCAGCAGTTCCTGGACGGCGGTCTCCGGGCTGTCCAGGACGCCGGCCGGCTCCAGGTGCGGGATGAGGGCGGCGTACTGCTCCCAGGTGCGGGTGTCGGAGGGGCTCTGCGGGTCGGCGGTGGCCAGCACCCGGCAGGCCGTGGCGGACATCGCGTCCCGCTCGTCCTCCGCCATGTCGCTGCGCAGGAACCGGTGGTAGAGCCGGTGCATCTGGGCGGTCTCCACGGCGGGGTCCGTGGTGGTCTGGGCGACCTGGTAGTCCAGGCGTACGGCGGTGGACTCGGTCAGCCGGCGCAGGGCGGTGTTCCAGGCGATGGGCTCGGCGGCGAGGTCGGCCAGGTATTCGGGCAGGTCGCCGCGCCGGGCGCGGGCGAGCATCGGCACGGGGATCGCGTCGGGTGCGAAGAACGCGAAGAGTTTGAGCAGTTCGACGGCGGCGGGGCTGCGTTCGCGCAGCGTGTTCAGCGTTATGGCCCAGCTGGTCTGGAAGGCCATCGGGTAGTCGGTGGAGATGCGGATGCCGACCAGGCTGGGCTCGCCGCGGCGGATCAGCTCGATGTACTCCTTGGGCGCCATCGGGTTGGCGTCCAGCCAGGCGGCGGTCTGGGCGAGCAGCAGCGGCAGGTCCTGCACGGCGTCGGCGAGCAGGTCGGCTTCCATGTTGGTCAGCCGCGGGGCGCGCCGCCGCGCGTAGGCGACGGATTCGATACGGGTGAAGGGCAGCACCTCGATCTCCTGGGCGCTGCCGGAGCCGGACCAGTCGCGGGTGAGGGTGGTGATCAGGACGTGCCCGCGGCCGTCCGGCACCAGGTCCTCGATCTGCTCCATGTCGTCGGCGCTGTCGAAGATCAGCAGCCAGCGGCGGTACGGGCGGCCGACGCGCAGTGCCTCGTGGACGGCGCGGATCCGGTCGCCCAGCTCCTGGCCGACCGGCAGGCCGAGGCGGGTGGCCAGTTCGGCGAGCTGTTCGCGGGCGGCGCCGCGGTTGGTGGCGCTGATCCACCAGACGACGTCGTAGTCGTTGCCGAAGCGGTGGGCGTACTCGGCGGCGATCTGGCTCTTGCCGACGCCGGAGATGCCGTACAGGGCGATCCGGGTCTCCAGCGGCTGACCGAGGCCCGGCACCGGGCCCGCCAGCTTGCCGTGCAGCTCCTCCAGCGCGGTGTCGCGGCCGGTGAAGCGGTTGTTGCGGCGGGGGATGTTCCAGATCTCCGGCGGGTCGTTGGGGAAGCGCGGCGCGTTGGCGGAGGGGTCGGCGGGGCGCCGGCCGGCGGCCGGTACGCCGAGGCGGTTCAGGACGCGGCGGTTGGCCTCGACGGCGTCCAGGTCGCGCAGGTCGGCGGGGCGCAGCACGGAGGCGGTGGCGGGCAGCCGCTGGGTGGCGACGCTGACGGCGGCGAACCGGTCGGCGTGGTCCGGTACGACTTCCTGGAGGGCGGTCGTCCACTCGTCGTGCGTCTTGGGGCCGAGTTTGAAGTACCAGTCGTCGAGCACCATCAGCAGGCGGCCCTCGGCCGCGAGCAGGCCGGCCAGTTCCTCGGTGAGGGGGCTGTCGGCCGGGGGGTCCCAGCGCAGCATGGTGGTGCCGTGGCCGAGCTGTTCCAGCTGGTGTGCGATCCAGGCCGCCCACGGTCGGTTGAACCCCGCATAGCTGATGGTGATGTGTCCTGCGGAGCCGGTGGTACCGGACTGATCGACCATGCGACCGTCTCCTCGGTATGCGGTGGTTCGCGCGTGCGCGAGCTGGCTGTTCGGCACGATAGCCCAAGTATCGTCCCGCACGGCGACGCCACGTCAGGTCTTGTTCTGCGTACGCAAGTTGACGGATACGGTGGTCTCGCCGCGGGGCGGGCGCGGTGGCCGGCCCGCCCCGACCTCGGCGTCGAGCCGGGCGGCGATGTGCCGGATCACCCGTTCCAGGTCGGCGCAGTACACGGACGGGTTACGGAAGCCGCTGCCGGCCCGGTAGCGGTGGGCGTAGTTGCCGCCGCCGCAGACCGTCATCAGCGCGCAGGCGCGGCACCGGTCGCACAGGCCGTCCGCGCCGAGTCGGCGGGCGGTCATCCCGGGGTGGTGGAGCGCCTCGTCGAAGCTGTTGCGGAAGATGTCCAGGCCGGTGGCTGCGGCTCCCTCGTACGCCGATTTGAGGGAGTCGACCTGCTCGATGGCGCCGTCGGTGTCGACGACGAGCGCGACGACGGGTGACAGGCCGACCGCTTCGCTGGTGCTGGGGCGGCCCAGCAGCAGACCGATGATCTCGGTGAAGAGGCGGACGCGGGGGGCCGGCTCGCGCTCGGCCCACCACAGGTCGAAGACGGTGCACAGCCAGTCGCCGTACGGGGTGCCGCCCGCCGGGCCGGGCGGCAGCGGCGGGCGGCTCGTCCAGTTGGCGTGCGGGAGGAGGAAGTCGAGCATCGGAGGGCCGAGGGCGCGCAGCGAGCGGTAGACCCGGGTGGGGTCGGAGGTGAGGTCGATGGTGCACAGGATGCCGGCGAAGACGTCGGGGCGGCGGGCCAGCAGCCGGGCGGCGCGGGAGGCGGCCGGCCAGGAGGGGCGGCCGGCATGGTCCAGGCGGCGGTGGTTGAGGCCGGGGGTGCCGCCGTCCAGGCTGAGGCCGACGCGGAAGCCCGCGCCGGCCAGTGTGTCGAGCGTCGCCAGGGTGAGGAGGGTGCCGTTGGTCTGGACGCCCAGGTGCGCGCGGCAGTCGGCGGGGAGCGCGGCGCGCAGCGCGGCCGCCTGGTCCAGGAGCGGCCCGGGGCCGGTGAGCAGCGGTTCGCCGCCGTGCAGGTCGATGCGTATCGCGTCGAGGCCGTGGGCGCGTACGTGTTCGGCGATGCGCCGCGCGGTCTGGCGTACGGTGCCGGGCGGGGCGTGCGGCGGGCGGTCGCGCCAGCTGTGGTCGGGGCCCGCGTAGATGTAGCAGTAGGTGCAGGCGAGGTTGCAGCGGCTGTGGGTTTTCAGGACGAACTGCCGGAAGGGGATCACCGCCCGGTCAAGGTTCTGGCACACCACGACGCCGCCCCCTGCCCGCGTCCGACGTCCGGGCACCCCGAAGACGGCCCGCTGTCGCCATACATGGCTCGGCCATCCATAAGCCATGCACAGGGCAAGGACAACTGGCCGGATACACCGCCCGATTGCCCAAAAAACGCCGCTCGGGTCCGGACCGGTACCGGCCTTCAGTGTACTTCCGGCCCCGGCCCGTCGTCGTAGTACGCCACCGCCCGCTCGGCGGGGACCCAGTTGCGCAGCAGGAGGGCCGCCGTCGCCCCCAGCACCGGGTGGCCCGTCCGTGCGGCCACTGCGGCCACATCGACACCGCCGAAGTCCGGCAGCGGCTCGGCCGACGGGCCGGACGGCTCGGCCGGTGCGGCCGGGGCCGTACCGGTGACGGGGACTGTCGCCACGCTGTTCTCCTCTGGGCCGGGTGGACGGGTGTTTCCCGCGCGCCCGAGCACGGAAACCCCCGGACCGGCCGGGTCAGCCGGTCATTCGGAAGGGTCCAGGGCGCGCATCCGCTCCCTCGTACGCCGGGCCTCGGGGCCGTTCTCCTCGGAAGCTCCCTGCCACTGCTCCCAGCTCTCCCGGTAGGCCACCAGCGCCGCCTGCGGCCCCGCCGTGTCCTCCAGGACCTCGGCCCGCCGGTGGTGGGCACGCGCCGCCAGCAGGGAGCTGCCCGCGCGCTCGGCGTCGGCCGCGGCGCGGCGGTAGCAGGCGGCGGCACGGTCGTGCCGCTCCCGGGAGCCGAAGCGCCGGTCGAGGGCGAGCTGGACGTCGCCGACCTCCAGCCAGGCCTCCGCGGCGACGGCCGGGTCGAGCGAGCTGCGCGCGGCCAGTTCCAGGACCCAGTCGGCCTCGTGCAGGTCGGCCAGCGAGGGCCGGCGGTCGTGGCGCAGCCGCAGGGCGCGCCCGAACAGCAGGCGGTGGGCGCCCAGTCCGGGGTCGTTGGGGGCGACCCGGCCGAGCGCCTCGCGCAGTACGTGCACCGCCTCGTTCGCGAGCCGTTCGCCCTGTTCGCCGGGGGGTTCCAGGCGGGCTCGCAGCAGCAGGGCCGCGCCGCGTTCGGCGAGCAGGGAGCTGTGTTCGGGCGAGTCGGGGGTGGTCAGGCGCAGGGCGGCGGCCAGCGCATCGATCGCCTTGTCCAGGGCGGCTGTGTCGCCGGTGCGGGTGTGCACGGCGCGGTGCGCGGTAGCCGTACGGCTCAGGCTCTCCGCCTCCAGGGCCGGGTCGCGCAGTTCGCGGGCGAGCGCCCGGGCCCGTTCGAGGACGGGCAGCACGGCGTCCGGCCCGGAGCCGGCACCGAGCAGCGACCGGGCCTGGGCCAGTTCGAGGAGCGTTTCGCAGACCTTGCGGTCGGTGGAGCCGCCCCTGCGTCGCAGCAGGACCGTGGCGGTGTCCAGGTCGGCGGTGGCGCGCAGGGCCAGCGCTCCGGTGTGTGTCTCGGCGCCCGTCTGCGCGCCGGCGGCGCGGCGCGCCTGGTCCAGCAGGACGCCGCCGCGTGCGGCGTAGATCTCGCCGGGGACCTGCTCGCCGCTGGGCCACTGTTCGAGGAGGATGGTCAGGGCGTGCTCGGCCTCGTCGAGCGGGTCGCCGGGGCGGCCGGTGCCGGCGCCGGTGGCGGGGGGCAGCGCGGCCAGCCGCCGCAGCACTTCGGTACGCAGCACCATGCTCTCCAATACGCGGGGGTCCAGCAGGCTCATCAGCCCGCACGCGGTGTCCAGGTGGCGCGCGGCGTCCTCCAGCGCGCCCCGTTCACCGTCCGGGTACCCCGCGGCGCCGCGTTCCTGCGCCCCGGCGTAGCGCACCCGGGCGAGCACGATCAGGGCTCTGACGCGTGCCTCGCCGTCCCCGTCCGGTGCCTGCGCCGGGTCCCCGCCGGCGGCTTCCGCCGCCGCCCGTACCGCCCGTTCCGCCTCCTCCAGGGCGTCCGGCTGCCGCCACTCCGCCCAGCCGTGCAGCAGCGCGCGGGCGAGGTCGGTGCCCGCGGCGGGGAGCTGCCGGGACGCGGCGCGCAGCAGGCGCACCGCTTCGATCAAGTCGCGTACCGCGCCGTCCTGTTCGTAGCGCTCCAGCAGGGCCGCCCCTTCGGCGGCCGGCCCGTCGGGGGCGTACGTCAGCTGGACGGGTGTCCTGAGGGCCGGTTCGAAGCGGCGCAGCACCCGCTCGGAGATCCGCGCGAACGGCTCGGGCACGGCGCGCTGGCCGGTGGTCGGTTCCCGGCCGCTGCCGGAGAGCATGGCGACCGCCACGGCCGGGAAGTTGCGGGCGCTGCGGCCGAACGTGCGCTCGATGTACAGGGAGCAGTGCTTGAGGACGAGGGCGGCCTCGCCGGCGCTCAGGCGGCTGAGCAGTTCGTCCCGTACGCCGGGCACGAACTCGTACCAGGGGCCGCCGGGCGCGCGCTCGCCGCCCGGCGGGCCCGCCGGGTCGGGAAGCTGCTCGACCAGGCCGCTGAGCAGCACCTCCGCCAGTTCGGCGGGGCCGGTCTGGGGCAGCATGGCGCGCTGGACGAGCTGGATGACGGGCAGCGCGAGCGGTACGGCCGACAGGTGGACGGCCAGGTGCCGGGCGTCCGGTGAGGCGGTCTGCTCGAACTCGCGTACCAGCCGGTCCGGTTCGGGGCGGTCGGGGCGGCGTGTGAGGTCCGTGCCGAGGCCGTGGTCGGCGCGTACGACGGCGGCGGCGCCGCGCAGCGACAGGCCGGACTCGGCCGCGGCCAGCCGGGCCCAGGAGCCGAGGGCGGCGGGCGCGGCCGACAGCACCGGCACGGCGCGCTCACGCACGGCGCCTTGCGGACGCCCGGCTTCGGACGGGGCGCGGCGGCGGCGCCGGGCGGGCCGGAAGTCCAGGGTGCTGTACGGGCCCTGGCGTCGTACGAGGGTGCCCGCGACGGCCGGGAGCAGGGTGCGCGCCCACATCCGCTGCGGCAGCGGCTGCACCACGGCGAGCGGGGCGTCGGCCGCCCAGCGGTACAGCAGCCGCTGGAGGCGCCCGTCGCGCCACAGCGGGCCGGCGCAGTCGCTGATGACGAGGGTGAGGTGGTGGCCCGTGGGGTCGTGCAGCTGGTCGGCGGGGCGCAGCGGGGCGTTCCGGCCGGGGCCGGCGGCGACGCCGACCTCGTCGCCGTGCGGGTGGAGGTAGTGCACCGTGACGTCACGGAAGGCGCCGACCCGTTCGCAGACCTGCCGCAGGTCGTGGAGCATCTGCTCCCACACGGCCATGGAGGAGGAACCGTCCATCAGCAGGCGCAGGCTGGCCGCGCGGCGGCGGATGCCACGCAGCACCGGGATGATCATTTCGGCGTGTGCGGAGAGGTCGGCGGTGGCGTCCTCGTCGAGTTCCTGGCGGGCCGGGGCGACCGGCGGGTGGTAGCGCTGGACCGGCCGCAGGGCGCGCTGCAGCGGCAGCAGTCCGGGGAAGGCGGAGGCGACGGGGATGCCGATCTCGCCCAGCCGCCCCTGGCCGGGGCCGAGGGTGCGGCCGTCCTGCGCGGGCAGCAGGTCGATCTCGGGGCGGTGGGGGCGGTCGCGCGCGGCGGGCTCCGTACGGGACGGCGTGTCGCGGGACGGTTCGCGGCTGCGGGGGTCCACGGAGAATGTGGCCGGTTTTGGCCTCTGTCCGGCGGCCGGAACGGTGCCGTCGGCCGGCTCCCCGTCGTCCTCGGCGCGCGCGGGGGTGATCCACCGGGCCAGCCACAGCGCGTCCGCCATGGAGCGGGCGTCGGCGGGCAGCCCGGCCGCGCGCAGCCGCGCGACGATCTCACCGAGGGGGCCGAAGCCCGGTCCGCCGGCCGGCACCGCGGGTCACCTGGTCCGATCCAGAGGCCGCAGCAGTTCGGCCGTCAGGCGCCGCCGCGTCTCCTCCTCGTCCTCGTCCGCCCAGCCGGCCTTCTGCGTCAGGTGGATGGCGTTGAGCAACTGGTCGACGGCGCGCACGTCGCCGGGCTCGCGGTCCAGGAAGCGGTCGATCAGCGACTCGTAGTCGGCGGCCGCGCTCTCGCCGAAGTGCGCCCTGACCATGTCCGCGAGCCGTTCCTTGTCCGGCGTGGGGATGTTCAGGTGGATACAGCGGCGCAGCAGCGGGGCGGGGAAGTCCCGCTCGCCGTTGCTGGTCAGCACGATGAACGGGAAGGCACGACAGCGCACCCGGCCGTCCCGGACGGTGACGTGGCCGCCGTCGTCGCTGAGCACCGGCACCTCGGGGGCGGATCCGGCCAGCCGCTCCAGCTCCGGAATCCGGAACTCCCCTTCCTCCAGTACGTTGAGCAGGTCGTTCGGCAGGTCGATGTCACTCTTGTCCAGCTCGTCGACGAGCAGGACACGCGGCTTCGCGGCCGGCAGCAGGGCCGTGCCGAGCGGGCCGAGGCGGATGTAACGGCCGATGCCGCCGCCCGGCTCGTCCTGCGGCTCCTGCCGTCCCTCCGCCGGCCCCGGGCCGGGCCGCGGCTGGGCCGCGCGGGCGATCTGGAGGTCCTGGAGGCGGCCGATGGCGTCGTACTCGTACAGCCCGTCACGCAGCGAACTGCGGCTGACGATGGACCAGTTCAGCACCCGACCCAGGCCCAGCTCGTAGGCCACCGAATGCGCGAGGGTGGATTTGCCGCTGCCCGGCGCGCCGGTGACCAGCAGCGGGCGGCGCAGGTAGAGAGCGGCGTTGACCAGCTCGCGCTCGGTCTCGCCCGGCCGGTGGTAGCTCGCCTCGCGGCGCTGCACACCGAGCCTGCGCTCGGAGGCGTGGTCGAGGGCGGCGGGCGGCGCGACCAGCGGGCCGCCGTCGAAATCCCGCCAGGGAGGGGGCGGTGGTAACTGCTCGATGCCGTCGTGCGGAGCCCCCGCGCCACGGTAGATGAGCCAGTCGCTCACGTCGGAACTCCTCGTCGCCGGCCGGCCATCGGGCAGGGGCGAAGGGGCCACGGAAGAGCAACCCCGGCAAGCGTCGGCATCCGCTCACCCACCCTCCCCGAACCCGTCCCCCTAGCAATCTCTCACGACGCTAGGACAGTAGCCAGCCGGACGGAAGGATACGGGGCGTTTTCCGGTCTCGGGGGCCGTCATGAGGGTGACAACTGTGTGGTGCTGGAGAAGAGTTGGGGGATCGGGTTGCACGGATCGTCGTAGAGGAGCACGAGGTCGCGGGCCCAGGAGACGCCGCCCTCCGCGGCCTTGGCGCGCAGCTCCCGCACCAGTTCGGGGAGTTCGGTGACCGATTTGGGCGCGTCGAGCAGCTGCCGCACCTCCCGGTGGAACTCGTCGCACGTCCGGTCGCAGTCCCGCTCGTCGTGGCCGCCGGCCGGCCACAGGGCGACCGGATGGCCGGTGTCCAGCGCCCAGCCGACCGCCTCCAGGCCCGCACCGTCCGCCACCGAACGGCACAGCGCCGGCACCGCGCCCTCGTCCGCCTCCTCCAGCAGCCGCGACAGGCCCGCCACCGAGGTGCGGGGGCCGGCCGGCACCCGCAGCGCGGTCAGCCGCCCCGCCGCGGCCAGGCCCTGCCAGCGGCGCAGCCAGGCCGAGTCCACCTCCTGGCGGCGCCCCTGGTCGCGCAGCACCACCGCGCGCGCCGGGCCCAGCGGGCGCAGCCGCGCGGCCCGGCGCGTCGAGGCCGGTACGCGCCAGCGGTCCGCCGGCGTGTGCCAGTGCTCCTCCGGCACCGCGACCTCCAGGCGCACCCGGGCGCCGCCCGCCGCGTCGTCGGCCCGCAGCAGACGCGGACCGAGCCGCTGCAGAACCTGCTCACAGGCCTGCTCGAACGTCATCCCGGTCCGCGACTCCTGCACCTCCACACGCTGCCACTGGCCCTGCCCGTACCCCTCGCTGACCGACCAGTTGAACAGCTGCCGCCCGCCGGCGTCGTCGTAGAACAGCGGCTCGAACTCCACCAGCAGCGAGTCGGGGCGGCGCCGCACCGGGCCGATCCGCTCGCGGTCCCTGGGCAGCAGCACGACCGCCTTCGCCGTCACGAACAGTTCCAGCCGCTCGGCCGCCAGGCGCAGCGCGGCGCCCTCCTCGCCGGGGACCTCACGCGCCTCGTCGGCCGTGCGCTGCGCGACGATGCGCAGGTAGTGCACGAACGCGCACAGCTCCGTGTACGGGTCGCTGCCCTGGTAGAGCGCGCCGTGCCCGTCCCGCCAGGTACGCAGCGTCCACGGCCCGGCCCGGCCGGTACGGCCCTCCGGGTCCGCGCGGCCCAGCGCCTCGGCGACCGCGGCGGCCACCACCAGCGGGTCGCGCGGCGCGGGCAGCGACGCCAGCAGGTCGAGCGCCTGCAGCCGCTCCTGCACGCCCCACAGCCGGCCGCGCCCCGACATGATCGCGTGCTGGGCGTCGAACCAGGTGGGCTCGCCCGGCCCGCCGAGGTCCTGCCCGGCCCAGTGCCAGCGGTCGTGCAGGCTCATCAGCGTGTGGTACGGGTCGTCGCCGAGCCCGGTGGCGCCCGGTACGAGGTGGTGCGGGGCGAGCGTGCGCAGCTCGGTGAGGGGCACCGCGAGGCCGAGGCGGTCCTCGCGGTGGCTGCCCTTGACGATGCCGACGACCTCGCCGCGGTCGCAGTCCAGCAGGGGGCCGCCGGACGCGCCCGGGGTGACGCGGACGTCGGTGCCGAACTGGAGGCCGCGGGCGTCCCGGGCGCCGAAGCGGACGGCGATGAAGGGGGGCAGGGGGGCCGGGGTGGGGGGTGTGTTTCCGGGCCCGCTTTCTGTTGTGGTCGCTTCGCCGCGTCCGCCGCCCTGGTCGTGGCCCCGGAAGATGAACGCGTCCTCCAGGAGCGCGGCCGGCTGGTCGCTGAGCCAGGCGCACGGGTGCGTGGCCTCGGGGTCGAGGAGCCGCAGGAGGGCCAGGTCGACGCGGGGGGTGTGAGGGGCGGGGGCCGGGGTGCTTTCGGGCGTCTCGGGGGCGTCCGGTCCTGGCTCGTCGGCCGTCACGCACGGCGAGGCGGCCGTCCGTACGGGGGCCGGGCGGCTCAGGTCGTACTCCAGGCGCGCCGCGACCACCCGGCCGTCGAATGCCACGCCGACCTCCCCTTGCGGGCCCGTGGCGCGGCGCCGGCCGTCACTGCTGGTGAGCACGTGGGCGCAGGTCAGCACCCACCCGGGGGCGACGAACACGCCGCTGCCCCACAGCGGCGCCGGACGCACACCGGGCGCCGGGCGGATGGCCACGGTGGCCCGGCCCGCGTGGCCGAGGAGGCGCGCGTACCTCTCCCGGTCCGCGCGCTCGTTCCGTCCGGGGCCGTGGCCGCCTTCCGGGGGCGTCATCACGCACCCGCGTCGTGCGGCCCTCGGCGGTCACGCCGGGCGGCGTCGGGCACGGGGGTGTCGGGCGCGGGGGCGTCGGGGAGGGGGGCGTCGGGCGCGGGGGCGTCGCTGTCCGGTGGCGGGGTGTCTCTTCTCCAGGTGAGCGTCACCGACAGGTTCGCCTTGGCCTCGCCGTCCGCGAGCAGCGCCACCGCCCGGCCGGGCTTGGCCGCCACCTCCACGCCGAAGCTCACGCTGGTCTCGTCCGGCGCCACCCGTTCCGTCGCCTCACGCAGGCTGGCCGCGACCCCGCCGACCAGCTCCCGCAGGCCCTCGACGCGCGCGCCGAGCGCGTCCCACGCCCCCACGTCGTCGTATTCCCCGTCCGGCTCCCCGGCGACGTCCAGCCGGGAGACCCGGGCCCAGACCGCCGTCCCGTCGGGCAGCTCGATGAGATGTGCGCGATCGCGCATCACGGCCTCCTGCTCCCCCTGAGCGGCAGAGTCTTACTGCCCCAGGGCCGTTGACAGGTGATCAGGTTATCCCCAGGGTGCGAGTGACGCGAGGGGTCGCGGCGCCTGCCTATCCTGGCCGGGAACGTCCCGAAAACCTGGTGGAGAGCACGTGTATTTCACGGATCGCGGTATCGAGGAGCTGGAGAGCCGGCGCGGCGAGGAGGAGGTCACCCTCGGCTGGGTGGCCGATCAGCTCCGCACCTTTGTCGACCTGAACCCCGACTTCGAGGTTCCGGTCGAGCGGCTGGCCACGTGGCTGGCGCGGCTGGATGACGAGGACGAGGACTGACGCCGCGGCTGCGCGCTGCGCGCGCGGTTCGTCGGTGCCACGGTGCGCTGGGCAGGGGGTGCGCGTCCCACGCCTCTGCCCGGTGGGTGGGGGCTGGGGGCCGCATAGGAGCCGCATAGGGGCCGCCCTCCCCCAGCCTTCGGCCGGAGTGCCCCTGCCCCCCACGGCACCGCTGAGTCCCCGGTGATGCATTGATCGACCCTGCACCCCGGCTGCCTGCGGGGAGCCCCTGTACGGCCCCGAGTCCGCGCCGTTCGCGGCTTCCCCTTCGTCGTGGCCGGTTCCGGATCAGTCGCGGCAACCGTCGCCCCACTTGTGCCGCGTGCGGGCCTTGGAAAGGAGCCGGGGCGCGATATATCGTGTTCACCGATACGCGATATGTTGCGTCGCCGTCGTCCAGGGGAGGCCAGACATGTCAGACCGGACCGAGTGGTCGGTCTCCGAGCCGTGCACGCTGGAGGTCGAGGGGGCCGTCACCGCGCTGGAGGTACGGGTGGTCGGCGGTGCCGTCAATGTCGTCGGCACGGCGGACGGCGGGGCGGCGCGGGTGGAGGTCGGCGAGGTGTCCGGGCCGCCGCTGACCGTGCGGCGGGAGGCGGGGACGCTCGTCGTCACGTATGAGGACCTGCCCTGGAAGGGCCTGCTGAAGATGATCGGGCACCGGACCTGGCACCGTACGGCGGTCGTCTCGGTCGCCGTGCCCGCCGCCGCCCGTGTCGAGGTCGGCACGGTCGGTGCGAGTGCGGTGATCTCGGGAATCTCCGGGCGTACGGAGCTGCGCGGGGTGACCGGCGACAGCACCCTCGTGGGGCTGACCGGGCCGGTGCGGGCCGAGACCGTGTCCGGCCGGGTCGAGGGGCAGGCCGTCGCGGGGGATCTGAGCTTCCACTCCGTCTCCGGGGACCTGACGCTCCTGGAGGCGGCGGGCGGTTCCGTGAAGGCCGAGTCGGTCAGCGGTGACATGGTGCTGGATCTGGATCCGGCGGCCAAGGGGACGGATGTGCGGCTGACCACGGTCTCCGGTGAGGTCGCGATCCGGCTGCCCGCGCCGGGTGACACGGAGGTCGAGGCGAACACCACCAGCGGTACGGTCGCCAACGCCTTCGAGGATCTACGGGTGGGCGGCCGGTGGGGGGCCAAGCGGATCACGGGCCGGCTCGGCTCGGGCAGCGGCACCTTGAAGGTCACCACGGTCTCCGGGGGCCTGGCCCTGCTGCGCCGCCCGCCGTCCGAGGACCATTTCGACTCCCCCGCCGACAAGAAGGTGCTCTGAAAGCCATGCCCCCCGTCTTCGCCCACGGCCGCCTCCGCCTCTACCTCCTGAAGTTGCTGGACGAGGCCCCGCGGCACGGTTACGAGATCATCCGGCTCCTGGAGGAGCGCTTCCAGGGGCTGTACGCGCCGTCCGCCGGGACGGTCTATCCGCGGCTGGCCAAGCTGGAGGCCGAGGGTCTGGTCACCCACACCACCGAGGGCGGCCGCAAGGTGTATGCGATCACCTCGGCGGGCCGCGCCGAGCTGGCGGACCGGGGTGGTGAGCTGGCCGACCTGGAAATGGAGATCCGGGAGTCGGTGGCGGCGCTGGCCTCCGACATCCGGGAGGACGTGAGCGGTTCGGCGCGCAACCTGCGCCGGGAGATGCGCGAGGCGGCCCAGCAGGCACGCAAGGACCGGCGGGGCGGTGCGGAGCACGGCTTCCCGGACGCCGCCGGACACTTCGAGGGCCGCTTCGACGACAAAGGCGACAAGGAGGCCTGGCGGCAGGCGAAGGAGGAGTTCCGCCGCGCCAAGGAGGAGTGGAAGGAGCAGGCCCGGCGGGCCAAGGAGGAGAGCCGGCGGGCGAAGCAGGACGCCCAGCGGGCCCGTAAGCAGGCCCGGGACGCCCAGTCGTTCGTGCGGGACGAGTTTCAGCAGGCCATCAAGCGCGTACAGGAACAGGCCCAGGAGCGCGTACGTACCGGGGACTGGGCGGGGGCGCTGCGCGAGGCGCTGTCGGAGGTCTCGCGGGAGATGGGCCGGTTCGGCGCAGGGGCGGAGCCGGGCGGGAAAGACGATGCCGCGGGTGGGGCGGACGGCCCGGAGGCGGTGCGGCCGGAGGCCGGCGACCGTGTGGTGACCGAGCCCGCGTGGGCGTCCGAGCCCGGTTCCGGGGACCCGGCCCGGGACTTCGACCGGCTGCTGGACCGCTTCCGGGACGAGCTGCGGGACGCGGCCCGCGACCACGGGGTCACCGCCGAGCAGTTGACAGACGTACGTCGCCGTCTGTCTTCGACTGCTGCGCACGTCGGAGCCCTGTTGCGTGACCCGGAGGCATATGCGGCCGGGCAGGAACCGCCGCACTGACCTCGTCGGCAGATCACCCGTCCGTCACGCAGAGTTGTCAGCAGGGGCCTGGATTCACCGCGCGTAATCGGGGAACTCAGACCCTCGCACGGCTTTTTGCCCGACGACGGGTCCTGCCGTAAGAAATCGCAGACCTGTGGCCGTGTCCGCCTTTACAGTCAACTCTCCTTGTCTGAACGGATCTTGAAGGCCAAGAGGTAAGCGATGTCGGAATACCCTGCCGTGGCCCGCCGGATGTGGCGCCAGCTGGAGCCCGTCCACGCCATGCTCTACTTCGCACCGGAGGCGTTCGAGGAGGCGGCGGCCCTCGGTTACGACACCGATTCCCGCTGGCCCAGCTACTTCGCCTGGCGTTCGGCGCCGCTCGGTGCCGCCGGGCCCGAGCTGGTGGCCGCGACGTTCTACAGCTTCAGTCCGCGGATGATCGCCCGGTACGTGCCGGCGATCTGGTCGACGGCGGCGCCCGGCAAGGTGCTGGACGCCCGGCTGCAGGCGGTGGACCGCATCATGACCGGCCTGCTGAGAGCCGGCCGGGTGTCCGCCGCGCAGATCGCCGAGGCGGCCCAATTGGCGCGGCAGGCCGCCGAGAATGCCTCCACGGCCGCCCGTCCGCTGGCCGCCGCCAACCGCGACCTGCCCTGGCCGGACGCCCCGCACCTGGCACTCTGGCACGCCATCACGGTGCTGCGCGAGCACCGCGGCGACGGCCATCTGGCGGCACTGCTGACCTGCGACCTGGAACCGTGCGAGGCGCTGGTGTCGTTCGCGGCGATCGGTGCCGCGCCGAAGGCCAACTTCAAGGGGCGCGGCTGGACTTCGCAGGAGTGGAGCGCCGCGCACGACCGGCTCGCCGCGCGC
This sequence comes from Streptomyces sp. NPDC030165, assembly GCF_055573595.1. Taxonomy (NCBI): domain Bacteria; kingdom Bacillati; phylum Actinomycetota; class Actinomycetes; order Kitasatosporales; family Streptomycetaceae; genus Streptomyces; species Streptomyces sp. NPDC030165. The sequence goes on along the minus strand of NZ_JBVIBD010000005.1, from coordinate 66,277 downwards.
GGCTGGATCGACCCGGCCGGGCGGCCCACCGACCGGGCCCGCGAGGGGCGCGACGAGGTGGAGCGCATGACGGACCGGCTGGCCGCCGCCCCCTGGCGGGCGCTGGGCCGGTCCCGCGCGGAGCGGCTGGCCCAGCTGCTCAACCCGCTGCTGGGGGCGGTCTCGGAGGCCGGGCTGCTGCCGCGGCACGGGACGCTGGGGATCGGGGCGGTGAAGGTCGCGTATCCGTGACCTTCCCCTATCCCGCCGCGGCCCGCTCCTCCAGCACCCGTACGACGTCGGCGTGCGTGACCCCGTGTTCGGCCAGTACGGACGCGGCGAGGCCCGGTCCGGCCACCAGGGCGAGCAGCAGGTGTTCGTCGCCGATGTGCTTGTCCCCGCGGCCGAGTGCGACGCGCAGCGAGCGTTCCAGTACGGACTTGGCCTCCGGGGTGAACGGGCTGCGCAGGGAGCGTCCGCGGCGCGCGGGCGGTGTGGCGGCGGTATCGAGCGCGCCGGCGCCGTGTGCCTGTTCCACCCGCGTGACGATCTCCGCCACGTCGATGCCGAGCCCGGCCAGCGCCTCGGTGTCGGCGGCCGTCAGGCCGCCCCGGCGGCGGGCCTCGCCCAGCGACCGCTCCACGGACGCCCGGCGCTCGCGTACCCCGAGGGCGGCGAGCGCGTCGGCGCCCGGGGACTCCCGGCCGTCCAGCAGGGCGAGCAGCAGTTCGCCCTCGCCGACCGTGCCGGGGCCCGGCCGTACCGCGTGGGCGGGGGCACCCCGCACCACGTCGCGGGCGCTCGCCGTGAACCTTTCGAACATCAACGCCTCCCGTGCTTCTTGTGGACCGCCTGCCTGCTGACGCCCAGCTCGGCGGCGATGTCCTGCCATGACCAGCCCTTCGCGCGGGCGCTGCGCACCTGTACGGCTTCCAGCTGTTCCAGCAGCCGGCGGAGGGCGGCGACGGCCCGCAGGCCGATCCGGGGGTCCTGGTCGCCCGCCCGTTCGGCGAGCTTCGTTGCTTCGCTCATGATGTCAATTTAGGTTGACGCGTGGGCGGCTGTCAATAGCAGTTGACAGCCGGGGGTGCGGCCCGCTTGACCTCAAGTGCGCTTCATGCCGGAGGGTGCGTGCCGAGGAACCGGCCCGAAACGCGAGGAAACCCGATGACCAGCACGCCCTCCTACCCCGACGCCCGCCGCCCGGACGCCGGCACGATCCTCGTCAGCCCCTGGATCGTGCCCACGCCGGATCTCCAGCAGCGCGCGGCCGATGCCGTGCTCGACGCGTGGGAGCGACAGCCGCGCCCCGCGGCGATGCTCTCGCTCAGCACCTTCCTGAGCGACGACGGCAGTCATGTCCTGAACTACGCCCAGTGGACGGACGACGACGCGCACCGGAAATGGGTACGCCATCGGCGGCCCGCCGCTGTCGGCCGTATCGACGAGTCGATTCCCGGCATCCGCCGGCCCGGGGTGACCCGGTACGCGCGCTACCGCAGCTACGTATCCGAGGGGACCCCGGGGCGACACCCCGGCCTGCTGGCCACTCCGACATTCGCCACCACCGGCCCGGCGGCGCAGCGCGCGCTGGCCGACACGGTGCTCGACGCGCTGGAGCGGGAAGGGGTACCCGGTCTGCTCGGGGCCCACCTCCACCTCTCCAAGGACGGCAGCCGCGTCCTGAACTACGCCGAGTGGGAGCACTTCGACGCCTGGCGCGACTTCGCCGCCGGCGGCGCGTCCGGCCGTCTGCGGGCGGCCGTCGAGGCCGTCGAGGGCGTGACGGCCTCGGCGGCCGCACCCGCGCTTCCGGGGCACGCCGGTGTGACGCACTACCGCCTGCACCGGAGCCTGGTGAACGTGCCGGCGCCCTGAGGTTCCGGGCCGCGGCCGGGCCCGCTCAGCCGAAGATCCGGTCGAGGTGGTAGTCGATGACGGCCTGGACCTCGGCCATCGTGCGGCGGCCGTGCAGCACGTCGAGGCCCAGCCCGGAGACGCCCGACACCAGCAGGTCGGCCTCGCGCCCGGCATCGACGCCGGGTCGCGCGCCGCCGGCCTCCCGGATCAGGGTGGCGACCAGGGACTCCACCGCCTGCTCGCCGTGCAGGAAGACCTCGGCCATCGCCGGGTCGGTCAGGCTGCGGACGAAGTACGCGGTGAACACGCGCAGCGCCAGGGCGCGTTGCTCGTCCAGCGGCAGGAACTCGATCAGCACGGCGCGCAGTACGGCCCGCAGGTCACCGGCGTCGTACAGGTCCGCCATACGCGCGCGGGCGCGGCGGTCGTTCTCCTCGTGCAGCATCCGCAGCGACTCGACCAGCAGCCGGTGCTTGCTGCCGAAGTAGTACTGCACCACCCGCAGCGACACCCCGGCCTCCGCCGCGACCTCACGCATGCTCGCGGACTCCAGGCCGCGGCCGGCCGCGATCCGCCAGACGGCCTCGGCGACCGCACGGCGGCGCCGTTCCCGCGCACCGTCCGGGAGTGGCGGGGATGGCGGGGGCTGCTGTCCGGGTACGGCCGGGGCGCGTTCGCCGGGGGCCCGCTCATGGGCCTTCTTCCGCCGTCGGTACGCCTTCGCCTGGCAGCTTCGCGAGCAGTAGGCGGGCGGGCGCCCCCGTACCGCCGCGGGCAGCCCGGTCCCGCAGACCCGGCACCGGGTCATCTCGGCCGACTCGGCCGACTCGGCCGACTCGGCCGACTCGGCCGACTCGGCCGACTCGGCCGACTCGGCCTTATTTTCGTCACGCACGAGAACAGGATATCGCGCCACGGAAGCGTGACGAATAGCAGGATCACGCAAGCCAGTCAAGACACCCGGGTGAGACCTTTGATACGCTCGTATCCATAGCACGGCAATACCGTCACGGAACGGGGAGACGACCATGAATGAAGGCTGGTACCGGCTGCTGTCCATCCTGGTGCTCGTCGCGGGTTTCTGGGAGGGACCGGCGGCCATCCTGTACCGGATCATCGGCAACGACGACGGCACCCTCATGCGGGCCGCCAACTACCTGGACGGGCCCTGGAACTACGTCGTCTCGGGCGTGGTCATCGGGATCACGGTCGCCCTGCTCGCCGTACTGGACAAGGGGCGCGAGAAGGCGCTCGCCCGCGAGCGGGACGCCGGGGCCGCCCACAGCCACGCGGGCTGAGCGCGGCCCCGGCGCCGTCCGGCGTCACACCGGCTCGTAGACCTGCCCGGTCTGCCCGCCCTCGACCGACCGCACGTACGCCGCGGCCACCTGCGCCAGGCCGACCGGCTTGACGCCGGGGAAGAAGGCGCCGTGTTCCGCGAGGGATTCGGTGACCACGGTCGGACTCACGGCGTTCACGCGCTGCGGGGCGATGTCGACGGCGGCGGCCCGTACGAACGACTCCACCGCGCCGTTGGCCATCGCCGCGGCGCTGCCGGTGGGGATGGGGTCGCGGGAGAGCACCCCGGTGATCAGGGTGAAGGAGCCGCGCCCGGCGATGCGGGTGGTGCCCTGGCGGACCAGTTCTATCTGGCTGAGCACCTTGCCGCGGAAGCCCGCCGCGTAGTCCTCGGCTGTCATCTCGGCGACCGGCTTGAACGGGACGTCGCCTGCCGCGCTCACCACGGCGTCCAGGGTTCCGGCCCGTTCGGCGGCCCGGTCGTACGCCTCGGTGACCTGCGCGGGGTCGCAGATGTCCAGGCGCAGGTCGCCGCCGCGGCGGCCGACGGTGATGATCTCGTGGCCGCGTGCGGCCAGCGTCTCGTGCACGGCGGTGCCCAGTTTCCCGGTCGCGCCGATCAGCAGAATCCTCATGCCGCCGACGCTAGGCCGGGCCGTTCCGGGGAGGGAAATACCTTTCGTACGGGATTTATGCTCGGGGGTCATGAGTGGTGAGCGGCGCGGGTACGGGCGCCCACGCCAGGGCTCGGACGGAGGCGCGCGGTGAACGTGGAGTTGCGGCACCTACGGGCGCTGGCCGCCATCGGGGACGAGGGCACGATCACCGGCGCGGCGGCGGTCCTGCACGTCAGCCAGCCCGCGCTGTCACGCACGCTGGAGCAGTTGGAGAGCCGTCTGGGCACCTCGCTGGTCGAGCGGACCACCCGCAGCCTGCGGCTCACCGCGGCGGGCCGGCGGCTGTACGGGCACGCCCACCGCATCCTCGCCCAGCTCGACGACGCGCTGGCGGAGGCGGCGGCCGGGCCGCGCCCGCTGCGCGTCGGCTTCGCCTGGGCCGCGCTCGGCCGGCACACGGTGCCGCTGCTGCGGGACTGGCGGGGCGAGCATCCCGGTGAGCCCGTCGAGGTGCACCGGCTCCCCGACGCCGAGGCCACGCTGCGCCGGGGCGCCGTCGATCTGGCCTTCCTGCGTACGGTCCCGACGGACGACGGGGTGCTGGACACCGTGGCGCTGTACCGCGAACGCCGGATCGCCGCCGTGTGCGAGAGCGATCCGCTGGCCGGGGAGGCGGCGGTCACGCTCGCCGACCTGACGCGGCACGCCATCGCGCTGTGCGCCACCGCGTGCACGACCACCGCCGCGCTGTGGCCCGCCGGGCAGCGTCCGCGCAGCACCTTCGAGGTCGCCAATGTCGACGAGTGGCTGACCATGATCGCGACGGGTGCGGCGGCCGGGGTGACGGCCGAGGCCACCGTGCACAGCCATCCGCACCCGGGCGTCCGCTATCTGCCGATCACCGACGCCGGGCCGGTCACGGTCCTGCTGGCCCGGCCCCGGACGGCCACCCACCCGGCCACCGGCGCCTTCGCCGACCACGCGCGGCGGGTCCTGCGCCGCGCCGGTGCGACCGGCGCTCCGGTCACGGACGGTGCGGCTCCCCCGGCCGACGGGCGCCGTGCCGGCGCAGTGCCGCGTCCAGCCGGGTGAGGTCCGCCGCCGGTCCGGTGAGGGCGATCGCGTAGCGGCGGCCGCGCAGACCGGGTGCGGCCGGGTCGGCGGTGACCACCCGGCGGTCCAGCGGGCCGTCGCCGTCCGCGGCCCGGCCGGACGGGTAGAGGTCCAGGTACGGTACGGCGGTCACCGGCGCCGCCGTGTCCGCCACCACGGCAGCCGCGGCGATCCCGTCCCAGCTCAGACCCTGTTGGACGGACCGGCCGCGGGTCAGCCACACGCCACGCTCGTCCACGGCGACGCACGGGCGCGCGAGCGCGCGCACCAGGACCCTGCGGATGAACACGCCGATCACGCCGAGGAAGAGCAGGCACAGCACCCCGGCGCCGGCCCGCGCGCCGGCCGGGGCGGGGCCCTTGCGCGGCCCCCGGGCGTTGACGAGGAAGGGCGCGTCGGTGCCCACCAGCGCGTAGGCCCCTGTGGCCGGCACGATCGCGAGGACGACGGCGACCGCGAAGACGGCCGGCGGCAGCCCGACGTACCGTTCCGCGCTGGTCATCGTGCGGCGGCGTTCCGGGAGACGTACTCCTGCGGTCACGGCGCCGGGCGCGGTGGTGGCGGGCGGGTCAGACCGTGCGGGCACCGGCCGCCGCCGTCCGTACGGTGAGGGTGACGACGGCTGCGACGCCGTCGGTGTGCAGCGAGACCCCGTCGTCCGCGGGCAGCAGGACCGCGTCGTGGCACTCCAAGGACAGCGCGGGCGCGGTGGGCTCGTGGCCGTCCAGGGTCGTACGGCCAGAGAGCGCGACGATCAGCCGCGTGCGTTCCTCGCCCGGATGGTGCGGGGCGGCCGCCGGGCACGGCCCGGCCGCGTACCGCTCCCGCGTCATCTCGACCGTCGCCGTCGAACGGCCGCGCCGCAGCATGACGTTGAAGTTGACGACCGGGCCGTCCAGGAGGCGGCACCCGGTCGTGGCGTCGCCGGGGAAGGCGAACGGGCGGTAGCGGCCCGGTGTTCGTGGCGAGCCCCGTCGACGGTCAGCTCCAGCCCGGCCCCCTCGGCCACCGTCAGGACACGGTCCACTCCGGGCAGGGCGGAGTACGGGCCGTCCCGGCCCACCTCGGCCAGGCTCACCCGCCAGTCGAAGGCGTCCCAGCCCGCACCGGGCGGCGCGGCGGCGATCTCCCGCGTCACACCGCCGCCGTTGCTCCAGGCCGACGCCGTACGGCCGGCCGCGCGCAGCACCCGCACCCGCACCGCGCCCCCTCTCCCCGTGCTCCGTACCTCAGACCGTCAGGACGACCTTGCCGAACATCTCGCCCTCGGCCAGCTTCGCGAAGCCCTCGCGCGCCCGGTCCAGCGGCAGCGTGGTGTCGATGACGGGCCGCACGCCCTTCGCCGCGCAGAAGTTCAGCAGCGAGGCCAGTTCGTCCTTGCTGCCCATGGTCGAGCCGACGACCTTCAGCTCCAGGAAGAAGATGCGGTTGAGTTCGGTGCGCTCGGGGTTGAAGCCGCTGGTGGCGCCGGAGATGACGAGCGTGCCGCCGGGCTTGAGGGACTTCACCGAGTGCGACCAGGTGGCGGCGCCGACCGTCTCGATGACGGCGTCCACCCGCTGCGGCAGCCGCTCGCCGGCGGGCAGGGCGGCCTCGGCGCCCAGTTCGACGGCGCGCTTGCGCTTGTCCTCGCTGCGGCTGGTGGCGAAGACCCGCAGGCCGGCCGCCGCGCCCAGCACGATCGCCGCGGTGGCCACGCCGCCGCCCGCGCCCTGGACGAGCACGCTGTCGCCGGGCCGCACCCCGGCGTTGGTGAACAGCATCCGGTAGGCGGTCAGCCAGGCCGTCGGCAGGCACGCGGCCTCGGCGAAGGACAGTTCCTCCGGCTTGGGCAGCACGTTCCAGGCGGGGACGGTGACCTGTTCGGCGAAGGTGCCCTGGTAGCGCTCGGTGAGGATGGAGCGCGGCTCGTCCGGGCCGACGCCGTGGCCGCTCTGGCCGATCACCGAGTGCAGGACGACCTCGTTGCCGTCCTGGTCGGTGCCGGCCGCGTCACAGCCGAGGATCATGGGCAGCGCCTCCTCCCCCAGGCCCACGCCGCGCAGCGACCACAGGTCGTGGTGGTTGAGGGAGGCGGCCTTGACGTTGACGGTCGTCCAGCCGGGACGCGCCTCGGGGGCCGGGCGCTCCCCCAGTTCGAGGCCGTTCAGCGGCTGGTCGCGGTCGATGCGGGCGGCGTAGGCAGCAAACATGATCCCAACGTAGGGCGCCCGGGGGCCGGGCGGTACCGGGCCGCGGTGTGACACGCGCCGCGCCGCCGGCCTCCGTCAGGCCCCCTGCGCGGGCCTCCGCGGTTCCCCGGCCCGGTCCCGGCGACGTACCGCGCACCGCGGCGGCCACCACGCAGCCGGTCAGTACGGCCCCCTCTCGTGGCTCTCGTGTCGCGGCCCGACGGAAAGGCCCCGCCCACGAGAGGGCGGGGCCTTGCGTGATCACCGGGTCAGCGGCGCGCGACGCCCTCCGCGCGGGCGGCGGCCGCGACGGCCGAGGTCACCGCCGGGGCGACCCGCTCGTCGAACGGCGACGGAATGACGCACTCGGCGCTCAGGTCGTCGGCGACCACCGAGGCCAGCGCCTCGGCGGCGGCCAGCTTCATGCCCTCGGTGATGCGCGAGGCGCGCACCTGGAGCGCGCCGGCGAAGATGCCGGGGAACGCCAGCACGTTGTTGATCTGGTTCGGGTAGTCGCTGCGGCCGGTGGCGACCACCGCCGCGTACTTGTGCGCGACGTCCGGGTGGATCTCCGGGTTCGGGTTGGCCATGGCGAAGATCAGCGCGTCCTTCGCCATCTTGGAGACCGCCTCCTCCGGCACCGTGCCGCCGGAGACGCCGATGAAGACGTCCGCGCCGTCCAGCGCGGTCTCCAGCGAGCCGGTCAGCCCGGCCTTGTTGGTGAAGGAGGCCAGCTCGCGCTTGACGTCGGTCAGGTGCTCGTCGCGGTCGGCGGTGACGATGCCCTTGCGGTCGCAGACCGCGACGTCACCGATGCCCGCCTCGACGAGGATCTTGGCGATGGCGACCCCGGCCGCACCGGCGCCGGAGATGACGGCCCGCAGCTGGCCGAGTGAACGGTTCGTCAGTTTCGCGGCGTTGCGCAGCGCGGCCAGCGTGACCACGGCGGTGCCGTGCTGGTCGTCGTGGAAGACCGGGATGTCCAGGCGCTCCTGGAGCTTGCGCTCGATCTCGAAGCAGCGGGGCGCGGAGATGTCCTCCAGGTTGACGCCGCCGAACGACGGCGCCATCCGCACGACGGTCTCGACGATCTCGTCGGCGTCGGTCGTCGAGAGCGCGATCGGCACCGCGTCCACGCCGCCGAACTGCTTGAAGAGGATGGCCTTGCCCTCCATCACGGGCAGCGAGGCCTCGGCGCCGATGTCACCGAGGCCCAGCACCGCGGTGCCGTCCGTGACGACGGCCACGACCTGGGACTTCCAGGTGTAGTCGTGCACCAGCTCGGGTTCTTCCGCGATGGCGCTGCACACCTTGGCGACGCCGGGCGTGTAGGCGAGGGAGAGGTCCTCGCGGTCACGGACCGGGACGGTCGCCTGGATCGCCATCTTGCCGCCGCGGTGCAGGAGGAAGGCGGGGTCCTGGCACTGCCGTTCCCCGCCGCCGGGTCCGGAGCCGGGCGCGCCCTTGGCGCCCGTATCCGCTCCCGCGGGCGTCTGCGTGTTACCGCCGTCATGGGCCTGGGCGGTGTTGGCTGTCACTGGTTCAACCCCTTAGTTCGTCAATCAGTTGAGGGTGTCCACTCCCTGGTCAAGGGGTGGGCGGGCACCGCGTCCGTGCCCTGCGCGACGGATGGCCGTCCCGCGGGGGGAGGTACGGACGCCGGGCGCGCCGCACGCGCGCCCTGAGCCCCGGATGAGGGGTGTAACGAACCTTTCTACCGGACGGGCGTGGGCCCCGACGAGTCGGATTCGTTACCCCCGGGTTCACAACCGCGGCATTAGAGGCGTAGGCCGCGAACCGGTGGAAGTGCCCTGCGAAGTGTCCGTCATACGAGACGCGGGCCCGTCCGGCCGCCCTCCCGGCCCGCCGTGCGGCGGGCGCCCCCCAAGGGGCACCTGGCATGTACGGCTTCACCCCCGTCCGTTATCCGATTTTGACCTGTACGACAGTCCGGATACCGGTGTCCGGATGGCAAGATTCCGTCACCGAACGAGGTCGCGACGCCCGAAGGTGTGTGCCCGGCCCCTGCCAGTCGGCATCTCCCTCATCCGCAGGAGGATCAGCATGACCGCAAGCCCCACCCGTCGCCCGGCCCCCGGCAGGTCTCGTTCAGCCGTGGCCGCCGCGACCGCGGTCGCGGCCTCGCTGCTGCTGCTGAGCGCCTGCGGCGACCAGACCGACGCGGCGATCGCCAAGCGCGAGGCGGCCAAGAACCGCAACCCCGACGCCCCGCTGTTCAAGCTGCTGCCCAAGGACATCCAGGACAAGGCGATGATCCAGGTCGGCTCGGACATCACGTACAAGCCGGTGGAGTTCCGTACCGGCGGCGAGGTCACCGGTATCGACCCGGACCTTGCGGATGCCCTGGGCAAGGAGCTGGGCGTCAAGCTCAACTTCAACAACGCCACCTTCGACACCCTCATGGGCGGCATGAAGTCCAAGCGGTACGACATCGCCATGTCGGCGATGACCGACACCAAGGACCGCCAGCAGGGCGTGGACAGTTCCACCGGCAAGAAGGTCAGCGACGGTGTCGACTTCATCGACTACCTCGACGTCGGCGTCTCGATCTATACGCAGAAGGGCAAGACCCAGGGCATCGACGGCTGGGAAGCCCTGTGCGGCAAGAAGATCGCGGTGCAGCGCGGCACCGTCTCGCACGACCTGGCCAAGGACCAGTCCAAGAAGTGCGAGGAGTCCGGCACGGACGCGATCTCCATCGAGGCGTTCGACAACGACACCGAGGCCCAGACCCGGCTGCGCACCGGGGGCGTGGACGCGGTCTCCAGCGACTACCCGGTCGCGGCGTACGCGGTCAAGACCTCCGGCGGCGGCAACGACTTCCAGCTGGTCGGCGGCGCGCCGGTCAAGGCCGCTCCGTACGGCATCGCGGTGCCCAAGGACAAGGCGAAGCTGCGTGACGCCCTGAAGGCGGCCATGGAGGCCATCGTCAAGAAGGGCAGCTACGCCCAGGTGCTCAAGAAGTGGAACGTCACGGACGCCGCGGTCAAGGAAGTCGAGCTCAACGGCGGCAGCTGAGCCCCTGCCCGAGCCCCGCCCGCCGCGTGCCCGCCCGGCCCGCGCACGGACCGTCCCTCCCGCCGAACGCTGAAAGGCAACACCCGTGTCAGTTGACGTCGACAAGCCGGCCCAGCCGCCGGCGGACGCCCCGCCACCCGCTCCCGAGCCGATCAAGGCCATTCCCGTCCGGCACTACGGGCGCTGGGTCGCGGCGCTGGTCATCCTCGCGCTGCTCGCCCTGCTCGTACGGGCCTTCGCCGCCGGCAAGGTCAACTGGGGCGCGATACCCGAGTACATGTTCAACGCGGACATCCTGCGGGGCCTGCGCAACACCCTGATCATCACGGTGCTGTCGATGGTCATCGGCATCGTCCTCGGCGTGGTCCTGGCCGTGATGCGGCAGTCGAAGAACCCGGTGACCTCGACGGTCGCGTGGTTCTACGTCTGGTTCTTCCGCGGTACGCCGGTCTACGTCCAGCTGTTCCTCTGGTTCAACCTCGGCCTCGTCTTCCAGTACATCGACCTCATGCCGGTCTACAAGGACGAGTGGTCGGACTTCATGACCCCGTTCCTGTGCGCGCTGCTGGGCCTCGGGCTCAATGAGGCCGCGTACATGGCGGAGATCTGCCGTGGCGGCCTGCTCGCCGTCGACGAGGGCCAGACCGAGGCGGCGCACGCGCTGGGCATGAGCCACGGCAAGACGCTGCGCCGGATCGTCGTGCCGCAGGCGATGCGGGTGATCGTGCCGCCGACCGGCAACGAGGTCATCAACATGCTCAAGACCTCCTCGCTGGTCATCGCCGTGCAGTACTACGACCTGCTGCAGTCCGCGCAGAACGTGGGCCGCGACGCCGGTCCCGTCGTGGAGATGCTCATCCTCGCCGCGGTCTGGTACCTGATCGCCACCTCGGTCCTCAGCGTCGGCCAGTACTACCTGGAGCGCTACTACGCCCGCGGCGCCAGCCGCCAGCTGCCGCCCACGCCCGTCCAGCGGCTGCGGGCCCGGTTCGCCGGCGCCAACCGTTCGTCGGCCGGAGGTGCCGCATGACCAGCAAGTCCACCCCCATGGTCAAGGCCGAGGGCGTCCACAAGTCCTTCGGCGCGGCCCACATCCTCAAGGGCATCGACCTGGAGGTCGCGCCCCGTGAGGTGTTCTGCCTGATCGGCCCGTCCGGTTCCGGCAAGTCGACGTTCCTGCGCTGCATCAACCACCTGGAGAAGATCAACGCCGGCCGGCTGTCGGTCGACGGCGAGCTGGTCGGCTACCGGGAGGCCAACGGCAAGCTGTACGAGCTGCGCGACCGTGAGGTGGCCGCGCGCCGCCGTGACATCGGCATGGTCTTCCAGCGCTTCAACCTCTTCCCGCACATGACGGCGCTGGAGAACATCATGGAGGCGCCGGTCCAGGTCAAGGGCGAGTCCAAGGCGACCGCCCGGGAGCGCGCGGGCAAGCTGCTGGACCGGGTCGGCCTGGCCGACAAGGCGGGCAACTACCCCTCACAGCTCTCCGGCGGCCAGCAGCAGCGCGTCGCGATCGCCCGCGCGCTGGCCATGGAGCCGAAGCTGATGCTCTTCGACGAGCCGACCTCGGCGCTCGACCCGGAGCTGGTCGGCGATGTGCTGGACGTGATGAAGGACCTGGCGGCGGACGGCATGACGATGATCGTCGTCACGCACGAGATGGGCTTCGCGCGCGAGGTCGGCGACTCGCTGGTCTTCATGGACGACGGCGTGGTGGTCGAGTCCGGGCACCCGCGCGACGTGCTGGGCAAGCCGCAGCACGAGCGGACGAAGTCCTTCCTGTCCAAGGTGCTCTGACACCGCCGGGGACAGCGCGGCAGGGCGCGGGAGACGCGCGACGGGCGGTACGTACGGGCGCGCCGGGCGCCTTCGTACGTACCGCCCGTCGTGGACGCGGCCCGCCGGACGGGCGGTGCGGTCTGTGCGGGGCTACTTCAGGCCGAGGACCAACGCGTCCGTCGGCGAGCGCCACACCGCGCGGGCCTCGCCGAAGCCGGACTCCCGCAGGACCTCGCAGTGCCAGGCCGCCGAGGGGGTGTCGCCGTCGGCGTGCTCACCGTAGATCTCGAAGCGCTCGGCGGTCGGGCCGGCGAGCACCGGGTCGGCGGCGGCCCGCTCCCACCAGGCACGCCAGTCCAGCGCGCCGGACTCCTTGGCCTCGTCCTGCCGCGCGTGCCGGAAGGCGCGCTCGGCCGCGTCGATGCGCGGGGTGTCCCCGTCGGGCATGTGGTCGGCGTTCATGAAGACGCCGCCCTCCCGGACCAGCCCGCCGAGCTGCCCGTAGAGTCCGCGCAGCGGTCCGGTGTGCATCCAGTGCAGGGCGGTGGCGGTGAGCACGGCGTCGTAGGAGTCGTGGGGCAGGGCGTCGGTCCACCGGGGGTCCTTGAGGTCCGCGCGGACGAACGTCACCCGGTCGTCTCCCCCGAAGTACCCCTGGGCGATGGCCAGCAGCGCCGGGTCGAGGTCCACGCCCACGCTGACGGCCTTGGGGAAACGCTTGAGCAGCCGGTCGGAGATACTGCCCGTACCGCACGCCAGGTCCAGCACCCTGGGCTCGGTGCCCACCAGCGCCTCGACCATGTCCAGCATCACGCGGAACCGCTCCTCGCGGTCCGGCATGTACCACTCCTGCTGGCGGTCCCAACTGTCCTGCCACCCCTGCCAGTCAGCACCGACGACGGTCTCGGTCATACCGTTACCTCCAGGCCGTAATACCCTCGTAGCAACAACACCTATTACGAACCCTAGACCGCGCCCGTAAGGACTACAAGTGGAACTGGCCTATTACTCGGACTACGCCGTTCGCCTGGTCAACACCGAGCAGCCCGAGCGCGGCGGCGACACCCTGACCTCGGTCGAGGCCGTGCGCGAGCTGTTCGGGCCGGCCCAGCAGATGGCCCGCCGGGTCACCGAGAGCGATGTGACGCGCCTGCGCGGGGTACGGGCCCGGCTGCGCGCCGTCTTCGAGGCGGCGGACGAGGGCGACGAGGTACGGGCCGTCGACCTGCTCAACGCGCTGATGATGGAGTTCCCGGTCAGCCCGCAGGTCTCCGGGCACGAGTTCCGCGACGAGGACGGCCGCCCCAAGTGGCACCTGCACATCGCCGACCACGCGGCCAACGCCACCGCCGGCTACACCGCCACCGCCTCCATGGGCCTGGCCTTCCAGCTCACCGAGCTGGGCGTCGACCGGCTCGGCATCTGCCAGGCACGCCCGTGCCGCAACGCCTACCTCGACACCTCGACCAACCGCTCCCGGCGCTACTGCTCGGACCGCTGTGCGACCCGCGCCAACGTCGCCGCCTACCGGGCCCGCAAGCGCCTGGACAGCGAGCGCTCGGCCCGTACCGGACGGACCGCCGAGACCGCCCAGGACAGCGCGCCCGACAGCGAGCGCTGAACACCGCGCGGCGGCCGCACCCGCACCCAGGCGCGCGCGACCACCAGCTCGTCCGGCACCACCCCGAACTCCCGGCTGTCGTTCTCCACGAACGGATTGTCCCCCTGCACCCACCAGCCGCCGTCGCGCCGCTCGACGGCCCGTTTGACGATCAGCAGGTCCTGCCGGAACGGGTGCCGCAGGACGACGACGTCACCCGGCCGCACCACCGCCCCGTACTGCACCACCAGCTGGTCGCCGGGCCGCAGCGTCGGCACCATCGACGGGTTGTAGACCTCGGCGAGGCCGAAGGCCCTCAGCAGCCCCTTGCGCTCCCGCCCGTGCTCCTCACCCTGCTCCGGTCCGCGTTCTTCCACCCGCTCCGGCATCCCCGCCACACCTCCCGGTCCCGGTCCGGTGACCGCCACGGCCCGGTCGCCCGTCACCGTTCCCATCCTCCATCAGTCCCGGCCCGGAACCGGCCTTTTGCCCTAAGACCCCGAGCCACCCGAGAAAAGCCTTCCCGTGGCGAGTAATCTCGCACCTGAGAAGACGATCACGAGGAAGGACTGAACATGCTTTCCCGCCTGTTCGCCCCCAAGGTGAAGGTCAGCGCCCACTGCGACCTGCCGTGCGGCGTGTACGACCCGGCCCAGGCCCGTATCGAGGCCGAGTCGGTCAAGGCCGTCCAGGAGAAGTACCAGGCCAACGAGGACGCGGACTACCGTACCCGGGCCATCCTGATCAAGGAGCAGCGCGCGGAGCTGGCCAAGCACCACGTCTCGGTGCTGTGGAGCGACTACTTCAAGCCCCCGCACTTCGAGAAGTACCCGGAGCTGCACCAGCTGGTCAACGACACCCTCAAGGCGCTGAGCGCCGCGAAGGCGTCCAACGACCCCGCGACCGGTCAGAAGGCCCTGGACCACATCGCCCAGATCGACAAGATCTTCTGGGAGACCAAGCAGGGCTGACCCGCCCGCAGCCGGAGCGGCCGCGCGTCCCGACCCGGAGACGCGGCCGCCCCGGCCCCGCTTCACCACCGCACCCGGTCCGCGGGGCGCCGTACTCCGGCGGCCGCGCGGGCCGGGTGCGGCCGTTTCCGCACGTTGGCACGTCCGCGCAGCCGCCGCCCGCCCCGGCTTTCGATAGGCTCGGAAGGTGAGGGCAGACCGCAGCGCAGCGGACCACTACGAGGTCGTGGCCCTGGCGTCGTCCGCGGGCGGCGTCAAGGCCCTGACTGCGGTCCTCGGCGACCTCGGGCCGGACCTGCCGGTTCCGGTACTGGTGGTCCAGCATCTCGACCCACGGCACCGCACCGTGATCGCCGAGGTGCTCGGCCGCCGCACCGCGCTGCGGGTCGAGCTGGCCCGTGCCGACGAGCAGGCCCGGCCCGGCAGGGTCTACATCGCACCCCCCGACCGGCACCTCCTGGTGGGACCCGGGGGTACGCTGGCGCTCTCCGGGAGCGAGCCGGTCCACTTCCTGCGTCCCTCCGCCGATCTGCTCTTCGAGTCGGTCGCCGAGGCCTACGGGGCGCAGGCGATCGGCTGTGTGCTGACCGGGACCGGCAGCGATGGCGCCATGGGGGTGGACGCCATCAAGTCACGCGGCGGCACGGTGATCGCGGAGGATCCCCGTACGGCTGAGTTCAAGGGAATGCCAGAGGCAGCGGTGGGTACGGGAGCGGTGGACTTCGTGCTGTCCCTGGAAGAGATCGCCGCGGTGATCCGCGGTCTTGTCGAGACCAAGAGGCAGTGATGGGGCGAGCTCGGGATGTCGAGGCGGACGAGGAACTGGAGCAGTTGCTCGCCTTCCTGAGGGATGCCCGCGGATTCGACTTCACCGGTTACAAGCGCTCGTCGCTGGGCCGGCGCATCCGCAAGCGGATGGCGGATGTCGACACCGGGACCTACGCGGACTACCGCGACCGTCTGGAGACCAGTGCCGACGAGTTCAACGCGCTCTTCAACACGATCCTGATCAATGTGACGTCCTTCTTCCGTGACCCGGACGCCTGGACGTTCCTCCAGCGCGAGGTGGTGCCCGAGCTGCTCGCGGACACCGGTACCGACGAGGAGATCCGGGTGTGGAGCGCGGGCTGCTCCAGCGGCGAGGAGGCGTACTCCCTCGCCATCATGTTCGCCGAGGCGATGGGCATGGAGGAGACCCTGAACCGGGTCAAGATCTACGCCACCGACGTGGACGAGGAGGCGCTGCGCGACGCCCGCTCCGGCCTGTACACGGCGAAGGCGCTGGAGCCGCTCGCCCCGGAGCTGCGCAACACCTACTTCGAGCAGAACGGCACCCGCTTCGCCTTCCGTACCGACCTGCGGCGCCGGGTCATCTTCGGACGGCACGACATCACCCGCGACGCCCCGATCTCCCGGCTGGACCTGCTGGTCTGCCGCAATGCCCTGATGTACTTCAACGTCGAGGCGCAGCGGCAGATCATCGACCGGTTCCACTTCGCCCTGCGCGAGCGCGGCTTCCTCGTCCTCGGCAAGGCGGAGATGCTGCTCAACGACGCCGAGCGGTTCGAGGTGCTCAGCATGCGCCAGCGCGCCTTCCGGCGGCGCCCCGGGGACGCCGGTCCGCCGTACCATCCGGCGCCCGCGAAGGTCCGGGTGGGCGCCGAGAAGCTGACCGCCGCCGCCCGCAGCCGGCAACTGCGCGACCTGATCCTGGACGCCGGGCCCGCCCCGGCCATCGCGGTCGACGGCGAGGGCACCGCCGTACTGATCAACAGTCAGGCACGGACCCAGTTCGGCCTGACCTCCAGCGACATCGGCCGGCCCTTCCAGGACCTGGAGATCTCCTACCGCCCCGTCGAGCTGCGCTCGCTGATCGAGCAGGCCGCCCACGAGCGCCGCACCCTGCGGGTCAACAGTGCCGAGCGGCGGGTCGGTGAGGAGATCCAGTACTTCGACATCCTCATCCAGCCGCTGATGGGCTCCAACGGGCTGCTCGCCGCCACCAACATCACCTTCACCGACGTCACCGTCGCCACTCAGCTGAAGTCCGAGAACAAGCGGGTCCGCGAGGACCTGGAGACGGCGTACGAGGAACTCCAGTCCACCAACGAGGAGCTGGAGACCACCAACGAAGAACTCCAGTCGAGCATCGAGGAACTGGAGACGACCAACGAGGAACTCCAGTCCACCAACGAGGAGCTGGAGACCACCAACGAAGAACTCCAGTCGGGCAACGAGGAACTGGAGACGATGAACGAGGAGATGCGCACCCGCACGGAGGAGCTCGACGAGGCCCGCGCCTTCCTCGAAGGGGTCGTCACCTCCATCGCCGCAGGCGTGGTCGTCCTCGACAAGGAGCTGAGGGTAAAGAGCTGGAACCGCGGCGCGGTGGACATGTGGGGCCTGCGCCCGGACGAGGTGATCGACGAGCCGTTCTTCACGCTGGACTTCGGACTGCCCACCGAGATGCTGCGCCCGGCCGTGGAGAAGTGCCTGGATTCGGGCAGGCGGACGGCGCCCTCGCGGGTCTCGGCCGTCAACCGGATCGGACGGGCCATCACCTGCAACGTGCTCTGCTCCCCGTTCGACCGGCACCACGGCGGTGTCGTCCTGCTGTTGGAGGCCGACCGCGGCGACAGCGGCAACTGAGCGCCACCGTGAGCGTACGCTGGGAACATGGTTTGGGGTTCACACAGGGACGTCCAGGCACAGCTGGCGCGTCGCCGTGCGGCCAAGGCCCGCCAGCGCGCTGAGCACGCCACGGCCTGCGCCGAACAGCAGGAGATCCTGGCGGCCTCGGCCGGCAGGGACCTGCATCTGCATCTGGCGGATGCCTACCGGCGGTCTGCGGAGTGCCACCTGTCCTCCGCGCGCCTCCAGGAGGCGTACGCCGAGCGGATGTCGGCGTGGGGCGGGGACGAGACCAGCCGCCCGCGCTTCATGACCGGTGTCGCGGAAGCGTGCGGCACCTCCAGCGCGGCCCTCACACTGATGAACGCGGACCAGGGCCAGCTCTCCGTCGCCTCCTCGGACGAGACCTCCCGGGCGGCGCAGGACCTGGAGTTCATGCTCGGCGAGGGACCGGCGCACGACGCGTCGGTCAGCGGCTGTCCGGTCTCGGCGGCCGGGCGGGCCATCGAGAACCGCTGGCCCGCCTACGGGCCCGCGCTGACCTCCCTGGGCATCCACGAGGTGTTCACCGCTCCGCTGCGGACCGAGGGCAGTTGCATCGGCGCGCTCGCGGTCTTCGACCCCGGCAGCGGCGTGACCGCCGCCGGCACACTCACGACGATCGCCGACGCGCTGACCCATACGGTGCTCCTCGGCCCCGACGCCGACCCCGAACTGTACGACGACGCCGACCACCGGGACCGCGTCCAGCAGGCCGCCGGAATACTTTCCGTGCAGGCGGGCTGCCGAGTGCAGGACGCGCTCGCCATGATCAAGGCGCGCGCGTTCGCCGACGGGCAGCCACCGGACGCCGTCGCCGGACAGATCGTACGCGGCACGCTGAAACTCGCCCAGGGCAGCTGAACCCACGAGGGGACCTCAACCCATGACCACAGCTCCGCATCATCTCGCGTCCGTCTTCGTGGAGCTGGCGGGCGGCGGAGGACAGGGACCACCCGGCGTCCCCGCGCTGCTGACCCGGCTCACCGAACGCAGCAGGGAACTGCTCGCGGTCCGGGCGACAGCGGTCGTCTTCTGCCCCGGGGCCCGCGACACCCCGCAGGTGGCGGCCTCCGACACCGGCACCCGCCGCCTGGAATCGGACGCGGTCGCCTGGCGCGAAGGCCCCGGACCCGCCTGCCGCCGCACCGGCAGGGCGCTCGGCGCTACGGCCCTGACCGGGGCGGTGGTCCGGCAGCAATGGCCGCGCTACGCGCCCCGCGCGCTCGCACTGGGCTGCACCCACGCCGCCGCCCTGCCGATAAGGGGTCACACAGGCCCGGTCGGCGCCCTCGTCCTGCTCGCCGACCGCCGCACCCCGCTGTCCGGCGACCTGATGGCGCTGGGCCAGTCGCTGGCGGACTTCGCCGCCGTGACGCTGCTGCGGGAACACGAGGTGGAGGCAGGCCGGGCGCTGGCCGCCCAGCTGGAGCGCGCCCTGACCACCCGGGTCGTCATCGAACAGGCCAAAGGGGCGCTCACCGCGCGGCACGACCTCACCCCCGATGCCGCCTTCACCGTGCTGCGCGGCTACGCCCGCTCCCACCGGCGGCTGCTGACCGATGTGGCGCGCGAGGTGGTCGAGGGCCGGCTCGACCCGAAGCGGCCGCACGGTTGAGGCCGGGCGGAGCCGCCGCGCGCGGCCCCGCCTGACCTGGTCTGCAAGGGTTCGTCAAGGCCGGCGCAAGGAGTCCGCCGCGGCGGCCGGGCAGCTGCCCCGCGTACGGGATCCGACAGAGGATTCCGACGCGACCATGGGGGAGTTGAGATGTCCGTTGCGGACCTCACGGCCACGACCGGCCCGGCACCACACACTCCGGACCGCGGCACCGCGCACCGGCGCGGCCCGGCGCGCACCGGCCCCGCGCGGCAGCACACCGTACGGCGCGACCCGGGCCAGTGGCTGACGGTCACCGACGCCAAGCGGGTGCTGGTCATCGTGCACACCGAGGTGTACGGCAGGCGGCTGCTGGACCTGCTGCCGCTGCTGGAGTGCGAACTGCGGGTCGAGGTGGTCTTCACCGTACCGCCGCACGCCTTCAACGCGGGCGCGGAACGGCTGCTGCGCGCTCTGGGAGCCACCGTCGTCCCCTGGGAGACGGCCGTACGGACCGAGTTCGACCTGGCGCTGGCCGCCGGGTCGCAGCACATGGAGCAGGTACGGGCGCCGCTGATCCGGATCTCGCACGGCGCCGGGCACCTGTCCCTGGCCCGGGTGGCCGACGGGGTACGGCCCGGGGAAGAGCGCGGCCCCGGCGGCATCACGGGACGGCGGTACCTGATGTGGGGCGGGCGGGTGGTGCCCAGGGCGGTGGCGCTGGCCCACCGCGACGATCTGGCGGAGCTGGCACGCTGGTGCCCGGAGGCGCTGCCGGCCGCGGAGGTGGTGGGCGACCCCTGCCACGACCGGATCCGCGCGAGCCTGTCGCTGCGCCGCCGCTACCGGTCGGCGCTGGGTCTGCGGCGCGGCCGGAAGCTGGTGCTGGTGACCTCCACCTGGGGGCGGCGCTCGGCCTTCAGCCGGCTGGACGCCCTGCTGCCCCGGCTGCTGTCCGAACTGCCGCGCGACACCTACCGTACGGCGCTGCTGGTGCATCCCAACGTCTGGTCGCGGTACGGGCACTGGCAGCTGCGCGCCTGGCTCGCCGGGTGCCGTCGGGCGGGCCTGCACGTCCTGCCGCCGGAGGCGGACTGGCGGCCGCCGCTGATCGCCGCGGACTGGATCATCGGGGACTACGGGTCGGTGACGCTGTACGGGGCGATGACCGGCGCGCCCATCCTGCTCAACCGCTTCCCGCACCGGGACGCCAACCCGGCCTCGCCCGGCGTCGAGCTGGCGCTGACCGCTCCGGCACTGTCCCCGGCCCACCCGCTGGAGGCCCAGCTGCGGTACGCGGCCGAGGAGTACCGCCCTGGGGACTATGCGCGGATCGCGGCGCGCATCACCTCCGAACCCGGCCGCTGCCACCGCAACTTCCGCCGGCTGATGTACCGCATCCTCGGCCTCGGCCAGCCGGCCTGCCCGCCGGAGACACCGCCGCTGCCGCTGCCCGCCCCGCTGGACGCGGCCGTGGCCGGGCACCTCGGCGACGGCGGCACGGAGGTGTCCGCATGACGGCGGTGTGCGGGCCGGGGGTCGCGCCGACCGCCGTAGCGCTGCTCCCGGCGTCGGTGGCGCGCCCGGTGGCGGTGGCACTGGTGGAGACACCGCAGCGTACGTACGTGGTGGTGATCGCCGACGCGGCGGGGCCCGGCCCACTGCCCGGTGCCCCGGACGACGGCTCCGGGGACGACGGCTCCGGGGAGCTGCTGGCCGTGGACCTGGACCGCTGCCCGGACGAGCGGCGGCTCGCGTGCGCCGACGCGTTGCACGGCAGCGGCACCGAACCGGCCGTGCTGATGCTGCGCCGTCACCCCGGCGCGCTCGTCGTCGTCCGGCGGCGCACGGCCCGTACGGCGGAGGCGGTGGTCCGCGACGGCACCAGGATGGCCGTGACCGCGGCCGGTGCCGCTCCGGCCGACCGGCGGGAACTGCGGCTGCTCGCCGCGCTGCTGCACGGCTGGCTGGCGGAGGGGCTGCCCGTGGAGGCGCTGCGGTCGGTGCGGTTCCTCGGCGCGGGGCGCGGGCCCGGTCAGGGGCCGTCGGGCGGTGACGCCAGGTTCCGGATACGTTCCTCCAGGCGCCGCGCGTCGCTCGGGCTGAGCGAGGCATAGCGGTCCAGGGCGGCGTCGTAGCGGTCGCGGGCCGCCGCGGCGTCGCCCCGGTCCTGGGCGGTCTGGCCCAGCATCTCCAGCACCCGGGCCTGCCAGTGCAGCGACCCGGTGGCGCGGAACTCCGCCAGCGCCTCCCCCAGCAGGCGTTCGGCGGTGGCGTGGTCCCCTATTCCCTCGTGCGCGTGGGCCCGGCCGAGGTGGGCCAGGGCCCGCGCCGCGTCGTACGGGTCGGGGACGGCCAGCAGGTCGGCGCGCGCCCTGGTGAGCAGGGAGCGGGCCTGCTGCGGGCGGCCGGTGGCGAGGGCGACGTCGCCCAGGCACAGCCGGGAGAGCGCCGCGCCGCGGTCGTGGCCGATGGCCTCCCGTAACCGCAGGGCCTCGGCGAACAGCGACTCCGCCAGCGGCAGGCGGCCGGCCAGCCGGTGGGTCTGGCCCAGGCCGTGCAGTGCCTGTGCCTCGGCCCGCCGGTCCCCCGCGCCCCGCGCGTCCGCAAGGGCCTCGGTGAACCAGACGACCGCCTCGTCCAGCCGCCCGGCGTTGTACAGGCCGCTGCCGCCGGTGGTGAGCATCCGGCTCACGCCCTCCGGGTGCCCGGCGCGCCGGGCGGCCTCCAGACCGGTCCGGTGGGCTTCGATCCACAGGTCGTACGGGCGCAGCCGCAGGAAGAGCGGCTGGAGGGAGTCGACCAACTGCCAGGTGAGGGCGTGCCAGGAGCGGTCGGCGGCGGTGCGTACGGCGGCCATCAGCTCGCCGCGCCCGGCATCGAGCCAGCGCAGCGCGGCGTCGGCGCCGGGGAAGGCGAGGGGGCCGGTGGGGAACGCGTAGTCGCGGCGCAGGACGCGGTGGGCCGGCGACAGGAGCGCGCGGGCGGCCGTGGCGGTGGCCAGGTACCACTCCACGACGCGCCGCACGGCCTGCTCGCGTACGGCCGCGGGCTCCTCCCGCTCCGCGCACTGGGCCGCGTGCAGCCGTACGAGGTCGTGGAAGCGGAAGCGCCCGGCACCCGTCTCGTCTGGGCCCAGGTCCTCCAGCAGGTGTGCCTCGGCCAGCTCGTCCAGGAGGAGTTCGGCGTCGGACGGCGGGACGGCGCAGGCCGCCGCCGCGAGCGGGCCGGTCAGGACGGTCAGCGGGGGCAGCGCGAGCAGGCGGTAGGCGCGGGCGGTGGCGGGCGGCAGACAGCGGTACGACTCGTCCAGCGCGGAGCGCACCGCGCGCTCGCCGCCCAGGTGCAGCGCCTCCAGCCGCCCGGTCTCCTGGGTCATCGCACCGGCGAGGGCGGCGACGGTCTGCCGGGGGCGGGCGGCCATCCTGGCCGCCGCCACGCACACCGCCAGCGGCAGCCCGGCGCACAGGGCGACCAGTTCGCGGGCGGCGACCGGTTCCCGGGCGACGCGGCCGCCGCCGACCCGGCGGCCGAGCAGTTCGACGGCGGCGCCCGTGTCGAGGGTGCCGAGCTGGTGGAAGGCCGCGCCGTCCACGCCCAGCCCGGTCAGTCTGCTGCGGCCGGCCGCCACCACCAGACTGCCCGCCGCACCGGGCAGCAGCGTACGGACCTGGGCGGCGCTGACCGCGTTGTCGAGCATGACCGCGATGCGCAGCCCGGCTGTGAGCGTGCGCCACAGCGCCGCCTGTTCGGCGGTCTCCGCCGGGGCCTGCGCGACACCGAGGGCGCGGATGAACTGCCCGAGGACCTCGCCCGGCCGCACCGGGCCGCCGGGCGCGTGCCCGCCGAGGTCCGCGTACAGCTGGCCGTCGGGATAGTCCTCGCTCAGGCCCCGCAGCCAGCGGGAGACGAGGGTGGTCTTGCCCACCCCCGCGGGCCCGGTGACGGCGATGAGCAGCGGCCCGGCCGGTCCGTGGCCGGCCCGCAGGGCGTCCAGCGCCGCGAGGTCGGCGGTGCGGTCGGTGAAGTGGGGCGGGGTGCCGAGGAGTTGCCGGGGCACGGGGCGGGGTTCGGCGGCCGGCTGCTGGAGGTGGATGTCGCCGTGGACCGTGCCTGCCTGGAGCACGAGGCCGGAAACGGCGGCGGAACCTTGGATGACGTTGGACAGGTGTCTGGCATCCGGTGCCGCTTCCGCGTGGCCGGGCAGGCGGTGCCGTAATACGGCCAGGAATTCCGCGAGGGCGGGGTTTTCCCGGGCCCGGTCGGCGAGCAAGACCGCCAGTTCCCGAATGCGCGCCGGGTCGCTCGGCACCGCGCCGGCTGCGGCCGGCAGGTCAGGGAGGGTGTTTTCCGGCGCCGGGAGCGCCTTGCGGAGTCCGGCGGTCACCGCGCGCCATTCCGCCGGCCGGTGCGCCGCCCCGGCCAGTACCGCCGCCAGTTCCTCGACCGTGATCGGCACCATTGCCGCCGCCTCCCCCGCGCATTCCCGAACCCTCGTCCCCGGGAACCGGTGAACGACCGGTGGAGGAGGTCTACCCGCGTCATGGGGGAAACAGGCCCGGGGCGCACTCGACCGGCATATTCCGGCCACCCCACAGGATCAAGAAACGGTCTCTGGTGAGGCGAAGTGACGGCGTGTCATTCTTTGTCCCAAGTGAGCGGGGCGTACCGGAGAGAAGGTTCGCTCGTGCACGTCGACATCCGCGTACTGGGCCCCGTGGACATCCGCCTGAACGGCCGGCCCGACCCGCTGGGCTC
The DNA here is from genome assembly GCF_055573595.1 of Streptomyces sp. NPDC030165. Classification (NCBI taxonomy): domain Bacteria; kingdom Bacillati; phylum Actinomycetota; class Actinomycetes; order Kitasatosporales; family Streptomycetaceae; genus Streptomyces; species Streptomyces sp. NPDC030165. The sequence goes on along the minus strand of NZ_JBVIBD010000005.1, from coordinate 42,821 downwards.
ACTCAAGGAACGCGCCCTGCTCGCCGCGCTGTCGGTGGACGCCGGCCGGCCGGTGCCGCTCGACACGCTCATCGCCCGCCTGTGGGACGACCACCCGCCCGCGAAGGCCCGCGCCGGGCTGCACTCCTACGCCGCACGCCTGCGCGGGCGGCTGCGCACGGGCAGCCGCAGTGCCGCGCTCACCCAGCAGGCCCACGCCTACACCCTCGACATCGAGCCCGGCCAGGTCGACTGCCACCGCTTCCGGGACCTGGCCGCCCACGCCCGCGCGCTGGCCGACGCGGGCGACGACTCCGGCGCACTCGCCGTGTTCGAGGAGGCGGAAGCGCTCTGGCGGGGCGAACCGCTCTGCGGCCTGTACGGGCTCTGGGCCGAAGGCGTACGGAACCGGCTCGCCGAACACCGCCTGGCCGCCACCCTGCGCCGGATCGCCATCGAGCTGCACCAGGGACGGTTCGCCGAACTCACCGCCGAACTGGCCGCGCTGTGGGAACGGCACCCCACGGACGAGGACCTGGTCGCCCACCTGATGATCGCGAACTACGGCTGCGGGCGGCAGGCGGACGCCCTGCGCGCGTACGAGACGACCCGTCGCCGGCTCGGCGCCGAACTGGGCACCGACCCGGGCGAGGCACTGACCCGGATCCACCGGCACATCCTCGACGGCACCCCGGTCGACCGGCTGCTCGGCCGCCGCGGACCGGCGTGCGCCACCGCATCCGCGCCGGGCGCCGCGGCGGCACCGGTGCCCGACAACCTGCCCAGCCACGGCGAACTCGTCGGCCGCGAGGGCGAACTGCGCATCCTGACCGCCCCGGTACGGGACGGCGCGGTCATCGCCCTCCAGGCCATCTCCGGCATGGGCGGCATCGGCAAGTCACTGCTCGCCGTCCACCTGGCCCACCGCCTCCGGCAGCGCTACCCCGACGGCCGGATCTACCTCGACCTGTGCGCCCACGCCCCCGGCCGCCCGCCCCTCACCCCGCAGGCCGCCCTGACCGCGCTGCTGCGCGTGCTCGGCGTCCCGGCCGACGGCATCCCGCGCGGCCTGGACGAGCTGACGTCCCTGTGGCGCTCCCTGCTGAGCGGCCGCCGGGCCGTGCTCGTCCTGGACGACGCGGCCGGGCCCGAACAGGTCAGGCCGCTGCTCCCGGTCGGCTCCCCTTCGCTGACGGTCGTCACGAGCCGCCGCCGGATGGCGGGCGTCCCCGGACTGCGCCCGGTCTTCCTGGACGTGCTGCCGCCCGAGGACGCCGCCACGCTCTTCGTCCGGCTCGTCGGGCCCGAGCGCGCCGGAGCCCCCGACGAGGTCGCCACCGTCGTACGGCTGTGCGGACGCCTGCCGCTGGCGGTCGAACTCGCGGCGGGACGGCTGGTCTCCCGCCCCTCCTGGACCACCGGACACCTCATCCAGCGGCTGTCCCGCCGGCACGGCCGCCTCGGCGAGATCCGCGACGTCTACCGGGACATCGCCCGCGTCTTCGAGATGTCGTACCACACACTGGACGACGACCAGCGCACCGTCTTCCGGCTGCTGGCCCTGCACCCGGGCCCGCAGTTCGGCCCGCACGCCGCCGCCGCGCTGACCGGCCTGCCGCTGCCCGCCGCCGAGCGCGTCATCGAGACACTGCTGGACGCACACCTCGTCCAGGAGCCGGAGGCGGACCGCTACCAGTACCACGACCTGATCGCCGAGTACGCGCTCACCCTGGCCGCCCAGGACCCGCCGGAGGTCCGCGAAGCCGCCCTGCACCGGCTGTCCGCGTTCTACCTGAGCGCGGCGGACCGGGCGGACCGCCTGGTCAACCCGAGCCGCTCGCGCCTGGACGTGCCGTACCCGGCCGACCCCGCACTGCTGCCCCGGTGGAACGGCTCCCAGGAGGCCAGGGATTGGCTGGCGGCGGAGCACCAGGCGCTGTTCGCCGCCGAGCGGCACGCCCGTACGCACGGGGCGCCGGACCGTGCCGCCTGGTTCGGCCACGTTCTCGCCGTCTTCCTGGACACCGAGGGCCACTGGGCCGAGGCCGAGCACATCCACCGGCACGCGGCGCTGCACTGGCAGCAGTGCCGGGACCGGCGCGCGGAAGCCAGGGCGCAGACCGAGCTGAGCACCACGCACGCGCACGCCGCCCGGTACGCGCAGGCCGAGGCGGCCGGGCGGCGGGCCCTGGAACTGGCCCGCGCGGTGCACGACACGGAGACCGAGGCGGAGGCGCTGCAACAGCTGGGCGTGCTCCACTGGCACCGGGGCGAATACCGCTCGATGCTGTCCGTGCAGCGCGCGGCACTGGAACTACGGATGGAATCCGGGGACCGCTGGAACCAGGCGCGCAGCACCAACAATCTCGGCATCGCCCATTTGCACCTCGGGGACCACGCCGCGGCGGCGCACCATTTCCGTCAAGCACTGACCATGTTCCGCGAGATCGGCGACAAACGCGGTGAAACCCAGTCACTGAACAATCTCGCGGAATCTCAATGGCACACGGGCGAACAGCAAGCCGCACGGGCGTCCTTCGCCCAGGCGCTGGCGATCTCCGTGGAATCCGGTAGCCGCTCCGAACAGGCCATCGCCCGGATCAATCTCGCCTCCACCTTCCGTATGCCCGACGAACTCGCCGAAGCACTCGCGCTCTACGCGGAGGCACTGCGCTCCTTCCAGCAACTCGGCGACCGCCGGAACGAGACCATCACCTTCATCAACACCGCGAATGCCTTGCGCGACTCGGGAGAATTCGCGGCGGCGGCACAGCGTTACGCGAGCGCGCTGGAACTGGCCCGCACCATCGGAGCGGGCCTGGAGGAAGCGCAGGCCCTGCGCGGCCTGGGCGTCACCGGCCTCGGGACCGGGCGGACGGAACAGGCCGCCGTACACCTGGAAATGGCACTGAGTGTCGCCCGCCGGATCGGCTCCCCCGAGGAGGAGGCCCGCTGCTGCGACGCGCTCGCCGAACTCCACCTGGCGGCCGGCGACAAGGAAAGGGCGGGCGCGTTGTGGCGCGTGGCGATGGACACGTTCGAGCGGCTCGATTTGTTCGAATTCCGTCGCTTGGAGGCTCGGGTGTTCGAGGTAGGGTGCATCGATCTACGCGAATAGGTTTCGGGAAGTCTCGCTCGCTGGACCGAAGTTGACAAGATCGACCCCACGTTGTTTGCTTGCGCATCTCTTCCGCAATCGCGACAGCAAACAGCAGAGGTCCGAACACACGTGTTCAGTTTTGAACCTTTGGCGACCGATCACGTCACCCATCAGTCGCCGCCGTACGCCGAGCACCGTAACGCCCCTCAGCACGACCCCAGCGAATACCGCGACGGGTCCATATGGCCGCCCATCGAGTTCGCTGATGACCCGAACCGACCGTATTCAGGGAGGGTCTGCATGCCCAGCTTCTCCGCCTGACCGCCAACCTCGCGGCCCCCGTCCCGCCGCCCCTCACGTCCCGATCGGCAACGGCCCGTCATGCCGCACCAGCCACTCCCGGTACGCCGTGCTCTCCCAGGCCACCTCCATGTACGAGGCGGTCAGGTCGGCGAAGAGGGCGTCGGCGGGGGCGGCCGGGGCGGCGCCGGGACGGTGGGCCATGAAGAGGCGGACGGCCAGCGGGTCACCGCGCAACGGGCGGATGGCCATGCCGTGCCGGGGCCGGGAGGTCGGCTGGCAGGGGGTGACCACCTCACCGGCCGCGACCAGGTCGGCCGCCGTGAGGTAGTCCCCGTGCACCACCCGCGGGTCCAGCCCCGCCGCGGTGAAGACCCGGCGCAGCCCGGTCCACTCGCCGTCCACCGACGGGTCGACCATCCACTGGTCACCGGCCAGGTCGGCGAGGTCGACCACCGGCCGGCGGGCCGCCGGGTGGTCGGCCGGCAGCGCGACGAACTGCGGCTCCCGGGCGATCAGTTCCCGTTCGACCAGCCCGTCGGGCCGGCGCAGCGGCGCCCCCTCCACCTCGTGGACGAAGGCGACGTCGAGCTGGCCCATCGCCACCATCTGCAGCAGCGCGTTGGCGGACACGTCGATACGTATGGCGGTGTCCGTGTCGGGCAGTCTGGCCCGCAGCCGCCGCAGCCAGCCCGCCACCGCCCGGCTGCTGGTGCTGCCGATGCGCAGCCGCGCGACGCCGGACCGCAGGGAGACGGAGGCGATCTCGTCGACCAGCGCCCGCATGTCGGCCACTATCGGCCGGGCCCGGCTCAGCACCGAGTGCCCCAGCGGCGTCGGCCGGCTGCCGGTCCGCTCGCGGAAGAACAACTGGCCGCCCAGGGCGTTCTCAATGCGGCGGAGCTGGGTCGTCAGGGAAGGCTGGGTCATCCCCAGCTGCCGGGCCGCCTTGCGTACGCTGCCGGCGTCGGCGATCGCGCACAGTGCGCGAAGATGCCTCACTTCGAGCTCCACGACCGGAGCATAACGACGTTTGCGCACGTCACACCAGACTCTTCGGGCACGCTTGGGTCTCTTTCGACCCGGGGGTATCACCTGGTGCTATCGCCTCATGACATCTCCGCGCCCCGGATGATCTCGAACAGACTCTGCGGCACCAAGAGTTCATCCGCAGGGCCCCGGCCGCCGCCCCACACGGCGGCCGTACGGCCCCACGGACGATAAGGAGTCCCCCCATGAGATCTCCCAAGACGGCGCTGTCCGCAGCGCTCGGCCTGGGCCTCGTCGCCACGCTGGCCGCTGCGGCCCCCGCGACGGCGACCTCCGTCTCCTCCGCCCCCCAGACCCACCGGGTCACCGCCGCCGCGTACGCCGGTTCGGCCGCCGAGAAGGCCGACACCAAGGCGTTCTTCGAGGCCGTCATGAAGTCGGTCAAGGCCAAGCGGGCGGCCCACCCCGGCCTGAAGGTCGTCACCGTCACCTACGACGCGAGCGCGGCACCGACGTTCAAGAGCCAGATATCCAAGAGCGCCCAGATCTGGAACGGCGCGGTGCAGAACGTCAAGCTCCAGGAAGGCAGCGGCGGCGACTTCCAGTACCGTGAGGGCGACGACGCGCGCGGCTCCTACGCCAGCACCGACGGCCACGGCAAGGGCTTCGTCTTCCTGGACTACAAGCAGAACCAGGAGTACGACTCGACCCGGGTGACCACGCACGAGACCGGCCACGTACTGGGCCTGCCGGACCACTACGAGGGCCCGTGCAGCGAGCTGATGTCCGGCGGCGGCCCCGGCCCGTCCTGCACGAACTCCCAGCCGGACCAGAACGAGCGGACCAAGGTGGACCAGCTCTGGGCCAACGGCCTCAAGGGCGTACGCCTCTGACGGGCCCCTCCTCCGGCAGGTCCGGTAAGGCGTGACGACGCCACGGGCCCGGAAATCTACGGCGCGCGGGCGCCGTGGTCCGACAGCCTCTACGCGCGCGGCAAGCTCCCCGGAGCCCTGCCGCGCGCGTACGCGTTCCGCGCCGCGCGCCCGGCCCTGTTCGTACCGATGCGCCGTGCGTCAGTGCGCCAGCTCTCTGCTCCACGCCTCCAGTTCCGGCTCCCCGCCGTCGGACCGGCGCAGCCGCCCGGTCGGCTGCCATCCCCACGCCTGTACCGCGGAGCGCGCCGCCCCGTTCGCCGTCTCGACGAGGGTGACCACCGCCGTGGCGTTGCTGCGGACCAGCAGCGTCTCCTGGAGCCGGGTGGCGACGTGGCCGCGGCGGTGCGCGGGCAGCACCATCAGCTCGGCCACGACGAACACCCGGCCGGAGGCGATCAGTTCCTCCAGCTCGCGCGGCAACTGCCCGTTCAAGCCCTGCCACCACCGGCCGTCGCGCTCGGCGGGGAAGCCGTAGGCGCAGCCGACCAGCGCCGGGTCGCCGGCGATCACCATCTCGAAGCCGGGGTGCTGGACGTGCTCGGCGAACCGCTGCAGAAAGGCCCCCCGTCCGCGGAACTCCTCGCCCGAGGGGCCGCGGTACGCCTCGACGTACAGGTCGGCGACGGCCTCGCGTTGTGCCTCGGCCTGCCACCTGGTCAGGCGCCGTAAGAAGACTTCTGCCATCCGGTCCTCCACAGGGTCCAGGAAATCACCTTCGGTTGAGGAAGTACTCCATGACGAGGCCGCTGTCGAGCGTGCCGTCGACGACCTCGCGGGCCAGGCCGGGCAGCCGCCGGCGCTGGGCGCGCGCATAGGCCCGGAAGACGGTGAACGCTTCGTCCACGCTCGTCCCCCAGCGCTCGGCGAGCATGCCCTTGGCCTGCTCGATGACGACGCGGGAGCTGAGCGCGTGCTGCAGCTGGGTACGCTCGGCGTGGCTGCGCTCCAGGCTCTTGTGCTGTACGGCGGTGACGGCCAGCAGGTCGGCCAGCGACCGGGCGAAGGCGGCGTCCTGCGCGCCGAGCGGTGCGGCGGTGCCGGAGAAGAGGGCCAGGACGCCGACGGTCCGGGAGCGCAGGCGCATCGGCAGGGCGTGCGCCGTCGTGTGGCCCCGCTCCCGCGCGAGGGCGGTGAACCGCGGCCACCGCGCGGCGGTGCGCGGGTCGGTCAGGGCGATGTCCGTCTCGGCCGTGCCGCTGCGGTAGCAGTCGGCGTACGGGTCGCGGGCGTCCTCGGATCCGTCCGGGCCCAGCAGGCGGGCGGTGTCACCGGACCCGGCGACCACCCGCAGCCGGTGGTGCGCGTCGGCGAGGAGCACGACGGCCGCGTCGGCGCCGAGCAGACCGGCGCAGTGCGCGGACAGGCGGCGCAGCAGCCCGGCGCAGTCGATGTCGCCGAGGAGTCCCTCGGATAAGTCCGCCCACACCTGCGTCGGGGGTTGTTCACGGGCCATGGAAACCATCCTTTCCGCCTTCGACCGGTCGTGGCCCGTGTCCATCGTCTCTCGGATCGAAGCCGCACGGCTACTATGCCTCCGGCAAGCCGCCGGCGGGAGACCGCCGACATCGCGCGGCTCGCAGCCGGTGCCCGGCCGGGAGAGCGGGGTTCTCGCGCGGGCTGTTACGGCGAGCAGTTCGCCATCTGGTCGCAGCGGGCGTCGCGTACGCTCGCGTAGCGCGGGAAGCGGCTGGTCAGCCGGGTCGCCCTGAGCAGGATGGCGATACCGCGGTGGGCGTGCACGACGCGCAGCCAACCGCCCTGCTCGACGGCCCAGTTCTGGGCGGCGCACAGTTCCCGCAGCGCGGAGCAGTCCATGAAGGTCACCGCGCCGAGGTCGACGATCAGCCGGGGAGGCCCGGCGGTGCGGCTGTGGCCCCGCCGCAGCAGGGCTCGCAGGCGCGGCGCGGTCATGAGGTCCAGCTCCCCTTCCGGCCGCACGACTTTGATCTTGTTGTTGACACCGGTCCGGTGGTGGAGGTCCATAGCGATCCCGCCCCTGCAATCAAACGTGCGCGCACTGACTGTCCTTCGTGCGAACCGGGGTCCGGGGCACCGCGCCATCAGCGTATTCCGGTGGAGCGTCGGGCGGCGGTGAAGAAAGGTTCCGTTCGAAAGTCGACCGCATTCGTTCACTCGTACGGGGGTCGGATCGTACGTCCGAGCCCACCCGTCCGACCTGGTCACACCCGTACCGCTCAGGACCACATCGCCCGGGCGAGAGCCACGCCGGCGAACACCGCGCCGAGGCCGGCGGCCACGCTCCCCGCCACGTTCGCGGCGGCCTGCCACCGCGCCCCGCCGGAGGCCAGCCGCAGCGTCTCGTACGAGAAGGTCGAGTACGTCGTCAGCGCCCCGCACAGGCCCGTCCCGAGCAGGAGGTACAGGTCCGAGGAGGCGGCGCCCGCCGCCATCGCGCCGGTGAGCAGGCCCAGCACCAGCGAGCCCGCGACGTTGACCGTGAACGTCCCCCAGGGGAAGTCGCCGTCGTGCCGGGACTGCACGAAGCGGTCCGTCAGAAACCGCAGCGGCGCGCCGGCCATCCCGCCGACGACCACGAGCAGCCAGTTCACCGGGCGTTCCCCCGCAGCGCGTACCGGGTGCCCGCGTGCGCGGCCCATACCGCCGCCAGCGCGGCGAGCACGGTGCCCACCAGGTAGGCCAGGCCGGGAGCGAGCTGCCCGGTGTCCGTCAGGTGGTGGATGTCCACGGCGTACGTGGAGAAGGTGGTGAACCCGCCGAGGACGCCGGTGCCGAGGAACGGGCGCAGCAGCGGGTGGGGCGACCGGCGCTCGGCGATCAGGGCCATCAGGACGCCCATCAGCGCACAGCCGACGACGTTGACCAGGAAGACGGTCGCGGGGAACGTCCCGGGGGCGGTGGGCCACAGCAGGGTGGCGCCGTAACGGGCGGCCGCGCCGAGGCCTCCGCCGAGCGCCACCGCTGCGACGGCCGGCCACTGGCCCTGCCGGGGCGGGCGGGGGGCTCCGGTGTTCATACGTCTCCTACTCGCGCGGTGCGTGCGTGCTGCGTCCGCTCTGCAAGCAGGGACCGTTGGCAGCCTGCGACGGCCGCGGTTCGGGTCCGGCGGGCCCCACCGCCGTGCCGTGATCACGTGATCGACGGTGCTCCCAGGCTAACCCCGGCTGTTTGACACCACCAAACATGGGATGTTCCCATCACCGGTGGAATCGAGAGGGAGGACGGCGTCCATGCCACTGCGCAGCACCGCCCGCACCAGCCTGGTGGACCTGGTCATCGAGCAGATGGAACGGCTGATCGCCGAGGGCGAGTGGGAGGTCGGCGAGAAGATCCCCGCCGAGCCGGTCCTGGTCGAGACGCTGGACGTGGGCCGCAACACCGTCCGCGAGGCGGTGCGCGCCCTGGTGCACACCGGGATGCTGGAGCCGCGCCAGGGCGACGGCACGTACGTACGGGCCAGCAGCGACTTCGGCGCCGCGGTGCAGCGCAGGCTGCGCAGAGCCGCCGACCTGGAGGCGTACGAGGTCCGCGCCTCGCTGGAACGCGACGCGGCCCGCTACGCGGCGCTGCGCCGCACCGGCGAGGACCTGGCCGCCCTGCGGGCCGCGCTCGCCGAGCGGGACCGGGCCTGGTCGAACAGCGACGTCGGGGCGTTCATCGACGCGGACGTGCACTTCCACCGCACCATCGCCGCGGCCGCGCACAACAGCGTCCTCGCGGAGCTGTACGAGCATCTCAGCGATGCCCTGCGCGGCACCCTCCAGGCCGTCATCCGCAGGCCGCTGCCCGATTCCGTACGCCACCAGTTCGACGCGCACACCGCCATCGTCGACGCCATCGAGGCCCGGGACGCGGACGCCGCCGAACGCGCCGCGCTGGAGCACCTGACCGAGGCCATGGACGCGCTGCGCGCTGCGCGGCCGGAGGACGACGTCCCGGAGGCGGACACCCGAGCACGTGAAGCAAGCCCAGGAGAAGAAGACCATGCATGACGACGGACCGGCCGCCACCCTGAGCGTCCCCGGCACCGGCGGCGCCGCGCGGCCGGACGCACCCGCCGGGGACACGGGGGACACGAGGAACGCGGGGACCACGGAAGGCACGGCGAACGCCGCACCGGCGCCGGGCGCCACCGGGCGCCGCGCCCTCTGCCTGGGCGTCGGCGTCATCCTCCTCGCCCTCAACCTGCGCCCCGCCCTCGTCGCCGTGTCCCCGCTGGCCGGCACCATCCGCGACGCGAGCGGCATGTCGGCCGCGGCGACCAGCCTGCTGACCGCGCTGCCGCTGCTCTGCTTCGGTCTGCTCGCCCCGATCGCGCCGCGGCTCGGCCGCCGCTTCGGCATGGAACGCTCGCTGCTCGGCACCATGGCGCTGATCTGCGCGGGTACGGCGCTGCGACTGCTGGACTCGGTGGCCGCGCTGTTCGCCGGGACGGTCGTCATCGGCGCGGGCATCGCCGTCGCCAACGTGCTGCTGCCCGGCCTGATCAAGCGCGACTTCGCGGCCAGATCCGGGCTGATGACGGGCCTGTACTCGATGTCGCTGTTCGGCGGGGCGGCCCTGGCGGCCGGGGTCACCGTGCCGGTACAGCGCGCGGCCGGGCTGAGCTGGCAGGCCACGCTGGCCTGCTGGGGCTCGCTGGCGGTCGTCGCGCTGGTGGTGTGGCTGCCGCAGACCCGCAGCCGTACGCGGACCACCGCGGCCACCGTCCGCGAGGCGGCGCACCCGGTGCGCGGCCTGTGGCGCTCCCCGCTGGCCTGGCAGGTCACCGCGTACATGGGCCTGCAATCGCTCAGCTACTACGCGGCGGCCGCCTGGCTGCCGACCATGCTCACCGACGCCGGGATGAGCGCGGGCGACGCGGGCTGGATGCTGTCCTTCTCCTCGCTGCTGGGCATCGCGGGCTCCTTCCTGGCCCCGGTGATCGTCGGGCGGCGGCTGTCGGCGGGCGCGCTGGCCGCGCTCGGCGCGGTGCTGTGCGCGGCCGGATTCGCCGGGATGCTGGCCGCGCCGGCCGGCGGCGCGTACGTGTGGATGACGCTGCTGGGCCTGGGCCAGGGCGCGGCCATCAGCCTGGCCCTGCTGTTCATCGTCCGGCGCGCCCCGGACATCCGGCACACCGCGCAGCTGTCCAGCATGGCCCAGTGCTTCGGCTACATCCTGGCGGCGACCGGGCCCGCGGTACTGGGCGCCGTGCACGACGCCTCGGGCGGCTGGGCGGTGCCGGTGGCCGTGCTGCTGGTACTGCTCGTCCCGCAGGTGGTGGCGGGCCTCGGCGCGGCGCGTCCACGGCATGTCGCGGGGCGCTGAACCCGGTACGGCCGCTCCGGTACATACGTGCCGGAGCGGGCCGGTCCGTACGGGCGGGAGGTGGGCGGAGCTGCCGCCGCGCTTCCCTTCCCGCCTCGCGATCGAGCCATACTGGTGCCGTGTCGGTGATCAGCAACCTCCGTAAAGCGGTCCGTCTGCCGCAGCAGCGGCGCCGTGGTGTCGACCTCAGCCACCCGGCGCGGTCGCCGCTGGGCACCGCCGTGGTGAACTGCGCCGTCTACGAGAACGGCGTCCGCCAGCCCGGCGACCAGCCGGCCGAGGACGCCGTCCGCCGGGTCCGCGCGTCGGGCGACGGCTTCGTGTGGATCGGCCTGCACGAGCCCTCCGAAAAGGAGTTCGCCGGCATCGCCGAGCTGTTCGGGCTGCACCCGCTCGCCGTCGAGGACGCGGTGCACGCGCACCAGCGGCCGAAGCTGGAGCGCTACGACAGTTCGCTGTTCACGGTGTTCAAGACGGTCCGCTACGTGGACCACGACCGGCTCACCGACACCAGTGAGGTGGTCGACACCGGCGAGATCATGGTCTTCACCGGCGCCGACTTCGTGATCACAGTCCGGCACGGCGGCCACGGCTCGCTCGGCCCGCTGCGCGAACAGCTGGAGGCGGACCCGGAGCAGCTGGCCATCGGCCCGTCGGCGGTGCTGCACGCCATCGCGGACCTCGTCGTGGACGACTACCTGGACGTCACCGCCGCCGTGCAGGACGACATCGACGACGTCGAGACCGAGGTCTTCGCCGCGAGCCCGCGCCGCACCCGAAGTGAGGAACGGCGGGACGGCGCCAAGGGTTCCGGCACCGGCGGCGCGGGCCGGATCTACCAGCTCAAGCGGGAACTGCTGGAGCTGAAGCGAGCGGTGGCGCCGCTGACCCGTCCCCTGCAGGCGCTGGCCGGCCAGCCGATGGCGCTGGTGGACCCGCGCATCACCACGTACTTCCGCGACGTGTCGGACCACCTGGAACGGGTGACCGAGCAGATCAACGCCTTCGACGAACTGCTCAACTCCATACTCCAGGCGCACCTCGCGCAGGTCACCGTGGCGCAGAACGAGGACATGCGGCGGATCAGCGCCTGGGTCGCGATCCTCGCCGTGCCAACGATGGTGTGCGGCATCTACGGCATGAACTTCGAGTACATGCCGGAGAAGCACTGGACCTTCGGCTATCCGCTGGTCATGGCCGTCACGCTCACCCTCTGCTTCCTCATCCACCGCGGGTTCAAGCGGAACGGGTGGCTCTAGGGCGCTTCTGATGGATCTCCGTGGCCTCGCGACGCCCGGCACGCACCCTCGCCGCACGGCGCGAAGGGACAGGTGGCTCCGCCACATGACCCTTCACACCGCACCCCGAGCGCACGCACCGAACGCCGCTCGGTGCCCTCCACGGAAATCCATCAGAAACGCCCTAGCGCTTCGAGGCAGGTCGCGGGGCTCTTCGGGGCTCAGGCCAGGTAGCCGTCCGGACGGATCAGGAACGTGTCGCCCGGCGCCGCCGCGTAGCCCGCGAACGCGTGGCCCTCGGCGTCGACGACGTACCGTCCGCCGGCCGGGTGTCCGGCACCGGACCGTCCGCCGCCGGGCTCCTCACCGGGGCGCAGCACCGTGTAGGCGTGCTCCTCGTCCGGCGCGGGCGTGCCGAAGGACAGCCGGGTGAAGTGCGGTCCCCGGAAGAGGTCGAAGAGGCGGACGTGCTTGCCGTCCGCGTCGAGCAGCGGGGCGTCCGGGGCGCGGTCGCCGGTGACGAGGGGGCCGGTGGCGTCCGGGGCCCGGTAGGTGATGTCGAGGCCGAAGCACTCCTCGCCGCGCTTGTGGGCCTCCTCCCTGCCCTCGACGTACTTTGCCAGCAGGTTGGTGCTGACCCCGAGGACGCGGGCGGCGACCGCCCGCCGCTCTGTCTCGTAACTGTCGAGCGCGGTCTCGGCGGCCAGCTTCCAGCCCAGGTTGTAGGCGTCCTGGACGCCCGTGTTCAGGCCCTGGCCGCCGGTCGGCGGGTGGACGTGCGCGGCGTCGCCGGCCAGGAAGACGCGTCCCACCCGGTACCGCTCGGCCAGTCGTACGTTCGGCCGCCACACCGTCGACCAGCCGTGCCCGGTCAGGCGCACCCCGGCCGAGAAGCGGTCGAGGGCGGCCTGCATCGTCTCCAGGGAGGCGTCGTCGCCCTCGCCCAGGGGTGAGATGAACTGGAACCGCCCGGTGCCGGGCAGCGGGGTCAGCGCGGTGCCGAACACCGGGTTGTCCGGCCCGGCGAACCAGTGGCCGACCGTGGGGTCGAGGCCGGGTGCGGACACGTCGCCGACCAGCACCCGGAAGGTCACGTCGGTGGTGCCTGGGAAGGCCACGCCGATCGCCTTGCGGACGAAGCCGGCGCCGCCGTCGGCGCCGACGAGGTAGTCGATCCGGGCCTCCTCACCGGTGGTGAGCCGCGCGGTCACGTCGTCCGCGTCCTGCTCCAGGCCGACCAGCCCGGTGCCCAGCTCGACGCGTACGCCGGACTCCAGCAGCCGCGCGCGCAGGATCTCCTCGGTCTGCGACTGGCCCAGCACCCACCCGTTCGGATACGGCACGCCGGGGCTGGGCTCGCGCGGCTCGCTCATCCAGTGCTCGCCCACGAACCGGCCGTCGACGTGCACGCGGAGCGGCGCCGGCGGCGCACCGGCGGCCCGTACGGCGTCCAGCACGCCGAGGTCGTCGAAGACCTCCAGCGTGCGCGGCTGGAGGCCGTCGCCGCGCGAGCCGTCGAAGTACGCGGCCGCCTTGTCCACGACCCGGACGGCGACGCCGCGCCGGGCCAGTTCGATGCCCAGCGTCAGTCCGGTCGGGCCGGCACCCACCACGAGGACACGCATAATGAATCTCCATTCACTGAATTTAGATTCATCGTGAGGGCTGCTAGCGTGCGCTGTCAAGGGAGCTGGAGGAGACGTGAAGCGCGCGGAGCAGGCGGTCGAGACGAGGGCGGCACTGATCGAGGCGGCCAAGCGCCTGTTCGCCGACCGCGGCTACCTGAACGTCAAGATCACCGACATCACGGCGGCGGCCGGCCGGGCCGCAGGCTCCTTCTACCGCCACTTCACCAGCAAGGAAGACCTGCTCAAGGCGCTGCTGGACGAGCTGGCCACGGCGAGCGACGCCTATGCGGGCACCGAGGAACACTCGTCGGACTTCACCGACCCGGCCGCGATCCGCTTCCACGTGGCCGCCCACTGGCGCGTGTACCGGGACCACGCGGCGACCATGGTCGCGCTGCGCCAGGCGGCCCTCGTCAACGAGGACTTCGCCCGCACCCTCGACCGGTTCCGCCGCGCGCAGCTCGACGACCTGGCCGACCACCTGGACCACGTGGAGAACCTGCCGGCGTCCCGCGAGGACACCCTGACGCTGATGAGCGCGATGCTGGACGCCCCCGCGCAGCTCTGGTCCGACATGCCCGAGGAGGAGGCCGTCGAGGCGACCACCCGGTTCCTCTACCGCGCGTTGAACGGCAGGGACTACCCGCCGCGGACGTAGGCGCCCGCGGCGGGTGGTCCGGCCGCTCCGTGGGTCCGGACGAGGAAGGCGGCACCGGTCGGGCCGGGAGCGGTCATGGGAGGGGCGGGCGTGGCGAGGTCTCCTGGCGGGTGGTGCGCAGTCGTGGGGGAGGTCCGTCGTAGGTAAGGACGTACGGAAGGTCCGGAGGTCACGGAGGTCCATGGAGGCCCACGGACGTCCCGGAGGCGGACTTCGACCTCAAGGGCCGTGTAGGACAGTTCCGGTCCTACTGCACCCGTCATCATCGACGGCATGAGTGAGACCTCGGCACGCCTGCTGAACCTGCTGTCCCTCCTCCAGACCCCCCGCGAGTGGCCCGGCAGCGAACTGGCCGGCCGCCTGCGGGTCACCACCCGCACCATCCGCCGCGACATCGAGCGGCTGCGCGACCTGGGGTACCCGGTGCACGCCACGATGGGCGCGGAAGGCGGCTACCGGCTGGCGGCGGGCACCGCGATGCCGCCGCTGCTGCTGGACGACGAGGAGGCGGTGGCCATCGCCGTCGGGCTGCGTTCGGCGGCCGGGCACACCGTCGACGGCATCGAGGAGGCGTCCGTACGCGCCCTGGCCAAGCTGGAACAGGTCCTGCCATCCCGGCTGCGGCGGCGGGTGAGCACGCTGGGCACCGCCACCGTACCGATGCCCTCCGGGGACGGCCCGACCGTCGATCCCGCGCACCTGACCGCGCTGGCCGCGGCCGTCGCCAACCGGGAGCGGGTGCGCTTCACCTACCGGGCGGCCGACGGCGCCCGCTCCAAGCGGCTGGTGGAGCCGCACCGGCTGGTCGCGGCGGGCCGCCGCTGGTACCTGGTGGCGTACGACAACGAGCGCGACGACTGGCGGGTCTTCCGCGTGGACCGGCTGGGCGAGCCGTACCCCACGGGGGTACGCACGCCGCCGCGCGAGCTGCCCGCCGAGGACGCCGCCACGTTCGTCACGGAGCGGATGCAGGGCATGGGGCCGGGCTGCCGCGCGGTGGTCACGGTGCACGCGCCCGCCGCCGAGGTGTGCGACCGGCTGGGACGCGCGGCGGTCTCGGTGGAGCCGCTCGGCGAGGGGTCGTGCCGGGTGCGTACCGGGCCGGACTCCCTGGAGTGGACGGCGTTCCGGCTGGCGATGCTCGGCGCCGAGTTCACGGTGCACGACCCCCCGGAGCTGGCGGAGTACCTGCGGCGGCTGGGCGGGCGGGTGCTGCGGGCGGCGGATGGCGACGATGCGGCCGCGCTCGCCGGGGGTGGAGGCGAGGGCGGAAGCGGGGTGACGGGCGGCGGGTCCGCGAGCACCGGTCCGGATGCGTCGCCGGATACTCGGTAGAGGTAGCGGCTATACCCCCTAGGGGTATACAGTCCGGACAGAGGACGCCGGCGGCACCCCGCCGCACCCCGCCTCCCGAAGGAGCAGCCATGACCACCACCGTCGACGACCGCCGCATCGAGCTGGAGATCGGCGGCATGACCTGCGCCTCCTGCGCCGCCCGCGTCGAGAAGAAGCTCAACCGGATGGAAGGCGTCACCGCCACCGTCAACTACGCCACGGAGCGGGCGAAGGTCACGTACGCGGACGGCGCAGGCATCGACGTCGCCGACCTGATCGCCACCGTCGAGAAGACCGGCTACACCGCCGCCGTCCCGGAACCCCCGGCCCCCGCCCCGCCGCCACCGGACGCCGGCCCGGCTCCGGCGCCGGAGCCGGACGCCGACCCCCTCGCCCCGCTGCGGCAGCGGCTGACCGTCTCGGTGCTCCTGGCCGTACCGGTGATCCTGATGGCGATGGTCCCGGCGCTCCAGTTCACCAACTGGCAGTGGCTGTCGCTGACCCTGGCGGCGCCGGTCGTGGCGTACGGCGCCTGGCCGTTCCACAAGGCCGCCTGGACCAACCTGCGGCACGGTACGGCCACCATGGACACCCTGGTCTCCATGGGCACACTGGCCGCGCTCGGCTGGTCGCTGTGGGCCCTGTTCTTCGGCCACGCCGGAATGCCCGGCATGACCCACCCGTTCGAGCTGACCGTCGAACGCGGCGACGGCGGCAGCAACATCTACCTGGAGGCCGCGGCCGGGGTCACCGCCTTCATCCTGGCCGGGCGCTACTTCGAGGCGCGCTCCAAACGGCGGGCCGGTGCCGCGCTGAAGGCGCTGCTGGAGCTGGGCGCCAAGGACGTCGCGGTGCTGCGGGACGGGCGCGAGGTACGCGTGCCGGTGAGTGAACTGGCGGTCGGCGACCGCTTCGTGGTCCGCCCCGGCGAGAAGATCGCCACCGACGGCACGGTCGTGGACGGATCCTCCGCCGTGGACGCCTCGATGCTCACCGGCGAGTCCGTACCCGTCGAGGTCTCCCCCGGCGTCCAGGTCACCGGCGCCACCGTCAACGCGGGCGGCCGGATCGTCGTCGAGGCGACCCGGGTCGGCGCGGACACCCAGCTCGCCCGGATGGCGCGGCTGGTCGAGGACGCGCAGAACGGCAAGGCCGCCGCCCAGCGCCTGGCCGACCGGATCTCCGCCGTCTTCGTCCCGGTCGTCATCGCACTGGCCCTGGGCACCCTCGGCTACTGGCTCGCCACCGGCGCGGGTGCGGTCGCCGCGTTCACCGCCGCGGTCGCCGTACTGATCATCGCCTGCCCGTGCGCCCTGGGCCTGGCCACCCCGACCGCGCTCATGGTCGGCACCGGCCGCGGCGCCCAGCTCGGCATCCTGATCAAGGGGCCCGAGGTCCTGGAGACCACCCGCCGCGTCGACACCGTCGTCCTGGACAAGACCGGCACGGTCACCACCGGCGCGATGACCCTCACCGGCGTCCACCTCGCCGACGGCGTGTCCGAGGCGGACGCGCTGCGCCTGGCCGGCGCGCTGGAGCACTCCTCCGAACACCCGATCGCCCGTGCCATCGCCACCGCGGCCGCCGAGCGTACGGGCGAGCTGCCCGCCCCGGAGGACTTCGCGAACGTACCCGGGCTCGGCGTGCAGGGCGTCGTCGAGGGCCACGCCGTCCTCGTCGGCCGTACCTCGCTCCTCGCGGAATGGGCCATCGAACCGCCCACCGCCCTGGCGGACGCCAGGGCCGCCGCCGAGGAGGCCGGGCACACCGCGGTCGCCGTCGCCTGGGACGGGGAAGCGCGCGCCGTGCTCGTCGTCGCCGACGCGGTCAAGCCCACCAGCGCGGAGGCGGTCCGGCGGCTGCGCGCCCTCGGCCTCACCCCGGTGCTGCTGACCGGCGACAACGCGGCCGTCGCCCGCTCGGTCGCCGCCGAGGTCGGCATCGACGCGGAACACGTCATCGCCGACGTGCTGCCCGAGGACAAGGTCTCGGTCGTCAAGGCGCTCCAGGCGCAGGGCAAGTCGGTGGCCATGGTCGGCGACGGTGTCAACGACGCGGCCGCCCTCGCCCAGGCCGACCTGGGCCTGGCGATGGGCACCGGCACGGACGCCGCCATCGAGGCCGGCGACCTGACGCTGGTACGGGGCGACCTGCGCGCCGCGGCGGACGCCATCCGCCTCGCCCGCCGCACCCTCGGCACCATCAAGACCAACCTCTTCTGGGCCTTCGGCTACAACGTCGCCGCGCTGCCGCTGGCCGCCGCCGGGCTGCTCAACCCGATGATCGCGGGGGCCGCGATGGCCTTCTCCTCGGTCTTCGTGGTGGCCAACAGCCTGCGGCTGCGCCGCTTCAAGCCACTGGTCTGAGCGGCTCGCAGGTTACCCACCGGCCCGGTTCCGGCAGCGGTCCGCTGCCGGGGCCGGGCCGGTGGCCTACGGGCGGTGCACTGCCGGGATCGGCGGTGGTGTGCGCGGGATCACGCGCCGGGCCACGGGGACGCGGAAGCGCCCGTTCCACGCCGTTCCGTGGCTTCCCTCCAGTTCTCGCTCCCGAAGATTGGCGGTTCACGCAACGCCCCCAGGAGCCGCACCCCCAACACTGGACAGACACCGTCCGCACACGCTCAGGGGTTCCCATGACGGGCTCACGCGTCCTGGCTCTCGGCCACTACCAGCCCTCCGAGGTGCTCACCAACGACGACCTCGCGAAGATCGTCGACACCGACGACGCCTGGATCAGCAGCCGCGTCGGCATCCGCACCCGGCACGTGGCGGCCCCCGACGAGAGCGTGGACGCGATGGCCGCCGCCGCTGCGGCCAAGGCGCTCGCCGCCAGCGGCCTGGCCACCGAGGACATCGACCTCGTCCTGGTGGCCACCTGCACGGCCGTCGACCGCAGCCCCAACACAGCGGCGCGGGTCGCCGCCCGGCTCGGCCTGCCGGCCCCCGCCGCCATGGACATCAACGTGGTCTGCGCGGGCTTCACCCACGCCCTGGCCACCGCCGGCCACGCCATCCGGGCCGGATCCGCCGTCAACGCGCTGGTCGTCGGCGCCGAGAAGTTCACCGACGTGGTGGACTGGACGGACCGCTCGACCTGCGTACTCGTCGGCGACGGCGCGGGCGCCGCGGTCGTCACGGCGGCGACGGAACCGCAGATCGGCCCGGTACTGTGGGGCTCGGTCCCGGAGATGGGCGACGCCGTCCGCATCGAGGGCAGCCCGGCCCGCTTCTCCCAGGAGGGCCAGGCCGTCTACCGCTGGGCGACCACCCGGCTGCCGGCCATCGCCCGCCAGGTGTGCGAGCGTTCCGGCATCGAGCCGGCGGACCTGGCCGGGGTCGTGCTCCACCAGGCCAACCTGCGGCTGATCGAACCGCTCGCGGAGCGCATCGGCGCGGTCAACGCCGTGATCGCCCGCGATGTCGTCGAGTCCGGCAACACCTCGGCCGCCTCCGTGCCGCTGGCCCTGTCCAAGCTGGTGGAGCGGCGCGAGATCCCGTCCGGCGCTCCGGTGCTGCTCTTCGGTTTCGGCGGCAACCTGTCGTACGCGGGACAGGTCATCCGCTGTCCGTGAGGCGGGGCGTGCGCCACCGTCGCGTACTCGTGTCCGATTCGTTCAAGACCCGGCAGCGCGGCGCTTTCTACGCTCCCCGTATGAGCAACGATCCCCGTAAGGGCAGCGCAACGCGCCCCGCCCCCGAGACCACGACGCCGCGTCTGGCGGCGATCGGCATCGTCGTCGCCGACATGGCGGCCTCCCTCGCCTTCTACCGCCGCCTGGGCCTGACGGTCCCGGAGGAGGCCGACACCGCCCCGCACGCCGAGGCGACGCTGCCCGGCGGTCTGCGCCTGATGTGGGACACGCACGACGTCGCGCGCTCCATCGACCCCGGGTGGACGCCGCCGGCCGGCGGCACCCCGACGGGCCTGGCCTTCGAGTGCGCGGGCCCGGAGGAGGTCGACACGGTCTACGCCGAGCTGACCGCCTCCGGGTACACCGGTGGGAAGAAGCCGTGGGACGCGCCCTGGGGGCAGCGGTACGCGGTCGTCCTGGACCCGGACGGGCACGGGGTCGACCTGTTCGCGGCTCTCACGTAGGCGTACGGCGCTGACGTAGGCGTACGGCCGTCCCGTAGGCGCGCGGACCTCCCGTACCGCTGTCACGTACGGCCGTACCGCTGTCACGTACGGCCGTCCCGCCCTAGAACACCGACCAGCCGGTCAGCGACGTGAAGTGGTCCAGCGCCGCGGCCCCCGCGACCGAGTTGCCGCGGCTGTCCAGGCCCGGGCTCCACACGCACAGCGTGCAGCGCCCCGGCACGACCGCGACGATCCCGCCGCCGACCCCGCTCTTGGCGGGCAGCCCCACCCGGTAGGCGAACTCCCCGGCCGCGTCGTACGTACCGCAGGTCAGCATCACCGCGTTGATCCGCTTGGCCTCGCGGGCCTCCAGCAGGCGGCTGCCATCCGCGCGCAGTCCGTGCCGGGCCAGGAACCCGCCGGCCGCCGCCAGGTCGCGGCAGCTCATCTCGATCGAGCACTGCCAGAAGTAGTGCTCGATGACGCTGGGGACGGGGTTCTCCAGGTTGCCGAAGCTGGCCATGAAATGGGCGAGCGCCGCGTTGCGGTCGCCGTGGTCGGCCTCGGAGTCGGCCACGGCCTGGTCGAAGGCGAGGTCCGGGTTGCCCGACTCCGCGCGCAGGAAGTGCAGCATCGTCGTGCTGGCGTCGCCGGTCAGCGTCTGGAGGCGGTCGGTGACGACGAGGGCGCCCGCGTTGATGAAAGGGTTGCGCGGTACGCCGTTCTCCCACTCCAGTTGCACCAGCGAATTGAACGGTGTCCCCGAGGGCTCGCGGCCGACCCGCTTCCAGATGTCCTCGTTGTCGTTGGCCATGACCAGCGCCAGCGAGAAGGTCTTCGATATGGACTGTACGGAGAACGGGACCTCCCAGTCCCCCACCCCGTACACCTCGCCGTTGATGTCGGCCACCGCCATGCCGAAGCGGTCCATCGGCACCTTTTCCAGTGCCGGTATGTAATCCGCAACCTGCCCATGTCCGACATACGGCCTCGCAAAGGCCGCTACCTCCTCAAGAACGGCCTGGTAGTCCATGACGGACAAGCTACCCCGGGGCCGCGACCACCCCCAGCGGGGCCCCCGCCAGCGCCTTCACCTCGCGCGCCAGGTGCGCCTGGTCCGCGTACCCGGCGCGGGCCGCCACGTCCGCGTACGGCATCCCGCCGCGGGCCAGATCCAGCGCGCGGACCAGGCGCAGCACCCTGGCCAGCATCTTGGGGCCGTACCCGAACGCCTCCAGGCACCGGCGGTGCAGCTGCCGCTCGCCGACGCCCACGGTCCGGGCGACCTCCGCCACGGAGCGGCCGCGGCCGAGCGCCGCGGCGATCACGTCGCGCGCCGGGTCGGGCGGGCCGGCCGCCTCCCGCAGACGCCGTACGGCGATCTCCTCCAGCACCCGTCCGGGTGAACCGGTCCCGGCCACCGTCCCGGTCAGCCGGTCCACCAGGTCACGGGGCCACAGCTCCTCCAGCGGCACCCGCCGATCGCGCAGCACGTGCGCCGGCACACCGAAGACGGCGGGCCCCTGACCAGGGGCGAAGCGCAGTCCGACGCAGGTCTCGCCCGGCTGCGTGGCAGGCGTGTGCGCGGTGGTGTCCGGCCCGGCCACGGTCAGCCGGCCGCCCCACCACAGCAGGTCCGTGCAGCCGTCGGGCAGCACCCGCTGCGGCGCCTGCGCCGGGCCGCCGGGCGCCCGCTTCGCCCAGAGGACCGCGCCGGGCAGCCGCGAAGGCCGCTCCCGGTACCCGCCCGTGCCCGCGCCCGCACCGGTGGCCCCGCCCGCCCCCGCGTCCCCGTACCTGACCGTGTCCACCTCCCCAGACTGGCACGGGAACGCGGGTAACGTCCCGACCGTTGATCCGGTACGGCACCGCGACGGCAGCGGGGCCGTCCGCCCCTCCCCCAACCTCACCGGAGGCAGCAATGGCAGGCTTTCTCGACCGCGCCAAGGAGCAGGCTCAGAGCGCGCTGAACCAGGGCAAGCAGAAGGTCGACGAGGTCCAGCAGCAGCGGGCGGGCAACGACCTGCTGAAGAAGCTGGGCGCGGCCTACTACGCGGAGCGCCGCGGCAGCGGCTCCGCCCAGGCCACCCAGGAGGCGCTGAGCGCGCTGGAGGCGCACATCGCCACCCACGGTGACGGCTTCCTGCGCGGCTGACAGGCGGGCCGGAAGACGGGGCCGAAAAGCAGCTCTCCCTGCGGCGCAAAGCAGTGGATAGCGGCTGAAACCGCTCGCTCACCCGCTCGTACACCTGACGAACGGCTGGTCTGTGACCTGACGTTCCAGTACAAGCGTTTCATGAGGCGGTGCGCGGTCGGCGGCCGCCGCGCACCGAACGGAGTCGGCCATGGCCCCACCCATGTCCGCGAACACCTTCCTCAAAGCCCTCAGAGACGAAGGGCTGGACATCGTCGAGGTCGGCGAGTGGCGCACCCACAACCGCAACGGCCACGGCGACTGGGGACCGGTGCACGGTGTGGTGATCCACCACACCGTCACGTCCGGGACCGAGCACACCGTCCGCCTGTGCTACGACGGCACCTCGGCGCTGCCGGGCCCGCTGTGCCACGGCGTGATCACCAAGGACGGCCGGGTGCACCTGGTCGGCTGCGGGCGCACCAACCACGCGGGCAGCGGCGACCGGGACGTCCTGAAGGCCGTGATCGCCGAGAAGCAGCAGCTGCCCCCCACCAACCAGTACAACGCCGACGGCAACGTCCACTTCTACGGCTTCGAGTGCGAGAACCTGGGCGACGGCAAGGACCCCTGGCCCGAGGCCCAGCTGGAGGCCGTCGAGAAGGCCGCGGCGGCGCTGTGCCGGGTCCATGGCTGGAACGAGTACTCGGTCATCGGCCACCTGGAATGGCGCGCGGACAAGATAGACCCCAAGGGCTTCACGATGAAGGACATGCGCGCCCGCATCGGCGCCCGGCTGAAGTAGCACCCGCCGTCACGTGCAGTGACAGCCGCCGTCACGCGACAATGGCCGGGTGACCTCCCCCGTTCCCGACCTCGCCGCACTGCGGCCGCGCCTGCCGTCCCCCCTCCAGCACGTCGAGGACGGACGGTTCGCGCGCCGCGGTGTGCGGCTGCTGCTCAAACGGGACGACCTGATCCACCCCGAGCTGCCCGGCAACAAGTGGCGCAAGCTGGAGCTGAACCTGCGGGCGGCGGCCGAGGCCGGGGAGCGCACGCTGCTCACGTTCGGGGGCGCGTACTCCAACCATCTGCGCGCCACCGCCGCGGCCGGCCGCCTCCTGGGCTTCACCACGGTCGGCGTCATACGCGGCGCGGAGCTGGCGGACAAGCCGCTGAACCCGTCCCTGGCGCGCTGCGCCGCCGACGGCATGCGGCTGCACTTCGTCGACCGCGCCACCTACCGGCGCAAGACCGAACCGGAGATCGCCGCCGCGCTCCGGGACCGTTTCGGCCCGCACTTCGCCGTACCGGAAGGCGGCAGCAACGCCCTCGCCGTCCAGGGCTGCACGGCCCTGGGCCGGGAACTGCGCGGCGCGTCGGACGTCGTCGCCGTCGCCTGCGGCACCGGCGGCACGCTGGCCGGCCTGGCCGCGGGCCTGGCACCGGACCAGCGGGCCCTCGGCATCCCCGTCCTCAAGGGCGGCACCCCGCACTTCCTCGCCGCGGAGACCGAACGCCTCCAGTACGCGGCCTTCGGCGCCCGGCGCGGCACGTGGCACCTGGACGACCGCTTCCACTGCGGCGGATACGCCCGCCGCACCCCCGAACTGGACGCCTTCGCCGCCGACTTCGAGGCCCGGCACGGCATACCCCTGGAGCGCCTCTACGTGGCCAAGCTCCTCCTGGGCCTGACCACCCTGGCCGAGGAGGGCGCCTTCCCGCCCGGCAGCACCGTCACAGCGGTCGTGACGGGGGCTCCGGCTCCGTAGGCAGTCCGGCTCCGTAGGCAGTCCGGCTCCGTAGGCAGTCCGGCTCCGTGAGCCGGCCCGTCGGCCGCCTCTCCGGTCAGCTCCTCCCTGCTACGCGCCGCCCCCCTGATCGCCCCCCGAGACGCCGCCGCCCTAATCGGCAGCCTCCCGATACGCCGCGGCCTCCTCCAGGTCCAGCCGCTTGAGCAGTACGCGCATCATCTCGTCGTCGATCCGCCGCTCGTCCCGCAGCCGCACGAACACCTTGCGCTCCGCGTCGATCATCTCCCGCGCCAGCCGCCGGTACGTGTCGTCCGCCGACTCCCCCGTCACCTCGTGGACCGTGCCCAGCCGCTCCCACACCGCGTTGCGCCGCCGCTCCATGACCGTCCGCAGCCGGTCGGCCAGCGGCCCCGGCAGCGCGTTGCGCTCGTCCTCCAGGAGTTCGGACAGCCGCTGCTCGGCGGCCCGCGACGCCTCGTTCTGCGCCTGCGCCTCGGCGAGCGTCTCGCCCCGCACGTCGCGAGGCGGCAGCCGCAGCGCGCGGATCAGGGGCGGCAGCGTCAGCCCCTGGACGGCGAGCGTGCCGATGACGGTCGTGAAGGTCAGGAAGAGCACCAGGTTGCGCGCCGGGAAGCCCTCGTCGGAGCCCTGGACGGTCACCGGGACCGAGAAGGCGATCGCCAGCGACACCACGCCGCGCATCCCGGCCCACCCGACGATCACGGGTGCCTTCCAGTTCGTGCCGGGCTCGCGTTCGCGAATGCGCTTCGACAGCGCCCGCGGCACGAACGTCGCGGGGAAGACCCACACGAAGCGCGCGAGCACCACCATCAGGAAGACCACGAGCGCGTACCAGGCCGCCTCCCCGCCGCCGTACTCGCCCAGCCCGCGCAGTACGACCGGCAGCTGCAGGCCGATCAGCGCGAACACCGTCGACTCCAGCACGAAGGAGACCATCTTCCACACGGCCTCCTCCTGGAGCCGCGTCTCGAAGTCCACCTGCCAGGAGCGGTGCCCCAGGTAGAGCGCGACCACGACGACCGCCAGCACACCGGACGCCCCGAACTCCTCGGCGACCTGGTAGGCCACGAACGGGATGAGCAGCGACAGGGTGTTCTCCAGCAGCGGCGCGTCCCGCAGCCGGCAGCGCAGCCAGTGCAGCGGGATCATCAGCACCGCCCCGACGCCGATACCGCCGAGCGCCGCGACCGCGAACTCGCGGATGCCGTCGGTCCAGGTCGCGCCCACCCCCGCGGCGGCGGCCACCGCCACCTTGTACGCGGTGATCGCGGTCGCGTCGTTGACCAGCGACTCGCCCTGGAGGATCGTCGTGATCCGGTTCGGCAGGCGCAGTCTGCGGGCGATGGCGGTGGCGGCCACGGCGTCCGGCGGCGCGACCACCGCGCCCAGGACGAGCGCCGCCGCCAGCGGCAGGTCCGGCACGACCAGGTAGGCGACGTACCCGACGGCGACCGTCGCGAAGAGCACGTAGCCGACCGACAGCAGTGCCACCGGCCGCAGGTTGGCCCGCAGGTCGAGGTAGGAGCTCTCCAGCGCCGCGGTGTGCAGCAGCGGGGGCAGCAGCAGCGGCAGCACGATGTGCGGATCGAGCGTGTAGTCCGGTACGCCCGGGATGTACGAAGCGGCCAGCCCTGCCACGACGAGCAGCAGCGGCCCGGGTACGGGCGTGCGCCGGGCGGCCCCGGCGACCGCCGCGCTCCCCGCGACCAGCAGCAGTAGTGGCATCACGTCCATCGGCCTCGCCCGTCCTGTCCCGTTCCACCGCGGCCGGCCCGTAGCCGCCCCCGGTCGCCGCCGCGGGCGCCCGTGCCGGGCCCGCTCCGGCGATCTAACCTGGCAATCATGAGCGAGTGCCCGCATGTTCCCGAACTGCCGCGCCCCGAGCCCGCAGCGCTGAGCGCCACCTGCCCCGAGTGCGAGGCCGTCGGCAGCCACCCCGTACAGCTGCGGCTGTGCCTGGTGTGCGGGCACGTCGGCTGCTGCGACTCCTCGCCGTACCGGCACGCGACGGGCCACTACGCGGCGACCGGCCACGCGGTCATGCGGTCCTACGAGCCGGGCGAGAGCTGGCGCTGGTGCTTCGTGGACGAGGCCGTCGTCTGAGCGGTCACCGCGCGCCGGGCCGGGTGATCCGGACCCGCGGGCCGGTTGTCAGTGGCGCCCGCTAGCCTTCAGGCATGATCCGCACCGCGACGGTCGACGACGTACCCGTCATCCACACGATGATCCGCGAGCTGGCCGAGTACGAGCGCGCCCGTGAGTCCGCGAAGGCCACCGAGGCGCAACTGCGCGAGGCCCTCTTCGGGGAGCATCCGGCGGCGTTCGCGCTCATGGCCGAGGACGCCGGGGGCCCGGTCGGGTTCGCCCTGTGGTTCCGCAACTTCTCGACGTGGGCGGGCACGCACGGTGTCTATCTGGAGGATCTCTACGTCCGCCCCGAGGCGCGCGGCGGCGGCCACGGCAAGGCGCTCCTGGCGGCCCTCGCGGAGATCTGCGTGGAGCGCGGCTACGAGCGTTTCGAGTGGTCAGTCCTGGATTGGAATGAACCGTCCATCGGTTTTTACCGGTCGATCGGCGCCGCACCCATGGACGGATGGACCGTCTTCCGGCTCACTGGAGATGCACTGCACAACCTTGCGGTCGCCTCGAACGTCAACGCAGCGTAACTAGTTCCGATTTGGCAGTGCAGACCCCTAGCCACTGTCCGTACCCGTAGGCTTACAATGAGTGACACTCGTGGGACTGCGGGACGCTGCGAGTCCAACCGTCGTACCGGAAGCCGGCGCTGCCTCTTCCGGGCGACATCGCCCCGCAGATCGCGATAGCGTCGCAGGCGAACCATGTGCCGCGCCGGATCGTTGTCCTCTCGTCACCAGAAAGGGCCGCGACCGGCGCGAATATCAGCTCAACCAGCTTGTGTCACCTTGGAGGTGAGGGTGTCCCAGATCGCAGGCGAGCCCGGGACCCAGGACTTCGTGGAAGTCCGGCTGCCCGCTGCGGGTGCCTACCTGTCGGTGCTGCGTACGGCCACGGCCGGCCTCGCAGCCCGCTTGGACTTCACCCTCGACGAGATCGAGGATCTGCGCATCGCCGTGGACGAGGCGTGCGCGATTCTTCTGCAACAGGCCGTGCCCGGCTCCGTACTGAGCTGCGTCTTCCGCCTGATCGACGACGCGCTGCAGGTGACCGTCTCGGCCCCGACCACCGACGGCCGTGCCCCCGAGCGCGACACCTTCGCCTGGACGGTGCTCTCCGCGCTGGCCGGCAAGGTCGACTCCACCGTCGCGGAGGACCGTACGGTCACCATCAGCCTGTACAAGGAGCGCGGCGCCGGTCCCGGACCGTCATGACCGAACAGGGGGCCCCGTGAAGGATCTTGAAAGCGGCACGCGGATGGCGCCCGGTACGGCCATCCCCGAGCAGCATCAGGCCCGGCCGCAACCGGTGGGCGCGGATGACCACGGCGGCCGTTTGGACGCGGCGGAGCAGGCAGAGCGGGCGGACCACATGGACCACAGCGAGAACAAGCGGAACGAGCGCGATCCGCACACCCCGCACCACCCTCATGACCCTCACGACCCCCATGACCGCAGCGGCGCGCGGGCGATGTTCTACGAGCTCCGCAAGCTGCCCGACGGATCGGCGGAGCGCGCCGAGCTGCGCAACACGCTCGTACGGATGCACCTGCCGCTCGTCGAGCACCTGGCCCGGCGCTTCCGCAACCGCGGCGAGCCGCTGGACGACCTGACCCAGGTCGCCACCATCGGTCTGATCAAGTCCGTGGACCGCTTCGACCCGGACCGCGGCGTGGAGTTCTCCACATACGCCACGCCCACGGTCGTCGGCGAGATCAAGCGGCACTTCCGCGACAAGGGCTGGGCGGTCCGGGTGCCCCGCCGCCTCCAGGAGCTGCGGCTGTCGCTGACCACCGCGACCGCCGAGCTCTCGCAGCGCCACGGCCGCTCCCCCACGGTCCACGAACTGGCCGAGCACCTCGGGATCTCCGAGGAGGAGGTCCTGGAGGGCCTGGAGTCGGCGAACGCGTACAGCACGCTGTCCCTGGACGTGCCGGACACCGACGACGAGTCGCCGGCCGTCGCCGACACCCTGGGCGCCGAGGACGAGGCGCTGGAGGGCGTCGAGTACCGCGAGTCGCTCAAGCCGCTGCTGGAGGACCTGCCGCCGCGGGAGAAGAAGATCCTGCTGCTGCGCTTCTTCGGCAACATGACCCAGTCGCAGATCGCCCAGGAGGTCGGCATCTCCCAGATGCACGTCTCCCGCCTGCTGGCCCGCACCCTGGCCCAGCTCCGCGAGAAGCTCCTGGTGGAGGAGTAGCCCCGAAGCACCTCAGCCACCGCAGACGCCACCGCCCCGGCCTCACTGCCCGAGCCCGGGGCGTCGTGCGTCGGACGGCCCGGGCCGGGACACCCGGGACCGGCAGGCCGCCCGGTTACGCCGGGCGGGGGCGCCCCCGCGCTCGTGGCCGACCGTACGGACCGCTTCCCGCGCCTCAGTCCCTCGGCGTGATCCCCAGCGCCTCGGTGGCCGTCGGGTTCACCAACAGTCCGAGGACCGCGATCGCGACCACCGCCAGGCCGATACCGGCGGCGATCAGCGCGCCGCCGCCGTTGATCAGCGTCCAGGCCACCGGGAACGCCACGATCTGGGTGATCAGTGAGGGCCCGCGGCTCCAGCGGCGCCGCAGCCACAGTCCGCGCGCGGCGACCAGCGGCAGCACCGCCAGCGCGATCACCGTCAGGCCGCCCATCTCCGCCTGGCGCGGACTGTCGGGCGAACCGGCCAGCCCTTCGATGAGCATGTAGACGCCGAGAGCGGCCAACGCCACACCTTCGACGGCGGTGAGCACCGCGGCGGCGCTGAGCCGGGCGGGCCGCGGGCCGCTCGGCCCGGGGGCTGCGGCAGTGGCGCCCTTTCCGCCCTTCCCGTCCTCCCTGGACTTCACGGCCTTCCCGGACTTTCCGCCCGAACCGGCCTTCGCGGCCCCGGCCTGCACGTTCTTCCCGTCCGGCTTGCTGCCCCGCGTCCTCCCGGCCGGCCGGGAAGGCTTGGCCGCCTTGGCCGCGGGCCGCTTCTGCTCACTGCTCACCCCAGCAGGGTAGCCCCGGGGCCTCCTCCGCACGGTGGGCAGGGAGTGGGTCGGGTACCGGCAAGTAGGTACCCTGCTGCACATGCGCGCACTTCTCGTGGTCAATCCCGCAGCTACCACCACCAGTGCGCGTACGCGTGAAGTGCTCACTCACGCGCTGGCCAGCGACCTGAAGCTGGAGGTCGCCGAGACCCGCTACCGCGGCCACGCCAGGGACCTGGCCCGGCAGGCGGCCGAGGGCGGCCAGATCGAGCTGGTCGTGGCGCTCGGCGGCGACGGCACGGTCAACGAGGTCGTCAACGGCCTGCTGACACACGGCCCCGCCCCCGACTCCCTGCCGCGCCTGGCCGTCGTACCCGGCGGCTCCACCAACGTCTTCGCCCGGGCCCTCGGGCTGCCGAACGACGTGGTCGAGGCGACGGGCGCCCTCCTGGACGCGCTGCGTGACGGCAGCGAACGCACGGTCGGCCTGGGCCTGGC
The DNA here is from genome assembly GCF_055573595.1 of Streptomyces sp. NPDC030165. Lineage (NCBI taxonomy): Bacteria > Bacillati > Actinomycetota > Actinomycetes > Kitasatosporales > Streptomycetaceae > Streptomyces > Streptomyces sp. NPDC030165. The sequence continues at coordinate 13,793 of NZ_JBVIBD010000005.1, read as the reverse complement.
CGCCGGCACGCCGGGGACGGAGGACGAGGGTGTACCGGCCCGGTGGTTCACGTTCTGCGCGGGCTTCGGCTTCGACGCGGGTGTGGTCGGCCGGGTCGAACAGCAGCGGGAGCGCGGCAAGCGTTCGACGCACGCCCTCTACATGCGGCAGGTGCTGCGCCAGTACGTCGGCGAGTCGAACCGCCGGCACGGCACGATCACGCTGGAGCGCCCGGGCGAGGACCCGGTGGAACACCTGGTCATGTCGATAATCTGCAACACCGCTCCCTGGACCTACCTGGGCAATCGCCCGGTCTACCCGGCCCCGGAGGCATCCTTCGACACGGCGCTGGACGTGTTCGCCCTGTCCAAACTGTCCGCATCCGCGGTGACCCGCTACGCGACCCAGCTTCTGGCGTCAACACCGGAGCGCGGCCCCCGCGGCAAGCATGTGGTCTCGCTCCACGACTTGACGGACTTCACCTTGCATTCGCAGGCGCCACTGCCCTTCCAGATGGACGGTGACCACCTGGGACTCCGTACGAGCGTGACGTTCACAGGCGTTCGCCGTGCACTGCGTGTGATTGTGTGAGCAGTAGGGCCTAAAGTCCTTTCAGTCGAACGTTTAGGCTGACTTCCACCCCCTAGAAGTACGGCTGTGACCTAGGCGACACCAAGGAATCAAAAAAAAGTTTCCGGAAGGGGTTGTATCCGCCGCCGAGGTTTGCGAGTCTCTTCATGGCGATCGGGACGGCCGTTTCTACCGGCCCCCTTGAGAGCCCGAATCCTCCTCCTCATTCTTCAGGACCGCACCAGTTCTCAACTGGGGTTCGGCCCTTCCCTTGTGGAGGGATTCGTGAAAGCGTTCACATTCACAAGCAACGATCCCGTCACACGAGGAGATGGAGCAGCCATGGACTGGCGTCACCGCGCCGTTTGCCGCGAGGAAGACCCCGAGCTCTTCTTCCCCATCGGCAACACCGGTCCTGCGCTGCTGCAGATCGAGGAAGCCAAGGCCGTCTGCCGCCGCTGCCCCGTCATGGAGCAGTGCCTGCAGTGGGCGCTTGAGTCCGGCCAGGACTCCGGCGTCTGGGGTGGTCTCAGCGAGGACGAGCGCCGCGCCATGAAGCGCCGTGCAGCTCGCAACCGGGCGCGCAACGCCAGCGCCTGACCGCCGGACGCCCCGTGGCCCCCGAGCCGCAGCGCGCAGTACCCCCGATGCTCCCCCAGCGCCCCGAGCGCCTGGGAGCTCCCCACGCAACGTGAGCTTTGAGCCCCGGACCGGATGGGTCCGGGGCTTACTGCTGTCCGGGGCCGGCCGCCTGCGGGGCCACCGCCTGGTACCCACTCCCTTGCGGGGCCACCGCCTGGCGCCGCGCCACCTTCCGGGTCGCCGCCTGGCCCCCAGCCGCCTTCGGGGCCGCCGTCCGGCGCCACGCCACCCACCGCTCTCCGTCCCGGCACCTCGACCCCCTCCCCTCCGAAGGTACGGACCTTCACCTCCGAACACCCCCGGTGACTTACCCCACCCCACCGTTGTCCATTCGCCGCCCCCGGCGTCACTCTTCCGTTACTTCGTTCTGCTGTACGGTCATTCGGCGAACCGGGCACACCGCGCGGACTTTCCTGCGGCATTCCCGAATTCCGCTCGCGCTGCGCTCACTTGATGAGCGCCCCCTTCATCGGTGCCCTCCATCGGCGCCCCTTCCACCGGCGCTCCCCCATCAGTGCTTCTCGGCGCGTACGGGAATGTCGAGAATCACCTGGGTCCCCCGTTCGGCCCCGGGCACCATGTCGAACTTTCCGCCCAACTCGCCTTCCACGAGCGTACGTACGATCTGCAGCCCGAGATTCCCGGCCCGGTGCGGGTCGAACCCGTCCGGCAGGCCACGGCCGTTGTCCTGGACCGTGACCAGCAGGCGGGGCTCCGTACGGCTGCCGCCGCGTACCGCGCCCACCTCGACGGACCCCTGGTCTCCCGGCACGAAGGCGTGTTCGAGGGCGTTCTGCAGGACCTCCGTGAGGACCATGGAAAGCGGCGTGGCGACCTCGGCGTCGAGTATGCCGAAGCGGCCCGTACGGCGCGCGGTCACCGCACCCGGCGCGATCTCGGCGACCATCGCCAGCACCCGGTCGGCGATCTCGTCGAACTCGACGCGCTCGTCGAGGTTCTGGGACAGCGTCTCGTGCACGATCGCGATCGAACCGACCCTGCGTACCGCCTCGTTGAGCGCCTCGCGGCCCTGCTCGGAGTCCATCCGGCGGGACTGGAGGCGCAGCAGGGCGGCCACGGTCTGCAGGTTGTTCTTCACCCGGTGGTGGATCTCCCGGATGGTGGCGTCCTTGGTGATCAGTTCCCGTTCCCGGCGCCGGAGTTCGGTGACGTCGCGCAGCAGGACCAGCGAACCGATGTGCGTGCCCTTGGGCTTGAGCGGGATGGCGCGCAGCTGGATCACCCCGTCCTCGCCCTCGACCTCGAACTCCCGCGGCGCCCAGCCGCTGGCCAGCTTGACCAGGGCCTCGTCGACGGGGCCGCGGGCGGGCGCCAGTTCGGCGGTGGCCTGGCCGAGGTGGTGGCCCACGAGGTCGGCGGCGAGGCCGAGGCGGTGGTAGGCCGACAGGGCGTTCGGGCTGGCGTACTGGACGACGCCGTCGGCGTCCAGCCGGATCAGCCCGTCGCCGGCCCGCGGCGAGGCATCCATGTCGACCTGCTGGCCGGGGAAGGGAAAGGATCCTGCGGCGATCATCTGGGCGAGGTCCGAGGCGCTCTGCAAGTACGTGAGCTCCAGCCGGCTCGGCGTCCGGACCGTCAGCAGGTTGGTGTTACGTGCGATGACGCCCAGCACCCGGCCCTCGCGGCGCACCGGGATCGACTCGACCCGTACCGGCACTTCCTCGCGCCACTCGGGGTCGCCCTCACGTACGATCCGTCCCTCGTCCAGGGCGGAGTCGAGCATCGGGCGGCGGCCCCGCGGAACGAGGTGGCCCACCATGTCGTCCTGGTAGGAGGTCGGTCCCGTGTTGGGCCGCATCTGGGCGACGGAGACGTACCGCGTGCCGTCGAGGGTGGGGACCCACAGCACCAGGTCGGCGAAGGACAGGTCGGAGAGCAGCTGCCACTCCGAGACCAGCAGGTGCAGCCACTCCAGGTCGGAGTCGCTGAGGGCGGTGTGCTGGCGTACGAGATCGTTCATGGAGGGCACGCCTTGGAGCCTACCGGCGTACGGTGTAGGTGTTGTCCTCGCAAGGGCATGGACAGATCTGATTGGTCTAGTCCACAATGAGTCGGTACCGCACCCCGCGAGGGGCGGCCCCCGGGCCCCGCGGCACCGGCACCAAGACTTCGAGAACCTCCAGATACCTCCGCTCTCCCCGCACAGGAGAGTGGACAGAGGTCCGAGCGCTCTCTGCCCTGACTGCGCGACGGCCTCCGGTCGACCGGCCTCTGGGCGGGCGGGTGTTCCTACCGCACGTGGGGCGCCCCCTGCCGCCGGGCCGGCCGATGAAGCTCCGGGCTGCGGTGCCGGACAGGTTGAGGGTCCTGTCCCGGCGCCGCGGCCCGCGGGTGTCTCCGGCCCGCCGAGGCCCCTACTCCTGCCCCCGCTCCCCGTCGCTCCGGCCGACGGGCCAGGCAGCCATCGCCAACTCCGCAACCCGCTCCAAAGTCGTACGGTCCGCGCCGTCCCTCGCCTGCTGCGACATGCCCTGGAGCACGGTCGCGCCATAGGCCGCCAGGGCATGCGCATCGGTATGGGCAGGCAGCTCACCGGCCTCGATGTCCCCCCGGACCCGCTCCTCCAGCAACTCCACGGTCCGGGCCCGGCGCTCCTGAAGACTGTGCATGACGTCCTCGGACTGGACCGTGCAGTTGGTGGCGGCCGTGATGACCATGCACCCGCGCGGATAGCCCGGAAGGGTATGGAAAGCCGCCGCCTCGTGCAGCATCCGCGCCACGGCCCGGCGCGCGGTCGGCTCTTCGGCGAGGGCCCGGCCGGAGAAGGCGCCGAAGTCCCGGACGTACGCCTCGACCGCCTCCTCGAACAGCGTCCGCTTGTCACCGAACGCCGCGTACAGACTCGGCGCCTTGATGCCCATGGTCTCGGTGAGGTCGGCGATGGAGACGGCTTCGTAGCCGTGTTCCCAGAAGGCCCGCATCGCCTGCTCCAGGGCCGTCTCGCGGTCGAAGGACCGGGGCCGCCCGCGCTGTGCGCGCTGTTTCGTCGCCATGGCACCAATTCTATAGCGCCCGCTACGAAAACCCTGCTACGGTTCTTTCTATAGCAACCGCTACAGAAAGAGGGGGGCGCGGTCATGGGCGTGCTCACGGGCAGGACAGCGCTGGTCACGGGCGGCAGCAGGGGCATCGGCCGGGCGATCGCCGAGCGACTGGGACGCGACGGCGCACGGGTCGCGGTGCATTACGGACGCGACGAGGCAGCCGCGAAGGGGACGGTGACGGCGATCGAGGAGGCGGGCGGCCGGGCCTTCGCCATCCAGGCCGAACTGGGCGTGCCGGGCGACGCGGCCACTCTGTGGTCCGCGTTCGACGCGCAGGCGGACGGCCTGGACATCCTGGTCAACAACGCCGGCGTGGTCGGCCGGCGCGCGCCTCTGCCGGGCGTGACCGAGGAAGACTTCGACCGCGTCTTCGCCGTCAACACGAAGGCTCCCTTCTTCGTCACCCAGCTGGGCCTGGACCGCCTGCGCGACGGCGGCCGCATCATCAGCATCTCGACGGTCCTCACCCACGGCGCCGCCGCCCCCGAGCTGATCGCCTACTCGATGTCCAAGGGCGCCATCGACGTCTTCACCGCAACCCTTGCCAAGGACCTGGGCCCCCGCGGCATCACAGTCAACGCGGTCGCCCCAGGCGTCATCGACACCGACATGAACGCGAGCTGGCTCCGCAACGACCCCGACGCCTGGCGCACGTCCGCGGACATATCCCCCCTGGGCCGAGTCGGCGAACCCCGCGACGTCGGCGACATCGTCGCCTTCCTCGCCTCGGACGACAGCCGCTGGGTCACCGGTCAGTGGATCGACGCGGCGGGGGGCTTGTTGCTCTGATGGGGCGGGACGGGGCCCGGGCGGAGGGAGGTCATTGAGCAACGGATGTCCGCGGCTGAGCGCCACGGATCGCTGTTCGGGTCCTGGAGCCGGCGTCCGTAGGCCGGGGGGCGGGAGCCGGGGGCCGGGGGGCCGGGAAATCGAGGGCTGGGGCCGAGGGCCGGGAGTGGGGGCCGGGAATGGGGCGACGCCCCGCAGATGGCCCCGCCGCTGATCGAGTTCGCGCACCCCGACCGACGGCGAGCCTCCGCGCACTCGGCCGGCACGCCCGAACGACCACAAAGCGCCCAGCTCCCGCCATAACTGGCGCCGACGCCCGACCAGCCACTCCATTCCCGAGCCGGAGAACCAGCGTGTCAGCCGTCAGCACCACGAGTGGTGAGCGCTCACCTCACCGGATCACGAGCCACCGGCTCCGATGGGAACGGCGTCATGCGTGCTCGATTGCAGCCTGGATCGCGGCGCCGGTGAGGGGGCCGACGTGCACCGTGTGCTGAAGCTGGTCCGGAAGGTGGGCCTGCTCCTCGGGGGCGGTGAGGAGAGTGATGCCTTCCTGAAGGATGACAACTGCCTGCAGTTTCTCTGCCAGGTGAGCCACAAGATCGAGAAACGGGCCGGACGCGAAATGAGTGGAACTGACGCCCGTCAGCTTCGACTCCGCCACCGAGAAGTGGACATCGGCCTCACCGCCGTCCTCCATACGGAGCTGGACAAAGCCGTGGTCAGGGTCGCCCGTCACGATCCAGGGCGTCACGAGGTCCCGGAACACCCCGGCATCCATGGATGCCGATTCGCCGTACTCGAAGCGCTGCAGAAAGAGGCTGTAGCTCATGACGCCAGTCTGTCCTTCGTACATGACCCGTCTGATGAGTCCTACCCTTCCTCTCTCGGCCGGGCCCAGGTGTGCGTGTCCAGGCTGTCGTGGGGGCCGAGGCGGGAGAGTTCTGTGCCTTCGCGTCCGAGAGCCACGATGGGGGGCGCGTTCCCCGGCCGGAGCGGGAGGCCGTCCAGACGACCACGAGTTTGCGCTGGTCGGGTGCGTCGATCCGGCGTTCGCCGACGAGAAGCTGGGTCACCTCCCGCCCTGAGTGGATCTCGGCGCAGCTGATGTACGGAGCTGCGGCCTTGGGGTGCAGGGGGTCACGGTGGCGGGTGAGGAGAGGGCCGCCGGCGACCGGGCAGGCCGGTCGGTGGCCTGCCGGGGACCGGGGTCAGTGCGTCTCTGTGATCTTGGCCAGGGAGCGGGGGGCGTCGGGGTCTTGGCCTCGGGCGAGGGTCACTTCGTAGGCGAGCATTTGGAGGGGGAGGATTTCGAGGATCGGCTGGAGTTCTTCGGCCACACCGTCGGTGGGCAGCGCGAAACCGGCCGCGGCCCGGTCGACCTCGGTGTGGCTGCCGATGACGACCAGGTCGGCGCCCCGGTCGCGCAGGCGCTCCAGTACGGGCTGCAGCGCCTCGCCGCCTTTGCCGTCGGTGACGATCGCGATCACCGGGGAGATGTTGTCGACCATGGCGAGCGGGCCGTGCAGGAGGTCGGCGCCGGAGTAGGAGAGAGCCGGGATGTAGCTGGTCTCCATGAGCTTCAGGGCGGCTTCCTTGGCGGTCGGGTAGCCGTAGCCGCGGGAGGTGAGGACCATGCGCTCCGCGAAGCGGTAGCGGGCGGCGAGGGCCTTGACCTCGTCGTGGCGGGCGAGGACGGACTCGGCGAGGTCCGGCAGCGCCTTGGCGGCGAGGTCGCCCGCGGCGTGCGGGCCGGGGTGGCCCCAGCTGTCGCGCAGGCCGTCGACGAAGAGGTAGAGGGCGAGGAGTTCGGCGGTGTACGTCTTCGTGGCGGGCAGGGCGCGTTCCGGTCCGGCCAGGACGTCGATGTGGAACTCGCTGACGCCGGCGAGTGCCGATGTGGCGTTGTTGGTCACCGCGAGGGTGATCGCGCCGGCCTGGCGGGCGGCCTGGGTGGACGCGACGAGGTCGGGTGAGCCGCCGGACTGGCTGACCGTGACGACCAGGCAGTCCGTGAGGTCGGGCCGCGCCCCGTAGGCGGTGGTCGTGGACATGGAGGTGAGGCCGCAGGGCTTGCCGAGCCGTACTTCGAACAGGTACTTGGCGTAGAGCGCGGCGTTGTCCGACGTACCGCGCGCGGTGAACAGGATGAATCGTGGCCGGCGGGCGGCGACCTGTTCGGCGACGGTACGGATGCGTGCCGCGCCCTCGGCGAGGACGCGGCGCAGGACGTCGGGCTGTTCGGCCATCTCGGCGGCCATGTGGCGGCCGGGTCGCCGTTCGCCGGGGTTGTCGTTCCGTGTGCGGTTCGCCGAGCCGGGCATTCTGGCCGCCTTCCGACTTTTGAGGACCGCCGTGCCTGCCTGCCGTCATCGCGGGCCCGGCGGAACGTCTGTGTGCGTCGTACGTCTGTGCGCGCCGTGTGCCTGTGCGCGCTGTCGCGCCTCCGTCACGAGTACCCAATCACTCGGCACCACTCGACGCGTACCCCGTCGCGCGGCGGAGGCCGGCCCCACCCCGCCCATGGTTCCCCCGCTGTTCAGCCGCGGGCCGCCTGATGCCACCGGGGATGGTGGGGCCAGCTCTGGTAGATTGGTCTATACCACACGAGTCCATTCTCCAGATCGGCAGGCAAAGCGTGGAAGTTGTCATCGTCCCGGACGCCAAGGCAGGCGGCGAGCTGATCGCGGAGGCCATCGCCACCCTGGTGCGCCGCAAGCCCGAGGCGCTGTTGGGTGTGGCCACTGGATCGACCCCGCTGCCCGTCTACGAAGCGCTGGCGGACACGGTCCGCGGCGGTGGCCTGGACGTCTCCCGGGCCCGTGTCTGCCAGCTCGACGAGTACGTCGGGCTGCCGGCCGGGCACCCCGAGTCGTACCGCTCCGTGGTGCTGCGCGAGGTCGTCGAGCCGCTGGGGCTCGGCGAGGACGCGTTCATGGGGCCCGACGGCACCGCCGAGGACGTGCAGGCGGCCTGCGAGGCGTACGACCGTGCGCTGACCGAGGCCGGCGGCGTGGACCTCCAGCTGCTGGGCATCGGCACCGACGGGCACATCGGCTTCAACGAGCCGTGCTCCTCGCTCGCGTCCCGTACCCGCATCAAGACGCTGACGCAGCAGACCCGGGAGGACAACGCCCGGTTCTTCGACAGCCTGGAGGAGGTGCCGCACCACGTCATCACCCAGGGCATCGGCACCATCCTGGAGGCCCGCCACCTGGTGCTGCTCGCCACCGGCGAGGGCAAGGCGGACGCCGTCGCACAGTCCGTCGAGGGCCCGGTCTCGGCGCTGGTGCCGGCCTCCGCGCTCCAGCTGCACCCGCATGCCACGGTCGTGGTGGACGAGGCCGCCGCGTCCAAGCTGAAGCTGGCGGACTACTTCCGCGCCACGTACGCCGCCAAGCCGGAGTGGCAGGGGCTGTAGGCGAAGCGCGGAGTCGCTGACAGCGGCCCGCTGCCGCGGCCGGCCCGGCCGGGGCGCCCCGTGAAGGCGCCCCGGCCGGGCCGTTTCGTGCTGGGCCGGACCGATCGCCGGCCGTACGCCCCGCCGGGCCGCGGCTCCCCTTCCGCGGCCCGGCGGGAGTTCATCCGCCCGCGATGACCTCCGCGGCGGCGCGGCCGCAGACGCGGGCCGCGCCGTGGGTGGCGATGTGCAGGGCTCCGCGCGGGGGCGCCTGCGGGAGGCCCATCTCGACGACCACCGTGTCCGGGCGGGCGTCGAGCAGGGCGTCGAGGGCGCCGCTCATCCAGGCGTGCCGGTGGGCGTCGCGTACGACGGCGACGATCCGCCGCTCCCCCGCCGCCCGCAGAATCTCCGCGATCTGCCCCGACGCACCGGACGCACCGGCGTTCCCGGACGCACCGGACGCACCGACGTTCCCGCCCCTGCCGACACCCCCGCTCCCACCAGCGCCCCCATACGCCCCAGCGTCCCCATACGTCCCGGTCTCGGTCCCCGGCACGAGCCGAGTCAGTTCAGCGGCCACGCCCCAGGGGGTCTCGTCGCCGACGGCGATGTTGGCGACGGGGGTGAAGGCCGCGACGTAGGCGGGGGCGGTGAGCGGCTCGTACGGGCCGTTGCGGGTGATGCGCAGGGCGCGGCGGGCTGCGACGAGGCCGGCCTCGGGTGCGGGCGCGACCCCTCGCTCCCCGGGGAGGGCCCCCGGCGTCGCGCCCGCACTCCGGGTCCACCGCGCCAGGGCGCGGACTCGTGCCGCCGCGTCGGCGAGCCGCTTCTCCGACAGCTCTCCGTCGCGTACCGCCCTCACCAAGGCGTCGCGCAGCCGCAGCACGGTGGTCTCGTCGGCCAGTCCCCCGCCGACGCAGATGGCGTCCGCGCCGGCGGCGATGGCCAGGACGCTGCCCCGTTCGATGCCGTACGTCGCGGAGATGGCCTGCATCTCCATGCCGTCGGTGACGATCAGGCCGTCGAAGCCGAGGCCGCCTTCGGAGGCGGGGGCGCGCAGCAGGCCGGTGAGCACGTTGCGGCTCAGGGTGGCGGGCAGGGTGCCGTCCAGGGCCGGGAGCAGGATGTGCGCGCTCATCACGGCCTTGGTGCCGGCGGCGATGGCGGCCCGGAAGGGCACCAGTTCGCGTTCCTGGAGGGTGCGCAGTGCGGCGGCGATGTGCGGTACGTCGTGGTGGGAGTCGACGGCGGTGTCGCCGTGACCGGGGAAGTGCTTGGCACAGGCGGCGACGCCGGCGGACTGGAGTCCTTCGACGTACGCGGCGGTGTGCCGGGCCACGAGGAGCGGGTCGGCGCCGAAGGAGCGTACGCCGATGACCGGGTTGGACGGGTTGGAGTTGACGTCGGCGGACGGCGCCCAGTTCAGGTTGACGCCGCATTCGGCGAGGCGGCGGCCGAGTTCGCGGGCCACGTCGTGGGTGAGCCGCGTGTCGTCGACCGCGCCCAGGGCGAGGTTGCCGGGGAAGGAGGAGCCGCCGCGTACTTCGAGGCGGGTGACGTCGCCGCCTTCCTCGTCGATGGCGACGAGGATGTCCTCGCGTTCGGCGCGCAGCTGGGCGGTGAGCGCGGCGAGCTGGTCGGGTGAGGCGATGTTGCGGCCGAACAGGCCCACCGAGGCGAGGCCCTCGCCGAGGCGGCGCAGCAGCCAGTCGGGCGCGGAGGTGCCGGTGAAGCCGGGCTGGAGGACGGTGAGCGCGTCGCGGGTGAGGGTGTCGGACGGGCGTACGAGTGTCGTCATGGCGCGCGTCATCCCTTCACTGCGCCGGCGGTCAGTCCGCCGACCGCCTTGCGTTGCAGGAACAGGAACAGGATCAGGATCGGTACGGCGAAGATGGAGGCGGCGGCCATCGTGGCGCCCCAGTCGTCGCCGAACTGGCTCTGGAACTGGGAGAGCCACAGTGGCAGGGTGCCCTTGTCCGGCTCCTTGTTGAGAACCAGCACCATCGGGAATTCGTTCCACGCGGTGATGAAGCCGAACAGCGAGGTGGCCATCAGGCCGGGCGCCAGCAGCGGGAAGATGATCTTCACGAACGCCTGGCGGCGGGTGCAGCCGTCGACCATCGCGGACTCCTCCAGCTCCTTGGGTACGGCGGCGACGTAGCCGCGCAGCGTCAGGAGGGTGAAGGGCAGCACCATGAGCATGTAGAAGAAGGTCAGCGGCACCAGGCTGTTGAGCATGTCGGCGTCGCGCACGATCATGTAGACCGAGATGACCAGGACCTCCCAGGGCGCCATCTGGGCGACCATGAAGGTCAGGATGATGCCTTTGCGGCCCTTGAAGCGCATCCGGGCGATGGCGAAGGAGCCGCACAGGGCGATCAGCAGGGAGAGTCCGACCGCCAGCACGGTGACGGTGACGGAGTTGCCCACCAGGGTCCAGAAGTTCGGGGCGTTCACGGCGGTCGAGAAGTGCTCGAAGGTGCCGTTCAGCGGGAACCACACCGGGTCCTCGGTGATGATGTCGCCGTTCGGCTTGAAGGCCGTGGTGAACATCCAGTACACGGGGAAGACGAATCCGAGGGCGAGCACGATCGCCGTCGCGTTGGGCCAGATGCGGCCGAGCAGTGCGCGGTTCACAGCTCGTCCTCCTCTTGCTTCAGGGTCAGTCGCAGGTAGTACGCGGTCATGGCGAGCAGGACGACGATGGTCAGCAGCGAGATGGCCGCGCCCATGCCGAAGTGGAGGTTGCCGACGCCTTCGGTGAAGGCGTAGATCGGCAGGGTCTCGGTGAGCCGGTCGGGGCCGCCCTCGTTGATCGCGAAGATCTGCGGGAACGCCTTGAAGACCCAGATGACCTCAAGGAACGTCGTCGCCAGGAAGAACGGCTTGAGGAAGGGGAAGGTGACGCTGGTGAAGACCTTCCAGGTGCCGGCGCCGTCCATCCGGGCCGCTTCGTACAGTTCCTTGGGGATGGTCGTGGTCGCGGCGTAGAGGTTCAGGGCGACGAACGGCAGCGACTGCCACACGATCAGTACGGTGATGACGAAGAAGGTGGACAGCTGGCTGCCGACCCAGTCGTAGTGCGCCATGGAGTGCCAGCCCAGTGCGTCCAGCACCCAGTTGACGACGCCGTAGCGGGCGTCGAAGAGCCACTGGAAGACGGTGGTGGCGGCGATGGCGGGCATCGCCCAGGTCAGCACGAGCGCGACGGACAGCGTCAGGCGCATCTTCTTGCCGAGCTTGGCCAGCAGGAGGCCGATCAGCACGCCCAGCACCATGATCAGGGTGACGTTGACGGCGGTGAAGACGATGGTGCGGAGGGTGACCCGCCAGAACTGCTCGCCGCCGAGGATCTCGGTGTAGTTGCCGAATCCGCGCCACTCGGTGAGGTGCTGGATCAGCTGCTTCATGTTCAGGTTCTGGAACGAGATGATCAGGTTCCGCACCATGGGCCAGCCCAGGAGGACCGCGGTGGCGGCCAGGGCCGGGATCAGCAGCAGGTAGGGGGCGCTTCTGGCGGCCCGGCCGGTGCCGCGGCCGGGCCGGGGCGGCGGGGCGCCGCCTTTGCCGATCCGCGGCGCGGAGTCCTTGACCGCGTCCTCGATCTGCACTGACATGTCCCGCTCCCCATCACCTGGTCGTGCTCACGCTGGTGGTTCCGTACGGGGGCCGGGACGGCCGGCTCCCGTACGGAACCCGTACGGTGGCGGTCCCCGCGGCTGGCGCCGCCACGGGGACCGCGTTCACTGGTGCCGGGGCGTGCCGCGCGGTTCCGTGCGGACGGACCACGGCACGCCGCCGGTCACTGCTTCTGGGCCAGCCGCTTGTTGATCTCGCCTTCGACGTCCTTGGCGGCGTCCGCGGGGGCCTTGCCGTTGAGCACCGCGGTCATGTAGCTCTTGATCGGGTTCGGGGTGTTCTCGACCTGGGCCCACTCGGGGATCAGCGGGGTGGTGCCGCTGGACTTGGCGGCGCCGGGCGCGGCGGCCTCGGCGGCCGGGTTGCCCTTGGCCGCGTCCGCGAGGTCGGGGGACTTCGGGCTCCAGCCGACCTCCTTGACCATCTGTCCGTCGTTCTTCTTGGACAGCGCGACCTTCAGGAATTCCTTGGCCAGTTCCTGGTTCTGGCCGCCGCCGGCGACGGCGAGGTTGGAGCCGCCGAGGAAGACGCCCTCGGGCTTGTCGGCGGTCTCTCCCGGGATGGGGAAGAAGCCGATGTCGTCCTTGATGGCCGGGTTGGCCTTGACGGCGGTGGGGCCTTCGTAGCCCATGGCGATGATGGCGCCGGTCTTGCCCTTGGAGAAGATCTCGGCCTGCTGCGGGGTGGCCTCGTCCTTGTTCTTCGGGGCGGTGCTGAACGCCTGGTACTGCTTGTAGATGTCCATGGCCTTGGAGACCTTGGGGTCACCGAGGTTGGAGACCCACTTGCCACCCTGCTTCTTCACCAGGTCGGCGCCGGTCCCGATGGTCAGGCCGTCGAAGAAGTACCAGTTCTGGCCGGGGAGGTAGAGCGGCTCGGCGTCGGTCTTCTGCTTGATGGTGTCGAACGCCTTGAAGAGCTCGGCGCGGGTCTTGGGCAGTTCCTTGATGCCGGCCTGGGCCCAGATCTTCTTGTTGTACATCACCACACGGTTGCCCGCGTACCAGGGGAGGGCGTACTGCTTGCCGTCGGCCATGGCGGCCTTGTTGAAGGAGTCGGTCCAGTCGGCGCCGATCTCCTTCTTCAGGTCGCCCAGGTCCGCGAGGGCGCCGGCCTTGGCGTACGCGGCGGTCTGCGTGTTGCCGATCTCGACGACGTCGGGCGGGCTGTCCTCGGAGAGGGCGGTGGTGAGCTTCTGCTGGATGCCGTTCCACTGCTGGACGCGGAACTCGACCGTGGCGCCGGTCTTCTTCTTGAAGTCCTCGGAGACCTGCTTGGTCCACTGTGCCGGGTTGGAGCCGTCCATCACCCAGACGATGAGCTTCTTGCCCTTGAAGTCCGCGGCCCCCGCCGTCTTGCTGTCGCCGGACCCACAGGCAGCGACACTCACCAACATTCCCGCGACTGCCGTCGCCGCTATGAGTCCACGCTTCATTGCGCTCTCCCCTGAAAACCGTGAGTGGTCTTTAATGGTTTAGACCAGTGCCCGCAGCTTGGCCTAGACCTTTTGGGGTGTCAAGGGTGTATAAGAGTCGCTGTCAGGTCCGTTACCGGACCGACATCTGGGGCCTGTCGCCGCGGCGGGGGGGGGGGGGGGGGGGGGGGGGGGGGGGGGGAAGAGAAAAAAAAAAAAAAAAAAAAAACCCAGAAACAAACAAAACCACGCGGTGTCCGGGCACCAAAATCGAGAAGAAAAAAAAAAAAA
>NZ_JBVIBD010000004.1:431389-508427 GCF_055573595.1 Streptomyces sp. NPDC030165 | reverse complement strand
TATCAACATATCTGGCGTTGACTTTTGGCACGCTGTTGAGTTCTCAAGGAACGGACGCTTCCTTTGTGCCTGTTTCACCAGGCTCTCCGGGCGCTCCCCTTCGGTCTTGCTTTTCCGACTCTATCAGATCCTCGCGGTCCTGATTTCCGCCGGTGCGTTTCGGCCTTTCGGCTTCTGCGCGGTTCCAACCTTACCAGATCCGTTCGGCGTTTCCGCTTTCCGTATCCGGCCCCTGCTGGAGCGGGGTGGCCGTCCGGCTTTCGCTTTCCGGCCTTTCCGACTCTATCAGATCCGATTTCCGTTCCGGGCTTCCGGTGAAAGGAGCTGACGGCTCGAATGTGAATCCGATTCCCCGTCGGAGGGGGTTGTTCGCGCCTTCCGGCGTGATCACTACTTTAGTGCTTTTTCCCGGTGACGCATAATCGAGTCACTGGTCCGAATTTCGGCATGCCGAAATTCATCCCGTTCGGGAGTCGTGCAGTAGTGGTTGTGCCGCCGGTCTGGCGTGAGGGGCTGCCGTGGACGCCTGTCGGCTCCGTGGCAACTCGGAGAACACTACACGAGGGGTTGGGGCGCTTCAAACCCGTGCCGGGGCGCGGATCTGGGCGTACCGTGGTCCCCATGACGACGCGTGCACTCGTACAGCAGTGGTGGCCCGCCTGACGGCGGCCGCCCCCCAGTGCATGCAGACAACGGCCGCCGCCTCGGCGGCCGTTTCGCGTATCTCCTCGCAGCCGGCCGGCAGGTGCGGCGGTCCCGGATCCAGAAGTTCGGGAGACGAGAGAGATGACGCGGATCTTCAGTGGTGTGAAGCCGACCGGGCACCTGACCCTGGGGAACTACCTCGGGGCGCTGCGCGGCTGGGCGGACGAGGACCAGCACCGGGCCGACGCGCTGTTCTGCGTCGTGGACCTGCACGCGCTGACCGTCGACCACGACCCGGCGCGGGTGCGAAGGCTCAGCCGGCAGGCCGCCACGCTACTGCTGGCGGTAGGGCTCGATCCGAAGCAGTGCACGGTGTTCGTGCAGAGCCATGTCGACGAGCACGCGCGGCTGTCCTACCTGATGGAGTGCACCGCCTCCGACGGCGAGATGCGGCGCATGATCCAGTACAAGGAGAAGACCGAGCGGGAGCGGGCCCGGGGCGGCAGCGTGCGGCTGTCGCTGCTGACGTATCCGGCCCTGATGGCCGCCGACATCCTCGCGTACGGGGCCGACGAAGTGCCGGTGGGCGAGGACCAGGCGCAGCACGTCGAGCTGACACGAGACCTGGCAGTGCGGTTCAACCAGCGGTACGGGCAGACGTTCGTCGTCCCCGAGGCGACGGTGCCGAAGGTGGCCGCGCGGGTGATGGACCTCCAGGAACCGACGTCGAAGATGGGGAAGTCGCACGCCCGTACCTCGGGAATCGTCTACCTGCTCGACGAGGCGGACGTGGTGCGCAAGAAGGTGATGCGGGCCGTCACGGACGGCGGGTCGGACGTCGTGTACGACCGGGCCGAGCGGCCCGGGGTGGCCAACCTGCTGGACATCCTGGCCGCGTGCGGTGCCGGTGATCCGGCGGAGCTGGCGGACGAGTACGACTCGTACGGCGCGCTCAAGAAGGACGCGACCGAGGCGGTGGTGGAACTCCTGCGGCCGGTGCGGGAGCGGCACGCGGAGCTGGTGACGAACCCGGAGTACGTGGACTCCGTCCTGCGGGACGGGGCCGAGCGGGCCCGGGCGATCGCGCGGCCACGGGTGGACGCGGCGTACCGGGCGGTGGGGCTGATGCCGGCGGTGTGAAAGTGGAGAGGTGAGCCGGACCGTGGCCACCGGTGCGAAGGTTTCGCGGTGGTGGCCACGGCCCAGGTGAGTGCCCCGGGGGCTGGTAGGGCTGGTTCGTCAGCCGTTGCCGGAGGCGAGTTCCCGACTGCGGTCGCGCGCCGCTTCGAGAGCGGCGATCAGGGCGGCCCGTACGCCGTGATTCTCCAGCTCGCGGATGGCGTTGATGGTGGTACCGGCGGGCGAGGTCACGTTCTCGCGGAGGGTGACCGGGTGCTCGCCGCTGTCGCGAAGCATGGTCGCCGCGCCGATCGCCGCCTGCACGATCAGGTCGTGGGCCTTGTCGCGCGGCAGGCCCAGCAGAATGCCGGCGTCGGTCATCGCCTCGACCAGGAAATAGAAATACGCCGGGCCGGAGCCGGAAAGGGCGGTCGCCGCATCCTGCTGGGACTCCGGTACCCGCAACGTCTTGCCGACGGTGGCGAAGATTTCCTCGGCGCGGGTCAGGTGGGCGGCGGTGGCGTGCGTGCCGGCCGAGATGACGGACATCGCCTCGTCCACCAGGGCCGGGGTGTTCGTCATGACCCGTACGACGGGGGTGGCGTCGGGCAGCCGCTCCTCGAAGTAGGCCGTGGGGATGCCGGCGGCGCCGCTGATGACCAGGCGGTCGGCGGGGGTGTGCGGGGCCAGCTCCGTGAGGAGGGTGCCCATGTCCTGCGGCTTCACGGTGAGGATCAGGGTGTCCGCGGACTTGGCGGCCTCGGCGTTGGTCACCGGGGTGACGCCGTAGCGGGTGCGGAGCTGGTCGGCGCGTTCGGGGCGGCGGGCGGTGACCATGAGGTCGCTGGGGGCCCAGCCGCCTCGGATCATGCCGCTGAGGAGGGCCTCGCCGATTTTTCCGGTGCCGAGTACGGCGACCTTCTGGGTCATGTTGCGGTTCACCTCGCCGGTGGGGGTGCTTGGGTGCGGGGGTGGCCTTGGCCTTGTTCTTGGCCTTGCCCTTGGGCGGTCGGCCGGGGGCGTTGGGACTGCTGCCCTGGTCATCCTCGCATCGTGGGGGGTTCGGGAGGTGGGGGTGTTCACGTTGTGGGCGGGGGCGGGTGGGTGTGGACGGGGGTATTGGACGCCGTGATCGCCCGGCGGGCTCGTCATCAGCCGCCGGACGGGCTGGATCGTGCTGGGGGCCGGGGCTTGTTCGGGGGGGATTACGGGGTGCGGCGGGGGAGGGTGGGGATGGTGAGGGCTAGGGGGAGGAGGGTGGCGAAGGTGAGGATGAGGGTGTTGTGGAGGAAGGCGGGTGTGGGGGTGGGGTGGGTGAGGATTTCGGTCATGGCGTCGACCGCGTAGGACATCGGGAGGACGTGGGAGATCGCCTCCAGGACCGGGTGCATCGTGTCGCGTGGGGCGAAGAGGCCGCACAGGAGGAGCTGCGGCATCAGGACGGCGGGCATGAACTGGACGGCCTGGAATTCGGACGAGGCGAAGGCCGAGACGAAGAGGCCGAGGGCGGTGCCCAGGAGGGCGTCCAGGACGGCGACCAGGAGGAGCAGCCAGGGGGAGCCTGTGATGTCCAGGTCCAGCAGCCAGACGGACAGCGCGGTGGCGAGGGCGGACTGGACGATGGCGAGGGCGCCGAAGGCCAGGGCATAGCCGCCGAGCAGGTCGGCCTTGGACAGGGGCATGGCGAGGAGGCGTTCGAGGGTGCCCGAGGTGCGTTCGCGGAGGGTGGCGATGGAGGTCACCAGGAACATGGTGATCATCGGGAAGACGCCGAGGAGCGCGGCGCCGACGCTGTCGAACGTACGGGGATGCGCGTCGAAGACGTAGCGGAGCAGCGCGATCATCACACAGGGGACGAGCAGCAGCAGGGCGATGGTGCGCGGGTCGTGGCGCAGTTGGCGCAGTACACGGGCGGCGGTGGCCAGGACCCGTGCTCCGGAGATGGGGAGGGGGAGAAGAAGGAGGGGTGAGGGGGCGCGGGTCATGGGGTGGGCTCCGAGGGGCGGGGCGCCGGGGTGGACGGGGTACCGGCGGCGGTGGTGGCGTTCTCGACCAGGTGGAGGAAGGCTTCCTCGACGGTGGCCGTCCGCGTACGGGCGCGCAGCGCGTCGGGGGTGTCCTCGGCGAGGATGCGGCCCTCGCGCATCAGGAGCAGCCGGTGGCAGCGCTCGGCCTCGTCCATGACGTGGGAGGAGACGAGGAGGGTGGCGCCGCGGTCGGTGGCGAGGCGGTGGAAGAGCTGCCACAGGTCGCGGCGGAGTACGGGGTCCAGGCCGACGGTCGGTTCGTCCAGGACGAGGAGTTCCGGGGCGCCGAGGAGGGCGACGGCCAGGGAGACGCGGCTGCGCTGGCCGCCGGAGAGGTGGCCGGCGAGGGTGTCCGCGTGCGCGGTGAGGCCGACGTCCTCGATGGCGCGGCGCACGCTGTCCCGGCGCTCGGCGCGGGCGGTGCGGCCGGGGTGCAGCACTGCGGCGAAGTAGGCGAGGTTCTGGCGGACGGTGAGGTCGTCGTAGACCGCGGGTGACTGGGTGACGTAGCCGATGCGGGGGCGCAGGCGGGCGTGGCCCGCGGGGTGGCCGAGGACGTCGAGGGTGCCGGTCACCTGGGCCTGGGTGCCGACGACGGCGCGCATCAGGGTGGACTTGCCGCAGCCGGACGGGCCGAGGAGGCCGGTGATCCGGCCGGGCGGGACGTCGAAGCCGAGGTCGTTCAGGACGGTGCGGCCGCCGCGTACGACCGTGAGGGCGCGGGCCCGGACGGCGGTGGTCCCGGCGGGGGTGGCCCCTTGGGAGGTGGTCCGGGTGGCCGGGGCGGGCCGGCCGCAGCCGTAATTCCTCATGTGTTGAATATTGCGTGCGGGGGCCGGGGCGTCAAGGGCCGGGGCGCGCTCCGGCGATCCCCGGAGTGCACGGATTCGACCACTCCTGGTTGATAACTCAGCGTTTACATGACGGTTACACAACGACTCGATCGAAGTCGTGCCGCTGTGGACACACTCAAGGTGAGTGTCCAGTCAGCCGGATGAGGGGGCCGACGCCATGCGCCGCGTGCTGCTGTTTCTCCTGGCGGCACTGCTGGCGTTCCCGGTCGGCACCGAGGGCGCGTACGGGCGGGCGGCCGGGGGCAGGGGCGGGACGCAGACCGCCGGCGTGGCCACTCCGTACGCGTACGAGGACGGCGGCCCGGCGGACTCCGCGGCCGGACGCTGCCCGACCGGCCGCGCCGCCCGTTCGGCGACCGGCGGGCCGGCCTCCCACCCCGGCGACCAGGCCAGGGGCGCGAGCGACCCCACTGTCCCGCCGGCCACCGGCCCGGATCCGGCGGCCCCGGTCACCGGGCGCCGCGCCGTGCCTCTGAGGCGTTCGGGCCAGCTTCCGATCAGTCATCGCGTCTTCCGCTGCTGAGCGGGGACGGCCGTCGCCGGTAGCCCGCCGTCCACGGTGCGAGGTCCCGGCGGTGGCATCCCGGCAGGTGGCGAGCGCCCAGGGCCGGTCCCCCGTGCCCGCGCAGCTCACCGTTCACGGATCGATCCGGACATCCGTTTCCGCCGCTCGGCGCACGTCCGCGCCGCGCGGTCCGCCGCAATGCGCTGGAGGCATCGTCATGCGGAAAACCTTCGTGCAAAAAGGTTCTGTACAGAAAGTGTTCGGGCAGAAAGCAACGGTCATACGTGCGGACTTCGCCGCTTCCCTCGTCGTGTTCCTGGTTGCCGTGCCGCTGTGCGTCGGCGTGGCCGTCGCCTCCGGTGTGCCGGCCGAACTCGGGCTCGTCACCGGCATCGTCGGCGGCCTGCTCACCGGCTTGCTGCCCGGCAGCAGCCTCCAGGTCAGCGGCCCGGCCGCCGGGCTGACCGTCCTCGTGTACGAGGCGGTCGAGGAGTTCGGACTGGGCGCGCTCGGGGCGCTGGTGCTCGCGGCCGGTGTGGTGCAGCTGGTCATGGGCGCGCTGCGGCTGGGGCGCTGGTTCCGGGCCATCTCGGTGGCGGTCGTCCAGGGGATGCTGGCGGGCATCGGGCTGGTGCTGATCGCCGGTCAGCTGTACGCGCTCACCGACGCGAAGCCACCGGGCACCGGGCTCGCCAACCTCGGCGGCCTGCCGGAGCTGGTGTCCGACACGGTCTGGTCGGACCAGGCGCTGACCGCGGCGTCGATCGGCCTGGGCACCATCGCCGTACTGGTGCTGTGGCCCCGGTGGAAGGGCGCGGCGCGGGTGCTGCCGGCGCCGCTGGCGGCCGTGGCGCTGGCCACCGTCACCGTCGCCGCCCTCGGCCTGCCGGTGGCCCGGGTGGAGGTCACGGGGCTGCTGTCCGCCGTACAGCCGCCGGGCGGGGCGGACTTCGCGCAGCTGGCGGGGGTCGGCGCGGTCGGCACCGTGCTGGCCTTCGCGCTCATCGCGTCGGCCGAGTCGCTGTTCAGCGCGGCGGCCGTGGACCGGCTGCACGACGGGCCGCGTACGGACTACGACAGGGAGCTGATGGCGCAGGGCGCGGGCAACGCGGTGTGCGGGATGCTCGGCGCGCTGCCGATGACCGCAGTGATCGTGCGCAGCGCCGCGAACGTGCGGGCCGGGGCCCGTACGAAGGCGTCGCGGGTGCTGCACGGTGTGTGGCTGCTGCTGTTCGCGGCGGCGTTCCCGGCGGCGCTGGACGTCGTGCCGCTGGCGGCGCTGGCGGGGGTGCTGGTGCACGCGGGCTGCAAGCTCATTCCCGTACGGGAGTTGGTGCCGCTGTGGCGTGAGTACCGGGGTGAGGCGGTGGTGCTCGCCGGGACGGCCGTGGCGATCGTGGTGACCAACATGTTCGAGGGCGTCGTCATCGGGCTGCTGACGGCGGTCGCGAAGTCCGCGTGGGAGACCTCGCACGCGCACCTTGAGGTGTCGGGACTGGAGAACGACGGCCCCGGGGCCGGGCCCCTTCGCGTACGCGCGCTCGGGAACGCCACCTTCCTACGGCTGCCCAGGCTGCTGGACCAGCTGGAGGCGCTGCCGCGCGACCGGGCCGTGATCCTGGACCTCTCCGGGCTGCGGCACCTCGACCGCGCCTGCGCGGCGGCGCTGGGCAACTGGGCGGAGCGGCGCCGGCCGGCCGGCGAGCCGGGCTCCGGCGGGGCCGGGGACGGGGACGGGAGCGGGGACGGGGCCGGTGTGGGTGCCGGCTCCCATGCAGGTCCCGGCCCCGGTCGTGGGGCCGGGCCGGGTGCCGCCACCGTCACCCTCTCCCCGCCATCCGGGCATAAGGGCGGATAAACGCCATTACCGGAAGGGAGCGGCGTTGCGGGCCAAAGGGCCGTAGGGTCGGGGGGCTTGATCCACCTGACCCACGACCCTAGGAGCCCCGTGATCCGCCGGCCTCTCCGCTCCTGCGGTGCGACCGCCGCGCTCTCCGTCGCCCTGCTGCTGTCCTCCTGTACGAGTGCGACCCGGCTGGACGGCACGCAGGGCGCGGGCAGTGTGCACGACCCTCTCTTCCCCGCCCTCGGCAACGGCGGGTACCAGGTCGGGCACTACGGTCTCGACCTCGCCTACGACGTACGCGGCGGCACGCTGGACGCCACCGCCGAGATCAGCGCCACCGCGCAGGCCGATCTCGCCTCCTTCCAGCTGGACCTCCAGGGGATGAAGGTGCACGGCGTGCGGGTGGACGGCGAAAACGCCGAGTTCTCGCGCAAGGGCCACAAGCTGACGGTGCGCCCGCACGCGACCGTGAAGAAGGGCGCCACGTTCCGTACGACGGTCGAGTACGACGGCGAGCCCGAGGAGATGACGGACGCGGACGGCGCGACCGAGGGCTGGGTCCGTACGAAGGACGGAGCGTTCGTCGCGGGCCAGCCGGCCGGGTCCATGACGTGGTTCCCCGGCAACAACCACCCCGGTGACAAGGCCGCGTACGACTTCAGGATCACCGTGCCGGACGGGTACACCGCCGTCGCCAACGGCGAGCTGCGCGGCCGCAAGAGCGCCAGGGGCCGGACCACCTTCGAGTGGCACAACGCCGAGCCGATGGCCACCTACCTCGCCACCGCGACGATCGGGAAGTTCACCGTCCAGGAGTCCCGGACGAAGGGCGGGCTGCCCGTCTACACGGCCGTGGACCCGGCGGAGGCGAAGGAGAGCGCGGGGCCGCTGGGCCGGCTGGACGAAATCCTGGACTGGTCGGTGAAACGGTTCGGCCCGTATCCGTTCTCCTCCGCCGGGGCGATCGTCGACCAGACGCCCGAGCGGGTCGACTGGGGCGCGCTGGAGACCCAGACCAAGCCGGTCTACGCCGGGGCGCCGGACGAGGGCACGATCGTGCACGAGACCGCGCACCAGTGGTTCGGCGACTCGGTGACGCCGAAGACGTGGCAGGACATCTGGCTCAACGAGGGGTTCGCGCAGTACGCGGAGTGGCTGTGGGAGGAGGACAAGGGCGGCCGTACGGCGCAGCAGCAGTTCGACGCGCTGTACGAGACCGACGAGGACGACGAGGACGTCTGGGGCTTCCCGCCCGGCGAACCGGGCACGGCGGAGAACGTGACCGGCGACCCCGTCTACAAACGCGGCGGCATGGTCCTCCAGCAGCTCAGGAAGGCCGTGGGCGACCAGGTCTTCTTCTCGATCCTCAAGGACTGGCCCGCGGAACACCGGCACGGCAGCGCGGACACCCAGCAGTTCATCGACTTCTGCCAGGACCGCACGGACGAGGACCTGACAGACCTCTTCGACGACTGGCTGTACGGGGACGGGAAGCCGGACTGGGAGTACTGAGGCGCGCGGGCACACCAGGGATCCGGGGTGAGGCAGCCTGGTCGGCATCATCTCGCGGCCGCGCGCGACGCGGGACGACGTCGCGGCGCACTGGCGCGAGCTGCGCGAGCACACCGTGGCGGGGGCGGGCGGCGCGTCGGCCGACGCAATCGTGGTCTCGGGGGCGGAGGCCGTGCTGACCGGTCAGCTCTGGGGGCCGGTACGGGCCACCGGGAAGTCCTTCCGGTCGCCGTTCGCGCTGCGGTTCACCGTCGAGGGTGGCGAGATCGTGCGCCATCACGTCTACGAGGACAGCCTGGCGATCTCTGCACGCCCGGGGAGTGAGGCAGGCGCGTCCTCCGTACGCAGGCGCGTCCTCCGTGCTAGCCGCGCTTCTTCTTCGTCTTCGTCGCCTTCTTGGCCGCCGGGTTGCCCGTACGGGCCTTCCGGCGGCGCTCGTAGCGTTCGCGTTCCGCCTCGTACTCGGCGCGCCGTACGCCCTCCCCCGGGGCCTCGACGAGGCTGCGGCAGAAGTAGGCGAGCAGCGAGCCGATGAAACCGATGAGCAGCAGGCTCTGCGCCGACCGGTCGGCCGGACGCTCGGCGGCCGGGCTGTCGGCGATGCGGGTCAGGCGTTCCCAGGTACGGCGGAAGGCGACCGCGCTGCACACCGCGAAACAGGCCACGACCAGGACGTTGAGGAGCGAGCCGACCGCGGCGATCTCCAGGCCCTGGAAGGCGAAACGCAGCACCACCGCACCGGCCGCGGCGAGCGCCAGCGAGCCGATGGCGACCCCGGCCCGGCGCAGGCCGTAGCCGCCGTCGTGGTGCACCCAGGTCGTCCCGAAGAAGCGGATCGGGGCCGGCTCGGGGCCGGCCCGGTCCGGGGCGGGCCGTGTCTCGTCGCTCATGCCGCCGATTATCCCCGGCGGGCCGGGACGCCCGGCAAGGCGGCCGGGGCCGGACGGTCGCGCCCTGACGGCCCGGCCGCTCAGTTCGCGCAGCGCGGTGCCACGAAGCCGTCGCTGCCGGTGCGGACGTACGTGTCCGAGACGTACTGGCCGGGCGCGATGCAGTCCCAGATGTCGTTGGTGCCGTACGGGCCGCTGACCCGTTCGCCGTGGCGCTGGCAGCGGATGGCGACCCGGGCGCCGTACGGCAGCTGCCGTACGAGGGAGCTGCGGCTGCTCGGGCCGCTGCGGACGTTGAGGCGGTAGCCCGGGGCGACCGGATAGGTGGCCGCGGTCGCCGCCATCGCCTCGGCGGCGACGCCCTCGGCCCCGGTGACCGCCTCCGCCTCGGCGATCACCGCGGCCTCCTCCGTGCCGGTGCCCGCGGCCGTGCGGACGGCGTTCTCCGGTGTGCTGGTCATGTGTACTCCCCCGTCGAGTGGTCCCGGTGTCGCGGACCGGTCCGCGTGCGGCGGCCGGTTCACCGCGCACGCTAGCAAGCCTCACCTGTCCCGTACGCACCATCGACTAGGCTCCGTGCGTCGCATCTGCGGCCCATGGACACGGGGGTGGGGAGATGCCGCCGCTGCGCGGTTCCGGGGTGGACCCGGAAGCGGAACGTCCGCTGTACGCGGGCCGGTACCGCCTGGACGCGCGCCTGGGCTCCGGCGGAATGGGCGTGGTGCACCTGGCGCGGTCGTCGTCCGGGCTGCGCCTGGCGGTCAAGGTCGTGCACGCCGAGTTCGCCCAGGACCCCGAGTTCCGCGGCCGGTTCCGGCAGGAGGTGGCGGCGGCGCGGCGGGTGAGCGGCGCGTTCACCGCGCCGGTCGTGGACGCCGATCCGGACGCCGACCGGCCCTGGATGGCCACCCTCTACATCCCCGGGCCGACCCTCGGCGACCACGTGAAGCGCGACGGGCCGCTCGCGCCCGACGAGGTCCGCAGGCTGGCCTCCGGGCTCGCCGAGGCGCTGCGCGACATCCACCGGGCGGGCGTGGTGCACCGCGACCTGAAGCCCGGAAACGTGCTGCTCGCCGCCGACGGCCCCAAGGTCATCGACTTCGGTATCTCGCGTCCCGCGGACAGCGAGATGCGCACCGAGACCGGCAAGCTGATCGGTACGCCGCCGTTCATGGCACCCGAGCAGTTCCAGCGGCCGCGTGAGGTGGGTCCCGCGGCGGACGTGTTCGCGCTGGGGTCGGTGCTGGTGCACGCGGCGACCGGGCGGGGACCGTTCGACTCGGAGAGCCCGTACATCGTCGCCTACCAGGTCGTGCACGACGAGGCGGATCTGACGGGGGTTCCGGAGGACCTGGCGCCGCTGATCCGTACGTGCCTGGCGAAGCGGCCGTCCGACCGGCCGACTCCGGACGTGCTGATGCGGATGCTGCACACGGAGGCCCCTACCGAGACCTACGACGGTCTGCTCGCGGACGCCCCGGACCCGGAGGCCTCGCCCGGCCCGGGAGCCTCCCTGGCCCCGGAGGACGCGCGCGTTCCGGCGCAGCGGGAGCCCGTACGGGTCGTCCCGGCACCCGTGCCGTCCGCCGCGCCGGACCGGGGTGCGGAGACGCACGTACGGGTCCGGCGGCCGGAAGGGGAAGCCGGAGCAGAAACAGAAGCGGAAGGAGAAGCGGAAGGGGAAGGAAAAGCTGAGGCGGGGAGAGGTACGGGGACAGGAGCGGACTCGGAACCGGGCACCGGCCCGGCTCCGGAATCGGCCCCCGCCCCGCGCCGCCCCCGCTGGGTCGTCCGGTCCGCCGTGGCGACTGTGACAGCCGTGCTCGCCGGAGCGGGCATCTTCGCGGGCGTACGGGTCCTGGGGGCCGAGGACGCCTCGGCGCTCCAGACGCGGGCCGGCGACGGCACCGCCGCGGCCTTCCGCCCGTGGCACACGCAGGTGGTGCAGCGGCCCGCCGGGCATCCGGCCGAGATGCCGTTCTGCGCGTACGGCGCTTCCGCCCTGTTCTGCGTCGAGCGGGGGCTGAAGGCCGCGCGGGTGGACACGGAGGGCGGCGCGGTGACGTGGCGGCGGGCGAGCGGGCCGGTCCGCAAGGGCGACATGCCGCCGAGCGTGCCGGTGTTCTCCGGCGGGCTGCTGTACGTACGGTCTCCCGACGGCAAGCGGCTGGAGGCGCTGGATCCGTCGGCCGGCGCGCAGGGCGCGACGCGCTGGAGCAAGGACCTGACCGGGTACGACGCCGAGGTGCGGATCGTGGGCGAAACGATCCTGTTGACCGCACCGGACGGCATGATCACCGCCCTGGACAGCGCCACGCACCGGGAGCGCTGGCACCACCGGTTCCCGGCGCAGCCACTGGGCCAGTTCACCGCGTACGGAGACGGCCGTACGGCGTACGCGGCCACCGTCTCGGCCGACGGGTCCTCCACCGTGATCACCGCGATCGACCCGGTGCGCGGGACCCTGCGCTGGGAACGGCGGCTGCCCGGCTCACTCACCCTCGCCGGTACGGGCGCGTCCGGCTCGGTCTACCTGACCGCCGCCGACCCGCTGCTCGTCACCCGCACGTCGGCCGTCGTCGGCTACGACCCGGCGACGCACCGCGTACGGCGGCTGCCGCTGGACGCGCCGGTCGACGACGCGGCGGGCGTGGTGCGCGGGGAGACGGTCTACGTGCTCGCCACCACGGGCGGCACGCTCCAGGCCGTCGGCGAGCGGCGGTGGAGCGTGGAGACCTCGGTGAGCCGGGGGTCGGTGCCGGTGCTCGACCCGAAGGCCGAGCGGCTGTACTTCACCGGCGCCGACGGCCGGCTGCTGGCCGTCGACACCCGGCGCGGCGCGCTGCTCGGCCAGACCCCGCCCCGGCTGGCCACCGGCCGCAGCGGCTACCTGGAGAAGCTGCCCGCGCCGCTGCCGGACCCGCGGCGCGGCCGGATCTACGCGGCGGCGCCGGACGGCTCGGTCTTCGCCGCGGACGCGGAGAACCCCGCCCGCTGGTGAGAGCGGGCGGGGCTCTTGCGGGGCCGGGGGCTCTGACGGAGCCGGGGCTCAGCCGGGGCCGGGGGCTCAGCCCAGCTTGGTCACGTCGCGCACCGCGCCCTTGTCGGCGCTGGTGGCCATCGCCGCGTAGGCGCGCAGGGCCTGCGAGACCTTGCGCTCGCGCTTCTTCGGCGCGTACACGCCGCCCAGTGCCTCCCGGCGGGCCGTCAGCTCCGCCTCGGGCACCAGGAGTTCGATCGAACGATTCGGGATGTCGATACGGATGCGGTCGCCGTCCTCGACCAGGGCGATGGTGCCGCCGGAGGCCGCCTCGGGCGAGGCGTGGCCGATGGACAGCCCCGAGGTGCCGCCGGAGAAGCGGCCGTCGGTGACCAGTGCGCACGTCTTGCCCAGACCGCGGCCCTTGAGGAAGGACGTCGGGTAGAGCATCTCCTGCATGCCGGGGCCGCCCTTGGGGCCCTCGTAGCGGATGACGACGACGTCGCCCTCCTTGACCTGCTTGCCGAGGATCTTCTCGACGGCCTCCTCCTGCGACTCGCAGACGACGGCCGGGCCCTCGAACGTCCAGATCGACTCGTCGACGCCCGCGGTCTTGACCACGCAGCCGTCCTCGGCGAGGTTGCCCTTGAGGACGGCCAGGCCGCCGTCGGCCGAGTACGCGTGGGCGAAGTCGCGGATGCAGCCGCCCGCGGCGTCCACGTCGAGGCTGTCCCAGCGCTCGGACTGGGAGAAGGCGGTGGCGGAGCGCTTGCAGCCGGGGGCCGCGTGCCACAGTTCGACGGCCTCGGGGGACGGGGACCCGCCCCGCACGTCCCAGGTCTTGAGCCAGTCCGCCATGGAGGAGCTGTGCACGGTGTGCACGTCCTCGTTGAGCAGGCCCGCCCGGTACAGCTCGCCCAGGATGGCCGGAATGCCGCCGGCCCGGTGCACGTCCTCCATGTAGTACGTGCCGCCCGGGGCGACGTTCGGCGCGACCTTGGCCAGGCAGGGCACCCGGCGGGAGACCGCGTTGATGTCCTCCAGGCCGTAGTCCAGCCCGGCCTCCTGGGCGGCGGCCAGCAGGTGCAGGATCGTGTTCGTGGAGCCGCCCATGGCGATGTCCAGGGCCATGGCGTTCTCGAAGGCGGCGCGGGAGCCGATGCTGCGCGGCAGCACGGTCGCGTCGTCCTGGTCGTAGTACCGCTTGGTGATCTCCACGACGGTGCGGCCGGCGTTCTCGTACAGCGCCCGGCGGGCGGTGTGGGTGGCCAGCACCGTGCCGTTGCCGGGCAGCGACAGGCCGATGGCCTCGGTCAGGCAGTTCATCGAGTTGGCGGTGAACATGCCGGAACAGGAGCCGCAGGTCGGGCAGGCGTTGTCCTCGATACGGAGGATGTCCTCGTCCGAGATGCTCTCGTCGACCGCGTCGGAGATGGCGTTGACCAGGTCCAGCTTGCGGACCGTGCCGTCGACGAGGGTGGCGCGGCCGGCTTCCATGGGGCCGCCGGAGACGAAGACGGTGGGGATGTTCAGGCGCAGCGCGGCCATCAGCATGCCCGGGGTGATCTTGTCGCAGTTGGAGATGCAGATCAGCGCGTCCGCGCAGTGCGCCTCCGCCATGTACTCGACGGAGTCGGCGATCAGGTCGCGGGACGGCAGGGAGTACAGCATGCCGCCGTGGCCCATGGCGATGCCGTCGTCCACGGCGATGGTGTTGAACTCGCGGGCGATGCCGCCGGCCGCCTTGATCGCCTCGCTGACGATCCGGCCGACCGGCTGGAGGTGGGTGTGGCCCGGCACGAATTCCGTGAAGCTGTTGGCCACCGCGATGACGGGCTTGCCGAAGTCCTCGCGCGCTACGCCCGACGCCTGCATGAGCGCGCGGGCGCCGGCCATGTTGCGGCCATGGGTGACGGTGCGGGACCTCAGCTCGGGCACGTGGATCCACTCCTCGGGTGCGTCTGTCTCTCGTGCGCTTGTCGGTATACGTACGGAGTCCGTCGAGCCTACGCCCCGGCTCCAAGATCTGGACAGTGAATCCGGCATGTGAGACACGTGACCGCTGTGCGGACGCCTTGCGGAGGAGCGGAGGGCGAAGGACCGGAGGAGCGGTCAGGGCCCGGTCAGGTGCCCCTGCACCACGGGGGCGACCCGGGCGATGACGCGTTCCGGGTCGGCCGACGCCAGCGGCTCCAGCTTGATCACGTACCGCAGCAGCGCCGTCCCCACCAGCTGCGCCGCCGCCAGCTCGGCCCGCAGCTCCGCGTCGGGCACCGCCAGCTCGCCCGCGATCCGGCGCAGCAGCTGGCGGGCGATGAGCTTGCGGAAGACCGCGGCGGCGACGTCGTTGTTCAGGGCGCTGCGCACGATCGCCAGCAGCGGCTCGCGGGTGACCGGGTTCTCCCAGACGCCGAAGACGAAGCGGGTCAGCCGCTCGCCCACCCCGTCCAGGCCGCCTTCGAGCACGGCCTCGGGCGCGTCCAGGGCGGGCGCGAAGGACATCTGGACGGCCGCCTCGAAGACCTGCTCCTTGGTGCCGTAGTAGTGGTGGACCAGCGCCGGGTCCACGTCCGCCGCCTTGGCGATGCCGCGGATCGAGGCCTTCTCGTAGCCGCGCGCGGCGAACTCGGCGCGGGCGGCCGTGAGGATGCGCTCGCGCGCGCCGGGGCCGTGCGCGGAGTCCGTACGGGACGGCCGGCCGCGCCTGCGGGGCCCGGCGGCGGGCCGGGGCCCCGGTTCCGTACTCCCGGCCGCGGCGGCGCGGGCGTCCGGGCCCGTCCCCCTGGCGCCGGAACTGCCGCTCGTCACGAGCCGGGCACCCACGTCGGCGACGCCAGGTGCAGCCGCGTGAAGGCCAGTGCCTCCGCGAGGTCCGCCTCCCGCTCGGCAGCCGACATCGCACGCCGTGTGTTGACCTCCACGACGATGTGCCCGTCGAAGCCGGTGGCGGCGAGCCGCTCCAGCAGCTCGGCGCAGGGCTGCGAGCCGCGGCCCGGCACCAGGTGCTCGTCCTTGTTGGAGCCGTTGCCGTCGGCGAGGTGGATGTGCGCGAGGCGCTCACCCATCCGGTCGACCATGTGCAGGGCGTCGCTGCGCGAGGTGGCGGTGTGCGAGAGGTCGACGGTGAAGTGCCGGTAATCGTCCTTGGTGGGGTCCCAGTCCGGCGCGTACGCCAGCATCTCGCGGTCCCGGTAACGCCACGGGTACATGTTCTCGACGGCGAACCGTACGTCCGTCTCGCTCTCCATCCGCCACACTCCGCGTACGAACTCGCGGGCGTAGTTGCGCTGCCACCGGAAGGGCGGATGGACGACCACCGTCGAGGCCCCGAGCTTCTCCGCGGCGTTGCGTGCGCGCTGCAGCTTCACCCAGGGATCCGTGGACCACACCCGCTGCGTGATCAGCAGGCACGGCGCGTGCACGGCCAGGATCGGCACCCCGTGATAGTCGGAGAGCCGGCGCAGCGCCTCGATGTCCTGGCTGACCGGGTCGGTCCACACCATGACCTCGACGCCGTCGTAGCCCAGGCGCGCGGCGATCTCGAAGGCCGTCGCCGTCGACTCCGGATACACCGAGGCCGTGGACAGGGCGACCTTCGCATCCGGGATGCGCACCACTGGCTCCGTCACGAGGGACAGGGTACGGGCCGCCGTCGGCGGGTGCCGGAGGCGCCCTACCCCGCGGGCAGGTGGTCGAGATGGCGCAGGATCACGCCCTCGCGCAGCGCCCACGGGCAGATTTCCAGCGTGCGCACCCCGAACAGGTCCATCCCGGCCTCCGCCACCAGCGCCCCGGCGAGGAGCTGCCGCGAGCGGCCTTCGGAGACGCCGGGCAGCTTGGCGCGGTCCGCTGCGGTCATCCCCGCCAGCCGCGGCACCCACTCCTCCAGCGCCTTGCGGTCCAGCTCACGCTGGGTGCAGAGGCCTTCGGCGGGCCGGGCGGCACCGGCGATACGGGCCAGCTGCTTGAAGGTCTTGGAGGTGCCGACGACGTGGTCGGGGGTGCCGTAGCGCGTGAAATCGCTCACCACCCGCGCGATTTCGGCCCGTACGCGCTTGCGCAGCGCCCGTATGTCCTCCGCCTCCGGCGGATCGCCCGGCAGGTCCGCCGCGGTGAGCCGGCCCGCGCCCAGCGGCAGCGACACCGCCGCGTCCGGCTCCTCGTCCAGCCCGTACGCGATCTCCAGCGAGCCGCCGCCGATGTCCAGCACCAGCAGCCGCCCCGCCGACCAGCCGAACCAGCGGCGGGCCGCGAGGAACGTCAGCCGGGCCTCGTCCTCGCCGGACAGCACCCGCAGTTTCACGCCGGTCTCCAGGGCGACCCGGCGCAGCACGTCCTCGCCGTTGGCCGCCTCGCGGACCGCGGAGGTGGCGAACGGCAGCACGTCTTCGACGCCCTTGTCCTCCGCGACCTCGACCGCCGTGCGTACCGTGGCCACGAGCCGCTCCACGCCCGTGTCGCCGATCGCGCCGTCCTCGTCGAGGAGTTCGGCCAGCCGCAGCTCCGCCTTGTGCGAGTAGGCGGGCAGCGGGCGCGCACCCGGGTGCGCGTCCATCACCAGCAGATGGACCGTGTTCGACCCCACATCGAGGACTCCGAGTCTCATACCGTCGAACCTACTGCGGGCGGCCGGGAACCGACGGCGTGCCCGGCCTCCGGAGAACGGTGCGGGGTGCCGTCCGCCGTACGCTGGAGTAGTGGCTAAGACGAACAAGGCGAAGCAGGAAAAAGCCCTGAAGAAGGCGGAAAAGCAGCGCGCTCGGGAGGCGCGCGCGGCGCAGGAGGCGCAAGGGGCTCGGGCCGACGAGGTCGGCGGCCTGGACTTCGCCCGCGCCTGGGTCACCTTCCCCGATCCCGCCGACGACGAGCAGGTCTTCCGCTGCGACCTGACCTGGCTCACCTCCCGCTGGACGTGCATCTTCGGCAGCGGCTGCAAGGGCATCGAGGCGGGCCGCGCGGACGACGGCTGCTGCACGCTCGGCGCGCACTTCTCCGACGAGGAGGACGAGCAGCGGGTCGCGGAGCACGTGGCGCGCCTCACACCGGATCTGTGGCAGTTCCACGATGTCGGTACGGACACGGGCTGGATCCAGGAGGACGAGGACGGCGACCGCCAGACCCGGCGCTGGAAGGGCTCGTGCATCTTCCAGAACCGCCCCGGCTTCCCGGCCGGCGCCGGCTGCTCGCTGCACATCCTCGCGCTGCGCGAGGGCCGCGAGCCGCTGGAGACCAAGCCGGACGTCTGCTGGCAGCTGCCGGTCCGCCGCACCTACGACTGGATCGACCGCCCCGACGACACCCGTATCCTCCAGGTCACCATCGGCGAGTACGACCGCCGCGGCTGGGGTCCCGGCGGCCACGACCTGCACTGGTGGTGCACATCGGCGACGTCCGCACACGGCGCGGGCGAGCCGGTCTATGTGTCCTACGGGCCCGAGCTGACCGAGCTGATGGGCAAGGAGGGCTACGACCGCCTCGTGGAACTCTGCGAGGAACGCCTGGCGGCGACGCTCCCGATGGCGCCGCATCCGGCGGACCCGGAGGGGACGCCCCCAAGGGTGACGCTGCCGTTGGTGACGCAGCAGGCGGGGGCGGAGTAGGCAGGGGCGCGACGGGGGGCGTACGGGGTCGCGTTCTGGGGCGGGCGTGCGGGGCTGCGTCCTGGACGGGTTTTGCGGAGCAGTGTCCGGGGGCGGGCGTACCGGCGCCCTGGGGCGGCCGTACGAGGTCAGCGCCTTGGAGCGGCCGGGCGAGCCCGGAGACCGGCTGGTCACCCCGTCGGACCGGACGGGCCGGTGGACGGGGTCGGTCCCGTCGTCGGTTCCTGCGTCGTGGGCGTCGGTGTGGGGGTCGGGGCGGGTGACGCCGGCGGCTCGCTCGTCGGCTGCCGCGTCGGTGTGACCGGCTCGGGCCGGGGGCCGTGCCCCGTCGGCCTCGGGTGTCCCGGCCAGTGGCCGCCGTTCCCCTGGCCCCAGCCCTCCAGCGTCACCGTCGTGCCCCCGGGCGCCAGGGTGACCCGTGCGTTCCAATAGCCGTCCGGTTCCCGGTCGTGATCCACGGACACCAGGAGCGTGCTGGACTCCCCCGGCCTCAGCACGCCGGCCGCGGCGCTCAGCCGCAGCCACGGCGCGCCCGCCTGCGCCGACCAGTGGACCGGCGCGCCACCGGACGCGGCGAGGGTGACGGCCGTGACGTCGCCGCGCGGTTCGGCGGTGACGGTCAGCCGCCCGGGGCCGGTACCGGAACGGTCCGGTTCGCCGGGCCGCAGGAGCGTGCCGTCCGCGCCGACGACCTGCACCGAGACGTCGGAGACACCGGACCGGCCGCTCGCTGTCAGCGGGAGCGGCACGGTGGTGGTGCGCGCGCTGCCCGCGTTCTCGTACGGGTGGCCTTCGAACGGGCCGCTGCCCGGCTCGCCGGCCGTCACCGACGGGCCGTCGCTCTCGCCGGTCAGGGGCTCGCCCCGGTAGGCGGCCCACAGGGCGAGCACCGGCGCCGCCAGGACGGTGGCGATCACGGTCGTGGTCACGGCCCGGGTCCGCAGCCGTCGCCTGCGGGCCGCCGGGTCCTTGGGGCGTACGGGGAATCCGCGCCGGTCGTAGCGAGGAGAACCGTTTACGCCATTCACGCGCCCCGCGCGCCCGGAGCGTACGGGGACGCCCGCGCCCGCCACCCCTTCGGCACGCCCCGAACGCGAACCGCGCGCCGCCGTCATGGCCGTGAGCACGGCCGGGCGCGGGGCGGTGACCAACGGCAGCGCGCCGTGGTCCAGGGGCGCGGTGCCCGGCCAGGGCCCGTGGGCGGTGGCCCGCTCGGCCGTACGGCGGCACTCCGCGCAGTCGTCCACGTGCCGGACCAGCTCCCGGCGCAGGGCGACGCCGAGCAGCATCTGCGTGTCGGCCGCGAGCTGCGCGACGTCCGGGCAGCGGCCGAACTCGACGACCGCGAGCGCGGCACGGGTGCGTTCGACCTCGCAGGCGGCGGTGGCCAGGAGGGTGCGGGTGGCGTCGGTGTCGCCCCCGAGGACGGCCGCGACCTCCTCGGGGGACAGGCGGTGGCGTACCGAAAGCTCCAGCGCCTCGCGCTGCTCGGGGGTCGTCCCGGCGGCTTCGGGCCAGGCCAGGGCGGTCAGTTCGCGCCGCTGCCGGGCCATGTCGGCGGTCCTGTCGGACGGTCCGCCGCCGACGGGCACGGCGCCCAGGCCGGACGACGCTCCGGTGCCGTGGGTCGTGCCCGCTCCGTGAGCGGAGATGCCGGTGCCGGTGTCGCTGCCCGGGCCGGCCGTGGTCCCGCTCCCTCGCTCCGGGCCGCGGTCCGGGCAGGAGACCGGGCCGCCGTCCCGCGCCCGGTCGGCCAGCCGCCGCAGGCAGGCCCACCGGGCCAGCGCGTACAGCCAGGACCGGTACAGACCGGGGTCGGGCGGGCGGCGGCCGTGGTGCCGTTCGGCGACGGCGAGCACCTCGCCCAGGACGGCGGTCGCCGCGTCGTGCTCGCACAGGACGGACAGACAGTAGGTGAACAGCCCGTCGAGATGGGGCTCGTACCGCTCGGTGAGCCGCTCCCGGTCGTGGCGCTGAGCACCGTCGTGCGCCCGGTGTGCGCCGGTGGCGTGCGTGGGGTGATCGGACCTGCTGCTCATCACCCGGCGACGGTAGGCGGATGATGCAGGCCCTATCGCGCCGCACGGACACTTTTAATCCATACGGGTGACGTTCTCCCTCAAAAGAGGACACCAGTGCCTGGTTTCACGTCCGTTGCGGGCCTTCACACCCCGCCCGCGCGCCCCGTCCGGCGCCCCGAAACGCCCGCGCGCCCGGCGTTGTCACACCCCACGACTACGGTGAACACCATGGCGACTCGTAAATCCTCGGCCAAGGAGCGGCCCTCGTACCGCTGCACCGAATGCGGCTGGACCACCGCGAAGTGGCTCGGCCGCTGCCCGGAGTGCCAGGCATGGGGCACGGTCGAGGAGTTCGGCGGCGCCCCCGCCGTCCGTACGACCGCGCCCGGCCGCGTCACGACGGCCGCGCTGCCCATCGGCCAGGTGGACGGCCGCCAGGCGACCGCCCGCTCGACCGGTGTGGACGAGCTGGACCGGGTGCTGGGCGGCGGCCTGGTGCCGGGCGCCGTGGTGCTCCTCGCCGGCGAGCCCGGCGTCGGCAAGTCCACGCTCCTGCTGGACGTGGCCGCCAAGGCGGCGAGCGACGACCACCGCACGCTGTATGTGACGGGTGAGGAGTCCGCGAGCCAGGTGCGGCTGCGCGCCGACCGCATCGGCGCCATCGACGACCACCTGTATCTCGCCGCCGAGACCGACCTGTCCGCCGTCCTGGGCCACCTGGACTCGGTCAAGCCGTCGCTGCTGATCGTGGACTCCGTCCAGACCGTCGCCTCGCCCGAGATCGACGGCGCGCCCGGCGGCATGGCGCAGGTCCGCGAGGTCGCCGGCGCCCTGATCCGGGCGTCCAAGGAGCGCGGCATGGCGACGCTGCTGGTGGGCCACGTGACCAAGGACGGTGCCATCGCGGGCCCCCGCCTCCTGGAGCACCTGGTCGATGTCGTACTGAACTTCGAAGGTGACCGGCACGCCCGCCTGCGCCTGGTGCGCGGCGTGAAGAACCGCTACGGCACCACCGACGAGGTCGGCTGCTTCGAGCTGCACGACGAGGGGATCACCAGCCTCGCCGACCCGTCCGGCCTCTTCCTGACCCGCCGCGACGAGCCCGTGCCCGGTACATGCCTGACGGTCACCCTGGAGGGCCGCCGCCCGCTGGTCGCCGAGGTGCAGGCGCTCACCGTCGACACGCAGATCCCCTCCCCCCGCCGCACCACCTCCGGCCTGGAGACCTCCCGCGTCTCGATGATGCTGGCCGTCCTGGAGCAGCGCGGACGCATCGCGGCCCTCGGCAAGCGCGACATCTACAGCGCCACGGTCGGCGGTGTGAAGCTGACCGAACCGGCCGCCGACCTCGCCGTGGCGCTCGCCCTGGCCAGCGCCGCCAGCGACACCCCGCTGCCGAAGAACCTGGTCGCGATCGGCGAGGTGGGCCTGGCGGGCGAGGTCAGGCGGGTGACCGGCGTCCAGCGCCGGCTGGCCGAGGCGGCCCGGCTCGGCTTCACCCACGCCCTGGTCCCGGCCGACCCGGGCAAGATCCCGGCGGGGATGCGGGTGCTGGAGGTCGCCGACGTCGGCGAGGCCCTGCGGGTCCTGCCCAAGCGGCCGCGCCGGGAGCCGCCGCGCGAGAAGGCGGCGGCCGAATAAGGACGGTCCTCCGGAGCGGCGCCCGCCCTGCGAGCACCCGTGAGCAGGCCTGCGCGCGCGGGAACGCACCCGGCTCGCGGGCGGACAGCGTGACTTTGCAGACAGGCTCTAGCCTGGGCGCCGGTAGACTTTGCCCCGGTCTCGCCTGTCAATGAAGTCGTGCCGTCGGCCCGCGCAGCCCGTGAGCTGCGTGACCAAGGCATCTGCCGGGCGGCCTGCGGCACCGACAGACCTTGCGACGGAGGAGTGCAGTGGCAGCCAACGACCGGGCATCGTCGTCTGGTGGCAGGTCCGGTTGGGGGCCGCCCACCCGGAGATCGGGCGACAGCGGCGGCACGGACGGCCTGATGCGCGCCTCGCTGAGCGCGGTGGCGCCCGGCACGGCGCTGCGGGACGGCCTGGAGCGCATCCTGCGCGGCAACACCGGCGGTCTGATCGTCCTCGGGTTCGACAAGACCGTCGAGTCGATGTGCACCGGCGGTTTCGTGCTGGACGTGGAGTTCTCGGCGACCCGGCTGCGCGAGCTGTGCAAGCTGGACGGCGCGCTGGTACTGGACAAGGACATCACCAAGATCCTGCGGGCCGGTGTGCAGCTGGTCCCGGACGCCTCCATCCCCACCGAGGAGACCGGCACCCGCCACCGCACCGCCCAGCGCGTCTCGATACAGGCCGGTTTCCCGGTCGTCTCGGTCAGCCAGTCGATGCGGCTGATCGCGCTGTACGTGGACGGTGAGCGCCGCGTCCTGGAGGAGTCGGCGGCGATCCTGTCCCGCGCCAACCAGGCACTGGCGACGCTGGAGCGCTACAAGCTCCGGCTGGACGAGGTGGCCGGCACCCTGTCCGCGCTGGAGATCGAGGACCTGGTCACGGTCCGGGACGTCACGGCGGTTGCGCAGCGGCTGGAGATGGTGCGCCGGATCGCCACCGAGATCGCCGAGTACGTGGTCGAGCTGGGCACGGACGGCCGGCTGCTCTCCCTCCAGCTGGACGAGCTGATCGCGGGCGTCGAGCCGGAGCGCGAGCTGGTCGCCCGCGACTATGTGCCCGAGCCGACGGCCAAGCGCTCCCGTACGGTGCCGGAGGCGCTGTCCGAGCTGGACGCGCTCAGCCACGCCGAGCTGCTGGAACTGCCCATCGTGGCGCGTGCGCTGGGCTACAGCGGCTCGCCAGAGACGCTGGACTCGGCGGTCTCGCCGCGCGGCTTCCGGCTGCTGGCGAAGGTGCCGCGGCTGCCGGGCGCCGTCATCGACCGGCTGGTCGACCACTTCGGCGGGCTGCAGAAGCTGCTCGCGGCGAGCGTGGACGACCTCCAGGCGGTGGACGGGGTCGGCGAGGCCCGCGCCCGGTCCGTACGCGAGGGCCTGTCCCGGTTGGCGGAGTCGTCGATCCTCGAACGGTACGTGTAGGGCGCGAAGCGGCCTGCCGCGTGCGGGCGCACCGACGCCCGCACGCCGCCTGCCCGTCTCAGGACCCGGGTCGTGGCACCGGCTCTCAGCCCCGCAGCACCGCCTCTTCCTTCTCGGGCGCCAGTCCGACCGGGGTCCGGGCCCGCAGCGGCGGCGGCCCGTCCAGCTTCTGGAGCCATGCCCAGGTGTCGGCCACCGTCTCCGCGACCGGCCGGCAGCGCAGCCCCACCGCGTGCGCCTTGGTCACGTCACCGCGGTGGATGGAGTCGTACAGCTCGCCCGGCGGCAGCCAGACCGGCAGTTCCGTCCAGGGCGTGAGGCCGGCGGCGGCGATCTCCTTGGGGCCGTGCCAGCGCAGTTCGGCGTCGGAGCCGGTGACCTCGGCACACGTCTCCAGCAGCTCGCCCATCGTGGTGTGACCCGGCTCGCTGATGATGTTGTACGGGCCGGACAGCCCGGTCTCCGCGGCGTGCAGCACCCACTCGGCCAGGTCGCGGGCGTCGATGTACTGCAGGCCCAGATCGCGCGGGCCGGGCGCGAGCACCGGTCCGCCGCGGGCGATGCGCGTCAGCCACCAGGGGAGCCGGCCGATGTTCTCCCAGGGGCCGAGGATCAGCCCGGCGCGGGCCAGCACCGTCCGGTCCTCGCCGAAGGCCGCCAGCGCGGCCAGTTCGCCGCCGCGCTTGTCCTCCGCGTACGCCACCGCCTCCGCGTCCGGGGAGCCCTCCACCAGCGGGCTCGCCTCGGTGTGTCCGGGTCCGGCCGGGTGCCGGTAGACCGAGCCGGTGGAGACGTACACATACCGTCCGGCCCGGTCGGCCAGCAGCCGGGCGGCGTCGCGCACCGCGGTCGGCGCCCAGGCCCAGGTGTCCACCACGGCGTCCCAGGTGCCGTCGGCGAGCGCGGCGAGGGTCGCCGGGTCGGTGCGGTCGCCCCGCACGACGGACGCTCCCGGCGGCGCTTCGTGCTGTCCGCGGTGGAAGACGGTCACCTGCCAGCCGCGGGCCAGCGCCGCGTCGGTGACCGCGCGTCCTACGAACTCCGTTCCGCCCAGTATCAGTAGCTTCATGGAGCCGACTGTGCCCGATCACGGGCGGCTGCGGAACGGCTGCACGCTCACAGCGCAATTGCGCCGCCCGGCCCCGGACTGCGGTACCGGGCGGGGTTCTTGGCGGCGGGTCAGTCCTTGGCCAGGACGAAGAACGCGCGCGCCGCGTCCAGCCCGCCCACCTTGGCCTCGACCTCGTACGTACCGGGCCCGACGGCTTCGGCGGCCGGTGTCGCGCACTCCGAGGTGCTGGGCTTGCGGTCCCATTCCACGGTCCGCTCGACCGAGCCGCCCGCCGGCACCTGTACGGGCGCGGTGCCGCCGCTGCCGGGCGGGCAGTCGCCGGAGGACCACACCCGCTCGTCGTCGGAGGGGCCCGTGATGGTGAGGGCCGCGTAGCCGCGCCCCAGATCCACCTTGCAGGCACTGTCGGCCGTGTTCTCTATCGTGACCTCGAACGTGGGCTTCTCGCCGGGCGCGTAGGTCTCCTTGAGGCTGCGCAGCGTCAACTCGGTGGTGGCGGGCGCGCAGTTCGCCAGCGCCGAGCCGGCCGCCACGGTGCCGCTGCCCTTCCCTATGGGCCCGCCGGCACCGGTGCCCGAGGCGCCGCCGCCCGTGGCCCCGCCGGAGCCGCCCGCGCCGCCGCTGCCGCCCGCTCCGCCGGAGCCGGCGTCGGAGCCGCCGCTGCCGCCCGACTCGTCGCGGCCGCCCGGCTTTTGGCTGATCCCGGTGTCCGTCGCGTTCGGACCGGGCGTGATGGACGTGGCGGGCCCCGGTCCGCCCGGCCCCTTGCCCTCGTCGCCGGTCTTCCCGCCGTTGCCGGTCCAGTTGAGGGCCCACACCACCAACAGGACGAGCACGACGAGGACGGCCAGCGCAACGGCCCTCCGCCGCCAGTAGATGGAGGAGGGAAGCGGCCCGATCGGATTGCGCAGAGATCCCACGCGGAAACTCTACGAGAGATCAGCTGTCACACCGGCCAGTACCCGCCGCACGAAGCTGCAACTTTTCACATCATCTTCCCGGGGCGGGTGCGCTGTGGCGCCGG
Organism: Streptomyces sp. NPDC030165; assembly: GCF_055573595.1. Lineage (NCBI taxonomy): Bacteria > Bacillati > Actinomycetota > Actinomycetes > Kitasatosporales > Streptomycetaceae > Streptomyces > Streptomyces sp. NPDC030165. The sequence goes on along the minus strand of NZ_JBVIBD010000004.1, from coordinate 483,285 downwards.
CCACCCCACTTTCGTCAGTGGTTTCCCTGGACGATGGTCAGATGCGGCTTTCGCGCAACAGTCCGTACCGTATGCGTTCATGTACAGCACCGATCTCTATCGCGACGTCACCGACTTCGCGCACGACACGCCCGGCTGGGTCCACTCGCTGGCCGCAGGCGGTACCGAAGGCGGCATCCTGCTGCTCATGGCCCTGGCCGTACTGGGCTGGTGGCGGTCCCGGAAGGGGGAGGAGCGGCTGGTCGCGCTCGCGATCCTGGTGCCGATCGCCACGGCGGCCGCGTATCTGGTGAGTGAGATCGTCAAGAGCTTCGTGGACGAGGAGCGGCCCTGCCGGGCCGTGGCGGGCGCCGCCGCGTCCATAGTCCAGTGCCCGCCGCAGGGCGACTGGTCCTTCCCGAGCAACCACTCCACGATCGCGGCGGCGCTGGCCGTCGGCATCGTGTTCGCCTGGCGCGCGGCGGCCTGGCTGGTGCTGCCGATCGCGCTGCTGACCGGCTTCTCGCGGGTGTTCGTCGGTGTGCACTACCCGCACGACGTGGTGGCCGGCCTGGCGCTGGGCACCCTGACCGCCACACTGTGCGTGACGCTGTTCGCCGGGCCGCTGACCTCCCTGGTCATACGCCTGAGCGCGGGGCGCTGGAAGATATTGGTGCGGGCATAACCGTTTCCCCGGAGGCAGGGGCGCCCCTCGGGGTGCCCCCGGTGGGCGCGGGTCCCGTACTTCCCCATGGGGTCACGGCGCGTGCCACTCCTCCTTGTGCCCGAAGCCGCGGCCGTTGTCGATCAAGCGCAGCCAGTCCGGGCGGACTTCCCAGAGTGCGGTGCGTTCCAGTGCCGCGGTGAGCCGGTCGTCGGCCGCGACGAACGGGAAGCGCTCCAGATACGTACGCCACGCGGCCGTGCGGTCCGGGCCCGCCAGCCGGTGGCAGCGGCCCCGGCCCTGCACCCCGGTCAGCGCGGTCCACTCCTGGCCGTCGCGCTGGGCCGTGAAGGCGACGCGGGCGCCGGCGCCGGCGGCCTGTGCGAAGGCCCGGCCGTGCCGGGTCGACTCGGCGGTGACCAGGACGAGCGAGGGCGCCGGCCCGTCCGCTGTGGCGTAGAGCACGGCGCACGCCTGCGGCCCCTCCTCGTCGGTGTACGCGAGGGTCAGCGTCGTGTGCGCGGCCAGGGCCCGGCGGATGGCGTCCGGGCAGTCGCTTGAAGTGGTCATCGCGGCTCTCCCGTCGGTCCCGCCGGTATCCACATCATGGGGACACATCATGGGGACATCCTCGTCCCTCGTTCCCGCGAGCGGGTGGGCACGTCGTGGCGCGCGCCCGGTGCGTTTCACGGCGGAGCGCCGTCGTGCCAGGATCGGCAGTGCCATGACTTCCACTCCTGCCGCCACCGGCACCGCCGCTGTCACCGCCGCCGACGAAGCCGCCGAAGGGGCCCGGCTGCACGGCCCCGTCACCGACTGGTTCGACGAGCACGCCCGCGATCTGCCCTGGCGCCGCCCCGAGGCGGGTGCCTGGGGCGTGATGGTCAGCGAGTTCATGCTGCAGCAGACGCCGGTCAGCAGAGTGCTGCCGGTGTACGAACAGTGGCTCGCGCGCTGGCCGCGCCCCGCCGACCTGGCCGCCGAGCCGCCCGGTGAGGCGGTGCGCGCCTGGGGCCGCCTCGGTTATCCGCGGCGCGCGCTGCGGCTGCACGCCGCCGCCTCCGCCATACAGGAACGTCACGGCGGCGACGTACCGCGCGAGCACGCCCAGCTCCTCGCGCTGCCGGGCGTCGGCGAGTACACGGCGGCGGCCGTGGCGTCCTTCGCGTACGGGCAGCGGCACGCCGTACTGGACACCAACGTCCGCCGGGTGTTCGCGCGCGCCGTCACCGGGCAGCAGTACCCGCCGAATGCCACCACCGCCGCCGAACGCAAGCTGGCCCGCGCGCTGCTGCCGCAGGACGAGGAGACGGCCGCCAAGTGGGCCGCCGCCACGATGGAGCTGGGCGCGCTGGTGTGCACCGCCCGCGGCCCGGAGTGTGTGCGCTGCCCGATCTCCGCGCAGTGCGCCTGGCGGCTGGCGGGTTCGCCCGCGCACGACGGTCCGCCGCGCCGCGGACAGACGTATGCCGGTACGGACCGCCAGGTGCGCGGCAAGCTCCTGGCCGTACTGCGGGAAGCCGTCGGTGCCGTACCGCAGGCTGTACTGGACACGGTGTGGGACGAGCCGGTGCAGCGCGCGCGGGCACTCGACGGTCTGGTCTCGGACGGCCTGGTGGAGCCGCTGCCGGGCGGAATGTACCGCCTGCCTGCCGGCCGGACCACGTCCTGACGGCCAGGCCGCGACGACCGCACGATGACGGCTGAGACATCCGCACTGTGACAGCCGGGACGACCGCACTGTGACGGCCGAGATGACGGCACTGTGACGGCTGTGACGACCGCACGATGACAGTGGTGTGGTGGCGCGCTGGCGTCACCACACTTCCGGGGCGGGTCATAGCTCTTCCGGCCGCCCCCGCTGTCCCCCGGGAGGATGACCCGTTCCCGGCCCCGGTCGGCCGGAGGTATGACCCCCGGGGGGCTGTTACACAACCGACGGTTTTCCGTGCACTCCCTGTGGGGCCCACGCACATTACGCCGCAACACCCCCTCCGTAGCGTCTTCCTCGTGCTGGAGATGACTGCCGGCACGGTCAACGTGGGGAATCGCAAGCGGATCGGAGGCGTCGGGATGGCGACCAGCGGCGGCAAGGTACTGGACTTCGAAGAGTACGTGCGGACGCGGCAGGAGGCCCTGCTGCGCAGTGCCCGGCGCCTGGTACCCGACCCGGTCGACGCCCAGGACCTGCTCCAGACGGCCCTGGTCCGCACGTACGGGCGCTGGGACGGCATCGCCGACAAGTCCCTCGCCGACGCCTACCTCCGCCGCGTCATGATCAACACGCGTACGGAGTGGTGGCGCGCCCGCAAGCTGGAGGAGGTGCCCACCGAGCAGCTCCCGGACGCCAGCGTCGACGACGGCACCGAGCAGCGCGCCGACCGCGCCCTGCTGATGGACATCCTCGGGGTGCTCGCGCCCAAGCAGCGCAGCGTCGTCGTGCTGCGACACTGGGAGCAGATGAGCACGGAGGAGACCGCGGCGGCGCTGGGCATGTCCACCGGTACGGTCAAGAGCACGCTGCACCGGGCTCTGGCCCGGCTGCGCCAGGAGCTGGAGAATCGCGACATCGACGCGCGGATGCTGGAGCGCGGCGAGCAGGAGCGGGAGCGGTGCGCGGCCTGACCGGCTGCGGTACCGGTGGCTTAGCCAGAGGGACTGTGAGCGGGAGCGGTTTGACCAGGAACAGGCCGGCCGGAAGCAGGCCGGCCCAGAGCACGCCGGCCGGGCACAGGACGAGCGGCGGAGCGGCCATCGCGGGGATGGCCGCCCTCTCGCTGTTGCTGGCCGGATGCAATCCCGGCGGCGAGGGCGTACGGACCGAGGGCACGGCCAGCAGCACCCCCGCGCCCACGAACCGGTCCGCCCACGCGGCGTCCCCGTCCCCGTCGGCCTCGTACCAGAAGGTCGACGCGGTGGAGCTGATGAAGCACGACCCGAAGGTCGGCGCCGACGTCAAGAAGTCCCTCGGGAAGCCGTGCGCGGCCGAGGAGTACCCGGTCGAGGTCACCTACGCCTCGCTCACCCACGGCAAGGCTCCCGACATCGTGGTGAACGTGATGACCTGCGCGGACTCGGTGGGCATCGGCTCGTACGTCTACCGTAAGCAGGGCGGGTCGTACGAGAACGTCTTCGCCGACGAGCAGCCTTCGGTGTACGCGGGCGTCAACAAGGGCGAACTGGAGATCTCCAAGCAGACCTACAACACCGGCGACAAGGTGTGCTGCGCTTCCGGTGAGGATGTGATGACCTACCGCTGGACGGGTAGCCGCTTCGTCGAGTACGCGCGGTACCACACCGACTACAGCAACACCGGGAACACGGAGTCCGCGTCCCCGGAACCGGCACCGGAGGATTGAGAACACCGCATGGCCGATACCCATGTGCTCTTCGTCGAGGACGACGACGTCATCCGCGAGGCGACCCAGCTCGCCCTGGAGCGGGACGGCTTCGTGGTCACCGCGATGCCCGACGGTCTGGCGGGGCTGGAGGCGTTCCGCGCCGACCGGCCCGACATCGCGCTGCTGGACGTGATGGTTCCGGGCCTGGACGGCGTCAGCCTGTGCCGGCGCATCCGGGACGAGTCGACCGTGCCGGTGATCATGCTGTCCGCGCGAGCCGACTCCATCGACGTGGTGCTGGGTCTGGAGGCAGGCGCCGACGACTACGTGACCAAGCCGTTCGACGGCGCCGTGCTCGTGGCCCGCATCCGCGCGGTGCTGCGCCGCTTCGGGCACGCCTCGGGTCCGGACGGCGGAGGCCCGGCGTCCCCGGAGGCGGCCGCGCCCGCCGAGGCGGTGCTGCGCTTCGGCGATCTGGAGGTCGACACGGAGGGCATGGAGGTGCGCAAAGGCGGTCAGCCGGTCGCGCTGACGCCCACCGAGATGCGCCTGCTGCTGGAGTTCTCCAACTCGCCCGGCACAGTCCTCTCCCGCGACCGGCTGCTGGAGCGGGTGTGGGACTACGGCTGGGGCGGTGACACCCGGGTCGTGGACGTCCACGTCCAGCGGCTGCGCGGCAAGATCGGCCAGGACCGCATCGAGACGGTCCGCGGCTTCGGTTACAAGCTGAGAGGCTGACTCCTGCGGTGGTCAGGCTCGCCCTGCGGACGGGGCTGAGGTGGAAGCTCAGCGCCGCGATCGCGCTCGTCGGAGCGCTGGTCGCGATCGCGCTGAGCCTCGTCGTGCACAACGCGGCCCGCGGCTCGATGCTGGACAACAGCCGCGACGTGCAGACCGAACGCCTCAACTTCACGCAGAAGATCTACGAATCCACGCACCAGCTGCGCTTCGGCGCGAAGCTGGACGATCCCGCGCTGCCCAAGGAGCTGCGGGACGAGGTCACCAAGGGCAAGCGGGCGACCTACCTGGAGGACACCGGCCAGACCACGCCCAAGGTGTGGGCCGCGGCGCCGGTCGCGGGCGGCCGGGTGCTGTCCATCCAGGGCTACTTCCCCGACCGGTTCGCCGTCCTGGACGACCTCGACCAGGCACTGCTGATCGGCTCGACGGCGGTCGTGGTCGGCGGCTGCGCGCTGGGCGTGCTGATCGGCGGACGGCTGTCCCAGCGGCTGCGCAAGGCCGCGGCGGCAGCCGGCAAGCTGGCCGACGGTGACACCTCCGTACGCATCCGCGACGAAGTCGGCGGCCGCATCCGGGACGAGACGGACGATCTGGCCTGGGCGGTGGACGCGATGTCCGACGCGCTCCAGAAGCGCATCGAGGCGGAGCGCCGGGTGACCGCCGACATCGCCCACGAACTGCGCACCCCGGTCACCGGACTGCTCACCGCCGCCGAGCTGCTGCCGCCGGGCCGCCCCTCGGAACTGGTACGGGACCGGGCCCAGGCGATGCGCACCCTCGTCGAGGACGTACTGGAGGTGGCCCGGCTGGACGGCTACGCGGAGCGGGCCGAACTCCAGGACGTGGCGCTCGGCGAGTTCGTCACCCGGCGGGTACGGGCCCTGAACTCCGACATCAAGATCGAGATCCTGCGGGACGCCGAGGTCTCCACCGACCCGCGGCGCCTGGAACGCATCCTCGGCAACCTCATCGCCAACGCCGCACGGCACGGCAGGCCGCCGATCGAGGTGACCGTCGAGGGGCGGGTCGTGCGCGTACGCGACCACGGCACCGGCTTCCCCGAGGCCCTGTTGCGCGAGGGCCCCAGCCGCTTCCGCACCGGCAGCAGCGACCGGTCCGGGCGCGGTCACGGGCTCGGCCTGACCATCGCGGCGGGCCAGGCCCGGGTACTGGGCGCCCGGCTGACCTTCCGCAACGCGGACGAGCTGACGGACGGCTCGACCGGGGCCGTCTCCGTACTGTGGCTGCCGGAGAACGCGCCGACGAACACGGGCAGCTTCCCGGTCATCCAGCTGCCGGACCGGTGACGGGCGGTCCGGTGACGGACGGACCGACGGCGGACAGCCCGGTGATCTTCGTCGGCCGGTGACCGGACGGTTTTGCCGCCCCCGGCCCGGTGGCTACTCCACGCAGTCTCCCCAGCCCTTGCCGAGGTCGAGCTGTTCGCTGCGCTGGGTCAGCGAGAACCAGTTGCCGGAGTCGTCGCGGAAGATCGCCTCGGTGCCGTACGGGCGCTCCTGCGGCTCCTGGAGGAACTCCACGCCCTTGGCCCTCAGCGCCGCGTAATCGGCCATGACATCGTCCGTGGCGAGCACCCCGGCGCCCATCAGCCCCTTGCTCACCAGCTGCCTGAGCATCTCGCCGGACTCCGGGTCCATGCCGGGCGGGCCGGGGATCATCAGGGCCAGCTCCACCTCCGGCTGGTCCTTGGCGCCGACGGTCAGCCAGCGCATGCCGTCCTCGCCGCCCATCCGCATGTCGGTACGGACTTCCAGCCCGAGCTTCTGCGTGTAGAACTCCTTCGCCCGGTCGTGGTCGAGGACCCAGACGGTGGTGATGGCGAGTCCCTTGATCATGGTGTGCCTCCGTTGCTTCGTGCGCGGTCCACTTCACCGTAGGCAGCCCGCCCGCTACCCGCCTTCTCGATAATTGCGGACCTCCGGCACCGGCCCGTCCCGGCTCCCGGACGCCCGACCCTCGGACGCCCGGCCCTCAGGCGCCCGGCTCTCGAACGACTTGAAGCCGCCGGACCACAGCAGCGCGTAGCAGCCCGGCGCCCTGCCCCACGTGCCGCTGCCGGTACGCGCTCGGCGTCAGCCCCGTCCGCTCCTTGAACCGTGCGGAGAAGGTGCCGAGGCTGCCGAAGCCGACCAGCCGGCAGATCTCCGTGACCGAGAGGTCGGCCGTCCGCAGCAGGTCCTCGGCGCGCTCGATCCGGCGGCGGCTCAGGTACTGGCCGGGGGTCAGGCCGTACACCTGCTTGAAGGCGCGGATGAAGTGGAAGCATGAATACCCGGCGTGCGCCGCCACCGCGTCCAGGTCCAGCGGCGAGGCCCAGTCGCGGTCCATCGCGTCCTTCGCCAGCCGCAGCTGGCGCAGCCGCGCCGGCGGCACCGGGACGGTGGCGCCGCTGCCCGCGCCCCCGCCCTGCCGCTCGTCCCCCACCCCGTCGCTGTTCATGTTCCGATGCTGGCACGCCCCACTGACAACGGCCCGGTGGCGACCGGCCGGCCCGTACGACAGCGGCTCCGGGCCCCGTACGGCATTGTCCCGGCCCGTACGCCAGTGGCCCCCGACGCGTACGCCGGGGGCCACTGGCCAGGAGTTCCCGTACCGGATCAGACGGTTTCCGGATCAGACGGTTTCCGCGACGGGAGTCTTGCCCGCCGGAGCCTCGCCGCCGTCCTCCGGCCCCTCGGCCGGCTTCGCGGGGCCGCCGCGCAGCGGCACCTCCTTGAGGAACCAGGCCGCGGCGAAGCCGATGACGCTGATCAGCGCGCCCCACACGAAGACCTGGTGGGTGCCGCCGGAGACCGCGTGCATGTAGGCGTCCTTGACCGCGGCCGGCAGCTGGTCCAGGAGCTTGGGGTCCATCTGGGCGCCGCCCGCGGTCGCCTTCGCACCGGCGGCGCCGAGCCGCTCTGCCATCACGTCCTGCACCTGGTTGTTGAAGATCGCGCCGAAGATCGCGACGCCGAAGGAGCCGCCGATCGTACGGAACAGGGTGGCGGACGAGGAGCCGACGCCCATGTCCTTCATCTCGACGCTGTTCTGTGCGATCAGCATCGTGGTCTGCATCAGGAAGCCCATGCCGGCGCCGAGCACCGCCATGTACAGGCCCGAGGTGAAGCGGGTGGTGCCGGTGTCCATCAAGGACAGCAGTGCGAGCCCGGCGGTGATCAGCGCGCCGCCGCCCACCACGAAGATCTTGTACTTGCCGGTGTTGGTGGTGATGCGGCCCGCGACCAGCGAGACGGCCATCATCGCGAGCAGCATCGGCAGGAGCAGCAGGCCGGAGTTGGTGGCCGAGGCGCCCTGCACGGTCTGCTGGAACAACGGCAGGAAGGTCATCGAGCCGAACATCACGAAGCCGACCAGGAAGCCGATGACCGTGACGAGGCTGAAGTTGTTGTTGCGGAAGATGTGCAGCGGCAGTACGGGCTCGCGGACCTTGGTCTCGGTGAAGACGAAGGCCAGCAGGGCGACGACGCCGACCGCGCCGAGGCCGATGATCTGGCTCGACAGCCAGTCGTACTCGGTGCCGCCCCAGGTGGTGATCAGGACCAGCGAGGTGATGCCGACGGTGAGCAGGACGGCGCCCACGTAGTCGATGCGGGCCTGCGAGCGCTTCTTGGGCAGGTGCAGCACCGCGGTCACCATGACCAGGGCGATCGCGCCCAGCGGCAGGTTGATGTAGAAGCTCCAGCGCCAGCCGAGGTGGTCGGTGATGGTGCCGCCGACCAGCGGTCCGCCGATCATCGCGACGGCCATGACGCCGGCCATCATGCCCTGGTACTTGCCGCGCTCGCGCGGCGGGATGAGGTCACCGATGATCGCCATGACGCCGACCATCAGGCCGCCCGCGCCCAGACCCTGTACGGCGCGGAAGCCGATCAGCTGGCCCATGTCCTGGGCCATGCCGGACAGCGCCGAGCCGATCAGGAAGATCACGATGGACGTCAGGAAGACGCCTTTACGGCCGTACAGGTCGCCCAGTTTGCCCCAGATCGGGGTCGAGGCGGCGGTCGCGAGCGTGTACGCGGTCACCACCCAGGACAGGTGGCTCAGCCCGCCCAGTTCGCCGACGATCGTGGGCATCGCCGTACCCACGATCATGTTGTCCAGCATCGCGAGCAGCATCGCGATCATCAGCGCGAACAGCACCACGCGGACACTGGCCGGCTGCTTCCCCCCGGAGTCCGCCGGTTTCGGTATTTCCCCCGTCGGGGTCGCTTTCGTCTGCGACATCCCCATTTTCGTCTCTCCCACTTACTTGCCGCCCGGCTAGTTCAGTACAGTGCAGCAAGGTAGCCACCAACTAGCCGGGCGTCAAGTAAGTTAATACGTGGCCCTCCGACCCCGGCCCGGACGATCGACGCAGGAGAACAGCAGCATGGGCACACCGCACGCGCGCAGGGGCAACACCCGCCAGCGCATCCAGGACATCGCCCTGGAGCTGTTCGCCGAGCAGGGATACGAGAAGACCTCGCTGCGCGAGATCGCCGAACGGCTCGACGTCACCAAGGCGGCGCTGTACTACCACTTCAAGACCAAGGAAGACATCGTCATCAGCCTCTTCCAGGACCTGGCGCGGCCGATCGACGAGCTGACCGAGTGGGCCGACGGACAGCCGCGCACCCTGGAGACCAAGCACGAGATCCTGCGCCGCTACAGCGAGGCGCTGCGCACCGCCGAACCCCTCTTCCGCTTCATGCAGGAGAACCAGGCCACCGTGCGGGACCTGAGCATCGGCGAGACCTTCAAGCAGCGCATGATCCGGCTCACCGGGCTGCTCAGGGAGCCGGAGGCGGAGCTGACGGACCAGGTCCGCTGCATCACCGCGATCTTCTCGATGCACGCGGGCCTGTTCGCCATGCAGAACCTCGAAGGCGACCCCGAGGACAAGCGCAAGGCCATCCTGGAGGTCGCCACCGAACTGGTCACCGCGGCCCAGCCGCCGGCCCTCGGCTGAAGCCGCCGCAGCCCCGGGCCGACTGACGGCCCCGACCCGCAGCCCCGGACCGCCTGACGGCCCGGGACCATCAGGCGGGCCGTCCGACAGCAGGGATCACACGCCGTCGCCGCGCGCCTTCAGGAAGGCGGTCGGCTCGACGCCGGAGCCGTAGTTCGGGCCGGTGCGGACCTCGAAGTGCAGGTGCGGGCCGGTCGAGTTACCGGTGCTGCCGGACTTGGCGATCTCCTGGCCGGTCTCCACGGTCTGGCCCGGCTTGACCTCGGTGCTGGTCAGGTGCGCGTACTGGGTGTACGTACCGCTGTCGTGCTTGATCACGATCGCGTTGCCGTACGCGGGGCCGTCACCGCCGCCGTTCGGGCCCGCCTTGACCACGGTGCCCCCGTGCACGGCGTGCACGGCGGTGCCACTGGGCACCACGAAGTCCTGGCCGCTGTGGTTGTGGGACCAGTGCTTGCCCGCCAGCCCGAAGGTCATGCCCAGCTTGTAGTCGTCCACCGGCTTCACCCAGGAGCGGGCCTTCTCCTCGGCGGCCTTCTTGGCCTTCTCGGCCTGCTGCTGCTCCGCCTCGGCAGCCTTCTTCTGGGCGTCGGCCTGGGCGGCCACCGAGGTGCGGATGTCGGACGTCAGCCCGTCCAGGGCGATCGACTGCGCGTCGCTCCCGGCCGCCACGGCCACCCCGGCGCCCATGGCCGCGGAGACGCCCAGGCCCGCCGCGAGCACGGAGGCGCGGGTACGGAGAACGGACTTCTTCGGCAGGCGGTGCAGGGGGTGGTGCTTCGTCATGCGGGAACTACCTCCGGGAATGAGTGGGTCCCGGCCGTCGTCCGGGATCGCCCCACCTTGGTAACCCGAATCCGACATGCTGCCAATACCCCTTTCTACTACCCCATCTCGTAGCAAAAGTCGGGGAAATAAACCCCCGCCATTACCCGCACACCCCAACCCCAAACCCCACGGCCACCCCCCTCTTCCGACCGCCGGACACCTCCGCCTCCACGCCCCTGACCTGCGGGTTCACCGCACCGTTCGGAGTTGCCGAACACCCCGGAACCCCCCTGGCCGCACCGCGGCGGCCACCGTTCCCTGACCCGCCCGCCGCTCCCCGGGAAACGCCCGCTATTCCGCGTAGTAGGCGCCGGAGGGCCTGTGCGGCATGTCACCGCGCCCCCGCTCTCCCCGGCTCCCCGGCGGGACTTCTGCCGGTCCGTACCGGGACCAAAGGCCCGGTACGGACACCACGCTCCGCCCCGCACGGCGCCACCCGGCCGCGCGGGCCCCCGCGGCCCCCGTCTCCCCCTACGCTGGAACTCCGCGGCGCCCGGCCCGCCCGGCGTCGACCAGGTGATGGGGGATCACCGCATGGACCCGATGATCATCATGGCCCGGCTCCTTCCGAAAGTCGTCGCCCCGCTCGTCAGAAAACTCCTCGTCCGCCCCGGCCCCGGCGCCTCCCTGGTGGACCGCCCCTTACGGATCGGCGGCCTGGTCTCCTTCCGGGGCGAGAAACGCACCCTCGGGGAACGCGACGTACGGCGCATCGCCGCCAAGCTGGTCGACCGGGCCGTCACCCCGCTCCCCGGCGCCACCGGCGCGGAGCTGGAGCGGCCGGTGGCCCCCGACGAGGACGCGGCCGTCGCGGCGGCCCTCGCCCGTACGCTCTGGGCGCTCGGCGACCTCGACCTGGAGCTCGTGCAGGACGTACGGCTGGAAGCGGACGGACTCGCCCGGCGACTGCACCGCGCCGCCCCGGACGCCACCCGCGGCCTGACCAACGACGGCGCCGAACTGCACGGCATCCTGCTGCACACCGCGTCGCTGCACGTCCTGGAGTTCTTCACCCGGCTGTCCGGCTTCGGCGCCCGCACCCTCGTGGAGAACCGGCGCGCCCTCGGCAGGCTCGACGACGCCGTCGGCGCGCTGACCGCCCGGCTGCCCTCCCGCTCCGCCGAGGACGCCGCCTTCGAGACGCGGTACGCCCACGACACCGCCGTCCTCCACAACCACCTGACCATCTTCGGCATCGACCTCGCGCACTCCCCGGACAGCTGGCCGCTGGACGCCGCCTACCTGGGCCTGCGCTGCGAGGCCGAACCGACGGCCGAGGACGGCGGCGCCCCGGGGCCCGCCGTCCCCGCCGAGCACGCCCTGTCCGGCCTGTGCCGCGTCCTCGTACGCGGCGTGGCCGGCTCCGGCAAGACCACCCTGCTCCAGTGGCTGGCCGTCGCCACCGCGCGCGGCGAGCTGCCCGCCTCGCTGCGCCGTGCCCTGTACGGCCGTGTGCCTTTCCTCCTGCCGGTGCGCCGCTTCGCCCGGCACGGCCTGCCCTCCCCTGGCGGCTTCCTCGCCGCCGTCGGTTACCCGGGCGCCGAGGCGCAGCCACCGGGCTGGGCCGACCGCGTCCTGCGGGCCGGCCGGGCGCTGCTGCTGATCGACGGCGTGGACGAGGCGCCCGAGGACGAGCGCGAGCGGCTGCGCCGCAAGCTCCGGGACTGGACCGCCCTGTATCCGGGCAACGTCTGGATCGTCACCTCCCGCCCCTCCGCCGTACGCGCCGACTGGCTGACCGCCGACGGCTTCGCCGAACTGTCGCTGGCCCCGATGAGCCGCGAGGACATCGCCGCGTTCATCCAGCGCTGGCACCGCGCCGCGGCCCAGCAGAAGCCGGAGGACCTGGACCGCCTCGGCCACTACGAACGGACCCTGCTCAACGCCGTACGCATCACCCGCGACCTGGGGCGGCTCGCCACCAACCCGCTGATGTGCGGGATGCTCTGCGCACTGCACCGCGACCGCCGCGGCTATCTGCCCAACGGCCGCAAGGAGTTGTACGAGGCCGCCCTGTCGATGCTGCTGGAGCGGCGGGACCGGGAGCGGGCCATGGGTACCACGGACGGCATCGACCTGCCGCGCCAGCCCAAGATCCAGCTGCTGCAGAAGCTGGCCCACTGGATGCTGGTCAACGGACGCTCGGAGATGGACCGCGAGGTCGCCGTCGACACGCTCGCGCAGCACCTGCCGGCCATTCCCGATGCGGCACGGCAGGGCGGTCCCGAGGAGATCTACCGCCACCTGCTCAACCGCACCGGCCTGCTGCGCGAACCGGCCCCGGGCACGGTCGACTTCGTGCACCGTACCTTCCAGGACTTCCTGGCGGCCCGCGCCACCGTCCAGCGCCACGACTTCGGGCTGCTGCTCAACCACGCCCACCTCTCCGAGTGGGAGGACGTCATCAGGATGGCCGTGGCGCTGGCCCGGCCCGACGAGTGCGCGGCGCTGCTGAACGGCCTGCTGGCCCCCCTCCCCGGCATCCGGGCCGCGGAGGCCCGGCACCGCAAACTGCTCGCCGCGGCCTGTGTGGAGCACGCCGCCGAGCTCGACCCGGAGGTGCGCCACCGGGTGCGGCGCTTCACCCGGGACATGGTGCGCCCCAGCACGGTTGCGGGGGCCAGGGCGCTGGGCTGGATCGGCCCGATCGTGCTGGAGATGCTGCCGGAGCCGGCCGAGGTCTCGGACGGCGAGGCGTACCTGCTCGCCGTCACGGCCACCTCCATCACCGACGACATGGCGATCGACTATCTGACCGGGCTGCGCAAGCGCGCGTACCACGACGTACGGGCCCAGCTGGCCGGTGCCTGGCGGCGGTACGACACCGCCCGCTATGCCCGGGAGATCATCGCCCACCTGGACCCGGACGGGCTGTTCTTCCCCGTGACGGACGTGGAGGAGCTGCACGCCCTGCGGGAGCTCGGCGGCCGGCCGTACGTCCAGGTAGCCGGGGAGTTCTCGGTGGCCGAGCTGGTCGGCGGCCTGGTCCCGGCGGACGGCCTGGTCCGGCTCTGGCTGGCGTACGACCTGGGGGCCTCGATGGAGTGGCTGGCCGCGTTCCCCCGGCTGGAGGAGCTCCGGGTCAGCCGGCGGCTGCCGCATGTCACCGGCGTACCGGACGGTATCCGCGTCATCGAGCTGTGATATCGCGGTCCTATAGGGCTGCGGGCCTGCCTTTCCGGCCTGCTCCCGCCGCATCGCCTTGGAGTTCCCGGCCTCTCGGAATAGCCCGGTCCGTATTCGCGCGGGCGCCCCCGGGCAATCCGGAATGACGTTTTCCCTTTGGCCGGGCCGCCCGGGGCAAAACCCGGCGCCGCTTCTCCGCCGGAGCGCAAGGCCCGGCATCCCGGTGGTTACGGATTTCCGCCGCACCCGGTACGCCCCCAGTACGGAAACCCACTTCCGTTCACGGCCCGGCGTCCCGTACGGCATCACCTCGCACGACGACGCCGCGGCCCGGAACCTTGGAACAGGTCCCGGGCCGCGGCGTCATATGCCGTTCCGGTCAGGCGCTGGGCGCCCGGTCCGTACTGCCGGCCGTCACGCGTCCTTCGACAGGTCCGGGCCACCGGCCGCGGACTCCACGGGCGGAGCGTCGGGCAGCGCCGACTTCTCCTCGCCGCGGAAGGTGAACTTGGCGTTCTCGCCCTCACCCTCGATGTCGACGACCACGATGTGGCCGGAGCGCAGCTCGCTGAAGAGGATCTTCTCCGAGAGAGCGTCCTCGATCTCGCGCTGGATGGTCCGGCGCAGCGGGCGGGCGCCCAGCACCGGGTCGTAGCCGCGCTTGGCGAGCAGCTTCTTGGCCTCACCGCTGAGCTCGATGCCCATGTCGCGGTCCTTCAGGCGCTCGTCCACCTTGGCGATCATGAGGTCGACGATCTGGATGATGTCTTCCTCGGTGAGCTGGTGGAAGACCACCGTGTCGTCGACACGGTTGAGGAACTCGGGCCGGAAGTGCTGCTTGAGCTCTTCGTTGACCTTGTTCTTCATCCGCTCGTAGCTGCTCTTGGTGTCGCCCTGGGCGGCGAAGCCCAGGTTGAAGCCCTTGGAGATGTCCCGGGTCCCGAGGTTGGTCGTCATGATGATGACCGTGTTCTTGAAGTCCACCACCCGGCCCTGGGAGTCGGTCAGGCGACCGTCCTCCAGGATCTGCAGCAGGGAGTTGAAGATGTCGGGGTGGGCCTTCTCCACCTCGTCGAACAGCACGACCGAGAACGGCTTGCGGCGCACCTTCTCGGTGAGCTGGCCGCCCTCTTCGTAGCCGACGTAGCCGGGAGGCGAGCCGAAGAGCCGGGAGACCGTGTGCTTCTCGCTGAACTCCGACATGTCGAGGGAGATCATCGCGTCCTCGTCGCCGAAGAGGAACTCGGCGAGCGTCTTGGACAGCTCGGTCTTACCGACACCGGACGGGCCGGCGAAGATGAACGAGCCACCGGGGCGCTTGGGGTCCTTCAGGCCGGCCCGCGTGCGGCGGATGGCCTGCGAGAGCGCCTTGATGGCGTCCTTCTGGCCGATGACGCGCTTGTGGAGCTCGTCCTCCATCCGCAGCAGCCGCGAGGACTCCTCCTCGGTCAGCTTGAAGACCGGGATGCCGGTCGCCGTGGCCAGGACCTCGGCGATCAGCTCGCCGTCGACCTCGGCGACGACATCCATGTCGCCGGCCTTCCACTCCTTCTCCCGCTTCGCCTTCGCGGCCAGGAGCTGCTTCTCCTTGTCGCGCAGGCCCGCGGCCATCTCGAAGTCCTGCGAGTCGATCGCGGACTCCTTCTCCCGGCGCACGTCGGCGATCTTCTCGTCGAACTCGCGGAGGTCCGGCGGCGCGGTCATCCGGCGGATGCGCATCCGGGAGCCGGCCTCGTCGATCAGGTCGATCGCCTTGTCCGGCAGGAAGCGGTCGGAGATGTAGCGGTCGGCCAGCTGGGCGGCCTGGACCAGGGCCTCGTCCGTGATGGAGACGCGGTGGTGCGCCTCGTAACGGTCGCGCAGACCCTTGAGGATCTCGATGGTGTGCGGCAGCGACGGCTCCGCGACCTGGATGGGCTGGAAGCGGCGCTCCAGGGCCGCGTCCTTCTCCAGGTACTTGCGGTACTCGTCGAGCGTGGTCGCACCGATGGTCTGCAGCTCGCCTCGGGCCAGCATGGGCTTGAGGATGCTCGCGGCGTCGATCGCGCCCTCGGCGGCGCCCGCACCCACCAGGGTGTGGAGCTCGTCGATGAACAGGATGATGTCGCCGCGGGTGCGGATCTCCTTGAGCACCTTCTTCAGGCGCTCCTCGAAGTCACCGCGGTAGCGGGAGCCGGCGACCAGGGCGCCCAGGTCCAGGGTGTAGAGGTGCTTGTCCTTGAGGGTCTCGGGCACCTCGCCCTTGACGATGGCCTGGGCCAGGCCCTCGACGACCGCCGTCTTGCCGACGCCGGGCTCGCCGATGAGGACCGGGTTGTTCTTGGTACGGCGGGACAGCACCTGCATGACCCGCTCGATTTCCTTCTCGCGCCCGATGACCGGGTCGAGCTTGGTCTCGCGGGCGGCCTGCGTCAGGTTGCGGCCGAACTGGTCCAGGACGAGCGAGGTCGAGGGGGTGCCCTCGGCCGGGCCGCCTGCGGTGGCGGCCTCCTTGCCCTGGTAGCCGGAGAGCAGCTGGATGACCTGCTGCCGCACCCGGTTCAGATCGGCGCCCAGCTTCACCAGGACCTGGGCGGCGACGCCCTCGCCCTCGCGGATCAGGCCGAGCAGGATGTGCTCCGTACCGATGTAATTGTGGCCGAGCTGAAGGGCCTCGCGGAGCGACAGCTCCAGGACCTTCTTCGCACGGGGGGTGAAGGGGATGTGGCCGGACGGGGCCTGCTGCCCCTGGCCGATGATCTCCTCCACCTGCTGGCGGACCGCCTCGAGCGAAATCCCGAGGCTCTCCAGGGCCTTAGCGGCGACACCCTCACCCTCGTGGATCAGGCCCAGGAGGATGTGCTCGGTGCCGATGTAGTTGTGGTTGAGCATCCGGGCTTCTTCCTGAGCCAGGACGACAACCCGCCGCGCACGGTCGGTGAACCTCTCGAACATCGTTAATCGCTCCTCAGAGCGGTCAGGCAGTTAGGGGTCGGTCCCCTCCCTGTCCTTCCGCATGCTAGTCCCGTGGGACGGGACAGCTCATTCCAACTGCCGACATCCGTCCGGATCACCCCCGCGACGGCGGGGAAATCTGCTGCCGAACAGCCGACATCTGCTCCAACCCGATGGTGCGAGACGATGTTCCCGCAGGCCAGGCATATACGCTCCGGGCCAGTACGCCCGTGGCGAACGCACCCGTCACCGACACGCCCGCCCGGAGCCCGCCGCCGCTCCGAAAAAGCGCTGCACACGCCGCTGCACCGTCTCTCCCCACTGGGGATGTCTTACCCGCCGCCACGGACACTCCATGCGGCGCGGGCCTGTTCCATCCGCTATGGGCGAACACCCGCGCGCCGTCGGATGCGCCGTCACACCCCAGCGCACCCCCTTCCGCGGCGACAGTACGTACCCGTATGTCAACCCAGCGTAACTTCTCGGGGATTCGCGAGTTGCTTCCGGTATGCCCGTCGCGCTCCCGCGCTCCCGCTTCCCCCTCGCCGCCGTACGGCAGTGGTACGAGGACGAGCTGCGCTGGCCCACCACCGGCACGGAGCCGGTGGAGCTGCTGACCGGGGTCCGCTTCGACGCCCTCGACCTGCCCGCCGACGCGGGCCGGGCCGTGCTGGGGCGGGTGGGCCCCACGGGGCCCGTGGTGATCGACCGCAGCGGCTCCGCCGGTTCCAGGATGCTCGTGCTCGTGGCCGCGGGCTCCGCGGAGGAGCTGCCGGAGCTTCTGGAATGGCTGGAATGGGGCTCACTGGGGCTGGATCTGACCGCACGCGGCACCGGGGATCGGATGCCCGCGCCGGCACCGCCCCCGCCGTCACCGCAGGCGTGGTGGCCGCACGGATCCGGTCCACGGGAGGCCGCCGGGTGGGTGCGGCCTCCCGAGCCGGGACGCGAGGTCGAGGCGACTCTGCCCACCACGGGGACAGGGGCAGGGCGCGGGGGCCGCGGAGTTCCCCTCGCGGATCGCCAGGGGCGCGCCCCCGACCTCGTACGACTCGTGAGCGCGGCGGCCACGGAATGCCACCGGGCCCGCTTGCTGCGCGGTCGTCAAGCTCGGAGACAAACGGAACGCGGGTACGGCGGTCAGCCGTTCGCCTTCTCGAACGCCTCACGGATCTCCGCGGGCACACGACCGCGGTCATTGACGTTGTAGCCGTTCTCCTTCGCCCACGCGCGGATCTTCGCGGTGTCCGGGCTGCCGCCGGAAGACGCGCGCGCCTTGCCGCGGCCACCGGAACGGCCACCGGTCTTGCGGCCCGCCTTCACGAACTCGGCCAGCGACTCACGCAGCTTCTGCGCGTTGTCGTCGGACAGGTCGATCTCATAGGACTTGCCGTCGAGGGCGAACGTCACGGTCTCATGGGCCTCGCCGCCGTTGAGGTCGTCGACAAGAAGAACCTGAACCTTCTGTGCCACCGGTTTCCCTTTCATCGAATGCGGATTACGACGGAAAGCAAACCGCTTTTCCGGGAAAAACACAAACCCCTGGGTAGGGTTCAGTTGCGCCACGGCCGGGGAACGCTTGCTTCCACAGCTATGAGATAGGGGCGCGATTCGGACATAGAACGCTGATCACGGGTGCAGAAGCATCCGGCTGTTGCCCAGGGTGTTGGGCTTCACTCGTTCGAGACCGAGGAACTCGGCAACGCCCTCGTCATAGGAACGCAGCAGCTCGCTGTAGACATCGCCGTCGACGGGCGTCTCACCGATCTCCACGAACCCGTGCTTGGCGAAGAAGTCCACTTCGAAGGTGAGGCAGAAAATGCGCCGCACTCCGAGCCAGCCGGCGGTGCGCAGCAGCTTGTCCAGGACTTGGTGGCCGACTCCGGTGCCCTTGTGCCGCGGGTCCACCGCCAATGTGCGCACCTCGGCCAGGTCTTCCCACATGACGTGCAGCGCTCCGCAGCCGACGACCTCGGCGTCCTCGTCCCGCTCGGCGACCCAGAACTCCTGGATGTCCTCGTAAAGCGTGACGGTGGCTTTGTCGAGGAGGATGCCGTCCGGGGAGTAGGCGTCGATGAGCCGGCGTACGGCCGGTACATCGCTGGTCCTGGCACGGCGGACGGTGAGTCCATTAGTCAGCGGCGGCATGGCGCGACGCTATCGCCCCGGGTCGCCGGTTCCCGCCGCGGGTACTTCTCCCGCGTCCGCTTCCCCCTCTCCGGGCTGTTCCGGGGACCGTTCGGCGCGGTCGGGCCGCGGCGGGGCCGGTGCGGGTTCCGCCGGTTCGTCGCCCTGCACCATGCGTACGGCATCCCTGAGGGCGTGGCGCTGTTCCGGCGACATCATCCCGAAGAAGGCCACCAGGGCCGCCGCGGGGTTGTCACTCGCGGACCACGCTTCGTTCATCAGTGCGGCCGAGTAGGCGGCACGAGTGGAGACCGCCTCATATCGATAGGCGCGCCCTTCGGCTTCCCGGCGCACCCAGCCCTTCTGATGGAGGTTGTCCAATACGGTCATCACCGTTGTGTAGGCGATCGACCGTTCCTTCTGCAGATCTTCCAGGACTTCCCGAACGGTGACCGGGCGGTTCCACTCCCACACCCGCGTCATGACCGCGTCTTCCAGATCACCCAAGCGTCGTGGCACACCAGCACAATAGTGGGAGATGTCGCGAATGCCGGTTCTTACCCGGTTGATTTACCCCGGAAAAAGGCAGTACGGCCCGAGATGCGCAATCTCGGGCCGTACGGGACGGGTGCGTTCGCAAGGCCGACCAGGATGCCGAACGGATGGACGAACACCGCCGGCGCCCGGAAGCCGGGCGGGAGGGGCCGGGAACGGGCCCGGCCGGCGCCGGTCAGGCGCCGTGGGCCCTGGGCTCCTGGCGGGCGCCCTCGGCGCGGGCCAGCGCGGCGTCGACCGCCGCGTCCTCCTTGGACTTGTTCTCGCCGCCCTGGCTCTTCACGATCGTCACGATGAGCGCGACGAACGCCACGGCCATCACCACGGGCGGTACCAGCGCTGCGACGTAATCCATGACCAGGGTCCTCCTTCGGGAGTGAGGCTTCCAGAGTACGCAGCGCTCAGGCGGACCGGGCCGCGGGGGGCGGTACGGGCTTGCGGCGCGGCGGGAAGACCTCGCCGGGCGTGGGGACGGGGCGCCCCGGGCGTGGCGCCTTCGGCTGCGGGACCGGCGCGGGCCGCGGGGCGGGCTGCGGCTCGGCCGCGGTCCTGCCGCCGGGGAGGGCGCGCAGTCGGGCCCGTACGGAGCGTTCGGCGAGGACCTCGCAGCGGCGCAGCAGGGCGGTGCGGCGGGCGTGTTCGGCCGGCCCCTGCCGCTCCAGGCACAGGGCGCGCAGGGCGGTGAGGTCGGCGGGGGCGGGGTCGTAGCCGGCCGCCAGGGCCTCCTGGAGCTGTTCCAGGTAGCCGTGGGCGGAGCCGGGCAGGGCGTCCCGGTAGCGGGCGAGGTCGGCGAGGAGGAAGGCGCGCAGCCGTCCACCCTCGCGCGCCGCCTCGTCCACCGCCTCGGCCAGCCGCAGGTACTCCTGGACCTCCTGGGCGCCGTCGGCGTCGTAGCCCGCCGGGGCACCGGTCGTGTGGCGCGTCGGCTGGAGTGCGGCGGCGAGCGCGCGCCGCAGGACGCGCAACTCGTCGGCGCTGAAGGCCATACCGCCGCGGGATCCGTATGGCATAGGCATGGTCCGACCTTACGCCGCGGACGGACAAAAACCGCTTAACACGATTAGAGCGGCACAAGTGTCGCGGAACTCGCGTTAGCCAATAAAAGCCGCTTGAGGTCGGCCATATGGCCAAAAGTCCTCAACGGGACATTTCGCCCCAGGGGCCGTCGGGCACCGGGACGGAACGGGCGATCCCGGTGGCCGGATCCGTCCGCCCTCGACCGGCTCACCCCCGGGTGACGTTGCGCTCGTACACCAGGCGCAGACCGATCAGTGTCAGCCACGGCTCGTGCTCGTCGATGACCGAGGACTCGCCGAGCACCATGGGCGCCAGCCCGCCGGTGGCGATCACCGTCACGTCGTCCGGGTCGTCGGCCAGCTCCCGCGCCATGCGCTGGACGACGCCGTCGACCTGCCCGGCGAAGCCGTACAGGATGCCGGACTGCATGGCCTCGACGGTGTTCTTGCCGATCACGCTGCGCGGCCGGGCCAGTTCGATCTTGCGGAGCTGGGCGCCCTTCACGCCGAGCGCCTCCACCGAGATCTCGATGCCGGGCGCGATCACCCCGCCGACGTACTCGCCGCGCGCGCTGACCGCGTCGAACGTCGTGGCCGTACCGAAATCGACCACCACGGCCGGGCCGCCGTACAGCTCCACGGCCGCCAGCGCATTGATGATCCGGTCCGCGCCGACCTCCTTCGGGTTGTCCATGAGGATCGGCACGCCCGTCTTGACGCCGGGCTCGACCAGGATGGCCGGGACGTCCCCGTAGTAGCGCCGGGTGACCTCGCGCAGTTCGTGCAGGACCGAGGGGACGGTGGAGCAGATGGCGATGCCCTCGATGCCGTCGCCCAGTTCCTCGCCGAGCAGCGGGTGGGTGCCCATCAGGCCCTGGAGGAGCACGGCGAGTTCGTCGGCGGTGCGGCGGGCGTCGGTGGAGATGCGCCAGTGCTCGACGATCTCCTCGCCGTCGAACAGGCCGAGGACGGTGTGGGTGTTTCCTACGTCGATGGTGAGCAGCATCCGCGTCAGCGCTCCTCGCGCAGGTCGAGGCCGATGTCGAGGATCGGGGAGGAGTGGGTGAGCGCGCCCACGGCCAGGAAGTCCACGCCGGTCTCGGCGTACGCACGGGCGTTGTCGAGGGTGAGCCGTCCGGAGGACTCCAGGATCGCCTTCCCGGCCACCAGGGTCACCGCCTCGCGGGTCTGCTCGGGGGTGAAGTTGTCCAGCAGGATCAGATCGGCGCCCTCGGCGAGGATCGGCGGGATCTGGTCCAGCCGGTCGACCTCCACCTCGATCGGCACGCCCGGGAAACCGTCCCGTACGGCCTTGAACGCCTCGGCGATGCCGCCCGCCGCGACGACGTGGTTGTCCTTGATCAGCGCAGCGTCGGACAGCGACATCCGGTGGTTGACGCCGCCGCCGCAGCGCACCGCGAACTTTTCCAGGGCGCGCAGCCCTGGCGTCGTCTTACGGGTGTCGCGGACCTTGGCGCCGGTGCCCTCCAGGGCGTCGGCCCAGGCGCGGGTGGCGGTGGCGATGCCGGACAGGCGGCACAGCAGGTTCAGGGCGCTGCGCTCGCCGGTCAGCAGGTCACGGGTGCGGGTGGTGACGCTGAGCAGCCGCTGCCCGGCCTCGACGCGGTCGCCGTCCTCGACGTGCCGCTCGACCTCGAACTCCGCGGTGCACACGATGGACAGCACCGCCTCGGCGACCCGCAGCCCGGCCACGGTGCCCGCCTGACGGGCCGTGAAGTCGCCGGTGGCGACGGCGCCTTCGGGGACGGTCGCGACGGTGGTGACGTCCACGCCCTGGTCGAGGTCCTCCTCGACGGCCATGTGGGCGATGTCCTCGACCTGTACGGGGTCCAGCCCGGCGGCGACCAGGAGGGCCGCGAGGTCGGGGTCCAGACCGCAGGCCAGCGGGTCGAGTTCGTACGCGCCGTCGCCGGCGCCGCAGCCGCAGGAGTCGCCGCAGCCGCGGGGCGCGTCCGCGTCCTGGTCCGGACGGCCGATCTGGTGCAGGGGGAGGTCGTCGGGGGTGCTCACTGGATCGGCTCCGTTTCGGGCGCGGGTGCGGCGGTCGTCGCGGGGAACGCGGCGGTGTCGGTGGTGCGGACGTGCAGGGTGTGCGGGGGGCGGAGGGTGACCAGGAAGTGGCGCTGCCAGGCGGCGTCGTCCCGGTCGGCGTGGTCCTCGCGCCAGTGGCAGCCGCGGGTCTCCTCACGTTGCCGGGCGCTGCTGACCAGGACCCGGGCGACCATCAGGAGGTTGGTGGCCTCCCACGCCTCGACGCCGGGCTCGGCGGGCTTGAGACCGTCGGCCGGGGCCGGGCCGGCGCCCGCGGCCGCTTCGGCGGCGGCGCGCTGGAGCCGGGCCAGCGCGGTGGCGGCCTCGGAGAGGCTGGCGGCGGAGCGCAGCACCCCGGCGCCGGCGGACATGATCCGCTGGATCGCGGGCCGCGTCTCGGGGGCGAGCAGCGGTACGGGGTCGTCGGCGGGCGCGACGGCCGGGCCGGGACGGCGGGCGGGCGCGGCCGTGATGTCGTCCGCGATGCGCTCCGCGAAGACCAGGCCCTCCAGGAGGGAGTTGGAGGCGAGCCGGTTGGCGCCGTGCACGCCGGTGCACGCGACCTCGCCGCACGCGTACAGGCCGGGCACGGTCGTCCGGCCGTACAGGTCCGTCCGTACGCCTCCGGAGGCGTAGTGCGCGGCGGGCGCGACCGGGACGGTCTCGGTGACCGGGTCGATGCCGTGGGCGCGGCAGGCGGCGAGGATGGTCGGGAAGCGCTGCTCCCACATGGCGGCGCCGAAGTGCCGGGCGTCCAGGTACATGTGCTCGGCGCCCTGTTCCTGGGCGCGGCGCATGATCGCCTTGGCGACGATGTCACGCGGGGCCAGTTCGGCGAGTTCGTGCTGCCCGAGCATGAAGCGGACACCGTCGGCGTCCACCAGGTGGGCGCCCTCGCCGCGTACCGCTTCCGAGATCAGCGGCTGCTGGCCCGCCGCGTCCGGGCCCAGATAGAGCACCGTCGGGTGGAACTGGACGAATTCGAGGTCGGAGACCTCGGCGCCGGCGCGCAGCGCGAGGGCGACGCCGTCGCCGGTGGAGACCGCGGGGTTGGTGGTCGCGGAGAAGACCTGGCCCATACCGCCGGTGGCCAGCACCACCGCAGGGGCGTGCACGGCGCCCACGCCGTCGTGCTGGCCCTCCCCCATCACGTGCAGGGTGACACCGGCCGTACGGCCCTCGGCGTCCGTGAGCAGGTCGAGGACGAGGGCGTTCTCGACGGTGCGCAGGCCCTGGGAGCGGACCGCCGCCACCAGGGCGCGGGAGATCTCGGCTCCGGTCGCGTCGCCGCCCGCGTGCGCTATGCGGCGGCGGTGGTGCCCGCCTTCACGGGTGAGGGCTATCTCGTCGCTGCCGGGCGCGGTGTCGAAGCGCGCTCCGGTGGCGATGAGGCGGCGGACGGCGTCCGGGCCTTCGCAGACCAGGGTCCGTACGGCGGTCGCGTCGCACAGGCCGGCGCCCGCGACGAGGGTGTCGTCCAGGTGCTGTTCGGGGGTGTCGCCCTCGCCGAGCGCGGCCGCGATGCCGCCCTGGGCCCAGCGGGTGGAGCCGTCGTCCAGGCGGGCCTTGGTCACCACGACGGTACGGCGGCCGGCGGCGGCGCAGCGCAGCGCGGCGGTCAGGCCCGCCACCCCGGAGCCGACCACGACGACGTCGGCCTCGATGGACCAGCCGGGGGCGGGGGCCTGGAGGCGGAGGGTGGGGCTGTCGGGGCTGGCGTGGCTGCCGGGGGTGGTGTTGCCGGCGGGAACGGTGGGGCTGGTGCCGGGGCCGGTGGGGCCGGTGCCGTTCATCGGGGCGCTCCGAACGTGAGGCGGATGTTGTCGATGAGGCGGGTGGTGCCGACCTTGGCGGCGACCGCGAGAACAGCCTCCCCCTCGTAGGCGTCCGGTACCTCGGCGAAGTCGGACGGATCGACCAGTGCCACGTAGTCGAGCACCAGCGGCGGGTCGAGACGGGCGGCGTCCTCCAGGACCGTACGGGCCGCGGCGCGCGCCACCGAAGGGCCACGCAGCGGAGTCGCGACGGCGTGCGCGAGGGCGTGCGCGTCGGCCGCCGCGCGGTCCTCCCCGAGGGCGGCGAGCGCCGCGGAACGGTCGTGCGCCCGGTGGGCGGTGTGCGCGGCGTACGAGGCGCGGTCCCGCAGGGCCTCCTCGGCGGCGAGCCGGTCGCGGGCCGCGAACAGGGCCCGGGACAGCGCCAGGGCGGTACGCCGCTCCGCCTCGGAGAGGTAGCGGTTGCGACTGGACAGGGCCAGGCCGTCGTCCTCGCGGACGGTGGGGACGCCGACGATCCGTACGGCGAAGTTCAGGTCGGCCACCATGCGCTCGATGACGGCCAGTTGCTGCGCGTCCTTCCGGCCGAACAGGGCCACGTCGGGGCGGGTGAGGTGCAGCAGTTTGCCGACGACGGTCAGTACGCCGTCGAAGTGGCCGGGCCTGCTGGCCCCCTCCAGGAGGTCGCCCATGGGACCGGCGGATATTCGCACGTGCGGCGCGCCCCCGGGGTAGACCTCGCCGGCGGAGGGCGCGAAGACGGCGTCCGCTCCGGCCTCGACGGCCAGCGCGAGGTCCGCCTCCAGGGTGCGCGGGTAGCGGTCGAGGTCCTCTCCGGCGCCGAACTGGAGCGGGTTGACGAAGACGGTGACGACGACCTGCCCGTCCGGACCGACCTCGTCGCGGGCGGCACGGACCAGGGACGCGTGCCCCTCGTGCAGGGCCCCCATGGTCATGACGACGGCCCGCTGCCCGGAGGGCCCCGGCAGGGCACGCAGCTCGGCCGCGGTGTGCACCAGACGCGTGCGCGGGGCTTTCATCGGTCGCCTTCTTCGGGGTGGTCGGGATCGGCGGGAGGGTCTTCGGGGCGGTTGTCGGTGGAGCTGTCGTGGTGATCGCCGGGAGGGCTGTCGTGGTGGTCGCCGGAGGGACTGCCGCGGTGATCGCCGGGTGGCGGTGTGGCGCCCCCGGAGCCGTCGCCGACGTTCGCCAGCACGCCCAGCAGGTCCTCGGCCAGTTCCGGCTTCAGCAGGCCGTGCGCCAAGGCGCGGTCGGCCGTCGTACGGGCCATGGCGAGGTACCCCGCGACGCTCTGGGGCGCGTGTTTACGCAGCTCGGAAACGTGCGCGGCGACGGTGCCCGCGTCCCCGCGGGCGACCGGGCCGGTCAGGGCGGCGTCCCCGGAGCGCAGCGCGTTGTCCAGGGCCGCGCCCAGCAGCGGGCCGAGCATCCGGTCGGGCGCGCCGACACCGGCCTCCCGCAGCAGCTCCATGGCCTGGGCCACCAGGGTGACCAGGTGGTTCGCGCCGATGGCGAGGGCCGCGTGGTAGAGCGGGCGGGCGTCCTCCTCGATCCACTCCGGCTCCCCGCCCATCTCGATGACCAGCGCCTCGGCGGCCATCCGCAGCGGTTCGGGTGCCGTGACCCCGAAGGAGCAGCCGGCCAGCCGCTGCACGTCGACGCGCGTACCGGTGAAGGTCATGGCGGGGTGCAGGGCGAGCGGCAGGGCGCCGGCGCGGGTGGCCGGGTCGAGGACGGCCGTTCCGAACCGCCCCGACGTGTGGACGAGCAGCTGGCCCGGCCGTACGGCACCGGTCTCGGCGAGGCCCGCGACCAGCCCGGGGAGGGCGTCGTCGGGCACGGTCAGCAGCACCAGTTCGGCGCGCTTGAGGACCTCCGACGGCGGGACGACCGGCACGTCGGGGAGCAGCGCCGCCGCGCGCCGTACGGAGGCGTCGGAGACACCGGACACGGCTACCGGCCGGTGCCCGGCGAGCTGCAGCGACGCGGCGAGGGCGGGCCCGACGCGACCTGCGCCGACGACTCCGACGGTCAGCCGGGCGGGGCGGTCCTGGGCCTCGGTGGGTGGGGTTGTGTTCACGCGGCGATGGCCTTCCGTTCCAGTCCGCGGGGGGTACCGGACGATTCGTTCGCCATGCTACGCGAGTGCTTCCGGGGCTCTTCAGAGCCGTACGCGGGGTGAGACGGGCGTCTCGCACCGCGTGGCCGAGAGCGTTGCCGGGCGCGTTCCCGGGCCCTTTCCCGGACTCATTGCCGGGCGCGTTCCCGGGCGTGTTTCCAGCTCGTTGCCGGTCGCGCCCTCCGCCGTGACCCCGGGCGTTTTCCACAGGGCGGCGAAGGCGCGCGAGGGTTATCCACAGGGGTCGCCGAGGCGGGCGCGACCGGGCATGGTGGGGGTGGAGACGGAAGCGGAGGACCGATCGAGGGGAGGGTGGGGCAGCGGCTCGGCCGGGATGGGGCGTGCGGCCTGCCGGGGGTGGACGGGGCGGCCCGGCCGTCGGGTGAGGGCCCGGCGTACGGCGCGGCGCAAGCGGGCCAGGGGGCGGTCATCAGGGGCGGTGACCACGGCCTGGAAGCGCAGCCACCGGCGTATCTCGCGCACGGCCTGGACGTCACCGGAACCGGGAAGGACGGGCGCGCTCTCGCCGCGTTGGGCGGCTCGGTAGGCGTCGAGCATGTGCTGCTGGGATGCGTTCATGGACACCACAGTGGGCCCGCCCCGCGACAGGTGGCTCGTCGATTGACAGGAGCCGTCAATCGACGGCGCCGCAGGTCATGGGCTCACGCATGATGAAGACCGGCATCGGGGTGGGTGGGGGGAGGGGCCCCGAGAGACAAGGGCCCCGGGAAAGACGAAGGCCCCGGCAGAGACGAGAGCCACGGGAAGCGCGGCGAGCGCTCGCGGCAGGAGTTTGCCGGACCGCGACGCGGACTGAAGGGTAGGTGCGGCGCCTGTGCCGCACTGGGAGTGGGAACGGGGAGAGGCACATGAGTGTGTGGATCGACATCGCGGGACTGCCCGCGGAGCGGATGGTGTTCAGCCCTTCGCCGCTCGCCGAGCTGGGTTCCGCCCTGCACGCGCTCGCCGAACCCGGCCACCACCCCGGCCTGCACGGCTGGACCACCGCGACGGCCGGGGCGCTCAAGCCCGACCTGGCCGACCGGCTGTGCGACGCGGACTTTCTGTGGGGGCCGACGTTCTCCGACGTGTCGATGCCGTTCGCCGCGCTCGCGGACACCGCCGGGCAGCCCGGTGCGACGCTCGCCGAGGATCTGGACCTGCTCGACCGGCTCGACGACGAGCTGTTCGTGAACGCCGCGCTGGAGATCAACTGCACCAGTGGGTACTGCCGCGGCGGTCCGTCGCCGCTGGTGGACGCCGAGGCGCGCCGGCTGGCGCTGGAGCGGGCCACCGCGCGCGGCCCCCGGCAGGCCGACTTCGCGCAGCGGCTGCTGGCCGACCCGCCCGCCGTACGGGCCTGGATACGCCGCCTGCTGGAGGACTGCGAGCAGGCGTTCTTCGCGGACGTGTGGCAGCGGGTACGGTTCCACCTCGCCGCGGACGCGCGGCACAAGTTCGAGGTGCTGCGCCACAAGGGCCTGGCCGATGCGCTGGCGGAGGTGTCGTCCGCGGTGACACTGGACGAGCAGCGCTCCCGCATCGTCGTCGACAAGCTGTCCGACGGTCACGGCACGGCCGTCGACCCGGCCGTCGGGGCCGGGATCACCTTCGTGCCCACCTCGTTCGGCTGGCCGCACCTGAGCGTGCTGCACGCGCGGGGCTGGCGCCCGGTGATCCACTATCCGGTCGCGGCGCCCGAGCCGGCCGGCCCGGCCTCGGTCGCCCTGGTCGAGTCCCGGCTGGATGCGCTCGCCCACCCGATGCGCATACGGATGTGCCGCTACCTGGCCCGCACCGCTTACACGACCGGTGAACTGGCCGCCGCGCTCGGCATATCCGCGCCGGAGGTCTCGCGGCACCTCGCCGTCCTCAAGAAGGCCGGGCTGCTCCAGACGCGCCGCCGCGGCCGGTATGTACTGCACCAGCTGGACGTACGGGTGGTGGCGCGCCTGGGCAGCGAATTCCTGGAGGGCGTGCTGCGCTGAGCCGACGAGCGGCCGGGACGAACTGCCGGGACGAGCGGCCCGGCCGGGGTGCGCCGACTGCCCAGCCTGGTGGGCACCGACTGCGCGGCCAGGCTGCGCCGGGCACACGGCCGGGGCCGTCAGTTCTCCTGGAGGAACTTCTTGGCGAGGGCGTCGCCGCGGGACACGGCGTCGCTGTGGCTCTCGATGGGGGACGCCTGGGAGTTCTTGAACAGGATGTAGGTGACGCCGGACTCGGCACCGCCGGTGGCCGGGTCGGGGTCGATGCCGAGGCCCTTGGCGGCCGCGTACGACGCCTCACCGATGATCTTGTTCGGGCCGGTGTCGCCGACGACCGCGTACTCGACCTTGTTCTTGTGGATGATCGCCACGATGCCGCCGCCCTTGATGCCCGCCGCCTCGTAGTTCCAGATTCCGCTGACCGAGGGGACGACGACGTACGGCAGCTTCTCGGCGTTCAGCGGCTTGCCGTTGGACTGATGGAAACGGGTGTCCGGCTGGAACCAGGGGTCGGTGTCCTTGTTGCACTTGGCCGTTATCTGGCCGTCACAGTCGATGTCCATGTCCGCCTTCCAGAACACGGCTCCCTTCTTGCCGCACACCGGGACGGTCGCCGGCGTCTCCTCGTCGGTCCGGTACTTGCCGTTGGATATCTGCGAGCAGTTGGTGACCTTGGCGAGCAGGTCGGCGGCGCTGACCGAGCCTTCGGTCACGCCCGGCCGGCTCACGGCGTCGGCGGTGGCGGATCCGGTGGTGGGCTGGGCGGTGGCGGGCAGCGCGGCGGCGGCGAGCAGCGCGGTTCCGGCGGCGGTGGCCAGGGCGAAGGTTCGTCTGCGCACAGGAGGGCCCCTCTGTTAGGAAAGTTTCCTTACCGAGCGCGCCAAATCTCCTCCGCTCCCCCACCCCCGTCAACACCGCAGCTCACTCAACTCGCGGCCACGCCAACCCTTTTCGACTACGGCTCGACCACGGCTCGACCATGGATCAGCCAGAGATCAACCACGGTTCACCCCCGCCCCCCTCCAGCCCGACTCCGCGCTGCCACCGCCGCCGCCACTGCCCTCACCCCGTACGCCGTTACGCCCCCGCGCCGCCCCCGGCCCGTACGAGCCCCGTCTCGTAGGCGAGCACCACCGCCTGCACCCGGTCCCGCAGCTCCAACTTCGTGAGGATGCGGCCCACATGCGTCTTGACCGTGGCCTCCGACAGCACCAGCTGCGCCGCGATCTCGCCGTTCGAGAGTCCCTGGGCCACCAGCAGCAGTACCTCCCGCTCGCGCTCGGTGAGCCGTCCGATCTCCGGGCGGACCGGCTCGGCGGCGGTCGCCGGGAGCATCGGCGTGAACCGGTCCAGCAGGCGGCGGGTGGTCGAGGGCGCGACCACCGCGTCCCCGCTCTGCACCGCGCGGATCGCGGCCAGCAGTTCGCTCGGCGGCACGTCCTTCAGCATGAAGCCGCTGGCCCCCGCCTTGAGCGCGGAGAAGGCGTACTCGTCCAGGTCGAAGGTGGTCAGGATGAGCACCTTCGGCGCGTCCTCCTTCTGGCCGCCCGCGCAGATCCGGCGGGTGGTCTCCACGCCGTCCAGGTGCGGCATCCGCACGTCCATCAGGATGACGTCGACCTTGGTGGACCGGAGCACCTCCAGGGCCTCCACCCCGTCACCGGCCTCGGCGACGACCTCCATGTCGGGCTGGGCGGCCAGCACCATGCGGAAACCGGTGCGCAGCAGCACCTGGTCATCGACGAGCATCACGCGGACAGTCATGGCAGGAGGTCCCTTTCAACGGCGGTGCGGGTGGCGGAGCCGGTGGTCCCGGCGCCGGGAGGGCCGGCCGGCGACGGCGCGGCAACAGGGTACGTACGGAGGCGGATGCGCCGAGCGGGCGGACGGCGCACGAAGACGGAAGGCGCAGCCGGAGGGCGAAGGAAGGAGGCGAAGGAAGGGCAGACGGACGGGCGTGCAGGCGCAGGCGCACGGGCGTAAAACATACGGGCACAGGACATACGGTCAACGCGCGAGCCCCGCCCCGGCGCCACCGCCCCGACTCACTGCCCCGACTTGAGCGGCAGGACCGCGCTGATCCGGAAGCCGCCTCCCGGTCGCGGCCCCGCGTCCAGGCTGCCGCCGACCATGCCGACGCGTTCGCGCATGCCGATCAGCCCGTGGCCGAGGCCGTCCGCCCCGCCGGCCGCGTACAGCTCGTGCTGGGCGCCGCGCCCGTCGTCCTCGATCAGCAGGTCCAGCTCGGCGTCCTGGTATGCGAGGCGGACCGTGGCGCCGACGTCCGGGCCGCCGTGCTTGCGGGTGTTCGTCAGCGCTTCCTGCACGATGCGGTACGCGGTCAGCTCGACGCTGCTGGGCAGCGGGCGCGGTTCGCCCGCCACCTGGAAGTCGACCGGCAGTCCGGCTCCCCGCACCTGGTCGATCAGGTCGGCCAGCTGCTCGACGCCGGGCTGCGGCACGTACTCGCCGCTCTCGGGCTGTTCGCCGGTGCGCAGCACGCCGAGCAGCCGCCGCATCTCGGCGAGCGCCTGCCGGCCGGTGCCGGAGATCGTCTCCAGCGCCTGTTTGGCCTGCTCGGGCGCGGCGTCCAGCACGTAGGCGGCGCCGTCGGCCTGGACGACCATCACGGACACGTTGTGCGCGACGACGTCGTGCAGCTCGCGGGCGATACGGGCGCGCTCGGCGGCCACCGCGATCCGCGACTGCGTCTCGCGCTCCTTCTCCAGGCGGGCGGCCTTCTCCTCCAGCTGGGCCCAGTACGCGCGGCGGGTACGGACCGAGTCGCCGAGCACCCACGCCAGCACGAAGGGGACGGTGAGCAGGGCCATGATGAACAGGCCCTGCCACAGGCTGCCGGGCGGGGCCTGGCCGTTGCCGTAACGGACGGCGTAGAGCGTCGGGCCGATCAGAGCCCCGATGAGGGCGGTGCGCGAGGCCCAGCGTGTGGTGCCCGAGGCGACTGTGTAAATGGTCGCGAGCATCGCGAAGTTGGACGGTTTGGGCCCTACGTCGAACGCGATCTGGCAGAGACCGACAAGGATGGACAGCAGCATCATCTTCTCGGGCGCCTTGCGCCGCAGGGCGACCGTGAGGCACATCGCGGAGACGACGAGGGCGTCGAGGCCCGTCTCGCGCTCGCTCTGCACATCCGCCGACGCCACCAGCATCAGACAGTTGAAACCGAACAGGAGGACGGCCCAGAAGGTGTCCACCCCTGTCGGATGCCTGCGGAAGAAGTCGTAGAGACGCTGCACGTCACCCAGCGTAGGCAGGCCGTATAGGTGTACGGGTCAACCGGACGGGCGATCCTGGGGGACGGGAGTACTCCGCAAGGTGGAGACGGGGCTGCCACCGGGGTCCGCGGACCTGATCAGGTGCTCCGATCAGGTGTCCCGATCAGGTGTCCCGATCAGGTGTCCTGATCTGCGGCCGGGGCGAGGGCCGCCGGGGACGGAGACAGGGGCCGGGTACGGGGCCCTCCCCGCCGCGGGCCGCCGCCCGCGTCCGCGTACCGTGGTGCGGTGACACACGACTGGTGCGGCTGGCGGGACGCCACGGAGCGGGCCCTTTACGGCCCCGGCGGCTTCTACACCAGCGGCGACGGGCCCGGCCCGGCCGGCCACTTCCGTACCTCCGTCCACGTCTCGCCGCTGTACGCCCGGGCACTCGCCACGCTGCTGTGCCGCGTCGACGCGTCCCTGGGCCGTCCGGCGGAACTGGCGCTGATCGATGTGGGCGCCGGGCGTGGCGAGCTGCTGACCGGAGTGCTGGCGGCACTCCCCGAGCCGGTGTGCGCCCGTGTGCGCCCCTATGCCGTCGAACGCGCCCCCCGGCCCGCCGGTCTCGACGGCCGCGTCACCTGGCTCGCGGAGCTGCCCGCACCCGGCTCGCTGACGGGCCTGCTGTTCGCCAACGAGTGGCTCGACAACGTCCCGGTCGATGTCGCCGAGACCGACGAGGACGGCGTGCCGCGGCACGTACTGGTCCGCCCGGACGGCACCGAACGGCTCGGCGACCCGGTCACCGGCGCGGACGCCGAGTGGCTGGCCCGGTGGTGGCCCCTGACGGCCGCCGGACCCGACCGCCCCGGCCCCGGAGCCGCAGGTTCCACCGCCGCCCCCGGACTGCGCGCCGAGATCGGCCGCCCGCGGGACGCGGCCTGGGCCCGGGCGGCCGGCACCCTGCGCGCCGGCCTCGCCGCCACCGCCGACTACGCGCACACCCGCGGCACCCGCCCGCCCTTCGGTACCCTCACCGGCTTCCGCGAGGGCCGCGAGGTCCCGCCCGTACCGGACGGCACCTGCGACATCACCGCCCACGTCGCCCTGGACGCCTGCGCGGGCCCCGGCGCCGAGCACCTCACCCAGCGGCAGGCGCTGCACGCCCTCGGCATCGACGGCAGCCGCCCGCCGCTCTCCCTCGCGTCCAGTGACCCGGCCGCCTACGTACGGGCCCTCGGCTCGGCGGGCGCGGCGGCGGAGCTGACCGATCCGGCGGGCCTGGGCGCCTTCGGCTGGCTCCTGCAGCCGGTCGGCGGGGCCTGTACGGGCCTGCTCGCCCTCTGAGAGCCGGTGCCCGACCGCCGGCCGCCCCCGCCGGACCGAACTGCAAGACTGTCCCCATGACGGAGACCACGGTCGGCATCGGCGGCGCGGCGGAGAGCACCGACATGGTGCTGAACATCGGCCCGCAGCACCCCTCCACGCACGGCGTGCTGCGGCTGCGCCTCGTCCTGGACGGCGAGCGCATCCAGCACGCCGAGCCCGTGATCGGCTACATGCACCGCGGCGCCGAGAAGCTCTTCGAGGCGCGCGACTACCGCCAGATCATCATGCTCGCCAACCGCCACGACTGGCTGTCGGCCTTCTCCAACGAGCTGGGCGTCGTCCTCGGCGTTGAGCGGATGCTCGGCATGGAGGTCCCCGAGCGGGCCGTGTGGACCCGTACGCTGCTCGCCGAGCTGAACCGGGTCCTGAACCACCTGATGTTCCTCGGCTCCTACCCCCTGGAGCTGGGCGGCATCACGCCCGTCTTCCACGCCTTCCGCGAGCGCGAAGAGCTGCAGAACGTGATGGAGGAGATCTCCGGCGGCCGGATGCACTACATGTTCAACCGCGTCGGCGGCCTCAAGGAGGACCTGCCGGCGGGCTGGCTCGGCCGCGCCCGGCACGCCGTCTCCGAGGTCCGCTCCCGGATGGACGTCTTCGACCGGCTGGTCCTGGGCAACGAGATCTTCCGCGGCCGGACCCGCGGCATCGGCGTACTGAGCCGCGAGGCGGTGCACGCGTACGGCGTCTCCGGGCCGATCGCCCGCGCCTCCGGCGTCGACTTCGACCTGCGCCGCGACGAGCCGTACCTGGCGTACGCCGACCTCCGGGACACCCTCAAGGTGGTGACCCGCGAGGAGGGTGACTGCCTGGCCCGCTTCGAGTGCCTGCTGGAGCAGACGCACAACTCCCTGGACCTGGCCGACGCCTGCCTGGACCGGATCGCGGGCCTGCCGCCCGGCCCGATCAACCAGCGCCTCCCGAAGGTCCTCAAGGCCCCGGAGGGCGCGACCTACGCCTGGACCGAGAACCCGCTCGGCATCAACGGTTACTACCTGGTCTCCAAGGGCGAGAAGACGCCGTACCGCCTCAAGCTCCGCTCGGCGTCGTACAACAACATCCAGGCGCTGACCGAACTGCTGCCGGGGACGCTCGTCGCCGACATGGTCGCCATCCTCGGCTCGCTGTTCTTCGTGGTCGGCGACATCGACAAGTAGCGGGCCCGCGCAGAGCCCCTGAAGCTACGTACGGGCCGGGGCCCGGGCGCTGCTCACGGCCGGTGCCCGGGGGCCGCTTGCGGGCCGGGGCCCGAGCTAGGTACGCGGCTTCGGGCCCTCCCGGTGCCACGCCGTGATGCCCAGCTTGCCGGTGGACCCGAGGTCGATCAGCTCACGGACCAGCTGTGGGCGGCCGCCGCCCTCGGCCGGGGTGAGGGCCAGGAACGCGCCGTTCACGGCGGGGCCCGTCACGTCCGTCACGCGGTTGCGCCACATCAGTACGGCCCTGGCGTGCTCACCCGGCTTGAGCGTGAGCGGCTCGGGGCCGACGTCGTCCACGATGTCCGAGCCGTGGCTGATCTTCACGTCCAGCGGTTCGCGGTTCTCGTCGAGGACCTGGACGCCCGCGTAACCGTTCACCTTGTAGGGGCGCTTGCCGCAGTTGGTCAGGGTGATGCCCATCGCACGGGTGCCCATGGCGGCGTCCACCCGGGAGCCCTTGACGGCGACGCCGCCCTCGGGGCAGGCGGGGGCGGTCCGGGACGGCTTGGGCTCGGGTCCGGGCTTCGCCTCGGGCTCGGCCGCGGCCGAACAGCCGGCGGCGGCGAACGCCGCGACGCCGAGCACGGCCGCCAGGAGGGTCCGCGTCACCGGTCCGGTGGCGCTTCCGGTCGCTCTTCCGGTGCCCGGTCCGGTGGCACTCCCGGTGCCCGGTCCGGCCACGCTCCCGGTACCCGGTCCGCGCGTGCCCCTGGTGCCCGCTGCCGCCACTGCCCCACCCCGTGTTCGCCCCGGCGCCCGCGCGTCTGCGTACGGCGTGCGGCTCCCGCTGATCAAGTCGGCGCCAGCGTACCCGTACGGGGACAACGCCGGACCCGGCACCGGACCCTGGCCTCGGCACCGACCCCTCAGCCCCGGACCCGGCCCCCGCATCGCCCCCCTCACCCACCGAACAGTGCCCGGCACTCCTGCGACCAGCCCTCCACCTGGACCGGCACCGCCCGGTGCGACTCCCACCCCGCCCGGTCCAGCCGCAGTCGCCGCAATGTCCGCGCCTGCCCGCGCACCGCGGCGACCTGCACCCCGTCCGGCACGTATCCGAGCTTGCGCGAGACGGCCAGGGACCGGGGGTTGTCCGTCATCGCGGCGGAGGTGACGGCGTGCGCGCCGAGCTGTTCGAAGGCGAAGTGCAGGACGGCCGCCCGCATTTCCGTGCCGATGCCCTGACCCTGGTGGGCCAGCCCGAGCCAGGAGCCGGTCTCCGCCTCCCTGGTCACCCCGAACGCGGTGGCGGACAGGTCCTGACGGCCCGCCACCTGCCCCTCCCGTACGACCGCGAGGCTCAGCGTCCAGCTCTCCGGGCGCCACTGCGCGACCGTGGCGAGCACGTGCTGGAACGTCGCGCGCCCGCGTTCTTCGGGGGTGGCGTCCGTCCAGGGCACGGTGAACGGCATCTCGGCCGCGTCGTGCACGCCGTCGGCGGCGACCGCGGCCAGCTCGTCGAGCAGGTCGAGGCCGGGCAGGCGCAGTTCGAGGCGGGGCGTCCGGATGCGGATCCCGTAGAGGGGCCAGTGGTGTCGGCGGGGCTCTTCCATGACGGAATGCTGGCGAACGCGGGTCGCGTCGTCGACCGGATTACGCCGAGCCACCGCACCATCGACCGGAATACGCCGATCTGCCGCACCTTCGACCGGATTACGCCACTCCACCACACCATCGACCGGAATACCGCGGCACCACCGCGTCATCGACCGGATTGCCGCGGCGGCGCGTCCCGCCCTCTCAGCCTGCCTTCAGCCCCTGGAGATGCCGGCGCAGCACGGCCTTCTGCATTTCCGGTGTGACGTACTCCGGTTCCAGCACGGCCCGCAGGTTGAGGCCGTCCAGCAGGGCGGACAGCCGCAGGCACTCCAGGTCCACGTCCAGGTCCGCGGGCAGGCCGCCGGCTTCCTGTGCCCCGCGCAGCACTCGCGCCAGCAGGGCCCGCAGGCCGGTCTCCATCTCCACCGCGCACGCCCGCAGCTCCGGACGGAGCCGGGCCGCGCCGCAGAACGCCGTCCAGAGGACCGCTTCCTGGCGCCGTTCCTCGTCCAGCGCCAGGAACTCGCCGATCAGCTCCTCCACCCGTGCCGGGCGCTCCCGCCGCGCGGCCGGGTCGAGCAGGCGGTCCACATGGGTCCGCACGCGCCGGTCGATGCGTGCGCTCAGCTCGCGCATGGTGAAGAGCAGCAGTTCGTCGTGGTCGCGGAAGTAGTGCCGCACCGATCCGACGGCGAGCCGGGCCTCGTCGGCGACATTGCGCAGCGAGGCACCCTCCACCCCCTCACGCGCGACGACGCGCAGGACGGCGTCGGCGACGGCCTGACGGCGGGCTCCGGGGTCGACGATCTTCGGCACGTTGCCATTGTGGCACACCCGGGCTAAATTGTTTTTGGCACGACTGAGCTAAAACGCGTTCCGGCGCGATCGACCCAGGGGGAATCCATGAACGGCTGGCTGCTCGCGGTAATCATCGCCGCGGTCCTCGTCCTCGTCATCGCCAAGCGGCTGCGGGGCGAACCGGTCAACATCCGCGACCTCTTCGCCGGCCCGGCCGTCCTCACCGGCCTCGGCATCCTCTTCATCACCGAGGCCGACGGCGTGACGGGGACCGACATCGCCTGGGTGATCCCCGGCGCCTTCCTCGGCCTCGGCCTCGGCGCCGCACGCGGCATCCTGGTACGCCTCTTCGAGAAGGACGGCGTCCTGTGGCAGCGCTACACCGGCCGCACATTCCTGGTCGTCCTCGCGTCACTGCTGCTCTCGGCCGGTTACGGGATCCTCGCCGAGCACATGGGGATGCACGCGTACGCGCGGCCGGCCCAACTCACCATCGGTGTCAGCTTCCTGGGCGAGTCCCTGCTGATCTACTTCCGCGCGCGGAAGACGGGCACGCCCTTCGCGCCGGAGAAGGACCCCCTGGCCTTCCTCGGCCGCCGCTTCCGGTGAGCCGCGCGACCGAGAGGGACCGCGCAGCCGAGAGGAACGCGTAGCCGAGAGGGAGCACGCAGCCGGAAGGGGGCGCACAGCCGCCGGGAGGCACGACGCGTAAGAGGGATCACGCGGCCGCGAGGAGAGCGGCCGCGACCGCCCTGGCGCGCCGGGCGGGCGCCGCCGAGCGTTCACGCAGGGCCGTGACCTGGGCTCCGTCGATCAACAGGACGAGCTGTTCGGCCAGTTCCCGCGTGCCGCGCACGTATCCGGCCTCGGTGAGCAGTTCGGCGACGTACGTGATCATCGCGTGCTTGTGGGCGGCGGCGGCACGGTGCGCGGCGCTCGCCGGATCGGCGATCTCGACCATCGTGTTGATGGCGGCGCAGCCGCGGTAATCGTCGGACGAGAAGCGTTCGGCGAGGGCGTCGAAGAGGGCGAGCGGTGCGCCGCCGCGCTCGGCGACCGCGGTGTGCAGCCAGTCGAACCAGCGCCGGCCGTAACCGTCGATCATGGCCACGACCAAGTCGTCCTTGCTCGCGAAGTGCCGGTAGAACGAGGCCCGGCCCACCCCCGAGGTGGCGAGCAGCCGCTCCACGCCGACGGCACGGATGCCCTCGGCATAGAAGAGATCCTCGGCTGCCCTGACGAGGCGTTCCCGGGCGTTGGTCGGCATACGGCCACGATAACCAACCTTGACTCCATACGGAACCGATCGGTACCGTCTCGCCGTCCAGCAGACGGTACCAATCGGTACCATTTACGGAGCCGGAGCCCGCATGCCCCGCAACAGCGCGCCCGATCACACACCCGATCACACACTCGACCGCACACCTGGTCAGCCGCCTGTT
Source organism: Streptomyces sp. NPDC030165 (assembly GCF_055573595.1). Classification (NCBI taxonomy): domain Bacteria; kingdom Bacillati; phylum Actinomycetota; class Actinomycetes; order Kitasatosporales; family Streptomycetaceae; genus Streptomyces; species Streptomyces sp. NPDC030165. The sequence goes on along the minus strand of NZ_JBVIBD010000004.1, from coordinate 445,459 downwards.
CAGCCGCCAGGCCAGGCGCCGCCTCTGTCGCCTCCGCCACTCGCGGAACCACCCGCGCCACCGGCAGATGCGACCGCGTCCACCGCCCCCGGCGCGGAGAACTGGCGCTTCCACGGAACCGTGCTCGCCCTCGGGACGTTCGTCGTCGGCACCGACGCCTTCGTGATCGCCGGCGTCCTGCCCGACATCGCCGCCGATCTGCACGTCGGGCTCGGCGCCGCCGGTCAGCTCGTCACCGTCTTCGCCATCGCCTACGCGGTCCTCTCGCCCCTTCTCGCGGCGCTCACCGCCGGCTGGTCCCGGCGTACGGTCCTGATCACCGCACTGCTCGTCTTCGCACTCGGCAACGCGGCCACCGCCCTCGCCCCCGGTTACCTGCCGGCCCTGGCCGCCCGCGTCGTCGCGGCGGCCGGTGCCGCGCTCTACGCCCCGAACGCCTCGGCCACCGCCGCCGCCCTCGCGGGCGAGGCGTCCCGCGGGCGCGCCTTCGCCCTGGTGAACACCGGGCTGACCTCCGCACTGATCCTCGGAGCGCCGCTCGGCACCGCCATCGGCGGCGCGTACGGCTGGCGCACCACGATGTGGCTGGTCACCGCCCTGCCGCTGCTCGTCGTACCGCTGCTCGCGGCCCGCCTGCCGCGCATCCACACCGACTCGCCCCGCGGCCTGCGCCGCCGCCTCGCCCCGCTGGCGGACCGCGGTGTCCTGTACACGCTCGTGGTCACCGTCGTGGTGTTCGTAGGGATCTACATCCCGTTCGAGTACATCAGCGCCGTGTACGGGCCCGTGCTCGGAGGCAGCGGTACGGGGAGCAGCGCCGCGGGCGGCGGAGGCGGCGGGGAGGGCGGTCTTACGGCTGTGCTGCTCCTGGTCTTCGGCATCACCGGTACGGCGGGGAACCTTCTCGCCGGGCACCTGGCCGACCGCTTCGGCCCGCGGCGGGTGGTCCTCGGCGCCGCGCTCGCGCTCACCGTGGTCTTCGGACTCGTACCGCTGAGCCGGGAGTGGCTGCCCGCCGCACTGGTCGCGGTGGCGGTCTCCGGCTGGGTGTCGTTCTCGGTGACCACGCCGCAGCAGCACCGGATCGCCGCGCTCGCCCCACAGGCACAGTCCGTGGCCGTCTCCCTCAACGCGGCCGCCATCTACCTCGCCGTGTCCCTGGCGGGCGGCCTGGGCGGCGTCGGGCTGGAGACGGTGGGCGCGGCCCGGCTGCCCTGGCTGGCCGCCGGATTCACCTTGGCCGCCGCCGTGCTGACGGCCGTACGCCGGCCGCGGGCGGAACGGCCGGAACGGGCGGGGGAGGCGGCGGGGGCTCCGTAACCGGCCCGGACATGACGACGCGCCCGGCAGTGGGCCTGCCGATGGGCAGGGCGGCCACCGCCGGGCGCCGGGTCACGAGGTCAGGAGGAGACCGCGCTACGCAGTTCCGCCAAGTCGATCTGCTCGGTCTCGTCGTGCGCGGTCAGGTCGATGACCTCACCATTGCCGGCGTCCCCGTCCGCCTCCGCGCCCTCGGCCGGCTTCGCCGCTCCAGGCTTCGCCGCACCGGACTTCACCGCACCCGACTTCACCACCGCTGCCTTGCTCTCGCCGGACGTCACCTCGTCCGTCGTACGGGCCCGGCCGAGCGCCGACTGTTCGGCGACCGCCTCGTCCCCGACCACGTCGGCGAGGTCCTCCTCCAACTGCCGGACCGGCTTCGGCCGGCGCGTCACGGTCGACGGCACGCCCATGCCCGGACCGGCCTCCGGTGCCCCGCTCCGTACGGCACCGGTGCCGGTGGCCGTACCGAAGAAGTCGAAGCCGCCCTGCACCCGGGAGGCGGGCAGACGCTGGGCCCGTACGGGCGCGACGACGACAGCGGCCGCTGCGGCCGGAACCGGGCGCAGCGCGGACGCCTTACCTCCACCCCACTGCTCAGCGTCCGCATCTGTGGCCGGGTCGGCCGTATTAGCCGTATTGGCCGCATCCAGCTCAGCGCCGGAGCCCGGCTGTCCGCCGGAGTCCCCGTCGCGGCCGGCGTCACCGGAAGCCGTACGGGCGGGAGGCCCGCCCCCATCCGCACCGGCGGCACCTCCGGCCCCGGCGGCCACAGGCTTCCGTGTGCCCGGCTTCGGCCCCCCGGGCTTCGGGGTAGCGGGCTCCGGGGCGGCGGCCGTACGGGCCCGGCCTTGCGCGGCCGGGCGCTCGGTGGCCGCCACGGGATTCCCCTGGCCGTCCTCACCGTCCCGGGCCTGCGCGGTCCCGGCCTGGCGGGCCGCGTTGCGCGGCAGCTGCCGCAGGGCTTCCGCCGCCCGGTGGTACATCCCCGCGGTGAGCGCGCCCGGCACGCTCCCGTCCGGAGCGGCCGCGGTCCCGGCCGTCAGCTCCCTGGCGGGCTCCCCGGACTCGATGGCCAGCAGCCGGCGGCCCTCCAGGGCGCTGGCACGCTCGGTCTCCGCGGTGGCGTAGCGGCGCAGCAGCTCGGCGTGCTCACTGCGCAGCCGGGCCAGCTCGGCCCGCTTGGCGCGCAGCTTGGTGTCCAGCTTGCCGCGTATCTCGCGGGACTCCTCAAGGTCCGTTTCGAGTTCGGCTATGCGTTCGTCGGTCTTCCACTCGTCCCGCACCCGGGCGTTCTTCAGCTCGGCGACGCTCTTGCCCGCCGTACGGTCCCACGCGCGCAGCAGCACGGAACCGGTGACCGCGGCGGCCGCCGCGCCCGTGGCGAGAGCGCCCTGAACCAGGTCGTCACCGACGAACCAGACGCCCGAGGCGCAGGCTAGGGACACACCGGCGACCGTCACGGGAGGAAGAAGCCGGTGCAGGGGTGGCGAATGGCGGTGGCGTCCTCGTGGCATGGCCTGAAACTTACCGTGCGTGCGGGACCGATGGGGCCCCGCCCGCCGGTTCGTTTCCCGGTGGTTACTTCTTTGCCAGTCCCTTGGACTCCAGATAAGCGCTCGCGACATCGGCGGGCTTCTGCCGTTCCGCGTCGACCTTGCGGTTCAGGCCGATCAGATCGGCGGTCGTCAGCTTCTCCGTGAGCTTGCCGAGTGCCGCCTCGATCTCCTTGTCACCGGCGCTCTCGGCATTCACCACGGGCAGCACATTGTCGGCATTCTGCAGCTTCTTGTCGTCCTTGAGCAGCACCAGGCCGAAGTTGTCGAGGGTGGCGTCCGTCGTCGTGGTCAGCACCATCTGGTCCGTGCCGTCCTTGACGGCCTGCTTGGCCTGCGTGGTGCCGACGCCCTTCGGGTCGATGCCCGTCACGTCTATGCCGTAGACCTTCTCCAGGCCCGGCTTGCAGAACGGCCGCGTCTCGCACTCCTCACCCGCCGCCAACTTGATCTTCTGCTTGGAGCGGCCGAGGTCGGAGAGCGTCTTGAGGTGGTACCGGTCGGCGAATTCCTTCGTCACCGCGAACGCGTTCTGGTCCGTCGCCTCCCCGGCCGGCAGCACCTTCAGTCCGCGGGGCCCGGCGAGCGCCTTCAACGCCGTGACGGTCTTGCCGATGTCGCTGGAGGCGACGGGCTTCGCGTCCGGCCCGTTCTTCTTGGCGTTGAGGAATTCGGCGAGGGTCGAGGCGTATTCCGGTACGACGTCGATCTGGCCCTTCTCCAGCGCCGGCTCGTACAGCTCGCGATTGGCGAGCGTCTTGACGGTGGCGTGGTATCCCGCATCGGAAAGGATCTTGGAATAGATCTCCGCGAGCACCTTCGACTCGGTGAAACCGGCCGACCCGATGACGATGTCCCCCTTCCCCCCACCGCTCTTGGCTCCTCCCTTCTCCTCCAGGCTCTTCCCGCCACAGGCGGCCAGCCCGCCCGCCAGCGCGAGCACGGCCCCCGCGGCGAGCGCCGCCCGCGCCGCACGCGACGGCTTGCGGCCGGGGTGGGTGTGATGGCCGGGGCGCTGACTGTTCGGGTCCTGATTCATACCGATTCACCATCCAAGGAGGAGAGAGGAAAAGTCCATGTGCGGTTCGTGTAAGGCCCCGGAGACCGGAGCCGCCTCGCCACCGGGCCGACCACCACACCGCTCCGGCCGACCGCCGTGTCCGTATGGCCGGCCGGCGTGTCCGTACGAGCGACCGGCGTGTCCGCATGGGCGACCGGCGCCCACCGCCACGCCCGTCCATGCCCACCGCCGCACCCGCCCGGGCCTACGCGGGGCTCCCGGCCGGGGCCTTGTCATCCGTCGGCCCACGGGACTTCCGCGCTCGGCCGCGGCTCCGGCGCATCGGGTCGAAGGCCCGGTCCACCAGCACCAGCAGCCCCTCGACCAGCAGTGCCAGTACGGCGACCAGCACCGCGCCCGCGACCACCTGCGGCGTGTTGTAGTTGCCGAAGCCGGCGGTGATGATGCGGCCGAGGCCCCCGCCACCCGCCAGCGCGGCCAGGGTCGCCGTGGCCACGACCTGGACGCCGGCGGAGCGCAGGCCCGTCATGATCAACGGGTAGGCGAGCGGCAGCTCGACCCGCAGCAGCAACTGCGGCCCGGACATGCCCATCCCGCGCGCCGCCTCGACCACGTCCCGGTCGGCCTCCCGCATCCCCACGTACGCGTTGGTCAGCAGCGGCGGCACCGCGAACAGCACCAGCGCGATGATCGTCGGCCAGTCCCCCGCCGTACCCAGCGGACTGAGCGTCAGCAGGACCAGTACGGCGAACGTCGGCACCGCGCGCCCCACGTTGGAGATGTTGACCGCCAGCGCGCCGCCCTTGCCGATGTGGCCCAGGTACAGGGCGACCGGCAGGGCTGTCAGGCAGGAGATCGCCAGGCACATCGCGCTGAGGTAGACATGCTCGCCGAGACGGTGCCACACCCCTTTCTCCCCGGCCCAGTTGGCCGAGGCCGCCAGCCAGTCCCAAGCACCCGTCATCGCGTCCATCGCCTCAAGCCACCACCTTCTTCGCCCGGCCCGCGGCCCGCCGCTCGCGCCGTGCGCGGGACCGCACCCGCGCCTGCGCCCTGGTCCACGGCGTCAGCAGCCGCTGAAGGCCGATCAGCAGGACGTCGGCGACCACCGCCAGCAGCACGCACAGCACCGACGCCGTCAGCACCTCCGCCTTGAAGAAGCCCTCCATACCGCTGGATATGAGGTTCCCCAGGCCGCCGTAACCGACCACCGCGCCGATCGTCGTCATCGCCACCGTCGAGACCGTCGCGATCCGCAGACCGGCCGTCAACGCGGGCAGCGCCAGCGGGAGTTCGACACCGAACAGCAGCTTCACGGGGCCGTACCCCATGCCGCGCGCCGCCTCGCGGACCTCCTGCGGCACCGACTCCAGCCCGGCGAGTATGTTGCGCACCAGGATCGTCAGCGAATACAGCACCAGGCCCGTGACGACCACGGCGGCCGAGACCCCGAACACCGGCGTCAGCAAAGCGAACATCGCCAGCGACGGGACCGTGTACAAAATCGTCGTCAGCCCGAGGACCGGACCGGCAGCGGCCCGCCAGCGGCGGGCCACGAGCGCCAGCGGAAAGGCGACCAGCAGTCCGATGACGACGGACACCAGCGTGATGCCCACGTGCTGAACGGTCGCGTCCACCAACTCCTGGCTGCGCGTCCGGACATACTCACCGCAGATCCAGTCGTTCGCCTCCAGGCAGTTCTGTGCACTCACCCGCGGTCACCTCCCCGCCCTGTCGCTCACATTTTCGGTGACTGTCTGCGACCCTATCCCCCACCACTGACAATCCGGCCGGCCCGCCATCCAGTCGTGACAAGACAGCCGCGACGGGGCGGTTTCGGCGGGTAGGAGCCGGTGAGCACAGCGCGCCTACCCGGCCGGCGACCGTCCACACTGGGGAACCACCATGATCCGTTTTGAACACGTCACCAAGCGCTACGACGACGGCACCACCGCCGTCGACGACCTCTCGTTCGAGGTAACGGAGGGCGAGCTGGTCACCCTCGTCGGGCCGTCCGGCTGCGGCAAGACCACCACGATGAAGATGGTCAACCGGCTCATCGAACCGACCAGCGGCCGGATCCACCTCGACGGCGCGGACATATCGACCATCGACCCCGTCGAACTGCGCCGCCGCATCGGCTACGTCATCCAGCAGGTCGGCCTCTTCCCGCACAAGACCGTGCTGGACAACACCGCGACCGTCCCGCACCTGCTCGGCTGGCCGCGCAAGAAGGCCAGGGACCGCGCCGCCGAACTCCTCGACCTGGTCGGCCTCGACCCCTCGCAGTACGGGGACCGCTACCCCGACCAGCTCTCCGGCGGGCAGCGCCAGCGCGTGGGCGTCGCCCGCGCGCTCGCCGCCGACCCGCCCGTCCTGCTGATGGACGAGCCGTTCGGCGCGGTCGACCCGGTCGTCCGCGAACACCTCCAGACCGAGTTCCTGCGACTGCAGTCCACGCTCCACAAGACGGTGCTCTTCGTCACCCATGACATCGAGGAAGCCGTACGGCTCGGTGACCGCATCGCGGTCTACGGGGCGGGCCGCGTCGAGCAGTTCGACACCCCGGCCACGGTGCTGGGGGCACCGGCCACCCCGTACGTCGCGGAGTTCGTCGGCGCCGACCGCGGGCTCAAGCGGCTGTCGGTGACGCCGATCGAGACCGGCGACCTGGAGCAGCCGCCGGTGGTCCGGCTCGACGACGACGCGGCGCGGGCGGCGGCGCGGCTCGCGGAGGAGGGTGCGGCGTGGGCCGTGGTCCTCGACGCGGACGGCGGCCTGCACGGATGGGTCTCCGGGGCCGGGCTGGCCGCCGGAACGGGCGGGGCGGGGGCCGAGACCGGGACCGAGGCCGGGGCCCGGACCGGGCGTGAGGTACGGGACCACGCACGGCGCATGGACGCGTGGCTGCCGCTCGGGGCGCCGCTGAAGCAGGCGTTCAGCACGATGCTCCAGCATGACGCCGGGTGGATCGCGGTGCTGGAGGAGGAACGATTCCTCGGCGTGCTGACGCCTGCGGGGCTCCATGCGGCGTTGCGGCGGTCCACGGCGGCCGACGCGGGGCGCTCGGCGCGCGGCGAGGTCGTGGTGGAAAGCGTTCCCGGCTCGTAGCCGCGCCAGGCGGGGGAGGGCTGGTCGGTGGCGGATGCGCGGTCCGGCCGCCGGGTAGCCGCGCGGCGCGCGGGGCGGTGGCTGACGGTCCGGCCGCCAGGCGGGTGCGGGTCGGCTCGGGCTGGGGGTATCGCGGCCTGGCGGCCGCTCGTCCTCAAACGCCGGAGGGGCTGGATTCGGCCTGCCCTGAGCCGTCACCACCCGGGCCAGACGAGCCAGACGGGCCGGACGAGGGGGCGCCTACGAGCCCGAATCGCGCCGCGCCCGCAACCGCGACCCGAAGGTGAAGCCTGGCCCCGCCCCGCGCCCCGGGTCCGCCGGCCCGCCGCCTACGCCGCGCTCGCCCCCGCCTCATCGTCGTCCTCCGGGAGCTTGCACACGCGTTCCAGGAAGAGGGCGGCCGCTACCACCGCTGCGCCGGCCAGGACGGAGAAGCCGGCGTGGATGGCCTGGGCGCGGCGGGGGTCGACGCCGAAGTCCGTGGTGAGCAGGAAGACGCCGACGCCGCCGTACACGCCGGCCGCCAGGGAGGCCACCAGGGCGCTCGCCTGGCCGAAGACGACGGCGCGTGCGGCGACCAGCGGGTCGACGCCGCGGGCGTCGGGGCGGCGTTCGCGCTGGGCCTTCAGGCGGGAGCGCAGGGAGACGGCGGTGGCGGCCAGTACGGCGGCGATCAGGGCCAGTACGACGGGGGCGGCCAGCGGCACGCTGGGCAGCGTGCCGAAGGAGTCCCACAGCCGGGCGCCGGCCCATGCCAGCACCCCGGCCGCCAGGAACAGCCCGACCAGCACCTTGATGTGTAGCTGCTTCACCGAGCGTTCGCCCCTTGTGCCCTCGTCCTCGTACGTGTGGTGCGGAATACAGGTATACGCGTGATCGTGCGGTTTCCGTGCGTCACGGCAGGTCCGGTACGCCGTACGGCACCGGCGTCCGCGGGCGCTCGCGCCGTACCCACCGGCCCAACGATTACTCGGGCAGCCGGAGTTCCAGGTCCACGCGCGGTACGACACCCTCGCGGCCGACCGCCGAGAGCAGTTCCACCACCGCGCCGCGGCCCGGGACCACCGCCTCCGGGTCGACGTCGTGCCACGGCACCAGCACGAAGGCACGCTCGTGGGCCCGCGGGTGGGGCAGGGTCAGCAGCGGGTCCTCGGAGACGACGTCCTGGTACGCGAGGATGTCCACGTCGATCGTGCGCGGTCCCCAGCGCTCGTCGCGGACGCGCTCGAAGGCCTCCTCGATCGCGTGGCCGCGCTCCAGCAGCGAGGCGGGCGGCAGCGTCGTCTTGATGAGCACCACCGCGTTGAAGTACGTCGGCTGCGAGCCCGGGTCGACGCCCCACGGCTCGGTCTCGTACACCGGCGAGACGGCCTTGACGCGGACGCCCGGGGTGTCCTCCAGCGCGTCGATGGCGCCCTGGAGGGTCTCCAGGCGGTTGCCGAGGTTGCTGCCGAGGGAGATCACGGCGCGTTTCGGGTTGGAGAGCGTCACGTCCGCGGCGTCCACCCGCTCCACCACGGACGTGGGCACCGGCTGTACGGTCGGGTCACTGCTGGTCATACTCGGCTCCGGGTGATGGTGATGGTCACGTCGTCAAAGGGGACGGTGATCGGGGCGTCCGGCTTGTGGACGACCACCTCCACCTCCTGCACCCCCTCGTGCTTGAGGCACTGGCCGGCGATGCGCTCCGCGAGCGTCTCGATGAGGTCGACGGGCTCGCCCTCGACGACGGCCACGACCTCCTCCGCCACGACGCCGTAATGCACGGTCTTCGCGAGGTCGTCGGTCGCCGCCGCCGGGCGGGTGTCCAGGCCCAGCACCAGGTCCACGATGAAGGTCTGGCCCTCTTCGCGTTCCCGGGGGAAGACCCCGTGGTGCCCTCTGGCCTTCAGCCCACGCAGCGCGACACGATCCACGCGAATCACACTCCCACTGGTCCCATTGGCACCTCTGGTACCACTGATCGTCGGAATTGCGGGCGGGAACCAGAGTCTCGTCCGGCGCACCGCCCCGTCATCGAATCTACCTGCGAGCACCGACAGTGCTTGCCCACGGGGGCCATGGACAAGGCCCCGTACGACTGCTAGGCGGCTCTGCCGGGCCGTGCACGCGGTCGTCCGCGCGGGCACTACCCGTGGGTCCGCGGTCCCACCCCTACCCGTGCAGCACTTGGCTCGAACGGGTGCGCCGGAGTCGACCTCGCTGACGCTTCCCGCTGACGGGTACGGCGGCGTCTTCGCAGGCCGACGACCTGGCGGTGGTCACCGTACGTCCACGGAACAGCCACACAGCGCCGGTGAAACCGCGCCAAGACTTCACGCGAGCTTCACGTTCAGACGCCGCCGCCCACGCCCCCGGCACCCGGCCCGTCGTCGTCGCGGGCGTCATCGGCGCCGCCGTCCCCGTCGTCGTCCTGATCGGCCAGGACGGGAGAGCCGTGGTGCGACCAGACCCGCCAGCCCTCCTCCGTACGCCGGAAGACGTTGGTCGCGACCACGAGCTGGCCGATCAGCGGCCCGACCGAACCGTCCTCCTCCGCGGGCCCGCCGCTGAGGATGTTCTCGGTGCAGGTGACCAGCGCGGTGTCACCGAGGACATCGATCTCCACATCCGTCAGGAAGAACTGGATGTACTCGGTGTTCGCCATGATCAGGGCGTACGAGCGCAGCACCTCGCCGCGCCCGCGCAGCACCGGCCAGCCCGGGTGCACCACGCTCACCTGGCCGTCCATCCACATCTCGGACATGGCCGCGTGGTCACCGCGCTCCATGGCCTCGTACAGGTCGGTGTTCGCCTGCTCGACCAGCTCGATGTCCGTACGTGGAGTCACACCGCTCCCGTCGCGTCCGCCGCACCCGCGGCGCCCGTCACACTCGTTCCGCCCGTCACCTGTGCCGCGCCCTCCACGGCGCGGGCGACCCGTACCGCGTCCGCGCTGGCCCGTACCTCGTGCACCCGCACCGCCCAGGCTCCCTCCCGCGCGACCATCGCCGAGACCGCGGCCGTCGCCGCGTCCCGCTCGCGGGCGGGCGGCGGAGCGGCCTGTGCGTCCCCTGCCAGCACCCTGCCCAGGAAACGTTTGCGCGAAGCGGCCACCAGCAGGGGGCGGCCCAGCTCCCGCAGCCGCGCCAGGTGCGCGATCAGCGCCAGGTCGTGCCCGGCCTCCTTGGCGAAGCCCAGTCCGGGGTCGACGACGATGCGCTCGGGGTCGATGCCGCCGTCGACCGCCCGGTCCAGGCTCTGGCGCAGTTCGCCGAGCACCTCGGTGACGACGTCCCCGTACACGGCCCGGTTGTTCATGTCGATGGACCGGCCGCGCCAGTGCATCACCACGAAAGGCACCCCGGCCGCGGCAACCACCGGCACCATCGCCGGGTCGGCCGCGCCCGCGCTGACGTCGTTGACCAGCCGCGCGCCGGCCGCCACGGCCTGCTCGGCCACCGAGGCGCGCATGGTGTCCACGGAGACCATGGCCCCGGCGGCGCACAGCTCCCGTACGACGGGGACGACCCGGCGCAGTTCCTCCGCCTCGTCCACCCGGGCCGCGCCGGGGCGCGTCGACTCGCCGCCCACGTCCACCAGGTCGGCGCCCTGCGCCACCAGGTCCAGGCCGTGCTTGACGGCCAGCTCGGTGTCGAACCACTGCCCGCCGTCGGAGAACGAATCGGGCGTCACGTTCACCACGCCCATCACCGCGCAGCGGTCCCAGTCCGGAAGTCCGGCCACCCGGCCGCGCAAGGTACTCATGCCCCCAGCCTAGGCGTCTGCGGTACGGGCGCCGCCCACCCCCGGGAGGAGCGGGCGGCACGACGGGAACGTAGCGTCGCTACGCGGCCGGTTCGACCTGTTCCGCGCTGATCGGCTTCTGGGTGTGCGCGCACGGCCGCGGCTCGGGGGCCTTCTTGCGGCGCAGCGCGCGGGGCAGGCTCAGCTCCAGGTAGCCCTCGGCCTGGAGGGCGGCCAGGCCGATGCGCGGGATGTCCCGGCTGTTGCGGAAGACCACGAAGCGCGGCTCCCAGCGCGGGCGGAACTTGTCGTTGAACTTGTACAGCGACTCGATCTGGTACCAGCGGGACAGGAAGATCAGCATGCCGCGCCAGACCCGGATCACCGGCCCCGCGCCCAGCTTCTCGCCGCGCTCCAGGGAGGAGCGGAAGACCGCGAAGTTCAGCGATACCTGCTTGATCTTCAGATCCGGCGCCGCCTGGAGGGAGGCCACGATCAGCAGCTCGTTCATCCCGGGGTCGGCGGAACGGTCGCGGCGCATCAGCTCCAGCGAGATGCCGTCCTTGCCCCACGGTACGTAGTGCTGCATCGCCTTCAGGTCTCCGAACGGGCCGGGCTCCTCACCCTCGGCCGGCGCCAGGTGCGCGGTGGCGATCACCGCGTCCCCGTCCTGCTCGGCGTCGATACGGCCCAGCGCCATGGAGAAGCCGCGCTCGGTGTCGGTGTCGCGCCAGGCGTCGGCCGCCTTCTGGACGCGCGCCAGCTCCTCGGGCTCCAGGTCGCGTACCCGCCGCACCCGGGTCTCGTACCCGTTGCGCTCGATGCGCTTGACCATCTGGCGTACGTTGCGCATCGCACGGCCGGTGAGGGTGAAGTCCGCCACGTCGACGATCGCCTCGTCGCCCAGCTCCAGCGCGTCCATGCCGGTCTCGCGGGTCCAGACCTGCCCGCCGGTCTCGCTGCAGCCGGTGACGGCCGGGGTCCAGGAGTGCGCCCGCGCCTCCTCCATGAAGCGCTCGATGGCGCCCGGCCAGGCCTCCACGTCGCCGATCGGGTCGCCGCTGGCGAGCATCACGCCGGATATGACCCGGTAGCAGACGGCGGCCTTGCCGGTCGGCGAGAAGACCACGCCCTTGTCGCGGCGGAGCGCGAAGTAGCCGAGGGAGTCGCGGCCGCCGTGCCTGGCGAGCAGTTCCCGCAGCTGTTCCTCGTCCTGCTCGGTGAGCCGGGCGGCCGGGTGCTCGGGGCGGAAGGCCAGGTAGGCGGTGGTGGCGACGGTCAGCAGGCCGAGCGCGCCGAGCGAGTAGCCGACGGTGTAGTCGACGTTGTTCACGTACCGGACCGGGCCCTCGAAGCCGAAGAGGCCCCACATGACGTGCTTGAACCGCTCCCACACCGACGGATCGCCGATGATCTTGTGCGGATGGGAGTTCACGATCACCAGGCCGAGGCCGAAGCTGATGCCGCCGAGGGCGACGAAGTTCAGCAGGGCCTTCACCCGGCTGCGCGGGTCCGGCAGAGCACCGAAGGCGCGCCGGTGCCACACCAGGAAGGCCAGCAGGGCCAGCGAGAGGGCCGCGCCGACGACGGAGTGCCGGTAGACCAGCTGGGCGGCGATGCCCACCGGGAGCAGCGCGACGGCCGCCACCCAGGCCCGGCGCTTACGCCGTTTGAGCCCGTGGGCGAGCATCAGCAGCAGGATGCCGACGACGATGGAGGAGGCCGCTGCCAGGGCGCTCACGGTGCCCGGCAGGACCTCCGCCAAGGCATGGAGCCTGCTGTGCCGGAAGCGGGGAAACAGCCCGGCAACCAGGTTCAGCAGTCCGACGACCGCTCCGGCCGTCCCTACCAGTGGCGGCACCTTTTCCGGGCGGGGGCCGCGCAGCCAGCGTGGCGGACACCACGCAACCGTCCCGGACTTTTCGCCATCTAGCCTGTCAGACATTACTTTCCCGTCGCCCCGGTCGAGAGAACGTGCGAGTCTTAGTCGCAGCATCTGGACTTTTGCGCCCTGTATGACGGCGTTTCAGGGCCCGGGGTTCCATCTGCGGCACGGATGACCGGCCGCCCGGAAGAAAGCACCACATGGGTCTCACCAGTAAAAAAGTGCTGCTCTTGGCCGTCCTTTTCGCGGTAGCACTCTTTGCTCTCACCATCTGGCTGTGGCCGCGCCTGTCCCGGCAGAACTGGCGCACGGTCCTCGGCCGCATCGGCCTGCTGCTGGCGACCCAGCTGTCGATCTTCGCGTCGATCGGCCTCTTCGCGAACAATTCGTTCGGTTTCTACGCATCGTGGGCGGACCTGTTCGGCCAGGAGCAGGAGCCGGGCGTGGTGACGAATTACGAGACCGGGCCGAACGGCACCAAGCTGAAGATGCTGGGCAGCGAGCACGTCGGCGTACCCGGCGGGTCCAAGCCGCACGTGGGCGGCCGGATAGACAAGGTCGTGCTCCAGGGCGAGAAATCCAAGATCAACAGCCCGGCGTTCGTCTACCTGCCGCCGCAGTACTTCCAGCCGAAGTACGCGAAGAAGCGCTTCCCCGCCTCCGTGGTGCTGACCGGCTACCCGGGCACCGCACAGGCCCTCTACAAGAAGCTGCACTTCCCGCAGACCCAGCACGAACTGGTCCGCAAGAAGAAGATGCAGCCGACGATACTGGTCATGATGCGCCCGACCGTCGCGCCGCCGCGGGACACGGAGTGCGTGGACGTCCCGAACGGCCCGCAGACCGAGACGTTCTTCACCCATGACGTGCGGCACGACATATCCAGCCACTACCGGGTGGGCACCGACGCCAGGAACTGGGGCGTCATAGGGGACTCCACGGGCGGCTACTGCGCCCTGAAGATGCCGATGCGCTACCCGAAGGCGTTCTCCACCGGCGTGGCCCTCTCCGGCGCGTACAAGGCCCCGCTCGACGCCTCGACCGGCGCGCTCTTCGGCGGCGACAAGCAGCTGGAGCGGGAGAACAACCTGCTGTGGCGGCAGCAGAACCTGCCCGCGGCGCCGGTGAACCTCCTCGTCACCTCCAGTAAGCAGGGCGAGGACAACTACAAGGACACGCTGAAGTTCATCCAGCAGACCAAGTCGCCCGGCCGGATCGCGTCGATCATCCTCGACAGCGGCGGCCACAACTTCAACACCTGGCGCCGTGAGATACCCGCCGCCTTGGAGTGGATGGGCGGCCACCTCAAGGCGTAGCGGAACACCGCCCGGAAGGCGGCGTACGACGCGGGCGGGGGGGGGGGGGAGGCAAAACAACGCAACACACGCCCAGCCGGTAAAAACAAACCCACACCAGAAAAAAAAACGAAGAAGCCAAAAGACGGCGCGCAC